>NZ_JBIUZD010000013.1:0-40094 GCF_044744885.1 Streptomyces sp. NPDC087215
CTGTTCCCAGGCCCTCCGGGCGCTTCCTTCGTTTCCGACTCTATCAGATCTTTCCGACCCGATTTCCTCGGTGCTTTCCGGTCCCTTTCGCTTTCACTCCGGGGGCCTTTCGGCGGTTCCGACTTTATCAGAAGATCTGAGTCGGAATTTCCCGCCTCCCCTGGAACCGTTCCTGCGCACAGTGGCGCCGGGTGGTTCCCGATCTGGCGGAGCCGTAAACGTACTGGAGCGGGGCGCCCCGATGCAAATCGAGGCGCCCCGCTCCGGAACCGTGCTGGTCAGACCTCTACGACGACCGGAAGGATCATCGGGCGGCGGCGGTAGGTGTCCGAGACCCACTTGCCGACGCTGCGGCGGATCAGCTGCTGGAGCTGGTGGGGTTCGACGACGCCGTCCTGGGCCGACTTGTTCAGGGCCTGGTCGATCTTCGGGAGCACCCCGTCGAACGCGGAGTCCTCGATGCCCGAGCCCCGGGCGTGGACGTGCGGGCCGCCCACGATCTTGCCGGTCGAGGAGTCGACCACCACGAAGACCGAGATGATGCCCTCCTCGCCGAGGATCCGGCGGTCCTTGAGGGAGCTCTCGGTGACGTCGCCGACCGACAGGCCGTCGACGTACACGTAACCCGCCTGGACCTTGCCGGTGATCCGGGCGCGGCCGTCGACCAGGTCGACGACGACGCCGTCCTCCGCGATGACGATGTGGTCCTTGGGGATACCGGTCATCGCGCCGAGCTCGGCGTTGGCGCGCAGGTGGCGCCATTCGCCGTGGACCGGCATGAGGTTCTTCGGGCGGCAGATGTTGTAGAAGTACAGCAGCTCGCCGGCCGAGGCGTGGCCCGAGACGTGGACCTTGGCGTTCCCCTTGTGGACGACGTGCGCGCCCCAGCGGGTCAGGCCGTTGATCACGCGGTAGACCGCGTTCTCGTTGCCCGGGATCAGGGACGACGCCAGGATCACGGTGTCGCCGGGGACGATCCGGATCTGGTGGTCGCGGTTGGCCATGCGGGACAGGGCCGCCATCGGCTCGCCCTGGGAACCCGTACAGACCAGCACGACCTCGTCGTCCGGGAGGTCGTCGAGGGTCTTCACGTCCACGACGAGACCGGCCGGGACCCGCAGATAGCCCAGGTCACGGGCGATGCCCATGTTGCGGACCATCGAGCGGCCGACGAAGGCGACCCGGCGGCCGTACTCGTGGGCGGCGTCGAGGATCTGCTGGATGCGGTGCACATGGCTGGCGAAGCTCGCCACGATGATGCGCTTCTGGGCGTTCGCGAAGACCGTGCGCAGGACGTTGGAGATGTCCTTCTCCGGCGGGACGAAGCCCGGGACCTCGGCGTTCGTCGAGTCGGACAGCAGGAGGTCGATGCCCTCCTCGCTGAGCCGCGCGAACGCGTGCAGGTCGGTGAGGCGCCCGTCCAGCGGGAGCTGGTCCATCTTGAAGTCGCCGGTGGCGACGACCATGCCCGCAGGAGTGCGGACGGCGACCGCCAGCGCGTCCGGGATGGAGTGGTTGACCGCGATGAACTCGCAGTCGAACGAACCCAGGACCTCCCGGTCGCCCTCCTTCACCTCAAGGGTGTAGGGGCGGATGCGGTGCTCCTGGAGCTTGGCCTCGATCAGCGCCAGGGTCAGCTTGGAGCCGATCAGCGGGATGTCCGGCTTCAGGCGGAGCAGATAGGGGACGGCACCGATGTGGTCCTCGTGGCCGTGCGTGAGCACGATGCCTTCGATGTCGTCGAGACGGTCCCGGATGATGGTGAAGTCCGGGAGGATCAGGTCGACGCCCGGCTGCTCCTCTTCGGGGAAGAGGACGCCGCAGTCGACGATGAGCAGACGGCCGTCGAACTCGAAGACCGTCATGTTCCGGCCGATCTCACCGAGCCCGCCGAGCGGGATGACGCGCAGGGCGCCCTTCGGGAGCTTCGGCGGAGCGCCGAGTTCAGGATGCGGATGACTCAAAAGACTCTCCTCACCATGCGCGCCACGTACCTTCCCGGCACGTGGCGCGCATGACATTCGTGCACTTGCTGTTGTCTGTATTCAATTGTGAAGTCTGATGTCAGAGTTCTACCCCGCCGGCCGCGAGGTCGACCTTGAGCTGTTCGGTCTCCTGTGCGGAGAGCTCGACGAGCGGCGGTCGCAGCGGTCCTGCCGGGAGGCCCTGGAGGGCGAGCGCCGCCTTGGTGGTCATGACGCCCTGGGTGCGGAACATGCCCGTATAGACGGGGAGCAGCTTCTGGTGGATCTCGGTGGCCTTCTGGACCTCGCCGCCCAGGTGGGCGTCGAGGAGGGCGCGGAGTTCCGGGGTGGCGACGTGGCCGACGACGGAGACGAAGCCGCAGGCGCCGACCGAGAGCAGGGGCAGGTTGAGCATGTCGTCGCCGGAGTACCAGGCGAGGCCGGAGCGGGCGATGGCCCAGCTGGCGCGGCCGAGGTCGCCCTTGGCGTCCTTGTTGGCGACGATGCGGGGGTGCTCGGCGAGCCGGACGAGGGTCTCGGTCTCGATGGGGACGCCGCTGCGGCCGGGGATGTCGTAGAGCATCACGGGCAGGCCGGTGGCGTCGGCGATGGCCGAGAAGTGCCGGTACAGGCCCTCCTGCGGGGGCTTGTTGTAGTACGGCGTGACGGCGAGGAGGCCGTGTGCGCCGTCGCGCTCGGCGGTGCGGGCGAGCTCCAGGGAGTGGTGGGTGTCGTTGGTGCCGATGCCCGCGACGACATGGGCGCGGTCTCCGACCGCCGCCAGGACCGCTCGTACCAGCTCCGATTTCTCCGCGTCGCTGGTGGTGGGGGACTCGCCGGTGGTGCCGTTGATCACGAGGCCGTCGTTGCCCGCGTCCACCAGATGGGTGGCGAGTCGCTGGGCGCCGTCGAGGTCGAGTGCGCCGTCCGCCGTGAAGGGCGTGACCATGGCGGTGAGGACCCGCCCGAAGGGGGTCTGCGGAGTGGAGATCGGAGCCATGGGTAACACGCTACTCGCTGCTCAGCGCCGGGTGTCCCCTCGGGGGACGGGAGAAAGGGGACCCGGCGCTGCCTGCTCGGGGGTTCAGGCAGCGCCGGGTCCGTTTGATCAGCCTAGATGAACTTCGTGAAACGTCGCAATACGGACACTTCGCGTCGAGCGTTCGGACATCTGTGCCCTATGGGGCCACACGGCCGTTCTTGTTGAAGGCCGCGTGGGTCAGCGGCATCAGCCGGGCCCAGTGCTCCTCCATCTTCTCGCCGACCATCTCGATCTCCCGCTGCGGGAAGGACGGGACCGCGGCCAGCTCGTGCTGGGTGCGCAGACCGAGGAAGTGCATCAGCGAGCGCGCGTTGCAGGTGGCGTACATCGAGGAGAAGAGGCCGACCGGGAGGACCGAGCGGGCGACCTCGCGGGCGACACCGCCGGCCAGCATCTCCTGGTAGGTGGCGTAGGCCGTCCGGTACGACTCCTCCATCGTGCGGCTCACCAGATCGTGCTGCTCCTGGGTGCCCTCGACGAAGACGTACTTGCCGGGGCGGCCCTCCTGGACCAGCCTGCGCTCGGTGTCGGGGACGTAGAAGACCGGCTGGAGCTCCCTGTAGCGGCCCGACTCCTCGTTGTACGACCAGCCGACGCGGTGCCGCATGAACTCGCGGAACACGAAGATCGGGGCGCTGATGAAGAAGGTCATCGAGTTGTGCTCGAACGGGCTGCCGTGGCGGTCCCGCATCAGGTAGTTGATCAGGCCCTTGGACCGCTCGGGGTCCTTGTGCAGCTCTTCGAGGGACTGCTCGCCCGCCGTGGAGACCCGGGCCGCCCACAACACGTCGGAGTCGGTGGCCGCGCTCCGGACCAGGTCGACGGTGACGTCGCTCCGGAAGTCGATCTTCATGTTCTCGGTGGGGCTGTCGCTCACCAGCGGTCCTTCCGTTCGGGGTGCAGTCGACCACTCTAACGACGTCCTACTGGAGGATGAGATGCGGCCACTTCGGTGAAATAGGGCACCAAAGCGCCGGTTCCGTCGTCTCTCCCTGTGAAGGACGACGACTACCGAGGAGAGTGGCTCTGATGTTCCGCCGGAAAGAGGCCGTACCGTTCGCGTTCGTCGCGGAGGCCGACCACTTCCGCAGTAACGTCACTCCGCCACCCCGTGAACGTCTCGGCGCTTCACAGATCGTGGGCCGCGTCCTGCTCGGGCTGACCGTCGCGGCGGGTCTCGTCGGATCGGTGATCTTCGGGATGCCGTCCCTGCAGGCGGGCGAGTCCGCCACTCACCACCAGCAGTCCGAAGCCTCCGACAACCGCTGAGGTAGCCTCACCGGGCACCGCCCCTTCGAGCGTGCTTGTGAGTGAGGACCTGTCGTGCCCCTGCCCTTCCTGACGGCCGACCGTGCTTTTGACACGACCGACCCTGTCGCCCTGCCGTTCGACGACCACGACGAGTGGCGCCGTCCGTACCGGCCCGGGTCATGGCGGGTCGGGGCGGCGGCGCTCGCGCTGCTGCTCGCTTCCTTCGTCCTGCTGGCCGCGGTGATCATCGCCGCCGCCGGAACCTTCGGCGGCGCGGTCGCCACCCTCGGTGTCGCCGCGCTCGTCATCGTGGGCGCCCTGCGGATGCTCCGTATGGGCGCCTGGGTGAGCCGGGCGGGCGTCCGCCGGGTCTCCTTCTTCTCGACCAGGACCGTGCCGTGGGCCAAGGTGACCTCCCTGCGGACCGTCCAGCAGCCGGTGCGCTGGCTGGGACTCCCCCGGACCGTCCAGGGCCAGGCCCTGGTGCTCGACCGTCCGGCCGGTGAGCGGCTGCTGCTGCTCAGCGACCACGACGCCGACTTCCTCTCCCGGATCGAGGCCTTCGACCGGGCGGCCGACACGGTCGAGGCCTGGAACGCCGAGTACGGTACGGCCCCGGCCGCCACGCGCTGACCTCGGTCGCGCGCGACGGCCCGCGCCGTCGCTCAGACGCCCGCCGGGCGCCCCTCGTGGAGGGTGATGGCACGCTGCATCGCCTTGCGGGCCCGGGGGGTGTCGCGGGCGTCGTGATAGGCGACCGCGAGCCGGAACCAGCAGCGCCAGTCGTCCGGCGAGTCCTCCGTCTCGGCCTTGCGCCGGGCGAAGACCTCGTCGGCCGAGTCCCGGTCGATCCGGCCGCCCTGGGTGCGCCTCAGCTCGTCGACGGGCAGCCCGCCCTCGGCCTCCAGCTCGGCGGCGAGCCGGTTCGCACCGCGGGCGAAACGGGTGTTCTTCCAGAGGAACCAGCCGCCGACGCCCGGCAGCAGGAAGGCCACCGCGCCCAGGCCCATGGCGACCGGCTCCCCGGTGAGAATCAGCAGGACGCCCTCCATCGCCACCACCCCGAAGACCAGCACGAGGACGGTGGAGAGGAAGACGTACGTGATCTTTCCGCCCATGATCAGCCCAGGTCCAGGAAGTGTTCCAGGCCGAAGGTGAGGCCAGGAGCGCCGGTCACCCGGCGGACGCCGAGCAGGATGCCCGGCATGAAGCTGGAGTGGTGCAGCGAGTCGTGGCGGACCGTGAGGGTCTCGCCCTCGCCGCCCAGCAGCACCTCCTGGTGGGCCAGCAGGCCCCGGAGCCGTACCGCGTGGACCCGGACACCGTCCACGTCCGCGCCGCGCGCGCCCTCCGGGCCGGTCGCGGTCGCGTCCGGCTGGGCGCCCAGACCGGCCTCGGCACGGGCGGCGGCGATCAGCTGGGCCGTCCGGGTCGCGGTGCCGGAGGGGGCGTCCACCTTGTTCGGGTGGTGCAGTTCGACGACCTCGACCGACTCGAAGTACGGGGCCGCGAGCTGGGCGAACCGCATGGTGAGGACCGCGCCGATGGAGAAGTTCGGAGCGATGAGCACACCGGTCCCCGGCGAGCCCGCGAGCAGGCCCTCCAGCCGCGCGAGGCGCTCCTCGGTCCAGCCGGTGGTCCCGACGACCGCGTGGATGCCGTGGCGCACGCAGAAGTCGAGGTTGTCCATGACCGAGTCGGGGGTGGTCAGCTCGACGGCCACCTGGGCGCCCGCCTCGACGAGGCGCTCCGGGTCGTCGCCGCGGCCCAGGGCCGCGACCAGCTCCATGTCCTCGGCGGCCTCGACGGCCCGGACGGCCTCGGAGCCGATGCGGCCCCGGGCACCGAGGACCGCCACGCGCAGCTTGCTCATTGCTCTGAATTCCTTAGGGGCTCGGGGTCAGGAGACCGCGTGGTGGAGGCGGTCCGCCTGCTTGTCCTTCAGCGGGCCGATCACCGAGAGCGAGGGCCGCTGGTCCAGTACATCGCGGGCGACCTCGCGGACCTCGTCCGGGGTCACGGCCGCGATCCGGTCCAGCATGTCGTCGACCGACATCTGGGTGCCCCAGCACAGCTCGCTCTTGCCGATGCGGTTCATCAGCGCGCCGGTGTCTTCGAGGCCGAGGACGGTCGAGCCGGACAGCTGGCCGACGGCGCGGGCGATCTCGTCGTCGGTGAGGCCCTCGGTGGCGGCCTTGTGCAGCTCGTCACGGCAGATCTTGAGGACGTCGTGGACCTGGCCGGGGCGGCAGCCCGCGTACACCCCGAAGAGACCGCAGTCGGCGAAGCCCGAGGTGTACGAGTACACGCTGTAGGCCAGGCCGCGCTTCTCGCGGACCTCCTGGAAGAGCCGGGAGGACATGCCGCCGCCGAGGGCGGTGTTCAGCACGCCGAGGGCCCAGCGGCGCTCGTCGGTACGGGCCAGACCCGGCATTCCGAGGACCACGTGGGCCTGCTCGGTCTTCCGGTTCAGGAGCTCGACGCGGCCCGCCGTGCGCAGGACGCGGCTGCCGGTCCTGGGGGCGACCGGTACGGCGTCCGTACGGGTGAGGGCGCCGGCCTTCTCGAAGGCGCGGCGGACCTGGCGCACGACCGTGGCGTGGTCGACGTTGCCCGCGGCGGCGACGACCAGATGGGTGGGGTCGTAGTGCTTCTTGTAGAAGCGGGCGATCTGGCCCCGGCTGAGGGCGTTGACCGTGTCGACGGTGCCGAGGACCGGGCGGCCCAGCGGGGTGTCGCCGAACATGGTCTGCGCGAACAGCTCGTGCACCACGTCACCGGGGTCGTCCTCGGTCATCGCGATCTCTTCGAGGATGACACCGCGCTCGGCGTCCACGTCCTCGTCGAGGATGAGCGAGTCCGTGAGCATGTCGCAGACGACGTCGATCGCCAGCGGCAGGTCGGTGTCGAGGACCCGGGCGTAGTAGCAGGTGTACTCCTTCGCCGTGAAGGCGTTCATCTCGCCGCCGACCGCGTCGATCGAGGCGGAGATGTCGAGGGCGGACCGCTTGTGGGTGCCCTTGAAGAGGAGGTGCTCCAGGTAGTGGGTGGCGCCGCCGAGCGCCGGGGTCTCGTCGCGGGAGCCGACGTTCGCCCAGATGCCGAAGGTGGCGGAGCGGACCGAGGGAAGGGTCTCGGTGACGATCCGGAGGCCCCCGGGGAGGGTGGTGCGCCGGACCGTGCCGATGCCGTCCTTGCCCGGGAGAAGCGTTTGGGTACGGGCGACGGCCCGCCCCTCCGAGGAGGGGCGGGCCGTCGCGCGGGAACTACGGGACGTCACTTGGCAGCGTCGTCCTTGTCACCCTCGGCGGCGTCCTCGTCCGCGATCACGGGGATCAGGGAGAGCTTGCCGCGCTGGTCGATCTCGGCGATCTCGACCTGGACCTTGGAGCCGATCGCGAGCACGTCCTCGACGTTCTCCACGCGCTTGCCACCGGCGAGCTTGCGGATCTGCGAGATGTGCAGCAGACCGTCCTTGCCGGGCATGAGGGAGACGAAGGCACCGAAGGTGGTGGTCTTGACGACCGTACCCAGGTACCGCTCGCCGACCTCCGGCATGGTCGGGTTGGCGATCGCGTTGATCGTGGCGCGGGCGGCCTCGGCCTGCGAGCCCTGCTGGGCACCGATGTAGATGGTGCCGTCGTCCTCGATCGTGATGTCGGCGCCGGTGTCCTCCTGGATCTGGTTGATCATCTTGCCCTTGGGGCCGATGACCTCACCGATCTTGTCCACCGGGATCTTGACGGTGATGATCCGCGGGGCGTTCGGGGACATCTCGTCCGGAACGTCGATCGCCTCGTTCATCACGTCGAGGATGTGCAGACGCGCGTCACGGGCCTGCTTCAGCGCGGCGGCCAGGACCGAGGCGGGGATGCCGTCGAGCTTGGTGTCGAGCTGCAGGGCGGTCACGAACTGCTTCGTGCCGGCGACCTTGAAGTCCATGTCGCCGAACGCGTCCTCGGCACCGAGGATGTCGGTGAGGGCGACGTAGTGCGTCTGGCCGTCGATCTCCTCGGAGATCAGACCCATGGCGATACCGGCGACGGCGGCCTTCAGCGGCACACCGGCGTTCAGCAGCGACATGGTGGAGGCGCAGACCGAGCCCATGGACGTCGAGCCGTTGGAGCCGAGGGCCTCGGACACCTGACGGATCGCGTAGGGGAACTCCTCGCGGGTCGGGAGGACCGGCACGATGGCGCGCTCGGCGAGCGCGCCGTGGCCGATCTCACGGCGCTTGGGCGAGCCCACGCGGCCGGTCTCGCCGACGGAGTACGGCGGGAAGTTGTAGTTGTGCATGTAGCGCTTGCGGGTCACCGGGGAGAGGGTGTCCAGCTGCTGCTCCATGCGGAGCATGTTGAGGGTGGTGACGCCCAGGATCTGGGTCTCGCCACGCTCGAACAGCGCCGAGCCGTGCACGCGCGGGATGGCCTCGACCTCGGCCGCGAGCGTACGGATGTCCGTGAGGCCACGGCCGTCGATGCGGACCTTGTCCTTGATGATCCGCTCGCGGACCAGCTTCTTGGTCAGCGCCCGGTAGGCCCCGGAGATCTCCTTCTCGCGGCCCTCGAAGGCCGGGAGGAGCTTCTCGGCGGCGAGCTCCTTGACGCGGTCGAGCTCGGTCTCGCGCTCCTGCTTGCCCGCGATGGTGAGCGCCTTGGTCAGCTCGCCCTTGACGGCGGCGGTGAGCGCCTCCAGGACGTCGTCCTGGTACTCCAGGAAGACCGGGAACTCGCCGGTGGGCTTGGCGGCCTTGGCGGCGAGGTCCGACTGGGCCTTGCAGAGGGCCTTGATGAAGGGCTTCGCGGCTTCGAGACCGGCGGCGACGACCTCCTCGGTCGGCGCCTCGGCGCCGCCCTTGACGAGCTCGATCGTCTTCTCGGTGGCCTCGGCCTCGACCATCATGATCGCGACGTCGCCGTCCTCCAGGACGCGACCGGCGACGACCATGTCGAAGACGGCGTCCTCGAGCTCGGTGTGCGTCGGGAACGCGACCCACTGGCCCTTGATCAGGGCGACACGGGTGCCGCCGATCGGGCCGGAGAAGGGCAGGCCGGCCAGCTGCGTGGAGCAGGAGGCGGCGTTGATCGCGACCACGTCGTACAGGTGGTCGGGGTTGAGCGCCATGATCGTCTCGACGATCTGGATCTCGTTGCGCAGGCCCTTCTTGAAGGAGGGGCGCAGCGGCCGGTCGATCAGACGGCAGGTGAGGATCGCGTCCTCGGAGGGGCGGCCCTCCCGGCGGAAGAAGGAGCCGGGGATCTTGCCGGCCGCGTACATCCGCTCCTCGACGTCCACCGTGAGGGGGAAGAAGTCGAGCTGGTCCTTGGGGCGCTTCGAGGCGGTGGTCGCGGAAAGGACCATCGTCTCGTCGTCCAGGTAGGCGACGGCGGAACCGGCGGCCTGCTTGGCGAGGCGGCCGGTCTCGAAGCGGATGGTGCGGGTGCCGAAGGTGCCGTTGTCGATGACGGCCTCGGCGTAGTGGGTCTCGTTCTCCACTAGTGGTTTCTCCTACGTGTTCGTCTTTGCGTCCTTCGGCCCGTGTGGCCGGGAACGGTGACGACGGTGGCGGAGGAGCGCCTCGGGTGCGGGCCGGTCTTCGATCGAAGCACCCGGGGATTCGTTCCCGGGGGCCACTACCGAGGACCGGCGGCTGGCCGGCGGCTCCTCGCCCGTCGTACGGGGTTGTGCGACCAGACTAAGCCGGTGCGCACGCTTTGTGCACGTACGGCGAAGGGAGCGGCCCCCTGAAAGTGGGAACCGCTCCCTCCGCAGCGTTCTCCATGGAACGGATTACTTGGCGCCGCCGGCCGCACCGCGACGGATGCCCAGGCGGTCGACCAGCGCGCGGAAGCGCTGGATGTCCTTCTTGGCCAGGTACTGCAGCAGGCGGCGGCGCTGGCCGACCAGGATCAGCAGACCACGACGGGAGTGGTGGTCGTGCTTGTGGCGCTTGAGGTGCTCGGTCAGGTCCGAGATGCGACGGGACAGCATCGCGACCTGGACCTCGGGGGAGCCGGTGTCGCCCTCCTTGGTACCGAACTCGGTCATGAGCTGCTTCTTGACGGCGGCGTCGAGAGCCACGCGGGTCTCCTCTTTGGTTCGTGCGCCCGCGGGTGCCCCTGGTCTAGGTCTCAGGGGAAGCTTCCGTGACTCCACGGGCGAAGGTCCGATGGGCGCAGCTTCCAGAGGCTTTCCGAACGGATTCGGTGCTTTCCGGGAGCGCGTACACAAACGGCCGTCACACAGCGTACCAGCTCGCCGGAGCGGGGCCGGGGGCCGCCGGTCATCTGCTGGTGAGGGACCTCACGGTGGTGAAGACGTCGAGGACGGCGAGGCAGAGGGGGACGAGGGAGAGCAGGACGAAGCCCTCCGCGAGGTCGAGGAACCTGCCCCAGAAGGGGGAGAGCCCCTTCTTCGGGATGACCAGGCCGATCGCGGTGATCAGGGCGGCGCCCGCGGCGAGGGACGCGGTGAGCCAGATCGTACGGATGTCCAGGCCGCCGCGGTCCCCGTGGAGGAGGAACTCCTTGACGAGGTCGGCGGGCGGGTCGAGGGAGAGGCCGAGGACGAGGAGGGCGATGGCGGCGATGCCGGAGACGAGGACGCAGGCGACCTGCGAGGTGTAGCGGAAGAGACGGGCGCGCAGCAGCATCGCCAGGCCGGCGGTGAGGGCGAGGAGCTGGCCCCAGACGTTTCCGGCGAAGCCCAGGACGGCGGCGGAGCCGACGACGACGGCCGCGCAGCCGCCGACCAGGCCGAGGAGCATCTCGTGGCCGCGGCGGGCCTGGAGGGCGATGCGCTCGCCGTCGACGGGCTGCGGCTCGCCCGGCTGCTGCGGTTCGCCGAGGAACTCGTCGTCGGCGGCGCTGCGCGGGGCGGCGTAGCCGATGGGGAGCCGGGCGAAGCGGGCGGAGAGTCCGGGCAGGAAGGCGACGAGGCCGATGGCGACGGGGGCGCAGACGGCGGCGGTCTCGGTGGCGGGGGTGTCGGTGAGGATCGCCAGGAAGGTGGCGAGGGTGCCGACGGTGGCGAGGAAGGTGGTGGCGACGAAGGGGGCGTCGCCGCTGGGGGTGAGGGCGACGAGTGCCACGGAGGCGACGAGGACGGTGACGCAGCCGAGGAGGAACTGGAGGCGGCCGGGGCCCTGGCCGGGGTCGGCGGCGATGATGCCGGAACCGGCGATGAGGAGCAGGGGCAGGGCGCCGAGGCCGAGGGTGACGGCGGTGGCGCGGTCGCCGTACACGCGGGCGCGGACCCCGGCGAAGGCGGTGAGGAGGAGTCCGGCGCCGCCCGCGATGACGCCGGGCAGGCTGTGCATGTCGTGGCGGACGGGGTCGGCGAACCAGAGGACGAAGCCCATGAGGACGAGGAGGAGGATCCCGCCGAGGAGTCCGGCGCCGCGCAGCAGCTCGTCGCTCCACAGGTGCCGGTCGCGGGTGACGGCGGAGGCGACGGCGTCGGACACGTCGTCGTAGACGGCCGGGGGCAGGGACTGGGCGAAGGGGCGCAGCGAGAGGACCTCGCCGTCGAGGACGCGCTGGGCGGCGAGGGTGCGGGCGCCGTCGAGGACGGAGCCGTCGCGGCGGACCAGGTGGTAGCCGGTGGGGGTGCCCGCGGTCTGGGTCTGGCCGGTGAGCCGCAGGATCTCCGGGTAGACGTCGGCGACGGCGATGTCCTCGGGGAGCGCGACGTCGATACGGCTGTCCGGCGCCACGACGGTGACGCGGCAGAAGCCGGTCGCTGCGGTCGTACTCACGTGTCTGGACCCCCTGATTCGCGGTTGCGCACGATGCGCGCGTCACCCTACCGGGGACGGTCCGCGGGGGCTGCACGTAGGATCGCCGTCCCATGGGGGGAGTCCGTGCGCCCGGCCGCCGACGGGGGTGCCGTGCGGACGCATCCGCCACGAGCCCGTCTCCAACGAGGGATTGATGCGCCGGTGAGCCAGATCGTCGTCAAACGCCCGCCGAGGTCTCTTCCGCCGGAAGTGCCCGGTGAGGAACTGGTCCTGGAGTCTCCGCCGGAACTGCCGCGGGGGCAGCAGGAGTCGGCTCTGATGCAGCTCCTGCCGATGCTCGGCATGGGTTCCTCGGTGGTCTTCTTCTTCATGACGCCGTCTCCGATCATGCGGATCATGGGTGTGCTGATGCTGGCGTCGACGGTCGCCATGGCCGTCGCGCAGTTCGTCAGATTCCGTCGCGGTACGCAGGGGCAAATGGCCGATGTCCGCCGTGACTACCTCAAATACCTCGCGCAGACCCGGCGTACGGTCCGGCGCACGGCGCGCAGGCAGCGGGACGCGCAGTGGTATCTGCACCCCGCTCCCGAGCAGTTGTGGTCGGTGGTGGCCGAGGGTTCGCGGCTGTGGGAGCGGCGGGTCGGCGACCACGACTTCGGGCAGGCCAGGATCGGGCTCGGCGCGCAGCAGCTGGCGACGCCGCTGGTGGCACCGGACACCGCGCCGGTGGACGAGCTGGAACCCTTGTGCGCGGGCGCGATGCAGCAGTTCCTCGCGGTGCACGGGACGCTGGACGGGCTGCCGATGGCGGTGTCGATGCGGGCCTTCTACCACGTGACGGTGTCGGGTGAGCCGGAGTCGGCGCAGGCGGCGGCGCGGGCGCTGGTGGCCCAGTTGGTGACGCTGCACTCCCCCGACGACCTGATGCTGGCGGTGGTGGCGGCGCGGCCCGCGCAGGAGCGGTGGGACTGGACGAAGTGGCTGCCGCACACGCAGGTTCCGGGACAGGTCGACGGAGCCGGGACGAAGCGTCTGTTCGGTGACGACCTGGGTGAGCTGGAGCAGTTGGTCCGGTCGCGGCTGGACGGTCGGCCCCGGTTCTCCCGGGACAACCAGCCGGTGCTCGACCAGCCGCACGTGGTGGTGGTCCTGGACTCCGACTCCACCCGTGGTGGTCTGGTGCCGCCGGACTCGCTGCTCGCGGCGGCCGAGGGGCTGCAGGGCGTGACGATCGTGGAGGTGGTCTCCGGCGATCTCGACGAGCCGCGCGGCGGTCTCTCGGTGGTGGTGCGGCCGGGGCGGCTGCGTCTGGAGTCGGGGGGCGGTTTCGCGTACGAGGGGCAGCCGGACGGGATCTCGCTGCCCGCCGCGGAGGCGCTGGCCCGGCAGCTGGCGCCGCTGCGGATGGGTGGCGGGGACGACGACGAACCGCTGCTGGCCAATCTGGACTTCACGGATCTGCTGGGTCTGGGGGACGCGGCGTCGGTGGACGTGACGCGGACCTGGCGGCCCAGGTCGGTGGCCGAGCGGCTGCGGGTGCCGATCGGTGTCGGCGAGGACGGGCAGCCGGTCATGCTGGACCTGAAGGAGGCGGCGCAGGAGGGCATGGGCCCGCACGGTCTGTGCGTGGGCGCCACCGGTTCGGGCAAGTCGGAGCTGTTGCGGACGCTGGTGCTCGGGCTCGCGGTGACGCACTCCTCCGAGACGCTGAACTTCGTCCTGGCGGACTTCAAGGGCGGTGCGACCTTCGCGGGGATGTCGCAGATGCCGCACGTGGCGGCGGTCATCACCAATCTGTCGGACGATCTGACGCTGGTGGACCGGATGGGTGACGCGATCCGGGGCGAGCTCCAGCGGCGGCAGGAGCTGCTGCGGTCGGCGGGCAACTACGCGAACATCCACGACTACGAGAAGGCGCGGGCGGCGGGTGCTCCGCTCGAACCGCTGGCCTCGCTGGTCCTGGTGATCGACGAGTTCTCCGAACTCCTCACCGCCAAGCCGGACTTCATCGACATGTTCATCCAGATCGGCCGTATCGGGCGCTCGCTGGGGGTGCATCTGCTGCTGGCCTCGCAGCGTCTTGAGGAGGGCAGGCTGCGGGGGCTGGACACGTATCTGTCGTACCGGATCGGTCTGCGGACCTTCTCGGCGGCGGAGTCGCGGGCGGCGATCGGTGTCCCGGACGCCTATCACCTGCCGTCGGTGCCGGGTTCGGGCTATCTGAAGTTCGGTACGGACGAGATGACCCGCTTCAAGGCGGCGTACGTGTCGGGGACGTACCGGACGGGCGGGCCGCGTCTGGAGGTCGGTCAGTTGCCGGTGGAGCGGCGGCCCGCGCTGTTCACGGCGGCGCCGGTGCCGGTGGTGTACGCGGCGCCGGACCCGGCGTATCTGACGGAGCTGCGCGCGCGGGAGGACGACGCGCTCGCGGACACCGTCCTCGACGTGGTCGTGCGCAGGCTGGAGGGTCAGGGGGTGCCGGCGCACCAGGTGTGGCTGCCGCCGCTGGACCAGGCGCCGTCGCTCGACCAGTTGCTGCCGGGGCTCGCGCGGACGGCGGAGCGGGGTCTGACGGCGACGGAGTACACCCGGCAGGGCGCGCTCACGGTGCCGCTGGGTCTCATCGACAAGCCGTTCGAGCAGCGGCGCGAGGTGCTGTACCGGGACTTCTCCGGTGCGGCGGGCCACATGATGGTGGTGGGCGGTCCGCAGTCCGGGAAGTCGACGATCATGCGGACGCTGGTCTCGTCGTTCGCGCTCACCCACACCCCGGCCGAGGTGCAGTTCTACTGTCTGGACTTCGGTGGCGGCGGCATGGTGTCGCTGGCGGACCTGCCGCACGTCGGCGGGGTCGCCTCGCGCCTGGACCCCGAGCGGGTGCGGCGGACGGTCGCGGAGGTGATGGGGGTCCTGAACCGGCGGGAGGAGTTCTTCCGGGCGCACGCGATCGACTCGATGGCGACCTACCGGCGCAAGCGGGCGTCGGGCGAGCTGCCGGGCGAGGCGTGGGGGGACGTCTTCCTCGTGGTGGACGGCTGGGGCGGTTTCCGCAACGACTACGACGTGCTGGAGCCGGTCGTCTCCGACATCGCGGCGCGCGGGCTGGGTTACGGCGTCCACGTGGTGATCACGGCCTCCCGTTACATGGAGGTGCGGGCGGCGCTCAAGGACCAGATGCTGGGCCGTCTGGAGCTGCGGCTCGGTGACGTGATGGACTCCGAGTTCGACCGCAAGGTGGCGGCGAACGTGCCGGCGGGGGTGCCGGGGCGCGGTCAGGTGCCGGAGAAGCTGCACTTCATGGGGGCGCTGCCGAGGATCGACGGGTCGAGCGCGGGAGCCGATCTTTCGGACGGTACGGCGGCGTTCGTGCGGGCGGTGAAGGAGAGCTGGACCGGGGCGCCCGCGCCGTCGGTGCGGCTGCTGCCGCGCAAACTGCCCGCCGAGCGGCTGCCGAAGGGCTTCGAGCACCCGCGGCACGGCATCGCCATCGGGATCGACGAGACGAATCTGGAGCCGGTGTTCGTCGACTTCGAGTCGGACCCGTTCTTCCTGGTGTTCGGCGAGAGCGAGTCGGGCAAGACGGCGCTGCTGCGGCTGATCGCGAAGCAGTTGTCCGAGCGGTACACGCCGGAGCAGGCGCGGATCGTGGTGGGTGACTACCGGCGGACGATGCTGGAGGCGGTCGCGCCCTCGCACCTGCTGGAGTACGCGCCGATGGCGTCGGCCATGCAGATGCACATGGACGCGATCAACACGGTGATGACGAAGCGGTCGCCGAAGCCGGACATCACTCCGCAGCAGTTGCGGGACCGCAGCTGGTGGTCGGGGCCTCAACTGTTCGTACTGATCGACGACTTCGAGCTGGTGGCGACGAACTCGGGCAATCCGCTGTCGGTGCTGGTGGAGAACCTGCCGTTCGCGCGGGACGTGGGCATCCGGTTCGTCGTGGCGCGCAGTGCGGCCGGTGCTTCGCGGGCGATGTACGAGCCGTTCATGCAGCGGATGAAGGAGTTGGGCGCGCAGGGTGTGCTGTTGTCCGGTGATCCGGGCGAGGGCGACATCCTGGGCAACGTACGGGCGCGTCCGATGCCGCCGGGCCGGGGCACGTTCGTGTCGCGGAAGCGGGGGACGCCGCTGGTGCAGTTGGGCTGGCTGCCGGAACGGCACTGACGAGGCGGGGCGGGCGGGGGATTCCCGCCGCTCGGACGGGGCGGTCCCACTAGTGTGGGAGGGACCGCCGTACCACCGCGAAGGGAACGCGCCGATGAGCGAGGCAGACAGCAGCACGGGCAGTGCCGAGGGGACCGTCGGCGGTTCTGCGGGGAGTGCCGAGGAGGCCGCGCGGGCGGCCGAGAAGCAGCGGCAGAAGGACGAGTTGTACGCGCTCGACATCTCGGGCGCGGAGTGGGAGGGCGCCCCGGGGACCAGCCCGGACGAGGAGCGGGTGGAGATCGCGCGGCTGCCCGAGGGCGCGGTGGCGATGCGTTCGTCGCTCGACAAGGACACGGTGCTGCGCTACACGAAGGCGGAGTGGGACGCGTTCGTCCTGGGTGCCCGGGACGGTGAGTTCGACCTGCGGTGAGGCCGTGGCACAGGTGAGGGGGTGGCCCGTGGGACGGGCCACCCCCTCGCGCGTCTCCGTCGGGAGGACGGCGGTGCTCACATCATCATGCGGAACCGGGCTGCGTTGCCCTTGTCGGTGTCCTGGTAGCCGATGACGGAGTCGTCGAGGAGCCGGGCGATGCTGGCCAGGTCCTGGTTCATGCCGCCCATGTCACGGGTCAGGCGGTCCTGGATCTCCCGGTACGCGATCTTCGTCTCGCCCTCCCAGGTGGAGGCGACGCGGTTGACCTCGGCCATGAGGTCTTCGAGCTTCTGGGAGAGGGTGCTGGAGGTGAGGCGGACGTCGGCCGCCGCCTGGGTCACGGTGTCGTAATTGACCGCGGTCGTCATGGTGATGACTCCTGGGGTGAGAGTGGCGCGGAGGACTGGTCGGACCGGACGGCTCAGGCCATGCCGAGGATGGCGCTCTGGCCCGCGGAGGTGTTGTCCATGGTGCGGAAGGTCCGCACGCGCTCCTCTTCCTCCTGGGTGAACCCGTCGGCGCTCATGCGCATGATCTCCTCGAGCTTCACGAGCTCGACGCGCATGGTGCGCAGCCGCTGGTTCAGGTCGTTCTGGACCCGGTCGTACTCCTTGCTCGCGGCGCCCTGCCAGCCCGCCTGGATACGGTCCACCACGCCGTTGAGGGAGGTGACACGGGCCTGGAGCTCGTCGTGGAAGTCCTGGATCCGGCCGGCGAGCTTGACTTGTTCGGCACTGGTGACGTTCAGGTCTTTCGACATCTTGCCCCTTCTTCCTTCGGTGGCGTCGACGGCCGGGCCGTCGGGCCTTCCGGTCGTGATGCGGACGGGAATCTTCTGATGCCGCCCCCGTGCGGGGCTCGCACTGCCGTGCGCCCCGCCGTCACTGTAGCCATTGGCGGCGGCAGTTCCAACTGCAAAGGAAGGTCCGGATACTTGGCTCGCGCACGGGTCAACGGGCCCTCTTTCCGCGGCGGCTGTCGCGGATCACGACGGCCGTTCCCGCGACCACCGCCACCAGGACCACGGCGATCCCCAGGGTGTACGTGGCGAGGCGTTCGGAGCGTTCCTGCGGGGTCTCCGACAGGGCGAGCCGGGCCGGTTCGGGGGCGGGGGGCCGGGGCGGTCCGGGGTCGGGCGTGGGTGAGGAGGGGGGTGTGCCGGGTGCGTCGGCGAGGGCCCGCACCGGGTCGACGACTCCCCAGCCGACGTAGGGGTCCCGTCCGTTGACCGAGCGGACGGCGGTCTGCTCGATGCGGGTGACGATCTGGGCGACGGACCAGTCGGGGTGCTTGGCGCGCAGCAGTGCGGCGACCCCGGCGACGTACGGGGCGGAGAAGCTGGTGCCGTTGTCGACGCACTGGCCGCCGCCGGGGACGGTGGAGACGATGTCGACGCCCGGTGCGGCGACACCCACGAAGTCGCCGGGCTGGGAGAACGCGGCGCGTTCGTTGTTGCGGTCGGAGGAGGCGACGGCGAGGACGCCGGGGAAGGCGGCCGGGTAGGTGTTCTTCCGGGCGCCGCTCATCCCGTCGTTGCCCGCGGAGGCGACGACGACGACGCCCGCCCGGATCGCGGCGGCGACGGCCCTGCCCATGGTCGAGTCCGGGCCGAGCGGCTGGGTGGTGTCCTGGGAGATGTTGATGACGTCGGCCTTCTGCCGGACGGCCCAGTCGATGGCCTGCGCCATCGTGTCGGACTTGCCGCTGTTCTTCTCGTCGTTCTGCCGGATCGGGATGATCGTCGCCTCGGGGGCGATGCCGACGAAGCCGGTGCCCGCGCGGGGGCGGGCGGCGATGATGCCCGCGACCTTGGTGCCGTGGCCGACGTCGTCGACGGTGCCGTCGGTCTTGCCGCGCTTCTCGTCGCCGAAGCCGGGGTTCTTCTTGTCGGGCTTCAGGTAGTCCTTGCCCGCCTTGGCGTCGACGGCGGTCCGCAACTGGTGGTTGACATCGTCGACGCCGGTGTCGATGACGGCGACCCGGACGCCCTTGCCCCGGGTGTCCTGCCACAGCGCGTCGAGGAGGACCCGCTGGAGGGGCCAGGGGGTGCCCGCGATCTGCTTCTTCATCGGGAAGGTGCATTCGCCGCCGCCGTCGAGCGCCCAGCCGCCCGGCGCGGGCGCGGGCCCGGCTCCGGGCGGTCCGGTCACGGCCGGACCGGTCACCGACGGGCCGGTCACCGACGGGCCGGTCCCGGCCGTCGCCGGGGCCGCGAGGAGGCCGGTGAGGGCGGCGGCGAGCAGGGCGGCCGTCGTGCGGTACGTCGTCGTCACCGGTGCCACCCCCTAGGAACCCTGCGGCTGACGCGCGCTGTTGGTGTCGAGCCGTGGGCCCTTCGACAGGAACTCCGACCAGGCGATCGGGACGAGGGCCGGCGTGACCTTCCCGTACCCCAGACGCATCTGGGCGTCGCTGGGTTCCGGGCGTCCGTCGGTCGGCTTCTCCTTGTCCCCGGTGCCGATGTCGGAGCGGGCGGAGTCGCTGTCGCCGTTGGCCTGGACCGCGTACCGCAGTCCGGTGTCGGTGACGAGGAACAGCGAGCCGTCGGGGGTCTGCCGTCCGGCTCCCTGGACCTGGGTGTAGAGGAGGCCGGTGCCCGGGGTGACGTACGTGCTGGTGCCGCCGGTGGCGATGTCGGCGGGGTACGCGGTCCCCGCCCAGGTGGTGAGGGTCGTGCCGCCCTTGTCGTCGACGCCGGTGAGGACGCTGCAGACGGTGTCCCGGGCACCCTGGCCGGTGGTGGCGTTGACCTGCTTGGACTTCAGCCGGGGCCAGCGGACCTGGGAGTGGAAGGGGGTGGGGTCGGGGTCGACGGAGGAGGCGTCGACGGGGGTGGGACTGCCGTCCATGTCGAGGACGCCGGTCTGCGGCGAGCTGATGAGGAGCCATGCCGTGAAGGGGGTGACCGGCTGGACCCGGCCCGCGAGGACGACGTAGTGCTGGGGCCCTGAACCGGTCTCGGCCCGCAGGACCATGCCGATCCGGTTCTCGGTCTCGTCGAGGGCGCCGCCGCGGACGCCCGCGGGGTCGCCGACGCGGCCGTCGATCCGGGGGAAGTCCACCTCGTCACCGGTCTTCAGGGTGGCGAGCCAGTCGTCGGTGACCTGCTGCTCCTTGCCGAGGCCGACGAGGGCGGTGAGCAGCCCGGGGGACTCGGCCTTCACCGGGTACTTGGTGCCGGTGTGGTCCACGAGGAAACGGGCGGCGTCCTTCTGTCCCTTGACGTAGAGGATCTCTCCGTCCTTGAGCTGTCCGTCGCCCTCGGTGCGCTTCAGGTCCCGCTCGGCGAAGAGGAAGGCCGCCTTCTGGACGCCGCCACCCGCGCCTCCGCCGGGCTGCTCGCAGACCGCCCACCGCTTGGCCTTGCCCGCCTCCTCGGCGCTGGGCAGCCGGTCGGGGGCGTAGGGGATGCCCAGGATGGGGCCGCGCGGCGGCTCGCCCTTGTCGAGGGTCTTGTCGGCGACCTGCACGACCTGGAACTGGTCGGGGTCGAGGAGGAGCCGGGCGGAGGTGAGGTTGAGGACCGGGTGCAGCAGGGTCTTGGCGTCCTCGCCCTTGCCGGTCCGCAGGACCACGTACCGGGTGGTCGACTGCTTGCCGACGACGACCCGGGTGCCGGGAGTGTCCCAGCCCTTGGGGGCCTGCGGCTTGAACATGCCGAAGGCGCCGAACCCGGCGACGATCAGCGCGGCGACGATCAGCCCGGGGAGGATCGCGCGCAGCGGCTTCGGCGCCCCCTCCTCCGTACCGGAGGGCGAGGGTTGGAGGAAAGCCGCGACCGTGCGCTTCTTCGCAAAGGTGTACGCGTTGAGCTCGTCCCGCCGCGATGCCATGAGTCCCCATTCTCGTCACGCGCGATCTTCGCGCGGGGGCCCGGGGAGATGACACCCGGACCCCGGCCGTCGGACCGGCCCCCTACTATGCCTGCTGTCCCCCGGGGCACGGGGGGCGGGTAGGGTGATCCGGCCCCCAAAGTGCTGGCGGGCCAGGGTGATCGGGATGAATTGAGGGGGATTCTCCATCATGGTTTCCGCGACGCGGACGCGGCCCGCCGCGGCCACCGCCTCCGCACCCCCGGCCACGGGACCCGTCTCCTCGGTGTCACCGAGACTCCAGGCCCGTCCCGGACACTTCGGTTCGTTCCGATTGCAACAGCTCGTACTGATAGAGGTGGCGGCGGCCCTGCTGCTCGTCGCCTGGGTCGTCGAGCCGGTGCTCCTCGTGCCCGCGGGCGTGGTCGCCGTCGTGCTCGTCCTGCTGGCGGTCGTCCGCCGCCACCGGCGTTCCCTGCCCGAGTGGCTGGGAACCTTCCTGGCGCTGCGGGCCCGGGGCCGCCGGGCCTCCTCCTTCACCGTGCCGGAGGGCACGGAGCCGGGGTTCGCGCCGGTCGTGGAGTGCGATCCGGCACTGCGCACCTACGCGTACAGCGACCGTGACCGGCGGCCGGTCGGCATGGTGGGCGACGGCACCTTCCTCACCGCCGTGCTGCGGGTCGAGTCGGACGGCACCGCGCTGCGCCCCGACCGGGCGGCCCGGCCGCTGCCCGTGGGGCTGGTCCGTGACGTGCTGAGCGTGGACGGCGTCCGGCTGGAGTCGGCGCAGATCGTGCAGCACACCCAGCCCGCGCCCGCCCCGCACCTGCCCGAGCAGTCGATGGCCGCCCGCAACTACGGGCCGCTCCAGGCACAGACGGGATCGCCCGCGGTCCGGATCACCTGGATCGCGCTCAAGCTCGACCCCGAGCTGTGCCCGGAGGCGGTGGCCGCGCGCGGCGGCGGTCTGACGGGGGCGCAGAAGTGCGTGGTGCGCGCGGCGGACCAGCTGGCGAGCCGTCTGGCGGGGGCCGGGTTCACCACGAGCGTGCTGACCGAGCAGGAGCTGACCTCGGCGCTCGCCACCTCGACCTGTGCGAGCCCGATGGCGATAGCGCAGGCGGGCCGGGGCCGGACCCGGACCCGGCGGACGCAGGAGACGGCCCGCACCTGGCGGGTGGACGACCGGCGGCACACGACGTACTGGGTGGGACGCTGGCCGCAGTTGGGCGGCCCGGGTGGTGGCGCGGGGGCGTCGATGCCGCAGCTGGTGGCCCTGCTGACCTCGCTGCCCGCGCTCGCGACGACGTTCAGTCTGACGCTGAGCGGCGGCGACCGGCAGGAGGTCACGGTGACCGGGCACGTACGGATCACCGGGCGCAGCGATGAGGAGCTGGTGACCGCCCGGCACGAACTGGAGCGCGCGGCGCGCGGGGTGAGGACGGGGCTCGTGCGACTGGACCGCGAACAGGTGCCGGGGATGCTGGCGACGCTTCCGCTGGGAGGTGCCCGCTGATGTCCGCTCCTTCCCCCTACGGTTCCCCGGACGGCCCCGCAGCGGCCGAGGGGTCCACCGGCCGCGGGTCCGGCGCCCGGCGCCCGGGGCGGGGCGCCCGGCCCCGGTTCGGCTTCGGGCTCGTCGGACCGCGCCGCGACCGGCACTCCGTCCCGCTCGACCAGCTCGACGCGCTGGCCCTGCCGGTCGGCGACGACGGCATGGTCATCGGCGTCGACGCCGAGAACCGGCCCGCCGTGCTCGGCATCAACCGGCCCGTCCCGTACGACGTCACCCTCATCGGCGGGCTGTGGACCGCGCAGGTGATGGCGCTGCGGGCGGCGGCGACCGGCGCCCGGGTGGCCGTCGAGACGGGCCGCGCGCAGTCCTGGACCGCGCTGGCGCAGGCCGCCGGCGGCGGGCAGCCGTGCATCACGCTGCACGACGTGGGGCGGGTGCCGCCGCAGGGCGCGTCGGCGGGCAGCCCGGTGGTCGTGGTCCGCGACTGCGGTATGCGGCCGCCGCGCGGCCGGGTCGTCTCGGCGCCCTGGCAGTCGGTGGTGACGCTGCTCCCCTATCTGAGCCCGGTCGCGCCCCGGCTCCTGGAGAAGTCGTCGCTGGTCGGCGTCCAGCGGGTGTCGCCCGACGAGGCCGTCCAGATCGGCCGGGTGATGGGTCTGCCGCACCACGAACGGGACGCCCTGTCCACGCTCGCGGACGGGGTGACCCTCTGGTGCACTCCGGACGACCGCCAGTTCGTGATGACCCGGGCGACCGACGCCGAGACCGGACTGCTGGGCGCCGCGCGCCGGATGGACTGAGCGCGGCCAAGTCGCCCGTGTACGTCCCCTTTTGAATTGTTTTCAACGGTGGACCCCCTCACCCCGCGGCGCGGGCAGGCCACTTGGGGGTCCGGACCCATTCCCGGGCGGGCCGCGCGAGGGCTCGTCGGGCCTGCCCGGGGTTGCCCGCGCCGATTAGGCTGGAAGGGCCCGGCCCACCACGGCACAAGGGTGCTCGACCACTCCAGGAGGCAAAGTGAACGGCGATCGCGACGAGATCCACGGGGGTTGGAATCCGCCCGCCGACGATCAGTCCGACGCGGATTCCGCCGAGATGACGGGTGAGTTCACCATCGACTACACCCCGCCCGCCTGGTACACGCAGAACGCGCCGGGCGGTACGGGAGCGGGCGGCGGTGGCGTCGCTCCCCCGCCGCCGCACGGGACGCCCGTGCCGGTGCCGGGCCTCCCGGCGGGCAGCGGCTTCGAACCGGGCTGGAGCACGGGCCCGGTGGCGCCCCCGGCTCCTCCGGCCGGTGCGGGGCCGGGACTGCCGCCGGTGGCCCCGCAGCCGGGCGGGACACCCGGCCCGGGAGCGCCGGTGCCTTTCGGCGCTCCGGGTGGGCCGATGCCTGCTGTTCCTCCTGTGGCGCCGGGGGTTTCGGGTGGTCATGGGGGTCATGGGGGTCCTGTGGCTCCTGGGATTCTCGGTGACCCGGTGGCTTCTGGGGCCCAGGCGCCTACTGCTGTGGCTCCTGTGACTCCTGGTTTCTCTGGTGCGCCGGGGATGTCCGGTGCGCCTGGTGCGCCTGGTGCCCCCGCCGTGCCTGATGCCTCTGACGCTTCCCCGGCCACCAGCACCTCCGGGATTCCTGGCGCTTCCCCGGCCCCCAGCGTGCCCGGGGCTCCCGTGACACCGCCGACGCCGTCCGCCGGGGTGCCCACGCCGGGCGCACCCGGGACGCCCGGGACACCCGGCGCGGCCGACGTGCCCGGTGCGGCCGGCGCGACCGCGCCCATGGCCTTCCCGCCGCCCACGCCGCTGCCGGGGGCCTCCGTGCCGTTCGGGGGCGGAGACATCGAGAGCGGCGCGACCATGCGCTTCTCCCCCGTCTCGCTCCGGCGTGAGGGCACGGACCGCGCGGCCGGTGCCTCCGCCGGTACGGCGACCCCCGAGACCACCGAGGACGTACCGGCCTCCCCCGCGCCCGCCCCCGCCGGACGGACCGGGGAGCACGAGGCCGATGGCTCCGTGCCGGTGACCGCCGGGGAACCGCACGGCACGGGCACCCCGGTAGCGACCGGAACGACGGGAGACGGCCAGATCACCGACCCGACGGCCGACTCCACGGAGCACGCCGACCGCTCCGGCGCCGCCACGGACACCGCCGAAGCCGCCGAAGCCGCAACGAGCGCCGACACCCCGGCATCCGCCCCGGCGCCGGACACCACCACCGACACCTCGTCCGACGCGGTGCCGGAGGACGTACGGGACGCCCTGCCGCAGCCGTCCGCCGACGCCCCGGCGGACGTCACTCCCGGCGCGGTGCCGGTCGCGGTGCCGGTCGCGGTGCCGGTCGCCGATGCCGTTCCCCCGGCCGACCAGGCCCATCCGGCCGGGACCACCGGGACGACCGACCCCGCCGGGGCCGCCGGTCCCGGCGCCCCGGTGGTGCCTCCCGTGCCCTTCCCGGGGGCCGACGCCCCGCCGCCGCCCGCGCCCGGACCGTTCCCCGGCGCCCCGCAGCCCCCGTTCGCTCCCGCCGCCCCGGGTGCCGGGGCGGGGCTGCCGCCGCTGCCGCCCGCCTTCCAGCCCGCCGCGCCCGGCCCCGCCCCGCAGTGGCCCGCGCAGCACGCGCCCGGGGCCCAGCCGGTGCCCCAGGCCGCGCCGCTGCCGCCCGTCGCGCCCGGCCCCGTACCGCCGCAGGCACAGCCCCGGCCCCAGGGGGCGTACGGCTATCCGCAGGCACCGGGCGCCTACGGCTACCCCCAGCCGCCCCAGCCCCCGCAGGCTCCCCAGCCCCCGCAGCCGCCCGCGCCCCAGGGCGACTACGGCTTCCCCCGGCCCGGGACCCCTCCGCAGCCCGACGGGTACGGGTACCCGCAGCAGCCCGGTGGTGTGCCGCCGCAGGCACAGGGCGGGTACGGCTATCCGCACCCCGCCGCCGCGCCGCCGCAGGAGGCGCAGCCGCCCGTCGACCCCAGGACCGGGGCCGCCTGGCCCTCGCCCGTGACGCACGACCAGCGGGAGCGGTCCGTGCCGGGCGCCCCGCTCGGGTACAACGCGGCGGTGGAGCTCTCCTCCGACCGGCTGCTGCGGAACAACAAGCAGAAGCCCCGGTCGAGCCGGACGCCCGGCGGCTCCGCGCGCTTCAAGCTCGGCGGCAGGAAGGAGGAGGCGGAGCGGCAGCGCAAGCTGGAGCTGATCCGCACACCGGTCCTCTCCTGCTACCGGATCGCGGTCATCTCGCTCAAGGGCGGTGTCGGCAAGACCACGACGACCACCGCGCTGGGCGCGACCCTGGCGACCGAGCGGCAGGACAAGATCCTCGCGATCGACGCCAACCCGGACGCGGGCACGCTGGGCCGCCGGGTGCGGCGCGAGACCGGGGCGACCATCCGCGACCTGGTGCAGGCGATCCCGTACCTCCACTCGTACATGGACATCCGCCGGTTCACCTCGCAGGCGCCGTCCGGTCTGGAGATCCTCGCCAACGACGTGGACCCGGCCGTCTCGACGACCTTCAACGACGAGGACTACCGGCGGGCGATAGACGTCCTGGGCAAGCAGTACCCGATCATCCTCACGGACTCGGGCACGGGTCTGCTGTACAGCGCGATGCGCGGGGTGCTCGACCTCGCCGATCAGCTGATCATCATCTCGACGCCCTCGGTGGACGGTGCCTCCAGCGCCTCGACGACCCTGGACTGGCTCTCCGCGCACGGGTACGCGAACCTCGTGCAGCGCTCGATCACGGTCATCTCCGGGGTCCGCGAGACCGGAAAGATGATCAAGGTCGAGGACATCGTGCAGCACTTCGAGACCCGCTGCCGGGGCGTCGTGGTCGTGCCCTTCGACGAACACCTGTCGGCCGGTGCCGAGGTGGACCTCGACATGATGCGGCCGAAGACCCGGGAGGCGTACTTCCACCTGTCGGCGATGGTGGCCGAGGACTTCGTCCGCGCGCAGCAGGCGCAGGGACTGTGGACGGGCGACGGCCAGGGCGCGATGCCCCCGCACATGGCCCCGCCGATGCCGGGCCAGCCGTACGGCGGGCCCCCGCCGCAGGGCGCCCCGTACGGCGCCCAGCCCGCCCCCGGTCAGCCGTACGGGACGCCCCCGGGCCAGCCCTTCCCCGGACAGCAGCCGGTCCCGGGGCAGTACACGCCGGGACAGTCCGTACAGCCCGGCCAGCCCGGCCAGCCCGTACCGGGGCAGCCGTACGGCGGACCGCCCGCGCCCGGACAGCCCTACGGAGCCCAGCCCCCGCCCGGACAGCCGTACCCGCCCCAGCCCCCCGGCCCGCTGCCGGGGCAGCCCGGCCAGCCGTTCCCGGGACAGCCGTACGCCGGGCCGCCCGCGCCCGGTCAGCCGTACGGGGCCGCGCACGGACAGCCCTTCCCCGGACAGCAGCCGCTGCCGGGGCAGTACCCGCCGGGACAGCCCGTACAGCCCGGCCAGCCCGTACCGGGGCAGCCGTACGGCGGACCCCCCGCGCCCGGACAGCCCTACGGGACACCCCCGGGGCAGCCCGGCGCGCCCGGGGGGTTCCCGCAGCCGTTGCCCCCGCAGTCCGACACCCAGGGTGACGAGGCGCAGGTCGCGCCGCCCGGGTGGACCCCGCAGGGGCCTCCGCAGGCACCGCCGGCCCCTCATCAGTAAGGCGGCACAGGAGTAGACCAATGAGGCCCCGTACCGGTCCCCCGGTACGGGGCCTCTTGGCATTCCCGCAGCCCACAAGGGGTTTGAGGGATCGTTGACGACGGCAGACCACCGCTGGTACACCTTCGCTCCACCCAAGGTCAGCCCAGGATCCGGACAGAACCCCGACGCGAGGTCACGTCACATGGTCATGGTCACGAAGGCTCCATCCCGCCCCTCCCCCACCGCCCGCCGAGCCGCCCGCCGAGCCGCCCGTCCGCTGCTCGCCTGCGGACTCACCGCCGTCTCGCTGGGAGCCGTCGCCCCTGGTGCCGCGGCCGGTGCCGCGGCGGGGGACGACAAGTCCGGCGGCACCACGCTCACCGTCGCCGTCTCCCAGAGCATCGACTCGCTGAGCCCGTTCCTGGCGCAGAAGCTCACCTCGACCAGCATCCAGCGGCTGGCCTACGAGTACCTCACCAACTACGACGTGAAGGACGCCCGCCCGGTGCCGGGCCTGGCGACCGCGTGGACCTCCTCGGCGGACAAGCTGACGTGGACGTACACGATCCGCGACGACTCCCGGTGGTCCGACGGCCGGCAGGCCACCGCCGAGGACGCGGCCTGGACCTTCACCAGGATGATGACGGACCCGGACGCGGCCACCGCCAACGGCAGCTTCACCGCCAACTTCGCCCGGGTCACCGCCCCCGACCCGCGCACCCTCGTCATCCGGCTGAAGAAGCCGCAGGCGACGATGACCGCGCTCGACGTGCCGATCGTGCCCAAGCACGTCTGGGAGAAGGTCGGCGACTTCTCGAAGTTCAACAACGACCAGCGGTTCCCGATCGTGGGCAACGGCCCCTTCGTCATCACGGACTTCAAGGTCGACCAGTACATCAAGCTCAAGCCGAACAGGACCTTCTGGCGGGGTGCGCCCAAGTTCGACGAACTGGTCTTCAAGTACTACAAGGACGGGGACGCGGCCGTCGCCGCCCTCCAGAAGGGCGAGGTGTCGTTCGTCCCGAACCTGACGCCCGCCCAGGCCGCCGCACTGTCCACCCAGAAGGACATCAGGGTCAACGACGCCCCCGGCCGCCGCTTCTACGCCCTCGCCACCAATCCGGGCGCGCGGGCCCAGGACGGCGGCACCTTCGGCAACGGGCACAAGGCGCTGCTCGACCCGGAGGTCCGCAGGGCACTGTTCCTCGCGGTCGACCGGACGACCCTCGTCGACAAGGTCTTCCAGGGGCACGCCGTCGAGGGCGAGGGCTACATCCCGCCCCGCTTCACCTCGTACTTCTGGAAGCCGGGGGGCACCCAGAGACGGGCGTACGACCCCGCCGCCGCGGCGCGGGTCCTCGACGCCGCCGGATACCGGAAGAACGCCGACGGCAGACGGACGGGCAAGGACGGACGGCCGCTGGACTTCCGCATCCTCTGTCACGCCACCGACCCGAACGACAAGGCGGTCGGCAAGTACCTCCAGGAGTGGTGGGGCGAGCTGGGCATCGGTCTGAAGGTCGAGTGCCTGGACAGCGTCTCCGACCCCTGGGTCAAGGGCGACTACGACCTCGCCTTCGACGGCTGGTCGGTCAATCCCGACCCCGACTACGTCCTGTCCATCCACACCTGCGGCGCCCTCCCGAGGACGCCGAAGGACTCCGGCGCCACCGACAACTTCATCTGCGACAAGGAGTTCGACGGGCTCTACGCGCGGCAGTCGGCCGAGTACGACACCGCCGAGCGGGCGGATCTGGTGAAGCGGATGCAGTCCCGGCTGTACGACACGGGGTACATGAACGTCATGGCCTACCCGAACGCCCTGGAGGCGTACCGCACGGACCGGATCGCGTCCATCACGACCATGCCCGAGGCCGCGGGGAACCTGTGGGGGCAGGACGGCTACTGGAGCTGGTGGTCCGCCGTGCCCGCCGCGTCCGCGTCCGGCTCCGCGGGCTCGGGGGGCGTCTCCGGGGCCGTGCTCGGGACCGGGATCGCCCTGGTCGTCGGCGTGCCCGCCGCCGTGATCCTCCTCAGGCTGCGCCGCCGCGCCTCCGCCGACGACCGCGAGTAGCCGGTGACGACGGCAAGCACCCCCGCCGACGTGGCACGGGCCGAGAAGGCCCGCGCCACGGACGGCGCCCCCCGCACCGGTGCGGCCACCGGCTATCTCCGCCACGCGGCGGGGAAGCTGGGCGGCGCGCTCGTCTCCCTCTTCGCCGTGCTCGTCACCAGCTTCTTCCTGTTCCGGATCATCCCGGGCGACCCGGTCCGGGCGATGACCCACGGCGTCCCCACCTCGGCCGAGCAACTCGCCACGCTGAGGCGCCAGTTCGGGCTCGATCTGCCGCTGTGGCAGCAGTTCGCCGACTACTGCGCCAAGGCCCTGAGCGGTGACCTCGGCACCTCCTTCCAGTTCCGCGCCCCCGTCGGGGAGCTGATCGCGGCGAAACTGCCCGCGACCCTGCTGCTCACCGGGATCGCGGTGGTGCTGTACTCGGCGCTCGGGCTCTGGCTCGGCACCCGTTCGGCCTGGCGGCACGGCAGGCTCGGCGACCGGCTGAACACCGGGGTCGCGCTGACGCTGTGGTCGGTACCCTCGTTCTGGCTCGGGCTGCTCCTGATCATCGTGTTCTCCGTCGGCGCGGGCCCGGTCCCGGGGCTGTTCCCCACCGGCGGCATGGAGTCGGGCACCGGCGAGACCGGCTTCGCGCACGTCCTCGACGTCGCCCACCACCTCGTCCTGCCCGTCGTCACCCTGGTCGCCGTCGGCTACGCGCAGACGCTGCTCGTGATGCGGTCCTCGCTCCTCGACGAGATGGGCGGGGACTATCTGACGACCGCGCGGGCCAAGGGGCTGCGCGACGACGACGTGCGCCGCAGGCACGCCGTGCCCAACGCGCTCCTGCCGACCGTCACCATGGTCTTCATCAACCTCGGCCATGTGGCGGCCGGGTCGATCCTGGTGGAGACGGTCTTCTCCTGGCCGGGGCTCGGCGGGCTCTTCTACCAGGCCCTCAGCGTGCCCGACCTGCCGCTGGTCCAGGGGCTCTTCGTGGTCTTCGCCGGAGCGATGATCCTGATGAACCTGATCGCCGACCTGCTCCTCCCGCTGCTCGACCCCCGGGTGGGCCGATGACCTCGCTGACCCGGCGCCGCCGCCGGGAGACCGCCGTCCGCTTCTGGCGCGGCTACCGTGCCCACCGCGCCGGGCTGTACGGGCTCGCCGCCCTGGCCCTGATCGCCCTGCTCGCGCTCACCGCCCCCCTGCTGGTCGGCGCCGACGTCCAGTCGGTGACCGGGGCCACCGGCACCGCCCTGGAACCGCCCAGCGCCCGGTTCCCGCTCGGCACCGACCAGTTCGGGCGCTCGCTGCTCGGCCTGCTGGTCTGGGGGGCGCGGATCTCGCTGCTCGTCGGGCTGCTCGCGGCGGCCCTCTCCGTCGCCATCGGGACCGTGGTGGGGATCGTCGCCGGGCACTACGGCGGCTGGTTCTCGACGGTCGTCATGCGGATCACCGACTGGTTCCTGGTGATGCCGACGCTCGTCCTGGCGATCGTCCTCGCCACCGTCATGTCCCGGTCGGTGTGGACGGTGGTCCTGGCCATCGGCGTGACGTCCTGGCCGACCACCGCCCGTCTGGTCCGGGCGCAGACGATCGCGGTGGAGTCCCGCCCGTACATCGAGCGGGCGACCGCGCTGGGCGGCGGCCACCGGCACGTCATGACCCGGCACGTGCTGCCGAACGTGATGCCCCTGGTGCTCGCCCAGACCACCCTCGGCATCTCCGCCGCCATCCTCACCGAGGCCACCCTCGCCTTCCTCGGGCTCGGCGACCCGACGGTGGTCTCCTGGGGCGGGATGCTCCAGGACGCCCGCGAGGCGGGCGCGGTCTCCTCGGGGCACTGGTGGTACCTGGCCCCGCCCGGCATCGCCATCGCCCTGGTCGCGCTCGCGTTCACGCTGTGCGGCCGGGCCGTCGAGTCCGTGCTCAACCCGAAGCTGGGGGTGGGGCGATGAGCCTCCTGGAAGTACGGGACCTGCGCGTGACCTACGGGACGGGCGCGGGCGCCGTGCCCGCCGTACGCGGGGTCGACCTGACCCTGGAGACCGGCAGCAAACTGGGGGTGGCGGGCGAGTCCGGCTGCGGCAAGTCCACCCTCGCGCTCGCGCTGCTGCGGCTCCTCCCGGCCTCCGCGCGGATCTCGGGGAGCGTCCTCCTCGACGGCGACGACGTCCTCACCATGTCGTGGGGGCGGCTGCGGGCGGTCCGCTGGGCGGGCGCGTCGATCGTCTTCCAGGGCGCGATGCACTCGCTGAACGCGGTGCACCGGATCGGGGACCAGATCGCCGAACCGCTCCTCGTGCACGGCCGGGCCACCCCGGCGGCGGCCCGCCGCCGCAGCGGCGAACTCCTCGAACACGTCGGGCTGCCCACCGCCCGCGCCGCCGCCTATCCGCACGAGCTCTCCGGCGGACAGCGGCAGCGGGTGATGATCGCGATGGCCCTCGCCTGCGACCCCCGGCTGATCGTCGCCGACGAGCCGACGACCGCGCTCGACGTGATGATCCAGGCGCAGGTCCTGCGCCTGATCGAAGGACTCGTCGCCGAGCGGTCCATCAGCCTCCTGATGATCAGCCACGACCTGGCGGTCCTCGCCGACACCTGCGACCGGCTCGCCGTGATGTACGCGGGCCGGGTCGTCGAGGAGGGACCCGCGCGGGCGGTGTACGAAGCCTCCGAGCACCCCTACGGGCGGGCGCTGTCCTCGGCGTTCCCGCGCGTCGGGGACCCCGCCTCCCGGCGGGCACCGCGCGGTCTGCCGGGTGACCCGCCGGACCCGGCGGACCTGCCGCAGGGCTGCGCCTTCCGCCCGCGCTGCCCGGTGGCGGTGGACCCCTGCGGGGACGACCAGGAGCTGCGGGAGGCGGGCACCGGGCACCGGGCCGCCTGCGTCCACGTGGGGAGCACCGCATGACCACGGCCACGGGCGACCGCCCTCTGCTCTCGGCGCGCGGGCTGTGCGTCGCCTTCCCCGGGCGGCGCGGCGCGGCTCCCGCCCGCGCGGTCGACGGGGTGGACCTGGACATCGGCGCGGGCGAGATCGTGGCCCTCGTCGGGGAGTCGGGCTGCGGCAAGACGACCCTGGCCCGGTCGCTGCTCGGGCTCGTCCGGCCGACCGCGGGGACGGTCTCCTTCGACGGACAGCCGCTCGGCCGCTCCGCGACGGCCCTCAAGGCGTACCGCAAGCGGGCGCAGCTCGTCCTCCAGGACCCCAGCGGCTCGCTGAACCCCCGGCACACCGTGTACGACGCGGTGGCGGAGGGGCTGCGCATCCACGGGTACCCGGGCGACGAGCGGGAGGCGGTCGCCGGGGCCTTCGCGCGGGCCGGGCTGCGTCCGCCGGAACGGTTCTTCCTGCGCTACCCGCACGAACTGTCCGGCGGGCAGCGGCAGCGGGTCGTCATCGCGGGCGCCCTGGTCCTGGGGCCCGAACTCCTCGTCGCCGACGAGCCGGTGGCCTCCCTCGACGCGTCGGTGCGCGGCGAGATCCTCGCGCTGCTGCTGCGGCTGCGGGACGAGATCGGGCTCTCCGCCCTCGTGGTGACCCACGATCTGGGGCTCGCGTGGAACATCGCGGACCGGGTGGCGGTGATGTACCTGGGCCGGGTGGTGGAGTCCGGCCCGGTGGAGTCCGTGCTGACCCGGCCCCGGCACCCGTACACCCAGGCGCTGCTCTCGGTGCTTCCGGAGTCCGGCGGCGCCCCGGTGGTCCTGACCGGGGAGGCGCCGGACCCGTCCCGGGTGCCGTCCGGGTGCCGTTTCCACGCCCGCTGCCAGGTCCTCGCCTCGGGCCGGGCGGCGGCGGTCGAGGACCGCTGCCGGGGCGAGGACCTGCCGGTCCTGACCGGCGGCGGGAACCGGGCGGTGGCCTGTCACTGGGCGACGGCGGAGCCGCCGGAGACGGACTGACGGGCCGGGCCGACACCACGGGCCGACAGGCGCGGACGCCGTCGGGCGGGTGCGGCGGACCGGGGAAGAGTGACGGGCCGGGAAGGGGTGACGGGCCGGGGCGACACGCGCCGCCCGAGCACGCTCCGCCGGTCCGGCCCTGTCCGTCCCGTCCCGCCGCCTCTCCGTGTCTTCCGTCGGGCCGTCGGGCCGCCGCGCCGTCGCGCCCGTCAGGCGGAGGTGCGGGCCGGGCGGAACGGGGGCGAGTAGCCCACGATGCGGCGCGAGCCGAGCTGTGGCTCCGGAGAGGACCGGGCGGTCGTCCACCGTCCGAGGCACATCTCGGCGGTGATGCCGGGCCCGAACCCGGCGAGGATGCCCCGCGCGCCCTCGGCCTGCCCGCCCTCCTCGAAGAGCCGCCGGACCGCGTCCAGGACGACGGCGCTGGCGATGTTGCCGTACTCGGTGAGCGTGGCGCGGCTGAACCGGAACGCCTCCGGGGGCACTTCGAGGAAGCGGCTCAGATCGTCCAGGATGCGCGGACCGCCCGCGTGGATGATGTAGAAGTCCAGGTCCCCGGCGTCCCAGCCGTGGGCCCCCGCGATCTCGCGGAGGGCGGGGGCGAGCGGCTCCATGGTGGTGGGCACCCGCTTGTCGAGGAGGAAGTGGAATCCGGTGGCACGGACGCTGTAGGCGATCCAGTCCTCGGTGTCCGGCACCAGGTAGGAGCTGTTGCGCTCCAGGGCGATGCCGGTACCGCCCCGGCCGCGCACCACGGCGGCGGCGACCGCGTCGCCGAACAGGCCGTTGGAGAGCAGCGATCCCACGCCGAGGTCGGTCGGCTGGTAGCAGAGCGAGCAGAACTCGCAGGCCACGATGAGGACGTTCGCGTCGGGGTAGGCGGTGCAGAAGTCGTGCGCGCGGTTGATCGCCGCGCCGCCCGCGGCGCAGCCGAGCTGGGCGATGGGGACCTGCCGGGTGTGGCTGGGGAAGCCCATGGTGTTGATCATCCAGGCGGTCAGCGAGGGCATCATGAAGCCCGTGCAGGACACGTAGACGATCATGTCGATGTCGGCGGGGCGCAGGGACGCGTTCTCCAGGGCCTCCCGGACGACCGCGGGCACCCGGGCCTTGGCCTCGGTCTCGTACCGCTTGTTGCGCTCCTCGAAGCCGGGGTGCCTGAGGGTCTCCTCGATGGGCTGCACGAGGTGACGGCGGTTGACGCCGGTGTTGCCGATCAGCCGGAGCGCCAGGGCCAGCTGGGGGTGGCCCTCATGGTGTGAGCGGGCGAGGTCGAGGGTTTCCTCCATCGTGATCACGTGCTCGGGCACGGACACTGCGGGCTTGCACAAAGTCACCACGACGCTCGCTCCTTCGTACGGTTCGCGTCAACATCCGCAAGACTCGCCCGATGATCGCAACCCCGCAACCGCGCGTACGTCCGTTCACCTACGGAGGGTGACGGGTCGAACGGGGGTCCGATGCTCCGTCCGGGGGGCTGTCCAGGCCCGGCGTGTCGCGGTCGGACGCCGCCGTGAACAACCGCCCCGCGACCCCCACGACCCCCCGAACCCGCCCGGAACGTCCCCCGGGCCGTCCCCCGAAGTGACGACGGCACGAACGCGCCCCGAAGTGACGGCGGAGCCCCTGGCGCGCGCCGGGAGCACGGCGGCGCCCCCGGTCCCTCGGCGCGCGCCGGGCGCGCGTCCGCCCCTCCCGGCGCCCCGGCCTCTGCTCCCCCGCCGCCCCGGCCCCGTCTTCGGCCCGCTGCTCGCCGGGCTCCGACCGGCCGCGGGCCGGGCCCGCGCCGCCGCCGGGGCCCGTGGACGAGGCGCCGCGCGGATCCCGCACCGCGACGGCGTGGGCCGACCCGGCGGATCGTGGTGGAGGACGCTGAGGTCGGTGGGACGCTGATCCGGGTGGGTGAGGCGGTGTACGCCTCCTGCCCCGCCGCCGACCGCGGACACCGCTCGTCCCGCGCCCCGGGCTGCGGGGCCGGCTCGGAAGGCCACCGGGGCCACCGGGGTGCGCGGGTGGGGTCCCGGTCGTCGACGGGACCGCCCCCGGGCACGACGGACGGTCCGGTTCGGGAGAACACCCGGCCGGTGGAGCGGCCCGGCGGCTCAGAGGGCCGTGGGGTGCTCCCGGTCGTACTCCTCCGTCAGCTCACGGCACCGCTTCACATCGGCGGCCATGGCCTGGAGCAGATCGTCCAGGGTGTCGAACTTCGCCATCCCCCGGACGTACGCGAGGAAGTCGACGGCCACGTGCAGCCCGTACAGGTCCAGGCCCTCGCGGTCGATCGCGTACGCCTCCACGGTCCGCTCCGTGGCGTCGAACTGCGGGTTCGTGCCGACCGAGATCGCGGCGGGCATCCGCTCCCCCGCCGCCGTCAGCCAGCCCGCGTACACGCCGTCCGCCGGGACCGCCGTGTGCGGCAGCGTCTCGACGTTGGCCGTCGGGAAGCCCAGTTCGCGCCCGCGCTGGGCGCCCCGGACCACGATGCCCTCGACCCGGTGCGGGCGGCCCAGGATCTCCGCCGCTCCGGTCATGTCGCCCTCGGCGACCAGCCTGCGGGTGAGGGTGGAGGAGAAGGGGTCGCCGCCGCCCGCCGCGCCGCTGACGTACAGGTCGACGACCTCGACCTCGTAGTCGTAGGTGCCGCCCAGTTCGGACAGGAAGGCCACGTTGCCCGCCGCCCGGTGTCCGAAGCGGAAGTTGGGGCCCTCGATGACGGCCTTCGCGTGCAGCTTGTCGACGAGCACCTTCACGATGAAGTCCGCGGGGGACAGCTGGGAGAAGTCGGCCGTGAACGGCAGTACGAGCACCGCGTCCACGCCCAGGCCCGCCATCAGCTCAGCGCGCCGGTGGTGCGGGGCCAGCAGCGGCGGATGGCTGCCGGGCCGTACGACCTCGGAGGGGTGTGGGTCGAAGGTGACCACCACGGCGGGGACCCCGAGCTGCCGGGCACGCTCGACGGCCCGCCCGATGATCAGCTGGTGCCCGCGGTGCACCCCGTCGTAGGAGCCGATGGTGACGACGCTGCGCCCCCAGTCCTGGGGGATGTCCTCCAAGCCACGCCAGCGTTGCACTGTGACCGCTCCTCGTCCGCCTGTTCGCCGATTACGCAGGTCTAAGACTGCCATGTCCACGGCCGTCGGTCCGCATCGGCATGGAAGTGCCGGGACTCCCGGCCTCCCCGACCGGCTCCGGCTCCCGGTCGGCGGGCCCGTCGTCCGCCGGGGCGGCCAGGGCGGCGGCGAACGCGGGCCGCTCGCGCACGAGACCCGCGAGGGCCCGTTCGCACCGTGCGGCGCCCTCGGGGGTACGGCGCCACAGCGCGCCGACCCGCCGCACGAGCTCCCGGGTACGGGGCCCGCTGCGCCGCCCGGCGTCCTCGGCGGCGGCCGTCAGGAGGGCGTCGAGGACGGTGTCGCCGCCGGTCCCGTACCGCTCGTGCTCCAGGAGTACGTCGAGCAGTTCGGTCCGCAGATGGCGGGAGGCGCCGGTGCCGGAGGCGGCGAGGACCGGCGCGAGGGCGCGGCGGGCGGCGGGACGGCTCCGGATGAGGTCGACGGTCAGCGGGAAGAGCACGGCCCTGGCCGCCGGGCCGTCCTCGAGGCGCCGGTCGACGAAGGCGGCCACGAGGTCGGCGCCCTCGGGATGGCGGGCGGCGTAGTCGCGGACGAGGGCGGCGGCGCGGCGGGCGAGGGCGGGCGCCTCGACCTCGGCGAGGGCCCGCAGGGCGGCGGCGGGCGCCTCGCCGGTGCCGTGCAGCCGGATGCGGAAGGCGGCGAGCACCGGCCCGGGGTCGGCCGTCATCGCGGCGGCGAGGGCGCTCGCGGGCACCCGGGGTTCGGTGAGGGCGCGGGGCAGGTGGCGGGCCCGGGTGAGCGGGTCGCGGACGAGGAGGCCGAGGGCGGGGCCGTGCAGGGCCCGGTCGGCGGGGCGGGCGAGCAGCGCGAGGGCCGCGTAGCGGAGGAGTTCCCGGTCGGCGGGGGCGGTGGCGTGCCCGACGACGAGCTGTCCGTACGTGAGGGCGGCGGTGCGCCGTTCGGGGCGCCCGTCGTCGTGGGCCCAGCGGTCGACGGCCCGGCAGACGACGCCGGGCTCGTCCTCGGCGAGCGCGGCGAGGAGGTCCTCGGCGAGCGGATGGGCGGTGGCGACGAGCGCCTCGCACAGGTCGTCGGCGGCGAGCGCCCGATGCGTGTGCAGCAGGGCCCGCGCGGCGGTGGCGACGGTCGCGTGCGGGGTGGCGGGCAGGGGCCGGTCGTCACCGAACCAGCGGCACAGGAGGGGCTGGACGCCCCTCGGGTCACGGCCGAGCAGCCCGGCGACGGCATCGAGGGCGCGGGATCCGGCGGCGGGCGCCGGGCCGTCCTCCGCGGGTCCGCCGGGCGGCGGGTCGGCGGGGACGAGGCGGCGCAGCAGATCGATGCGTTCGTCCTCGCCGAGGGACAGCCCGAGCCAGAAGCCGGGGCCGAAGGGGGCGTACGCGGCGGGGCGGCCGGGCCGCGCCCCGACCCGGTCGGCGAGCAGTCGCAGCACGGGCAGGTAGGGGCGGGGGTCCGGCATCCCGCGCACGGCCTCCCCGAACAGCCGCGCGGCCCACCAGGGCCCGTCCCCGGCGGCGGGGGACCCCTCGTCGGCGAAGCGGTGCAGGGCCTCGGCGAGGGTGGTCAGCCGGGGCGCGAGGGCCTCGGGACCGTGCTCCCGGTGGAGCAGCAGCAGGGCCTGGAGCACCGGCCCGATGCGATGGCGCGGCACGGGCGGCGGGGCGGTCCCGGCGGGGGTGCGCTGCCGGGGGACGCCGGGGACCGCGTCGGCGAAGGACCGGGACACGGCGGGCGCGGAGGGACCGGAGAGGCTCCGGGGCCCGGTCCCGGAGGCCCCGGCCGGGGACCCGGGGGTGCTCCCGCCGGGAACGGAGGGAGACCCGGGAGCGGTGAGGCCGGTGGGGTGCGGGGCTCCGGCGGCGGGCGTGCCGGGAGCGAGGCCCGGGGCGACCGCCCCCGGGACGACGTGGGGCACGGGAGCGCCGGGGGCGGTGAAGCGCCCGGCCCCGGCGGGGGACTCGGCCCCTGCGGCCCCGGAGGGGGCCCCGTGGGCGGGCGCGCCGGACGCGGGGCCGGGGGCGACGTGAGGCACAGAAGCGCCGGGGCCGGTGAGATGCCCGGTCCCGGCGGGGGACGGGGTCCCGGCGGGACCGGAACACGGCCCGGGGGCGGCGGCTGCGGGACGGGCGTACGGCCCGGAGGCGAGGGCTACCGGGCCGGAACGCGGACCGGGAGCAGGGGCCCCCGGACCGGCGTACGGCCCGGACGGCGGCACCGCGGGCCCGGCCGCGGACCCGGGGGCGGCGGGGCCGGGGGGAACCTCTCCCGAGGGGGCGGGGGCGGCGGGGCCGGTGAGGCGCCCTGGGCCGTTGGGAGACGCGGACGTGCCGGGCCCGCCCGCCCCAACCGCCCCAACCGCCCCAGTCGGCCTCGCCGCTCCCGTGGGGGACGCGGGTGTCTCCGGGCCGGAGAGGACCGGGGTGGGCGCGGCCGGGCCGGTCGGGGGACGGGGGCGGAGGAGGGCGGTCAGGGCGCCGTCCACGTCCAGGTGGGCGGCCTGGAGCCAGTCGCCGAGTTCCTCGTGGGCGAAGCGGTAGCCGGTGCCCGCCGGGGTGAGGAGTCCTTCGGTGAGGACGGCCGGGGCCCAGCCCTCCCGCCAGGGGAAGAGCTCCTCGAAGGAGGTGCGGTCGAGGACGCCGTGTCCGGGGCCGAGGCAGCGGCGGGCCGCCTCGTGGACCTGGCCGGTGACGCGCGCGGCGAGACGGCGGACGGCGGCGCCGCCGGGCAGGGGGCGGGTGCCCGCCGCGATCCGGACGGCGATCCGCAGGCACATCAGGTCCAGATGGGCGGTGAAGATCTCCTCGCGGCCCGGCCGTCCCGGCACCTCACCGGGCAGGGCCGCGCGGACCTCCGCGAGCAGCCGCAGGGCGAGCGGGTGGTGGGCGTCGGCCTCGGCGAGGTCGGTCTCGGCGAGCCCGTACCCCTCGCGGACGGCCCGTGCCTCGGACGCGGAGTACGGCCCGAGGGCGACGGCGGCGGGCAGTCCTCCGCCGGGGCCGGTCACGGGCCGGTGCAGCGCGCCGGGGGTGTAGAGGGCACCGGCCTGCTCCCAGTGCTCGGGGCGGCAGGCGGTGACGAGGTGGACCTGATGGGCCCGGAGCCAGTGCTCGGTCGCCGAGGTCCAGGCGGCGAGCCGGTGGGCGAGGAGCGGGGGCATCTCCTCGGGGCCGTCGAGGAGGACGAGGAGCGGTCGGCCCGCGTCGCGGGCGAGGGCGGCGGCCCGTTCGGGGGTGGCGGTGCCGGTGTCCCCGGTGGCCCCGGAGGCGGTGACGATCCGTCCGGCCTGCCGCAGGGCGCGGCCGAGGGCGTCGGCGAGGGAGCGGTCGTCGGCGCGCAGGTCGGCGCCGCGCAGCCGGACGGTGGGGGCGGGGGCGACGCCCCGGGCGCGGCGGGCGCAGAGGGCGGCGAGGGCGGTGGTGCGGCCGGTGCCGGGGGCGCCGACGAGGGCGAGGACGGGGACGTCCCCGGCGGTGAAGCGGGCGAACTCGCGGGCGCAGTCGGCGCGTTCGACGGGCTCGGGCCAGAGGTCGGGGTCGCGGGCGGGGCCGGTGGAGGTGGCGGTGAGTTCGAGGACGGCGGCGAGGTTGAGGTCGGGGCCGTAGGCGGGGACGGTGGCGGCGTTGCGGCGGAGCAGGGCGGTGAGGGCGCCGCCGGGGCGGAGCGGTACCGCGTATCCGGCGGCCGGGCGCTCGCCGTGCAGGGCGGTGCCGAGGACGGCGAGGACGGTGCCGGTGGCGGTGTCGAGGACGGGGCCTCCGGCGGCCTGTCCGCCGGGCCTGAGGGCTTCGGCTCCGTCGGTGCCGATGGCGAGTTCGAGGGCGTCGCCGAGGGGGTGGGAGCGGTCGGCGGCGGTGTAGGTGACGGCGGCGGGGCCGAGCACGCGGGCTTCGCGCCAGCCGTGGGCGGCGATCCGTACGTAGGTGCCGGGTTCGACCCCGCCCCGGGTGGCCAGCGGCAGGGGCCGTACGCCGAGGCCTCGGGTGCGGACGAGGGCGAGGGCCCTCTCGGGGAGCCGGGTGACGGCCTCCGGCTCGGCGAGCCAGCTCCGGTCGCCGGGGGCGCGGAGAAGGACATGGCCGAGTCCTTCGACGGCTTCGTGACTGGTGACGACCGTTCCGTGGTGGTCGGCGAGGAATCCGGCGCCGCGCGGGCGCCCCGCCGGATCGCAGATCCTCACCAGCGTCGCCAGGTCCTCGCGTCCCATGGCGTCGACGGTAGGTCGCTGTCGATCGCGCCGAGAACCACGGAGGCGAGCACGCCCCTTTTCACGCCCCCTTTCACTCCGGACGCCTGCCTGTTCGGGTGATACCGCGGCGTGTTCCGGACAGAATCGCGCGGGGGAGAGAAAAAGGGGGGAACACGGTGGGGGGGGGGCCCCCCCCGGGCCCCCCCCCCCGGCACCGTGATGGGCCCCCGGGGGCGGGAGCGGCCGGGCGCCCGCGCAGCCGAACACAGGGCCGGGCTATCGCGGGCCCCCCCGGGGGCCCTCCC
>NZ_JBIUZD010000013.1:40104-197188 GCF_044744885.1 Streptomyces sp. NPDC087215
CACCCCGCCCCCCGCCCCCGGCCTGCGCGGGGTGCCCGCCGCGGCTGCCCCCCCCCCCCGCGGCGGGGCGACACAAACTGGTGCAAGCGCGGGGGGGGGGCCCCGCGCGCGCCCCCCCCCCACCGTGAACGTTCTGGGCCCCGCGGTCCGGCAAGGACCGGGGCCCGGTCTCAGCCGAAGACGGCGAGGCTCTTCGCCTTGCCCCGCTGGGCCTCGACGAGCGCGAGCAGGTTCCCCGCCGGCCCGTAGACCGCGACGGGACCCGCCGGGTACTCCGGCATGTCGAGCCGGACCCCGTTGAGCAGCAGTCCGGCCCGCTTCTCGTCGACGTCCCAGCGGGGGAACGCCGCCGAGGCCGCGTCGGCGACCGGCATGACCGTCAGCTCCTCCTGGAGCTGGTCCAGCGTTTTGGCGGAGTCCAGCTTGTACGGACCGACCCGGGTGCGCCGCAGCGCGGTCAGATGACCGCCCACGCCGAGGCCCGCGCCGAGGTCCCGGGCGAGCGCCCGGATGTACGTACCGGAGGAGCAGACGACGGAGACGACCAGGTCGAGGACGGGGGTGCCGTCCTCGGCGGTCGCCGCGCGCACGTCGTACACCTGGAAGGACGAGACGGTGACCGGACGGGCCGGGATCTCGAACTCCTCGCCGCCGCGCACCCGCGCGTACGAGCGCTTGCCGTCGATCTTGATCGCGGAGACCTTCGACGGGACCTGCATGATGGCGCCGGTCAGCTCGGCGACGCCCGCGTCGATGCCCTCGCGGGTCACCTCGGAGGCGTCCACGGAGGCGGTGATCTCGCCCTCGGCGTCGTCGGTGACCGTGCTCTGGCCCAGCCGGACGGTGCCCAGGTACTCCTTCTCGGTCAGCGCGAGGTGACCGAGAAGCTTGGTGGCCCGCTCCACACCGAGGACGAGGACTCCGGTCGCCATCGGGTCGAGCGTGCCCGCGTGGCCGACGCGGCGGGTCTTCGCGATCCCCCGCATCTTGGCCACGACGTCGTGCGAGGTGAAGCCCGACGGCTTGTCGACGATGACAAGGCCGTCGGGCGTGGCTGCTGCGTTGCTCATTCGGCGGCTTCGTCCTCGCCCGGCTTCTTGTAGGGGTCGGCCTCGCCCGCGAAGGCGGCGCCCGAGGACGCCTCCCGCACCTGGGCGTCCGAGGCCCGCGCCCTGTCGAGGAGGCTCTCGATCGTCTTGGCGTTCTCCGGAAGGGCGTCCGCCACGAAGGTCAGCGTCGGGGTGAACTTGGTGCCCGCGGCGCGGCCCACGGCCGAACGGAGGACGCCCTTGGCGCTCTCCAGTCCGGCGGCGGCGCTCGCCCGCTCCTCGTCGTCGCCGTAGACCGTGTAGAAGACCGTGGCCTCCCGCAGATCACCGGTGACACGGGTGTCCGTGATGGTCACGTGCGTACCCAGTCGGGGGTCCTTGACGCCGCGCTGCAGCTTCTCGGCGACCACCTCCCGGATGAGGTCCGCCAGCTTCTTCGCCCGCGCGTTGTCGGCCACTGGTCCTTCTCCTTCTTCGCCTTGCTCAGATCAGTCTTCATCAGTGTGGAGCCTGCGGCGCACCGACAGCAGCTCCACCTCGGGGCGGGCGGCGACGAGCCGCTCGCACCGGTCCAGCACGTCGCTGAGGTGTCCCGGGTCCCCGGACACCATCGCCACGCCGATCTCGGCCCGCCGGTGGAGGTCCTGGTCGCCGGTCTCCGCCACGCTCACCGCGAACTTCCGGTGCAGCTCGGCGACGATCGGCCTGACGACGGAGCGTTTCTCCTTCAACGAACGTATGTCGCCGAGGAGCAGATCGAAGGACAGGGTCCCCACGTACATGTGTGCCCGGATGTCCCGCCGGTTCGGGTTCGGTGCCCCGCCGACGAACCGGCGGGGACATCCGAAACCGTACACGCAACGGCCGGGGCCGATCGACGGAATACTTTCCGCCGACCGGCCCCGGCTCAGTGCTGCGAGCGGACGCGTCAGGCGCGCGGCTTCTCGCGCATCTCGTACGTCGCGATGACGTCGTCGATCTTGATGTCGTTGAAGTTTCCGAGGTTGATACCGCCCTCGAAGCCTTCGCGGATCTCGGTGACGTCGTCCTTGAAGCGGCGCAGACCGTGGATCGTGAGGTCCTCGGCGATGACCTTGCCGTCGCGGACGAGGCGCGCCTTGGTGTTGCGCTTGACCTCGCCGGAGCGGATGAGGACACCGGCGATGTTGCCCAGCTTGGACGAGCGGAAGACCTCGCGGATCTCCGCCGTACCGAGCTCGACCTCTTCGTACTCCGGCTTGAGGAGACCCTTCAGGGCCGCCTCGATCTCCTCGATCGCCTGGTAGATGACCGAGTAGTACCGGACGTCGACGCCCTCGCGCTCCGCCATCTGCGCGGCACGGCCGGCCGCACGGACGTTGTAGCCGATGACGATGGCGTCGGAGCCCATGGCCAGGTCGATGTCCGACTCGGTGACCGCACCCACACCGCGGTGCAGGACACGGATGTCGACCTCTTCGCCGACGTCGAGCTGGAGCAGCGAGGCTTCCAGGGCCTCGACCGCACCGGACGCGTCGCCCTTGATGATGAGGTTGAGTTCCTGGACGAGACCGGCCTTGAGCACCTTGTCGAGGTCCTCGAGGGACACCCGGCGGACGCGCTTGGCGAAGGCGGCGTTGCGCTCACGCGCCGCACGCTTCTCGGCGATCTGACGCGCCGTACGGTCCTCGTCGACGACCAGGAGGTTGTCGCCGGCACCCGGCACGTTGGTGAGACCGAGCACCAGGACGGGAGTCGACGGGGTCGCCTCCTCGACGTTGTTGCCCTTGTCGTCGAGCATCGCCCGGACACGGCCGTACGCGTCGCCGACCACCACGGTGTCGCCGATGCGCAGCGTTCCGCGCTGGACCAGGACGGTCGAGACCGCACCACGACCACGGTCGAGGTGGGACTCGATCGCGATGCCCTGGGCGTCCTGGTTCGGGTTGGCCCGCAGGTCGAGCGAGGCGTCGGCGGTGAGGACGACGGCCTCCAGCAGGGAGTCGATGTGCAGACCCTGCTTGGCGGAGATGTCGACGAACATGGTGTCGCCGCCGTACTCCTCGGCCACCAGACCGAACTCGGTCAGCTGACCGCGGACCTTGGTCGGGTCCGCGCCCTCGACGTCGATCTTGTTGACCGCGACGACGATCGGGACGCCGGCGGCCTTGGCGTGGTTGAGCGCCTCGATCGTCTGCGGCATGACGCCGTCGTTGGCCGCGACCACGAGGATCGCGATGTCGGTCGACTTCGCACCACGGGCACGCATGGCGGTGAACGCCTCGTGACCCGGGGTGTCGATGAAGGTGATGCGACGCTCTTCGCCGTTGACCTCGGTACCGACCTGGTAGGCACCGATGTGCTGGGTGATGCCACCGGCCTCGCCCGCGACGACGTTCGTCTTGCGGATCGCGTCGAGCAGTCGGGTCTTTCCGTGGTCGACGTGACCCATGACGGTGACGACCGGCGGACGGGAGACCAGGGCCTCTTCGCCGCCCTCGTCCTCGCCGAACTCGATGTCGAAGGACTCGAGCAGCTCGCGGTCCTCCTCCTCGGGCGAGACGATCTGAACGGTGTAGTTCATCTCCTCGCCGAGCATCGTCAGCGTGTCGTCGGAGACCGACTGCGTCGCCGTGACCATCTCGCCGAGGTTCATCATCACCGCGACGAGCGACGCCGGGTTGGCGCCGATCTTCTCGGCGAAGTCGGTGAGGGAGGCACCGCGCGACAGGCGGATGACCTCGCCGCCACCGCGGGGAAGCATCACGCCGCCCACGGACGGGGCCTGCATGGCCTCGTACTCCTGGCGCCTCTGACGCTTCGACTTGCGACCACGACGCGCGGGACCGCCGGGGCGGCCGAAGGCGCCCTGCGTGCCACCACGGGCACCGGGACCACCGGGACGGCCACCGAAGCCGCCGGGACGACCGCCGAAGCCGCCGCCACCGCCGCCGGGACCACCCGGACGACCGCCGCCGCCACCACCGGGACCGCCGGGACGACCGGCGAAGCCGCCGCCGCCACCGCCGGGACCGGCCGGACGACCGGCGAAGCCGGGACGACCGCCACCGGCACCGCCGCCGGGACCGGCCGGACGACCGCCGGGGCCACCGGGGCCACGACCGCCGGGACCGGGACGCGGACCGGCAGCGGGACGCTGCGGCATCATGCCCGGGTTCGGACGGTTACCGCCGGGCGCGCCGCCCGGACGGGGAGCCTGCGGACGGGGCATCCCACCGGGGGTGGGACGCTGACCGCCCTGACCCTGCGGACGCGGGGCGCCGCCGGGGCCGCCCTGCGGGCGCGGGGCGCCCGGCGCGGCACCGGGGCCGCCGGGACGCGGGGCGCCGCCACCGGGACGGGGCGTCTGCGGACGCGCCATGCCGGTGGAGCCGCCCGAGGTGAACGGGTTGTTGCCCGGACGGGGACCGGCCGGACGGTTGCCGCCCGGACGGGGGGCCTGCTGGCCGCCGGGGCGCGGCGCGCCCTGGCCCTGCGGGCGGGACGCCTGGCCCGGACGGGCGGCGGCCGGGCGGGGGCCCGGGGTCGCACCGGCGGGGCGCTGGGCGGCCGGGGCCGCCGGAGGCGCGGTGAACTCCGGAGTCGTCGGAGCCGGGGAGGCGGGCGCCGGCTTCGGCGCGGCCGGGGGCTTCGGACCCGGGGTCGGACGCGTGGCCGGAGCCTGCGCCGCGGGCTTCTCCGCCACCGCGGGCTTGGGCGCCGGGGTGGGCGCGCCAGGCTTCGGGGCGGCGGGACGTGCCGCCTGCGCCGGGGACGGCGCGGGGGTGGCCGACGCCGGCTTCGGCGCGGCGGGGGTGGGCGTCGCCTTGCGGGGCGCGCCGGGCTTGGCAGCGGTCTTGCCGGCGTTGCCACCGGGACCCTGCAAAGCGTCAGTCAACTTGCGCACGACCGGCGCCTCGATCGTCGAGGACGCCGAACGGACGAACTCACCGAGTTCCTGGAGCTTGGCCATGACGACCTTGCTCTCCACACCGAACTCCTTGGCGAGTTCGTATACCCGGACCTTAGCCACTTCGCTCCTTTGAGGTCCGGGTTGAACGCCGGACCGTCGCTACTTCATGGGCGTACTCATCGCGTACTCATCGAGTGGTGCTCATCGCAATCTCGACCTACTTCCAACTCGCGAGGTACCTGACCGCACGGGGTGTCCCCCAGTGCCGTGCTTCTTCACTGCTGTGCCGAATGCTCGACGTGGTGGCGGAGTGCCGCGGTGTCGAGCGGGCCCTGGAGCCTGAAGGCCCTCGGGAACGCTCGGCGGCGGACCGCCAGATCGAGACAAGTCACGGCGGGATGCAGATACGCACCCCGGCCGGGCAGCGTACCGCGATGATCCGGAACGCACTCGTCCTTTGCCATCACGATGCGCAGCAGTCCGCTCTTGGCCGCTCGCTCCCGGCATCCCACGCAGGTTCGCTCAGGGCACGCGCGGGTCTGCGTCCAGCCAGACACGATTAAGTCTACCTCCCCGTACCGACCTCACCTGTTTGGGGCAAGATTCGAACACTCGTTGGCCTGAAAACGGTCTCAGTCCTGCGGACCGTCCGGCTCCGTGTCCGGCCGGATGTCGATCCGCCAGCCGGTCAGGCGCGCGGCCAGGCGGGCGTTCTGCCCCTCCTTGCCGATGGCCAGCGACAGCTGGTAGTCCGGCACGGTGACCCGGGCGGAGCGGGCCGCCATGTCGACGATCTCGACCTTGGAGACCCGCGCCGGGGAGAGCGCGTTCGCCACCATCTCGGCCGGGTCGTCCGACCAGTCGACGATGTCGATCTTCTCTCCGAGCAGCTCCGCCATCACGTTGCGGACCCGGCTGCCCATCGGGCCGATGCAGGCGCCCTTGGGGTTCAGACCCGAACGGGTGGAACGGACCGCCATCTTGGTGCGGTGACCGGCCTCACGGGCGATGGCCGAGATCTCGACCGAGCCGTCCGCGATCTCCGGCACCTCCAGGGCGAACAGCTTCTTCACCAGGTTGGGGTGCGTCCGCGAGAGCGTCACGGACGGACCGCGCACGCCCTTCGCCACCCGGACGACGTACGTGCGCAGCCGCAGACCGTGCGTGTACTCCTCGCCCGGCACCTGCTCCTGCACCGGGAGGATGGCCTCCAGCTTGTCGTCCAGCCGGACGAGGACGTTCTTCGGGTCCTTGCCCTGCTGCACCACACCGGCGACGACATCGCCCTCGCGGCGCGCGTACTCGCCGAACGTCACGTCGTTCTCGGCGTCCCGCAGCCGCTGCTGGATCACCTGGCGGGCGGTGCTCGCGGCGATCCGTCCGAAGTCGGACGGGGTGTCGTCGAAGTCCTTGGGCTCCTGGCCCTCCTCCAGCTCGGAGGGGTCTTCCTTCGCCCACACCGTCACGTGACCGGTCAGCCGGTCCAGCTCCGCGCGCGCGTGGCGGCGGGCGTCGGGGGTGCGGTGATAGGCGATGAGGAGGGCCGACTCGATCGCCTCGACCAGCAGTTCGAAGGAGATCTCCTTCTCCTGCGCCAAGCCCTTGAGCAGCTTCACGTCGATGTCCACGGCTACGCCTCCTCTTCCTTCTTGTCCTTGCGGTTGAACTCGATCTCGACACGCGCCCTGACGACATCCGCGAACCCGACCCGGCGGGCGGTGGGCTTGCGCCCCTTCACGCCCGGCACTTCGAGGTCGAGACCGTCCTCGTCCACCGCGAGGATCCGCGCGACCAGCTCGCCGTCCTCGGCGAGCTGGAGCTTCACCAGCCGACCGGTGGCCCGTACGTAGTGGCGGTGCTCGGTCAGGGGGCGGTCGGCGCCGGGGGAGCTGACTTCGAGGACGTACTCGCCCTCGCCCATCACGTCGGTCTCGTCGAGCTTCTCGGAGATCGCGCGGCTCAGTTCGGCGCAGGTGTCCAGCTCCACGCCCTCGTCCGAGTCGACGACGATCCTCACCAGTCCGCGCCGACCCGCCCGGGACACCTCGATCTCTTCCAGATCCAGGTCCTTCGCGTGGACGAGCGGCTCCACGAGTCCGCGCAGCCTGTCGCTCTGGGTGGTGCTCATCCGGGTGACTCCTCGGCCGCGTGTGCTGTTGTGGGGTTCGTCGCGTGTCTGACCAAAGGGTATCCGGTCCCGGAGGGTGTTGCCGTCCACCCGCCCGAGGGCCACGGGTACGCTCGCCTGCGGTGATCCCGAAGATCTTCGACGACCCGCCACGGCCGAGGGAGAGAGCGTGACGACGACGGACAGGCGCGCGCTCCTGGTGGCGGGGTTCTGCACCGCCGCGACGGCCCTGACGGGCTGCGTCCCCGGGAACCCGGCGCCCCGGCGGCCGAGCGCGGCCGAGGCGGAGGCCGCACGGGCGGCCCGCGCCGAGACCGCTCTCCGGGAGCGCTCCGTGACCGTCTCCCGGACCCTGCTGGAACGTTACGACACGACCCTCGCCGCCCATCCGGCGCTCGCCGCCCGGCTGGCCCCGCTGCGCCGCTCGGCGGCGGCGCACACCGCCGCCCTCGCCGAGGGCGGTACGACGACCTCCCCGGTGACGGCCCCCGACGGCGGCACGACGACCGGCCCCTCCCCCACCGCCGCCGGTACCCGGGAACCGTCCGGGCGTCCCCGGCCCCCCGTGCCCGTGGCCGCCGACCCCCGGACCGCGCTCACCGACCTCGCGCGGGCCGCCCGCACCGCCTCCGCCGCGCACACCGCCGCCCTGCTCACCGCGCCGCCCGAGTACGCCCGGCTACTGGCCTCCGTGGCCGCCGCGGGCGCCGCCCACGCCTTCCTGCTGACCGAAGGAGCCCGCGCGTGAGCGCCCTCGACGCCACCCGGGCGGCGCTGGCCGCCGAGCACGCGGCCGTGTACGGGTACGGAGTGGTCGGCGCCCGGGTGGCCCCCGACCGCCGCGCCGAGGCCACCGCCGCCTACGAGGCCCACCGGGCGCGCCGGGACGCGCTGCGCCGGGCCGTGCGCGACCTCGGCGGCGCCCCGGTGGCGGCGGAGGCCGCGTACGCGCTGCCGTTCCCGGTGACCGGCCCGGCCGGGGCCGTCCGGCTCGCCGCCGTCCTGGAGGACCGGGTGGCCGGGGTGTACTCCGACCTGGTCAGGGCCACCGCGGGGGCGGCCCGGCGGGAGGCCGCCGCGGCACTCGCCGAGGCGGCGGTACGGGCCGTGCGCTGGCGCGGCGGCGGCGTAACCTTTCCTGGGCTCGCCGAGCGGGTGTGAGCCCGCTCCCCGACCGAAGGATCGACGTACCCATGGCTTTCGAACCGCCGCAGCGCCTGGTCAGGACGCTCGGTGAGACGTACGGGGACACCGTCGCGGCCGAGTGGCTGGGGAAGCTGCCCGAGCTCACCGGCCACCTGGTCGGCCGCGCCTCCCTGGCCGCCGAACGGGTGGTGGCGCCCGGTGGCCGGAGCAGCCTGGTCGTGCTCGTCCGGCGGCCCGACGGCTCCCCCGCCGCGCTGAAGGTCGCGCCGCCGTTCGCCCGGCCCGACCGGGAGCGGGACGCGCTGGCGCACTGGAACGGCTGGGGCGCGGTCCGGCTGCTCGACGGCGCCCCGGAGGACGTGCTCCTCCTCGAACGGCTGCACCCCGAGGTGTCCCTGCGCTCCCTCCCGGAGGCGAAGGCGCTCCTGGAGGCGGCCGGGACCGTACGGAAGCTGTGGGTCGAGCCCCCGGCGGGGCACGGCTTCGAGTCGGTGGCCGAGCGGACCGCCCGGCAGTCCTCGGCGCTGGAGCACCACCGTGCCGACGCGACGGCCGGCGGGCTGGCCTCGGCGGCGCTCGACGCGCGCGGGGAGCTGCTCGCGGGCGCGGCCGAGACGATGCTGCTGCACGGGAACTTCCGGCAGGGCAAGGTGCTCGGCGGGGACCGGGCGCCCTGGCTGGTCGTCGGGCCCGAGCCGCTGGTCGGGGAGCGGGCCTACGACCTGGCCCGGCTGGTCCGGGACCGGGTCGAGGACCTGGTGGCCGCCTCCTCCGGCGCCTCGGCGGCCCGGCGGCGGGTCAACAGGCTGGCGGACTCCCTGGAGGTGGACCGGGAGCGGCTGCGCGGCTGGACCCTGTTCCGCGCGGTCGAGTCGGGGACACGGGCGCTGGCGGCGGGACGGCGGCAGGATGCAGAGCTGCTCCTGGAGTTCGCGGGCTGGCTTTAGGGGAATACCCTTTTTGTACGGTTCGGCTTTGTATGGTTCGGCTCGATCCGAGGAGCCGTGATGATCGAAGAACTGCTGTTCGCCGTGGCGGGCGCGGGAGCCGCGGTCGCCGTGTACGCGGGTGCCGCGGCGCGTGTCGTGAAGCAGTACGAGCGCGGGGTCGTCTTCCGCTTCGGGCGGCTGCGCGAGGGCATCAGGGGGCCGGGCTTCACCATGGTCGTCCCGGCCATGGACCGGCTCCACAAGGTCAACATGCAGATCGTCACGATGCCGGTGCCCGCGCAGGAGGGCATCACCCGGGACAACGTCACGGTCCGGGTCGACGCGGTGGTCTACTTCCGGGTCGTCGACCCTGCGGAGGCGATCGTCCGGGTCGAGGACTACCGGTTCGCGGTCTCCCAGATGGCCCAGACGTCCCTGCGGTCGATCATCGGCAAGAGCGACCTCGACGACCTGCTGTCGAACCGCGAGAAGCTCAACCAGGGCCTCGAACTGATGCTGGACTCCCCCGCGATCGGCTGGGGCGTGCAGATCGACCGGGTCGAGATCAAGGACGTGTCCCTGCCGGAGACGATGAAGCGGTCGATGGCCCGGCAGGCGGAGGCGGACCGGGAGCGGCGCGCGCGGGTGATCAACGCGGACGCGGAGCTCCAGGCGTCGAAGAAGCTGGCGCAGGCGGCGGCCGTGATGTCCGAGCAGCCGGCGGCGCTCCAGCTGCGGCTGCTGCAGACGGTGATGGCGGTGTCGGCGGAGAAGAACTCGACCCTGGTCCTGCCGATCCCGGTGGAGCTGCTCCGGTTCCTGGAGCGGGCGACCCCGGTCGGCGGGACCGATCCGGCCGGGCCGACACCCGCGCCCCAGCCCACACCCGAGCCCGCGCCACCGATTCCCGCCGTGCCGCCGGGCGCTCCCGCGCCGACGGGTCCGGTGGACGCGCGGGAGGCGGTGGAGGACCTGACCGGGCCCTCGGTGGAACCGGCGCCCCGGGAGGACACGGTCTGAGGACGTACGGCCCGGGAGGGCGACGACGTCCGCCGTGCCCGTCCGGTGGAGCGGGCGGGCACGGCGGACACGGCGGAGGCACCGCCTCGGGTGGGGCGGTGCCTCCCCTCTCCAGGCCGAGGGGCGGGGGCCGTACATCGGGCCGCCGCCGGTCGGCTGAGGGATTCCCCGGGCGGACGAGGAGCGATGCCTCAGGCCCCCGGTCGGGCGAGGGGACGCCTCGGGCCGCCGGGGGCCCGGGGAACGGTTCAGGCGGTGAGGCGGGCGAGCGCCTCGTCGACGGTCAGCTCCTCGCGCTCGCCCGTGCGGCGGTCCTTCAGCTCCACGACGCCCTCGCCCGAGCGGCGTCCGGCCACCAGGATCTTCGGGACGCCCATCAGCTCCGCGTCGGTGAACTTGACGCCCGGGGAGACGCCCGCGCGGTCGTCGACCAGGACGCGCAGCCCGGCGGCGGACAGCTTGTCGGAGACCTCCAGGGCCAGCTCGGTCTGGAGGGCCTTGCCCGCGGCGACGACGTGCACATCGGCCGGGGCGACCTCGGCGGGCCAGCACAGGCCCTTGTCGTCGGCGGTCTGCTCGGCGAGGGCGGCGACCGCGCGCGAGACCCCGATGCCGTACGAGCCCATGGTCACGCGGACCGGCTTGCCCTGCTGGCCGAGGACGTCGAGCTTGAGGGCGTCGGCGTACTTGCGGCCGAGCTGGAAGATGTGGCCGATCTCGATGGCGCGGTCCAGCGTGAGGCCGGTGCCGCACTTGGGGCACGGGTCGCCCTCCCGTACGACGACGACGTCCACGTACTCGTCGACCTCGAAGTCACGGCCCGCGACGACGTTCTTCGCGTGGGTGTGCTCCTTGTTGGCGCCGGTGATCCACGCCGTGCCGGGCGCGACGCGCGGGTCGGCGACGTACCGGACCTTCTCCAGGCCCTGCGGGCCGACGTAGCCGCGGACGAGGTCCGCGCGGTCCGCGAAGTCGGTCTCGGTGACCATCTCGACGGTCGCCGGGGCGAAGTGCTCCTCGACCTTGCCCAGGTCCACCTCGCGGTCGCCGGGGACGCCCACGGCGACGATCTCGCCGTCGACCTTCACCAGGAGGTTCTTCAGGGTCGCGGAGGCGGGGACGCCCAGCGAGGCGGCGAGGGTCTCGATGGTCGGGGTGTCGGGGGTGGGGATCTCCTCGGCGGCCGGGACCGCGGAGCCGTCGACGGGCACGAGCTCGTAGGAGATCGCCTCCGTGTTGGCGGCGAAGTCGCAGTTCGGGCAGTCGGCGAAGGTGTCCTCGCCCGCCTCGGCCGGGGCGAGGAACTCCTCGGACTTGGAGCCGCCCATGGCACCGGCGGTGGCGGCGACGATGCGGTAGTCGAGGCCGAGGCGCTCGAAGACCCGCTGGTAGGCCTGGCGGTGCAGCCCGTAGGAGTGGGCCAGGCCCTCGTCCTCGGTGTCGAAGGAGTACGAGTCCTTCATCAGGAACTCGCGGCCGCGCAGGATGCCGGCGCGGGGCCGGGCCTCGTCGCGGAACTTGGTCTGGATCTGGTAGAGGATCACGGGCAGGTCCTTGTAGGACGAGCACTGGTCCTTGACCAGGAGGGTGAAGATCTCCTCGTGGGTCGGGCCGAGGAGGTAGTCGCCGCCCTTGCGGTCCTGGAGGCGGAACAGCTCGGCGCCGTACTCCTCCCAGCGGCCGGTGGCCTCGTAGGGCTCGCGGGGCAGCAGCGCGGGCAGGGAGACCTCCTGCGCGCCGATGGCGTCCATCTCCTCGCGGACGATCCGCTCGACGTTGGAGAGGACCTTCTTGCCGAGGGGCAGCCAGCTCCAGATGCCGGCGGCGGTGCGGCGCACGTATCCGGCGCGCACGAGGAGCTTGTGGCTGAGGACCTCGGCGTCGGCCGGGTCGTCGCGCAGCGTCTTCGCCATCAACTGGGACATGCGCTGGACCGGTGCGTTGGCCATGGTTCTCGTACTCCTGCCGGGCGGATGGTCCCCCCGTCCGGACGGGGCCGGGAAGGGGGGAGGTGATGGCTAGGAGGTTAGCCGGGCCGCCCCTGCTCGGAGAAATCAGTTCCGGCGCGGCAGCGGCAGCGGCGCGCCCATCACGGCGTACGGGCGGGCGGCGCTCGGGAAGTGCACCTGGCGGGCGAGGTCCTGGTAGCCGAGGGAACGGTAGAGGCCCCGGGCGGGGCTCTCGGTGTCGATCGCCGAGAGGATCGAGCGGGGCTCGGCGGCTCCGTCGGTGATGGTGGTGATCAGCTTCCGGCCGATGCCCTTCCCCTGGTGGGCGGGGTGGACGTGCAGCTCGGTGATGACGAAGGAGTCGTCGAGCCAGTCGTTGGCGCCGGTGATCCGCAGATACGACTCGACGACGGTGGACCACCAGTGGGAGCGGTCGTTGGGCATCCCGTACACGAAGCCGACGAGGGTCCCGTCGGGCGTGGTGGCGCCGTGGGCGCGGGCGCCGGTGCACAGCAGGTGGCGCAGCACGATGTGGCGGCGGACGGCGACCTCGTCGCGGCCCAGGCCGAAGGCGAGTGCCTGCACGGCGAGGGCCTCGTCCACCCGGGCGGCGAGATTGACCGGTCCGACCACGGCGTCTGCGTCATCCATGCGGCGCACCCTACAAGCGGGCCGGGTCTCAGAACAGCACGCTCATGAAGGCGCCGGTCTCGCGGAAGCCGACCCGGCGGTACGCGGCCCGCGCGGGGGTGTTGTAGTCGTTGACGTAGAGGCTGACGACGGGGGCGATGTCGGCCAGGGCGTACCGGAGGACGGCGGCCATGCCGGTCTCGGACAGGCCCTTGCCCCGGTGTTCGGGGGCGACCCAGACGCCCTGGATCTGGCAGGCGCGGTTCGTCGCGGCGCCGATCTCGGCCTTGAAGACGACCTCGCCGTTCTCGACGCGGGCGAACGACCGGCCGGAGCCGACGAGTTCGGCGACCCTGGCCTGGTAGAGCAGTCCGCCGTCGTTGGCGAGCGGGGAGACGCCGACCTCCTCGGTGAACATGGCCACGCAGGCGGGCATGATCACGTCCATCTCGTCCTTGCGGACGCGGCGGACCAGCGGGTCGGCGGCGACGGTGGTGGAGGGTTCCTCGGCGACCATCAGCGGCTGGCGGGCGCGTACGTCCCTGGCGGGTCCCCAGCTGGGTTCCAGGAGCCGCCAGAGTTCGGCGGTCGGCTCGGCGGGGCCGACGATGGAGGAGCAGCGGCGGCCGGTCCTGCGGGCCCGGTCGGCGAAGGCCCGGACGGCCTCGGGGGTGGCGCAGAGGGGCACCAGGTTGGCGCCCGAGTAGCAGAGCGAGCGGAGCCTTCCCTCCTGGTACCAGCCCCACATCTCGCCGCCGAGACGCCAGGGGTCGAGCCCGGCGACCTGGACACGGGCGGTCACGAAGGCGTTCTCGACGGGGGCGCTCTCCAGGACGGCGAGTGCGGCGCCGAGATCGGCGGGTTCGAGGACCCGGGTGGCGGGTTGTGTCAACACGAAGGGCCCTCACCGTACGGTTCTGCTGGTCTGCGCACTCTACCCGGCGGGCCCGGGGCCCGCCCTTGGCAGCACGGAGCCCCGCCGCCGGGGGGCGACGGGGCGGTGACGGCGTGATCGCCGGGCGGGTCCGGGGGGGGGCTCGGCCCGATCGCACGGCGGCCGGTACCGGGGAGCGGGCCTCACCGGACCGGCCGGGGGCGGTCCACCGGCTGAAGCGCCCTTGAGGCGAAGCGAAGCCGGGAGAGGGAGGGTGCGCTCAGCCCGCGACGGCGATCGTGGGTTCGCCGCTGGCGACGCCGTCCTTCTCCATCTGCTCGGCGATCTTCAGCGCTTCCTCGATGAGGGTCTCGACGATCTTCGACTCGGGGACGGTCTTGATGACCTCGCCCTTGACGAAGATCTGGCCCTTGCCGTTGCCGGAGGCGACACCGAGGTCGGCCTCGCGGGCCTCGCCGGGGCCGTTGACGACACAGCCCATGACGGCGACGCGCAGCGGGACGGTCATGCCGTCGAGCCCGGCGGTGACCTCCTCGGCGAGCTTGTAGACGTCGACCTGGGCGCGGCCGCAGGACGGGCAGGAGACGATCTCCAGACGGCGCTGGCGCAGGTTCAGCGACTCCAGGATCTGCATACCGACCTTGATCTCCTCGGCCGGCGGGGCGGAGAGGGAGACCCGGATGGTGTCGCCGATGCCCTGGGAGAGCAGGGCGCCGAAGGCGACGGCCGACTTGATGGTGCCCTGGAAGGCGGGGCCCGCCTCGGTGACGCCGAGGTGCAGCGGGTAGTCGCACTGGGCGGCGAGCTGGCGGTAGGCCTCGACCATGATGACCGGGTCGTTGTGCTTGACCGAGATCTTGATGTCGCGGAAGCCGTGCTCCTCGAAGAGGGAGGCTTCCCAGAGGGCGGACTCGACGAGCGCCTCGGGGGTGGCCTTGCCGTACTTCTTCAGCAGCCGGGCGTCGAGCGAGCCCGCGTTGACGCCGATCCGGATGGGGGTGCGGGCGTCGGAGGCCGCCTTGGCGATCTCCTTGACCTTGTCGTCGAACTGCTTGATGTTGCCCGGGTTGACGCGGACGGCGGCGCAGCCCGCGTCGATCGCGGCGAAGACGTACTTGGGCTGGAAGTGGATGTCGGCGATGACGGGGATCTGCGACTTCCGCGCGATGACCGCGAGGGCGTCGGCGTCGTCCTGGGTCGGGCAGGCCACGCGCACGATCTGGCAGCCGGAGGCGGTCAGCTCGGCGATCTGCTGGAGGGTGGCGCCGATGTCGGACGTGCGGGTGGTCGTCATCGACTGCACCGAGACGGGTGCGTCACCGCCGACGGCCACGGTGCCGACCTGGATCTGGCGGCTCTTGCGCCGCTCGGCGAGCCGGGTCGGGACGGTCGGGATACCGAGAGAAATCGCGGTCATCTTCTGTGCAACCTCAGGGTTGTGCGTCGGCGGGCTCAGGTAATCGAGGTTACCGCCCCGGGCGTGGGGGGCCGGACACGTACGGGTCCGACCCCCCTGGGGGTTACGTGATCTTCACCGGGTTGACGAGGTCGGCGGCGAGCACGAGCAGCGTGAAGCAGACGAAGACTCCCGCCACCACGTACGCGGCGGGCATCAGCTTCGCCACGTCGAAGGGGCCGGGGTCGGGGCGCTTGAAGATCCTGGCCGTCCGGCGGCGCAGGGACTCCCAGAGGGCGCCCGCGATGTGGCCGCCGTCGAGCGGGAGCAGCGGGAGCATGTTGAACAGGAACAGCGAGACGTTGAACATCACCAGGATGTTCATGAACCAGACGAGGATCCGCTCGGGCGGGGCTTCGACGGTCATGAGCTCGCCGGTGAGCCGGGCGGCGCCGACGACGCCGACCGGGGAGTCGTCGGCGCGTTCGCCGTCCCCGAAGGTGGCGTCCCACAGACCGGGGATCTTGCCGGGGAGGGCGATGACCGAGTGGACGCCGTTCTGCATGAGGTCGACCATGCGGTCGCTGGTCTCGCCGAAGGTGAGGGGCGCGACCTCGGTCTTGGAGGCGAAGCCGAGGTATCCGGCGTCGATGTAGGTCAGCGGCTGGACGATCTTGCCGTCGGCGTCCTTCTTCGGCACCTTGTTGGAGACCAGGGTGGGGTGCAGGTCGATCCGCTGTCCGGCCCGTTCGACGGTGACCGTCGCGGGGCCCATGGTGTCGCGGATGCGGTCGGAGAGGGCGTCCCAGTCCTTGACCGGGGTGCCGTTGAAGGCGACGATCCTGTCGCCGTCCTTCAGGCCCGCCCGGTACGCCGGGGAGACGGGGTCGCCCGGCGCGCACTTCTCGCGCTTCTCGCTCTGCTTGATGACGCACTTCTGGACGCCCGCGACCTGGGTCGTCTGGCCTTCGGTGCCGAGCGTCATCATCGAGCCGAAGAACAGCGCGGCGGCCAGGACCAGGTTCATGAAGGGTCCGGCGAACATGACGATGACGCGCTTCCACGGCTTGCGCGTGTAGAAGAGGCGGGTCTCGTCGCCGGGCTGGAGTTCCTCGTACGAGGCTTCGCGGGCGTCCTCGATCATGGAGCGCCAGGGCGAGGTGGAGCGGGCCTCGATCCGTCCGTCGTCGCCCGGCGGGAACATGCCGATCATGCGGATGTAGCCGCCGGCGGGGATGGCCTTGATGCCGTACTCGGTCTCGCCGCGCTTCCGGGACCAGATGGTGGGGCCGAAGCCGACCATGTACTGCGGGACGCGGATGCCGAAGAGCTTGGCGGTGGAGAGGTGTCCCAGTTCGTGCCAGGCGATCGAGACGAGCAGCCCGAGAGCGAACAGGACGATGCCCAGGACGTACAGGAGCGTTTCGTTCATGCGCGGGCCTCCGCTGTTGCCTTCGCTGCGAGCTCTCGGGCCCGAGCACGGGCCCAGGTCTCCGCTTCGAGGACGTCCGGGACGGTGAGGGAGGTTCCCGTACGAGGGGTGCCGTGTTCCGTCACGACCGCCGTGACCGTGTCCATGATGCCGTTGAACGGCAGCCGTCCGGCCAGGAACGCCGCCACGCACTCCTCGTTGGCGGCGTTGAAGACGGCGGGGGCGGTGCCGCCCAGCGCGCCGACGTGCCGGGCGAGGCCCACGGACGGGAAGGCCTCGGTGTCCAGCGGGAAGAACTCCCAGGTGGAGGCCTTGGTCCAGTCGAAGGCGGGGGCCGCGTCCGGGACCCGCTCGGGCCAGCCGATGCCGATGGCGATCGGGCCGCGCATGTCCGGCGGGGTGGCCTGGGCGAGGGTCGAGCCGTCGGTGAACTCGACCATCGAGTGAACGTACGACTGCGGGTGGACGACGACCTCGATGCGGTCGAAGGGGATGTCGTAGAGCAGATGGGCCTCGATGACCTCCAGGCCCTTGTTCACCAGGGTCGCGCTGTTCACCGTGATCACCGGGCCCATCGCCCAGGTCGGGTGGGCGAGCGCGTCCTCGCGGGTGACGTCGGCGAGCTGGGCGCGCGTACGTCCCCTGAAGGGGCCGCCGGAGGCGGTGACGACCAGCTTGCGGACGTCGGCGCGGGTGCCCGCGGCCAGCGCCTGGAAGAGGGCCGCGTGCTCGGAGTCGACCGGGATGATCTGGCCGGGCTTCGCGAGCGCCTTCACCAGGGGGCCGCCGACGATCAGCGACTCCTTGTTGGCGAGGGCGAGGGTGCGGCCCGCTTCGAGGGCGGCGAGGGTCGGCGCGAGACCGATGGAGCCGGTGATGCCGTTGAGGACGGTGTGGCACGGGGAGGCGGCCAGCTGTGTGGCCGCGTCGGGCCCCGCGAGCAGTTCGGGCAGCGGCTCGGAGCCGTACCGGTCCTTCAGCGCCTCGCGCAGTTCCGGCAGCGCCTCCTCGCGGGCCACGGCGACCGCGGCGACCTTCAGCCGGTGCGCCTGCTCGGCGAGGAGGCCGACCCGGCCGCCGGACGCGGCAAGGGCGGTGACCCGGAAGCGGTCGGGGTTGCGCAGGACCAGGTCGATGGCCTGGGTGCCGATGGACCCCGTGGAACCGAGGACGACGATGTCCCGGCGTCCTTCGGACACGTCGAAGGCGATATGGGGGTCGGCGAGAGGAGAGGGGCGGTCGCTCATGCCCCCATTCTTGCCCCAAACCCCGCGCGCTCTTCACGGGGTGCGGACGAACGCGTCGAACGCCCGGTGGAAGTCGGGGAACGTCTTCTTCACACAGCCGGGGTCGTCGTAGCCGATGCCGGGGGTGCGCAGGGCGGTGACCGCGAAGGACATGACGATCCGGTGGTCGCCGTGGGTGGCGATCCCGGCCGGTCCGGTGGGCGTGCCGGGGTGGATCTCGATCCAGTCGGGGCCGGTGCGCACGGTGATGCCGAGGCGGCGCAGGTTCTCGGCGCAGGCGTCGAGGCGGTCGCACTCCTTGACCCGGGTGTTGGCGACGTCCTCGATGCGGACCGGTCCGTCGGCGAAGGGCGCGAGGGCGGCCAGGGTGGGCATGGTGTCGGAGATGTCCCGCATGTTGACGGTGAGTCCGCGCAGGGTGCCGGTGGAGCGGACGGTGGTGCCCGCGTCGGTGGTCTCGACGTCGGCGCCCATCCGGCGCAGGACGTCGACGAAGGCGAGGTCGCCCTGGAGGGCGCCGGTGCCGAGCCCGGGGACGGTGACGGAACGGCCGGGCAGGAGCGCGGCGGCGGCGAAGAAGTAGCTGGCCGTGGAGGCGTCGGGCTCGATGCCGTAGGTCCGGGCGCGGTAGCCGGTCGGGGCGACCCGGTAGGTGCGTCCCTCCTGGCGGACGTCGGCGCCGAAGCTGCGCATCATGGCGAGGGTGATCTCGACGTACGGCTCCGAGACCAGGTCGGTGACGGTGATGTCGAGGCCCTCGGTGGTGAGCGGGCCCAGCATCAGGAGGGCCGTCAGGTACTGGGAGGACTGTCCGGCGTCGAGGGTGAGCGCGCCGCCCTTCACCCCGTGGGCGTGGACGGCGAGCGGGTGGTGGCCCTCCTTCTCGCCGTGCCGCAGGTCGACGCCGAGGGTGCGCAGGGCCTCGGTGAGCGGGCCGAGGGGACGGCGGCGCATCTGGGCGGAGGCGTCGAAGCGGTAGGTGCCGTGGCCCGCGGCGGCGAGGGTGGGCAGGAAGCGGGCGGTGGTGGCGCCGTCGCGGCAGTAGACGTCGGCGCTGTCGGCGCCGGGACCGGCGGGGCGGCCCTCGATGTGCCAGGCGCCGGGCTCTCGACGGACGGCGTAGCCGAGGGCGGTGAGCCCTTCGGCGAAGCCCTCGGTGTCGTCGGAGACGAGGGGCCGCAGGAGGGTGGTGGTGCCCTCGGCCGCGGCGGCGAGGAACAGCGCGCGGGCGGTGACGGACTTGGAGCCGGGGATGTCTATGACGGTCACGCCCCTCATCCTGCCGGGTGGACCCGCCGGAAGGTGGGGTGTTCCGCATGACGGAACGGGAGGAGCGGCCGGAGCGGCCGTACGGGCGGGAGCCCCGGGCTCGCGGGGCCCCCGCCGGGTGGAGGTTCCCGGGCCTCTGTGGTCCCGGTGCGACGAAAGGCGGTCCGGACCCCCGCACAGTGGGTCCGGACCGCCTGGTCCGGTGGGGCGTGTGCCCCGGCGGGGCGCCCCTTGGGAGCGCCCCGGGCCCGCGCCTAGAGGGCGAGGCCCGTCAGGACGAGGACGCGCTCGTAGGTGTAGTCGTCCATCGCGAACTTGACGCCCTCGCGGCCCACGCCGGACCGCTTGGCACCGCCGTACGGCATCTGGTCGGCGCGGTACGAGGGCACGTCACCGATGATCACGCCACCGACCTCCAGGACGCGGTGGGCGCGGAAGGCGGCCTGGAGGTCCCGGGTGAAGACACCGGCCTGGAGGCCGAAGTCGGAGTCGTTGACCGCGGCGAAGGCCGCGGCCTCGCCGTCCGCCTTCGCGATGGTCAGGACCGGCCCGAAAACCTCGGAGCGGGCGAGGGTGACGTCCGCCGGAAGGTCGGTGAGGACGGTCGGCGCGTAGGTCGCGCCCTCGCGCTTGCCACCGGTGAGGAGCTTGGCACCGGCCGCGACGGCCTCGTCCACCCAGGACTCGACGCGCACGGCGGCGGCCTCGTCGACCAGCGGGCCGACGTCGGTGGCGGCGTCGGACGGGTCACCGGTGACCTGGGCCTCGACGGCGGCGACGATCTTCGGCAGCAGGCGGTCGTGGACGGAGGAGTCGACGATCACGCGCTGGACGGAGATGCAGGACTGGCCGCCCTGGTAGTTGGAGAAGGTCGCGATCCGGCTCGCCGCCCAGTCCAGGTCCTCCTCGGAGGACCAGTCGGGGAGGACGACGGCGGCGGCGTTGCCGCCCAGCTCCAGGGTGCAGTGCTTGTGCGGCACCGACCGCTGGATGGCGTAACCGACCTTGTCGGAGCCGGTGAAGGAGATGACGGGGAGGCGCTCGTCCTGGACCAGGGCGGGCATCCGGTCGTTCGGCACGGTCAGGATCGACCAGGAACCGGCCGGGAGGTCGGTCTCGGCCAGGATCTCGCCCAGGATCAGGGAGGAGATCGGGGTCGACGGAGCCGGCTTGAGGATGATCGGGGCGCCGACGGCGATGGCCGGGGCGACCTTGTGGGCGCTGAGGTTCAGCGGGAAGTTGAACGGCGCGATGCCGAGGACGACGCCCTTGGGCATCCGGCGGGTGAGGGCGAGGCGGCCCGCGCCGCCCGCCTCGGTGTCCAGGCGCTGGGCCTCGCCCGCGTTCCAGCGGCGGGCCTCCTCGGCGGCGAAACGGAAGACGGAGACGGCACGGCCGACCTCGCCGCGGGCCCACTTGACGGGCTTGCCGTTCTCGGCGGAGATGACCTGGGCGATCTCCTCGGTGCGCTCGGCGAGCCGCTTCGACACGTGGTCGAGGGCGGCGGCGCGGACGTGCGCCGGGGTGGCGGCGAACTCGTCGACGACGGCGTGCGCGGCGGCGACGGCCTCCTCGACCTGGGCCTCGGTGGGCACGCTGACCTTGCCGACCAGACGTCCGTCGTACGAGTTCGTGACGTCGAAGGTGGCCTCGCCGGTGGCCTCGCGGCCGGCGAGCCAGAAGGCGTGGGTGGTCGTCATTGCGTCCCGGCCCTTTCCGTTTCGGGGAGCGAGCGATTGCTCTCGTGACACGTTAGGGCCGGGGCGGCGGGCATGGGCTTGTCCGCTGTGGAGTGATGAGACCAAACCTCTGTCCGAATTGGCCGAACGGATTCCGGCCATCCGCCGAGGGGTCGCCGTCCCGCGCCCGGCAGAGGCGCCGTGCCGGGCGCACCGGCCTCCCCTGCCCGTCCGTCAGCCGCGCCGCTCCGTGGAGACGATCAGCCAGACCCCTCCGACGACGATCGCACCGCCGAGGACGATGGACCAGGTCAGCGCCTCGTTCAGGACGAGGGCGCCGAGAGCGACGGCGACGACGGGGTTCACGTACGCGTAGGTGGCGACCAGCGAGAGCGGGGCGGCCTGGAGCAGCCAGGCGTACGCGGTGAACGCGATCAGCGAGCCGAAGACCACCAGACCGGCGAGGGCCACCCAGGAGCGCCCCGATATCGCCGCCAGGTCGAGCCCGCGCTGCTCGCCCCTGACCAGTCCGACGAGCAGACCGCCGAGGCCGCCCGCGATCATCTCGTACGCGCTGGCGGTGAACGGGTCCTTGGGCATCGGCAGGCGCGCGGAGGAGAAGGAGCCGACGGACCAGAGCAGGGTCGCCATGACGACGAGCAGGACGCCGCTCGTCTTCACCTCTCCGCTGAGTCCGGGCAGGGTCAGCACGGCGAGTCCGGCGAGCCCCAGGAGCACCCCCGCGAGGCCGCCCGCGGTCGGCCGCTGGCCGGAAGTCGCCTTCAGGAGGACGACCCACGCCGGGACGACGGAGATCAGCAGGGCGGCGAGACCGGACGGGATCGAGGTCTCGGCGAGGACGACGAGACCGTTGCCGCCGAGGATCAGGAGCAGACCGACGAGGACCGCGGAGCCGAGCTCCCGCCGGGTGACCTTGAGGGCCTCCGGGCCCCGGCGCCAGGCGATGATCCCGGCGAGCAGCAGTCCCGCGGTGACGAAGCGGGTGCCCGCGGAGAGGAAGGGCGGCATCGTCTCGACGACGATCCGGATGCCGAGGTAGGTCGAGCCCCAGACGACGTAGACGATGCCGAGGGCGACCCACACGGCGCCGGTGATCCGGCGGACGGGGACCGAGGGGGTGGCGGGGGTGAGGGGTGCGGGTGCGGTCCTGGGCGTATCGGGGGCCGGATCGACGGCGGGGCTTGTCATGGACAGAGAGTAAAGAACGCAGGTCCGGCGGCCAAGGAATCTGCCCGCGTCCGGGCAGACCGGACGCCTGGAACAAGGGGAAACTCCAGCAGGCACTGCACCCCGGCCCGGCGGACCAGCCGATCGGAACCCGCGAGAACGTCCACGGGACCGGCGACTTCGCCGACTGCGCGGGGCGTCCGGTCCGTCTCCACGCCATGGCCGGCCGTCAGGTGCCGGAGCAGTTCCCCGCCCGAGGGAACCGTCCCCCCGTCCCGCTGACGTCCTACGGAGAGCACGGGACCACGGGCCACGGGGCCACGGCGACTCGTCGGCTTCCGTACGGCGATGACAGGATGTCCGGACCCGTGAGGGAGAACGACCGACACACCTAGGGGGAACCCCATGATCCTGCTGGCACTGACCGGTGTCCTGCTGCTCGCCCTCGCGGGCTGCGTCTGTGTGGTGTGGGCCGCGCGCGGCGGCCCCCGCTGGGTCCGGGCGGTGTCCGCCGTGACCCTGGCGGCCGGGCGGCTGGTCGGCTCCCGCCCGTTCCGGGGCACGAACGGCAGGAGCGGCAACGACATCACGGTCCTCGGCGACGGCGGCGGGAACAGCGACGGCTCGAACTGAGGGGGCGGGCGGGACCGGACGACCGGGAGCGGGTGCGGGCACGGGGACGCGCAGGAGCCCCGCTCCACGGACGCCGCCGACTCAGGCCGGATCCCGACCGTATTCGTACGGACGGCCCCCCCCGGCCCGTATCCGTACGACGAAGCCGACGGGCCCCGGTCAGTCCGTGCCGCCGCCCGTCGCCTTCAGGGCCAGCCAGAGTTCCATCCGTACGTCCGGGTCGTCCAGCGAGCGGCCGAGGATCTCCTCGACCCGTCGCATCCGGTAGCGGAGGGTGTGCCGGTGGACGCCGAGGTCGGCCGCCGCCGCGTCCCACTGGCCGTGCCGCGAGAGCCACGCGCGCAGTGAGGCGACCAGGTCGCCCCGGCCCGTCGCGTCATGGTCGCGGAGCGCGCGGAGCATCCCGTCGGCGAAGGCGCGCACGGCGTCGTCGGCGAGCAGCGGGAGCACCGAACCGGCCGCCAGGTCCTCGTGCTCGACGAGCGCGCGGCCCCGCCGCCTGGCCACCGACAACGCCTGCTCGGCCTGCTTGTACGCGGCTGCCGCCAGGGCGGGCCCGGCGGGCGCCGACAGCCCGACGACGACACCGGCGTCCTCCGCCTCCCGTTCCGCGTATTCCTGGCAGGCGGTGACGACCGCGCCCCCGTCCCCGGCGAGGACGACGAGCCGCTGGGCGCTCTCGGGCACGGTGAGGACGGCCTCCCCCGCGCGGGCGGCGGCGGCCTCCAGGTTCTCGGCGAGCAGCGGGAGCGAGGGTCCCCCGGCGGGTTCGGGCCCGGCGGACTCGGCGACGAGCAGCCGGAAGGGGGCGTCGAGGAGTCCGCCGTAGACATCGCCCGCGACCGCGCGGGCGTGGTCCGGCTGGCCCGCGAGCAGCATCCGCAGGATCGCCGCGCCGAGGCGCTGCTCGGCCGCCTGGAGGGAGCGGGAACGTTCCGTCGTGAGGGTGAGCAGGGCGATGGCCGAGTGCACGGCGTACCGCTCGCCGGTGCCGAGGGGGGCGCCGGTGCCGACGGCGAGGGCGCCCCGGACGCGGCGGCCGGTGCCGAGCGACTGGAGTTCGACGCGGTCCTCCGTACCGCCGACGACGGCGCTCGCGGGCGCCGGGCGGTCCCGGAGCCGTTCCACGTCGGGGGTGAGCCGGGCGGCCCTGCGGGCGGCCCAGTCGGGTGAGACGGCGACGACGGTGCCGGAGGTGTCGTAGAGCGCGGCCCAGCCGTCGAGGTGCGCGGCGAGCCGGGCGACGACGGCCTCGGGCCCCTCGGCGAGGGCGGCCCTGGTCAGCTCGCGCTGGACCTCGAAACCGGCCGTGACGTCCCGGTACTGGTCGGCGGAGATGGCCGCGGAGACGGCCTTGCTGATGGCGAGGAACGGGGTCCTGCGGGGCACTTCGAGCAGCGGCAGGTGCTCCTCGCGGGCCGCGTCGAGGAGGGCGGGCGGGATCTCCTCGTGGTTGACGCCCACGGCGAAGCCGAGTCCGACGACGCCCGCGCCGATCAGCCTGCGCACATAGCGGCGCATCGCCTCCAGGTCCTCCGCGTCGAGGGTGAGCGCGGTGGTGAGGAGGAGTTCGCCGCCCTCCATGTACGGGACGGGGTCGGCGAGCTCGCTGACGTGCGCCCAGCGGACGGGGGTGTCGAGACGGTCCGCACCGGCCCGGACGACGAGCTTGAGCGAGGAGTGCTGGACCAGCGAGGCGAGGGTGGGCGGCATTGGGGACCGTCGGACCTTTGGGAGGGGGGCGCCGCTCAACCGAGCGGCGCCCCCCGATTGTGCCAGGGCCGACGGCCGTCCGCTCGGCCGAGCGGACGGCCGGGCGCGGGTCCGGCCGGGCGCCGCCTGTTCAGTCCTTCAGCTCCACGAGCAGCGGCGGGGTGTGCTCCCCGCGTACGTGGGTGAGCGACAGGACGGCGTGGCCGGGCGGGACGGCGTGCGCGAGGTCGGACGCCGACCACCGCTGCCGCTCCACCTCCCGCACGGTGACGGCCTCGGTGGTGACGGCCTTGCCGGTGACGAGTTTGCGCAGGGCGTGGAAGGCGCGGGTCATCGGCTGGTCGGCGAAGACGGTGTGGTGGGCGGTCTCGGTGGTCTCCACCCGTTCGGTGCCCCAGGCCTCGGCGAAGGCCCGGCCGTCCCAGGTGGGCAGCCCGGCGAAGGCCATCCGGCAGCCGACGCCCGCGAGCAGCGGGCCGTGCAGCGGTTCGGGGACCTCCGCGAGGGTGCGGAGGGCCAGGACCACGCCCGCGTTCTGCGGGCGGAGCCGCTGGAGGCCCCGGACGGTCCCGGCGGTCAGGGCCCCGGCCGCGTCGTCGAGGACCAGGCAGGCGAAGTGGCCCCGGCCGGGCCGGTCGCGGGTGACGGACTGGAACTGGGCGAGCAGCAGCCGGTTGAGCAGCCGTGCGGCCTCCTCGTGGCCGCCCTCGGGGAGGGCGATCCTGACCCGCATGGGGTGCTGGGCGACGGCCCGCAGCGAGAAGGGCCGGGTGTCGCGTCCGCCGCCGAAGAAGGCGGCGAAGACCGGCCGGTCGAGGGCGGCGAGCCGGTCGGCGAGCAGGGGGCCGACGTCGGTGGCGGTGCCGACCTGGCGGATGCGGGAGTCCAGTTCGCGGCGCATGGCCGGGTGTCCGTCCTCCGGGAGGAGGTCGAGCAGGGCCCGGAGGTTCTCGGGGCGGGATTCGAGCAGTTCGCGGAGGACCGGGACGGTCGGGAAGCCTCCGTACGCGGCCCGGTAGGGGCCGATGAGCTGGGCGAGGACGGTGGCGGCGCGCCGGGTCTCGACGCCCTCCATGTCCCCGACGAGTCCCTCGGCGAGGAAGGCGGCGGCCTCGTCCGGGTCGGTGGCCCCGGCGTACAGGTCCAGGTCGTAGCGGGAGGCGGGGTCGCCGAGGCGGACGACGACGTCGTACGCCTCGTCGGGGCCGAGCGGGGCGGCGGCCGGGCCGACGGCGACGACGGAGCAGGCGCCGGTGAGGGCCTGGAGGGTCAGGGTCTCGACGACGGGCGCGACGAGGTGCCGGGTCTTGCCCGCGCCGGAGGGGCCGACGGCGAGGAGGGAGGTGCCGAGGAGACCGGGGTCGAGGGCGAGCCCGGCGCCGTGGTAGGCGGCCGGGGTCCGCTCGGCGGGTGCGTACCGGCCGACGCGGACCTGGCCGAGGAGCAGGTCGTGGGTGGCGCGGCGGCCGTGCAGGTCGCGGGCGCCGGAGGGGTGCGCGGCGGCGGCGGCGCCCTCCTTGAGGAGCGTGTCGGTGACGGCGGCGCGGCGGGCGGGGTCCCGGCCCGCTTCGCGCCAGAGGCGCTGGACGCGGACGCAGTCGACGTCGTTCATGCGTCCGGTGAGGAGTTCTCCGGCGAGCAGGTCGGCGGCGCGGTGGGCGCCCGCCTCGCGCAGTTCCGGCCATCGGGAGCGGGCCGTGTCCGGCGCGGGGGCGGGGGCCGTGGGCGGGGCGGCGGCGCGGCGGGCGCGGAGGAGGGGGAGCCAGGCGCCGACGCGGGCGAAGGGCCGGACGACGAGCGCGGTGACGGCCGCGTAGAGCGGATAGACGAGGAAGGGGGAGCTGAGGGCGTCGTAGCCGCCCGCGACGAGGGCGGCGAGGGAGAGCACCGGGGTGACGACGGGCAGCGGGTCCCAGCCGAGGCCGAAGAACTCGGGCCAGACGAACGCCAGGGTGATCAGGGCTCCGCCGGCGGCGACGGCCGCGCGGACGGGCGGGCTGAACCGGTCGAGGTAGAAGCGGACGATGCCGCCCCAGGAGCCGACCACGGCGACGGCGCAGACGAGTCCGACGAAGACGGCTCCGCCGAAGACCTCGTGGGCCGCGTATCCGTGCCAGTCGCGCGGGGTGGTGCCGAGGGAGTACCACCAGTCGCCGGGGGTGAGGGTCTTGAGCACGGCCCACATGTAGGGGAGGGTGCCGCGGCGGAAGGCCGACCAGATGAGCAGTCCGACGGCGACCGGGACGAGCATCCCGACGACGGTGACGGGGGAGAGCCGCCGGGCGGCGGCGGGCGGCGGCGGGACGTGCCGGAAGCGCCAGATGCCGAGGCCCGCCTCGGGGCGCGGGGCGTCCAGCCAGTCGGCGGCGGGCGGGCGGGCGCCGGGTGCCCGGGGGGGCCTCGGCGGTGCGGCCGGGGCGCGGGCGGGGCGGGGCGGGGTGACGGGCGGCGCGGGGGCGGGCACCGTACCGGACGCCGGGGGGTCCGCGGGCGCTCCGGCGCGGGGCGCGGGGCGGGCCGGGGTCCGTCCGTCCCGCGGGGGGCCTCCGGGCGGCCCCCCGGGTCGCGGCACCCCGCCCCCCTTCGTGTCGCGTGACTCGTACGTGCCGTCGGTCTCCATCTACCCCTGCCCCCTGACCAGCCAGGTCGCCGCGTCTGTGCCTTCGTCAATCTAGTGGGCGCGGGGCTTCCCGGAGGGGTTTCGGGGGCCCGTGCGGCGAGGGCGGAAGCGGAACCGTCATGTCCATCCCGGACAACGACACACCTCCCACCACTCCCGATCGGTACATGCCCCGGGCCGTCTCCCGCGCCTAGCCTGCGGAGGAACCCGCACGTGCGTCCAGAACATCCCAGGAGCCCCGCATGAACGCTGTCCCGCAGGAGCGGCGCGTCGTCACCGCCATCCCCGGTCCGAAGTCGCAGGAGCTTCAGGCCCGCCGTCTCGACACGGTCGCCGGTGGCGTCGGCTCCACGCTCCCCGTGTTCACGAAGCGGGCGGGCGGGGGCATCATCGAGGACGTCGACGGCAACCGTCTGATCGACTTCGGCTCGGGCATCGCCGTGACCTCGGTCGGCGCCTCCGCCGAGGCCGTGGTGCGCCGCGCCGCCGCGCAGCTCCAGGACTTCACGCACACCTGCTTCATGGTGACGCCGTACGAGGGCTACGTGGAGGTCTGCGAGGCGCTGGCCGAGCTGACCCCGGGCGACCACGCGAAGAAGTCCGCGCTGTTCAACTCCGGCGCCGAGGCGGTCGAGAACGCGGTCAAGATCGCCCGTTCGTACACCAAGCGCCAGGCCGTCGTCGTCTTCGACCACGGCTACCACGGCCGGACGAACCTGACGATGGCGCTGACGTCGAAGAACATGCCGTACAAGCAGGGCTTCGGTCCGTTCGCGCCCGAGGTCTACCGGGTGCCGGTGGCGTACGGCTACCGCTGGCCGACGGGTGCCGAGAACTGCGGCCCCGAGGCCGCCGCCCAGGCGATCGACCAGATCAGCAAGCAGATCGGCGCGGACAACGTCGCCGCGATCATCATCGAGCCGCTGCTCGGCGAGGGCGGCTTCATCGAGCCGGCCAAGGGCTTCCTGCCCGCGATCGTGAAGTTCGCCAACGACAACGGGATCGTCTTCGTCGCCGACGAGATCCAGTCGGGCTTCTGCCGCACCGGTCAGTGGTTCGCGTGTGAGGACGAGGGCATCGTCCCGGACCTGATCACCACCGCCAAGGGCATCGCGGGCGGTCTGCCGCTGGCCGCCGTGACGGGCCGCGCCGAGATCATGGACTCCGTCCACGGCGGCGGTCTCGGCGGCACCTACGGCGGCAACCCGGTGGCCTGCGCCGCCGCGCTGGGCTCCATCGAGACGATGCGGGAGCTGGACCTCAACGCGCGGGCCCGGCGCATCGAGGAGGTCATGAAGGCCCGTCTCACGGCGATGCGGGAGAAGTTCCCGGCCATCGGTGACATCCGTGGCCGTGGCGCGATGATCGCCATCGAGCTGGTGAAGGACCCGGCGACCAAGGAGCCGTACGCGGAGGCCGCCGCCGCTCTGGCGAAGGCCTGCCACGCGGAGGGCCTCCTGGTCCTGACCTGCGGCACCTACGGCAACGTGCTGCGTTTCCTGCCGCCGCTGGTGATCGGCGAGGACCTGCTGAACGAGGGTCTCGACATCATCGAGAACGCGTTCGCCGGGATCTGATCGCGTACCGTCGGTCCGTGTGAAGACTCTGTGGGGGGCCGATGGCGGGATGCGTTTCCCGCTGTCGGTCCCCTCTTCTCTGCCGTACGGTTTCCGCAGATGAGAGAAACACCCCGGGCGGAGCCTCCCCAGCCCCGCCCACACCGTGCGGTCACGCACACCACCGGGACTTCGGGTCCCGGAACTCCTCACCGATCGGATGGCCGCCCGCCCCACACCCCCCGGGGCGTGCGGCGGCCCGATCCTCACGGCCGTCCTGGAACCACCCCCCCTGTTCCAGGGCGGCCGGCTCTCTTCTCGGCGCTCGTCGCCCTCGCCCTCATGACCTGGCAGGTGCTCGTCCACGGCCCGTTGGCCGGGCTCGACGAGCGGGCTTCCCGGGCCCTGGTGGACACGGTCCCCCGGCCCCTCTCCGAGCTCGCCTCCGACCTCGGGAACATGACCGTGGCCCTGCCCGTCCTCGGCTGCGCGATGGCGTACGCGGTGTGGCGCGGGCGCCGGGCCGCCGCCCTGTACGCGGGGCTCGCGATGGCCGCGGTGCCTCTTCTGGTGATCCCGCTGAAGGAGTGGACGGCCCGGCCCGGCCCGCTGGAGCCGTGGGCGCAGGGCTACTACCCCTCCGGTCATACGGCGACGGCCGCGGTGGCCTATTTCGGTGCGGCCTTCCTGGTCTCGAACCGGCTGGTCCCCGTCGCCGCCGTACTGACGGCGGTGACGGGGACCGGTCTGGTGCTGCGCGGCTACCACTGGCCGCTGGACGTGCTGGCCAGTCTCTGTCTGAGCCTGCTGGTCCTGGGGGTCAGCTCCAGTTGTACGCGTCGAAGTTGTTCGAGAACTGCCACTGGTTGAAGCGGTCCCAGTTGATCGACCAGGTCATCAGGCCGCGCAGGGCGGGCCAGGTGCCGTGGGTCTGGTAGGAGCCGCAGTTGGTCTTCTTGGTGAGGCAGTCGAGGGCCTTGTTGACCTCGGCCGGGGTGGTGTGGCCGTTGCCCGCCTGGGTGGAGGCGGGGAGGCCGATGGCGATCTGGTCGGCTCGGAGGGCGGGGAAGAAGCGGTCGGCGTTGCCCGCGACGGGGAAGCCGGTGAGGAGCATGTCGGTCATCGCGATGTGGAAGTCCGCGCCGCCCATGGAGTGGTACTGGTTGTCCAGGCCCATGATGGGGCCCGAGTTGTAGTCCTGGACGTGGAGCAGGGTCAGGTCGTCGCGCAGGGCGTGGATGACCGGCAGGTAGGCACCGGCGCGCGGGTCCTGGCCGCCCCAGGGGCCGGAGCCGTAGAACTGGTAGCCGAGCTGGACGAAGAAGGTCTCCGGGGCCATGGTGAGGACGAACTTCGGGCCGTACTTGGCCTTGAGGGTCTTGACGGCCTGGATCAGGTTGACGACGACCGGGCTGGTCGGGTTGCGGAAGTCGGTGTCGCCGGTCTGGAGCGACAGGGAGTGGCCCTCGAAGTCGATGTCGAGGCCGTCGAGCCCGTAGTCGTCGATGATCTTCGAGACGGAGCTGACGAAGGTGTCGCGGGCGGCGGTGGTGGAGAGCTGGACCTGTCCGTTCTGGCCGCCGATGGAGATGAGGACCTTCTTGCCCGCGAGCTGCTTGGCCCTGATCGCGGCCTTGAAGTCGGCCTCGGACTCGACGGTGGGGCACTCCGCGACCGGGCAGAGCTTGAAGCGGATGTCGCCGGAGGTCACCGAGGTCGGTTCGCCGAAGGCGAGGTTGATGACGTCCCAGGAGGCGGGGACGTCGGCCATCCGGGTGTAGCCGGAGCCGTTGGCGAAGCTGGCGTGGAGGTAGCCGACGAGGGCGTGCGCGGGCAGTTCGGTCCCGCCTCCGCCGCCGCTCGTCGTGGTGGCGTTCACGGTGGCGGACTTCGGGGACTCGCCCGCGCTGTTCGCTGCGGTGACCTGGAAGGTGTACGGGGTGGAGGCGGTGAGTCCGCTGACGGTGGTGGAGGTGCCGGTGACCGTCTGGACCTTGGTGGCGCCCTGGTAGACGTGGTACGAGGTGGCGCCGGAGACGGCGGCCCAGGTGAGCGGGACGGTGGTGGAGGTCGGGCTGCCCGCCGCGAGTCCGGTGGGGGCGGTGGGGATCGTGACCGGGTCGCCGCCGGGGCCGTACAGGGAGAGGTCGTCGGCCTGGTAGGCGGGGGTGCCGTACCAGCCGTGGGTGTAGATGGTGACCGAGGTGGTGGCGGCGCCGGTGGTGAAGGTGGTGCTGAGCTTCTGCCAGTTGGGGGCGGAGCTCGTCCAGGTGGAGACGTCGGTGGTGCCGGTGCCGGTGGCACCGAGGTAGACGTAGCTGCCGCGGACCCAGCCGCTGAGCGTGTACGTCGAGCCGGGCTTGACGGTGACGGTCTGTGAGCAGCGGGCGTTGTCGCTGCCCGCGGGGGTGGCCTGGAGCGCCTTCGTACCGCCGTGGGTGGGGGTGGCGACGACGGCGCCGCTGCCCGCCGAGCAGTTCCAGCCGTCGAGTCCGGCCTCGAAGCCGCCGTTGCGGGCGAGTTCGGAGTCGGCCGCCTGGGCGGTGGGGGTGAGCGCGGCGAGTCCGCCGGCGGCGAGGACGCCCGCGAGGAGCAGGGTCAGGGGTCTGGCGCGGTCCACAACTGCCTCCGGGTGGGGGGGAATCGAGGTGCGAGCCCGCCACAGCATGGTCCAGACCAATCAAGTGGTCAAGACCTCTGTCCCCGGCGTCCGCACGGCGGACGGAGTGGTCCGCACACCGTACGGACCACTCGCCCGGCCAGGCCCGGAAGGGGCGGTCCAGGCCGTGTTTCGAAAGTCCCGCCTGCCTGGCGCGCACGCTCGCCGCGTTGTCGGGATCGCCCCGGTACGACCGGCATCGGGGCGACCCCCCGCCTCGCGATCGCACGCACCGGACGCCGCCAGGCCTGCCCTCCGGGCGGACGGCACTCCTTTCAAGCACGCCCTAGGCGTCACGCCCCGGCCGCCCGAGCCGCCCCGCGGCCTCGTGCATCGCCATCTCCAGGAGGGTGGCGTCGGTGAGGGTGCCGGTGCCGTCCGGCGGTACCAGCCAGTGGACCCCGCCGGTCGCGCGCCCGGGGTACGGCACCACGATCCAGGTGCCGGTGCCCGCGCCGCGCACTCCGGTGCCGAGCCAGCGGCCGACGGTGCCGGGCGGCACGAAGAAGCCCGTCCGGGCGTCGCCGAAGTCCGCGAGGACCGGCCCCGGGCTGCCCACCAGACGTGTCAGCACGTCGAGCGTGGGGCGGCCGAGCTCCCCCGGCAGGATCAGGACGTCCCAGCGCCTGCCGGCGGGCAGCAGCGCGACCCCGTGCGGGTTGCGCTCCCACTCCCACCGGCAGGCGTCGGGGTCGGGTGCGACCGATGCCAGCCATTCCACCGCGCTCTTGGTGCCCGAGGCCCCCGTACCAGTCATCGCAACGATCTCCTTCCGCGTGGACACGGTGTCCGTACGGAGAGAGCGGGCGCGGGGGCTTCTCTTACGCGACTTCAGCTACTCATCAGTTGTGATGTGGATCACATGGGTACTCAGCTGTCGAAACCGAGGCCCACCCGGTCCATGGCCTTCAGCCACAGGTTGCGCTTCCCGCCGTGCTCGTCGGCGCGCGCCAGGGACCACTTGGTGATCCCGATGCCCGCCCAGGCGATCGGCTCGGGCGGGAACGGCAGCGGCTTGGAGCGGACCATCTCCAGCTCCGTGCGCTCGGTCCGCTCCCCCGCGAGCAGGTCCAGCATCACGTCCCCGCCGAAGCGGGTCGCGCCGACCCCGAGACCGGTGAAGCCCGCCGCGTACGCCACCCTGCCCTTGTACGCCGTACCGAAGAAGGCGGAGAAGCGGGAGCAGGTGTCGATCGCACCGCCCCAGGCATGGCTGAAACGCAGCCCCTCCAGCTGCGGGAAGCAGCGGAAGAAGTGCTCGGCGAGCTTGAGGTACGTCTCGGGGCGGTGGTCCATCTCGGCGCTGAGCTTCCCGCCGAAGGGGTAGATCGCGTCGTAGCCGCCCCACAGGATGCGCTGGTCGGCGGTGATCCGGAAGTAGTGGAACTGATTGGCGGAGTCGCCGAGTCCCTGCCGGTTCTTCCAGCCGATCGAGGCCAGCTGCTCGGAGCTGAGCGGCTCGGTCATCAGCGCGTAGTCGTAGACCGGGACGGTGTACGGGCGGACGCGCTTGACCAGCGACGGGAAGACGTTGGTGCCGAGGGCGACCTTCCGGGCGACGACCCGGCCGTACGGGGTGCGCACGCCCATGCCCGCACCGACGGAGAGCAGATCCAGGCCCGGAGTGTTCTCGAAGATCCGCACGCCGAGGTCGAGGCACGCCCGCTTGAGGCCCCAGGCCAGCTTGGCCGGGTTCAGCATGGCGACGCCCCGCCGGTCCCAGAGACCGCCCAGGAAGGTCGGCGAGTCGACCTCCGCGCGCACCGCGTCCCGGTCGAGGAGTTCGAGACCGTCGGCGAGACCGAGCCGCTCGATCTCCTCGTACATCTCGTGCAGCTCGTCGACCTGGTACGGCTCGGTGGCGACGTCGATCTCGCCGGTGCGCTCGAAGTCGCAGTCCAGGGAGTAGCGGGCGACCGCCTCCTCGATGCCGTCGAGGTTGCGCTCGCCGAGCCGCTCCAGCCGGGGCAGCTCGCCCGGCCAGCGGGCGAGTCCGTTGCCGAAGCCGTGGGTGAGGGAGGCCGCGCAGAAGCCCCCGTTGCGGCCCGAGGCGGCCCAGCCCACCTCGCGCCCCTCGATCAGCACCACGTCCCGGGAGGGCTCGCGCTCCTTGGCGAGGAGCGCGGTCCACAGGCCGCTGTAGCCGCCGCCGACCACGAGGAGGTCGCACTTCTCGGTGCCGGTGAGGGCGGGCAGGGCGGCGGGCTTGCCCGGGTCTTCCAGCCAGAAGGGGACGGGCTGGGCGTCGGAGAGAGATTGGGCGGCGAGACGCATGGCGACTGGGGCCATGGTTTCCAACTCCTTCAGTGCCTGAGCTGCTTCTTCGCTCAGGCCGTTGCTGTTTTCTTGCGCCGGTTCGTGATGATCTGTCCGGCCACCACCATCAGTACCGCGAGAACGAACATCCCGGTGCCGATGACGTTGATCTGAACGGGGGTTCCGCGCTGCGCCGAGCCCCAGACGAACATGGGGAAGGTCACGGTGGAGCCCGCGTTGAAGTTGGTGATGATGAAGTCGTCGAACGAGAGGGCGAAGGCGAGCAGGCCGCCGGCGGCGATGCCGGGGGCCGCGATCGGCAGGGTCACCCGGAGGAAGGTCTGCGCGGGGCTCGCGTAGAGGTCGCCCGCGGCTTCTTCGAGGCGCGGGTCCATGGACATGACCCGGGCCTTGACCGCCGTCACGACGAACGACAGGCAGAAGGTGATGTGGGCGATGAGGATCGTCCAGAAGCCCAGCTGGATGCCCATGTTGAGGAAGAGCGTGAGCATCGAGGCGGCCATCACGACCTCGGGCATCGCCATCGGCAGGAAGATCAGGGAGCTGATCGCGCCGCGCGCCCGGAAGCGGTAGCGGACCAGGGCGAAGGCGATCATCGTGCCGAGGACGACCGCGCCGAGGGTGGCCCAGGCGGCGATCTGGAGCGACAGGGAGAGCGACTCGCACATGTCGGCGACGCCGCAGGGGTCCTTCCAGGCGTCGAGCGAGAACTCCTGCCAGGAGTAGTTGAAGCGGCCCTTCGGCCGGTTGAAGGAGAACGCCATCACCACGAGGTTCGGCAGGATCATGTACGCGAGCGTGAGCAGGCCCGCGATCACGACGAGGTTGCGTCGTATCCAGCGCATCAGACCAGGTCCTCCGTTCCCGCACGGCGGATGTAGACGGTGACCATGACCAGCACGATCGCCATGAGGATGAAGGAGAGCGCGGCGGCCGTCGGGTAGTCGAGGACCCGCAGGAACTGCGACTGGATGACGTTTCCGATCATCTTGGTGTCGGTGGAGCCGAGCAGTTCCGCGTTGACGTAGTCACCGGCCGCCGGGATGAAGGTGAGCAGGGTGCCGGAGACGACGCCGGGCATCGACAGCGGGAAGGTCACCTTGCGGAAGGTGGTCGCCGGGGAGGCGTACAGGTCCCGCGCGGCCTCGTGCAGCCGGCCGTCGATCCGCTCCAGGGAGGTGTAGAGGGGCAGGATCATGAAGGGCAGGAAGTTGTACGTGAGGCCGCAGACGACGGCCATCGGGGTGGCGAGCACCCGGCTGCCCTCGGTCCAGCCGAGCCAGCTGGTCACGTCGAGGACGTGCAGCGCGTTCAGGACGTCGACCACCAGGCTGTCGTCGGCCAGGATCGTCTTCCAGGCCAGCGTCCGGATGAGGAAGCTGGTGAAGAAGGGCGCGATGACGAGGACCAGGAGCAGATTGCGCCAGCGTCCGGCCTTGAAGGCGATCAGATACGCGAGCGGGTAGCCCAGCAGCAGACAGAGCAGGGTCGCGGTGCCCGCGTACAGCAGGGAACGGACGAACTGCGGCCAGTACTCCCGGAAGGCGTCCCAGTAGGTCGGGAAGTGCCAGGTGACCTGGAAGCCCTGCTCCAGGGAGCCGGTCTGGACCGAGGTCGAGGCCTGGTAGACCAGCGGCAGCGCGAAGAAGACGAGCAGCCAGAGGATGCCGGGCACCAGCAGCCAGTACGGGACGAGCCGCTTGCGGGTGGAGGGCTTGCGCGGAACCGGTTCCGTCGCCGGGTCCGCCGTCTCCTCGGCGAGGGTGGTCGCGCTCATCCGGCGTCCTCCACCGTCTCCACGCCCGCGTCGATGGCCTGGGCCGCGTCGAGCCCGAAGGTGTGCGCCGGGTTCCAGTGCAGGACGACCTCGGCGCCGGGGCGCAGCCGGGTGTCGCGCTCGATGTTCTGCTCGTAGACCTGGAGGCCGCCGCCCGCGGGGCCGTCCACCACGTACTGGGTGGAGACGCCGATGAAGGAGGAGTCGGCGATCCGGCCGGTGACCCGGTTGCGGCCGTCGGCGACGGTGGCCGCGTCGTCGGCGTGGGTCAGCGAGATCTTCTCGGGGCGGACGCCCACGAGCACCTTGCCGCCCTGGCGGACGGCGGTCGTACAGCGGTCGCCGGGGACCCGGAGCCTGCTGCCGCCCGCCGTGACGAGGAGGTCGGCGCCGGTCTCCAGGACCTCGGCCTCGATGAGGTTGGAGGTGCCGAGGAAGTTGGCGACGAAGGTGGTCCGCGGGTTCTCGTAGAGGTCGGCGGGGGCGCCGAGCTGCTCGACGCGGCCGCCGTTCATCACCGCGACCTGGTCGGCCATGGTCATGGCCTCCTCCTGGTCGTGGGTGACGTGCACGAAGGTGATGCCGACCTCGGTCTGGATGCGCTTGAGCTCCAGCTGCATCTGGCGGCGCAGCTTGAGGTCGAGGGCGCCGAGCGGCTCGTCGAGGAGGAGGACCTGGGGGTGGTTGATGAGGGCGCGGGCCACCGCGACGCGCTGCTGCTGGCCGCCGGAGAGCTGGTGCGGCTTGTGGCGGGCCTTGTCGCCGAGCTGGACGAGTTCCAGCATGTCGTCGACCTGCTTCTTCACGGACTTGATGCCGCGCCGGCGCAGTCCGAAGGCGATGTTCTCGGTGATGTCCATGTGCGGGAAGAGCGCGTAGGACTGGAAGACGGTGTTGACCGGCCGCTTGTACGGGGGGAGGTCGGTGACGTCCCGGTCGCCGAGGAAGACGGTGCCGGTGCTGGGGTCCTCCAGTCCGGCGATCATGCGGAGCGTGGTGGTCTTGCCGCAGCCGGAGGCGCCGAGGAGGGCGAAGAAGGAGCCCTGCGGGACGGTCAGGTCCAGCGGGTGGACGGCGGTGAAGGAGCCGTAGGACTTGCTGATCCCGGTGAGACGGACGTCGCCGCCGGTGTTCTTGTCAGTCATGGGTTGCGGTCCCAGGGGAGTGAGAGAGGTGGACGACGTGGCCTCAGGCGCCGATGAGCTTGGCGAACTTCTCCTCGTACGCCGTCTCCTCCGCGCTGCTGAGCGAGCGGAAGGAGCGCGACTTCTTGGCCATGGCCTTGTCCGGGAGGATCAGCGTGTTGTCCGCGAGCTCGGGGTCGATCCTGGCCAGCTCGTCCTTGACCCCGTCGACGGGGCACACGTAGTTGATGTACGCGGCGAGCTGGGCGGCGACGGGAAGCTCGTAGTAGTAGTCGATGAGCTTCTCGGCGTTCGTCTTGTGCCGGGACTGCGCGGGGACGAGCAGGTTGTCGGTGGAGGTGATGTATCCGGCGGACGGGATGGCGTACCGGATGTCCGGGTTGTCGGCCTGGAGCTGGATGACGTCACCGGCCCAGGCGAGACAGGCGGCGAGGTCGCCCTTGCTGAGGTCCGAGGTGTAGTCGTTGCCGTGGAAGCGGCGGATCTGCTTGGTGTCGACGCCCTTCTGGAGGCGTCCGACGGCCGCGTCGAAGTCGGCGTCGGTGAACTTCCCGGGGTCCTTGCCGAGGTCGAGCAGGGCCATGCCGACGGTGTCGCGCATCTCGGTGAGGAAGCCGACGCGGCCCTTGAGGGCGGGGTCGTCCAGGAGCTGGGTGACCGAGTCGACCTTCCTGCCGCCGGTCGCCTTCACGTTGTAGGCGATGACGGTGGAGATGCCGGTCCAGGGGTACGAGTAGGAGCGGCCCGGGTCCCAGTCGGGGCGGCGGAACTGGGCGGAGAGGTTGGCGTAGGCGTTGGGGAGGTTCGCCGGGTCGAGCTTCTGGACCCAGCCGAGCCGGATCATGCGGGCGGCGAGCCAGTCGGTGACGCAGATCAGGTCGCGGCCGGTCTCCTGTCCGGCGGCGAGCTGCGGCTTGATCTTGCCGAAGAACTCGACGTTGTCGTTGATGTCCTCGGTGTACTTGACCGCGATCCCGGTGCGCTCGCGGAACGCCTCCAGGGTGGGGCGGGACTTGCCGTCCTCGCCGATGTCCATGTACTCGGTCCAGTTGGAGAAGGCGACGGTCCTCTCCTTGGCCGACACGTCGGTGGACGCGGGCCCCTGGCCCTCCCGCTTGGCCGGCGGGATGCCGCAGGCGCTCAGCCCGGCGAGACCGCCGAGGGTGAGCGCCCCGACGCCTCCGGCGCGCAGCACCGAACGGCGGCTGAGGGCGCTCCGGCCGCTCGTCAGGCTGCGGCGTATCGCGGCCGTCTGCGCGGCCGACAGGCCGTCGGGCTCGTACTGCTCCATGCGCTGTGCCCTTTCGGGAGGTTGGTGCGCCGCTGGTCCGGCGACGGGCTGCTATCGGTCCCCGAAGATCGTGCGGTGCCAGTCCTTGGCCGCCACCGCAGTGTTGTCGAACATCACGTGCTTGACCTGTGTGTACTCCTCGAAGGAGTACACCGACATGTCCTTGCCGTAGCCCGATGCCTTGCTGCCGCCGTGCGGCATCTCGCTGATGATCGGGATGTGGTCGTTGACCCAGACGCAGCCGGCCTTGATCTCCCGGGTGGCGCGGTGGGCGCGGTAGACGTCCCGGCTCCAGGCGGAGGCGGCCAGGCCGTAGGGGGTGTCGTTGGCGAGCCGGATGCCCTCGTCGTCGCTGTCGAAGGGCAGGGCCACCAGGACGGGTCCGAAGATCTCCGACTGCACGACCTCGCTGTCCTGCGGGGCTCCGGTGATCAGGGTCGGCCGGTAGTACGCGCCGTCCTTCAGGTCGCCGCCGGGGATCTCGCCGCCGGTGACGACGGTGGCGTAGCCGCGGGCGCGCTCCACGAAGCCCGCGACGGCGTCGCGGTGCCGGTGGCTGACGAGCGGGCCGAGGTCGGTGGCCGGGTCGAAGGGGTCGCCGAGGCGGACGGTCTCCATCAGTTCGGCGACCCGGGCGACGAAGGCGTCGAACAGCGGGCGCTGGACGTAGGCGCGGGTGGCGGCGGTGCAGTCCTGGCCGCTGTTGATGAGGGAGGCGGCGACGGCGCCGTGCGCGGCGGCCTCCAGGTCGGCGTCGTCGAAGACGACGAAGGGTGCCTTGCCGCCGAGTTCGAGGTGGAGGCGCTTGACGGTCGCGGTGGCGATCTCGGCGACGCGCTTGCCGACGGGGGTGGAGCCGGTGAAGGAGGTCATGACGACGTCGGGGTGGCCGACGAGGTGTTCGCCGACGGTCCGCCCGGCGCCGCTGACGACGTTGACGACTCCGTCGGGGATGCCCGCGTCGGTGGCCGCCTGCGCGAACATCAGGGAGGTCAGCGGGGTCAGCTCGGCGGGCTTCAGGACGATCGTGTTGCCCGCGGCGATGGCCGGGAGGATCTTCCAGGCGGCCATCTGGAGCGGGTAGTTCCAGGGGGCGATGGAGCCGATGACGCCGATCGCCTCGCGCCGGACGTACGAGGTGTGGTCGCCGCTGTACTCGGCGGCCGACTGGCCCTGGAGGTGGCGGGCGGCCCCCGCGAAGAAGGCGGTGTTGTCGACGGTGCCCGGTACGTCGAACTCGGTGGTCAGCTTGAGGGGCTTGCCGCACTGGAGGGACTCCACGCGGGCGATGTCGTCGGCCCGTTCGGCGAGCACGGCGGCGAAGCGGTGGAGGGCGTCGGAACGCTCTCCGGGGGTGGCGCCCGACCAGCCCGGGAAGGCCGCCTTGGCGGCGGCGACGGCGGCGTCGACGTCGGCGGTGGAGGCCAGCTCGTACGTGTGGACGCTCTCCCCCGTCGCTGGGTCGACCACGCTGTGCCGCTGACCGGAGGTTCCGGCACGGAGCCGCCCGCCGATGTACTGTGCGCCGTCCGCGAAGCGGCCCGTCACCTGGAAGCGGTTGCCCATGACGCTCTCCGTTGTCCCAGCTCGAATTGAGTGCCGATCCTGACATGACGAAAGGGGGTCAACAAGTGATTCCGTTGTTGCCTTTTGGTTACGCGACGGAATCGGTCGACCATGTGTCGAGGCGGCCGGAAAATCTCCGTACGTATTGTCCGTGGTGAATGCCACACTCGCGTGCATGAGCGGTATCGAGACACTGACACAGCAGGTCAGCAGGGGTGAGCGGGTGAAGTGGCTGCACTTCTGGGGTCACCGTCCGCATCCGGACGGTCGCCTTTCGGCGAGCTGTCTCAGCCAGTGGTGGCCCGCACCCTTCGTGACGGACGGCGTGTCCTACGCGACCGCCGAGCACTGGATGATGGCGGCCAAGGCCCGGCTCTTCGGGGACGCCGACGCCGAGCGGGCCGCGCTGGCCGCCCGTACGCCCGCCGAGGCCAAGGTCGCGGGGCGGCTGGTCCGGGGCTTCGACGAGGCCGTGTGGGAGCGGGAGCGCCTCGGGATCGTCGTCGAGGGCAGCGTCCACAAGTTCTCCTCGGACGAGGGGCTGCGCGCCTATCTCCTCGGGACCGGCGCCCGTGTCCTGGTGGAGGCCAGCCCGGTGGACCGCGTCTGGGGCATCGGGCTGGCAGCCGACGACCCCCGCGCCACCGACCCGGCCCGCTGGCGGGGCCTCAACCTGCTGGGCTTCGCCCTGATGGAGGCGCGGGAGCGGCTGCGGACGGAGTGATTCCCCGCCGGTACGGCCCGGGGCCCCGCACCTGAGCAGGTGCGGGGCCCCGGGCCTTCGGGCTCGGCTGTCGGTCAGTCGCCCCGCTCGATCTGCAGGACCGAGGCGTAGGGGTCGCCGCTGCCGGACTCCTCGAAGGTGCCCGGTTCCTGGACGACCGCCCAGACGATGAACGCCAGGAAGACCGCGCTGACCAGGGTGCCGATGGCGCCGAGCACGATGCCCGCGATGGCCATGCCCCGGTTGGTCGCCTCGCCCCGGCCGGCCTTCTTCAGGCCGATGACGCCGAAGATCAGCGCCAGGACGCCGAGGACCACGCCCAGGCCGTACAGACAGAAACCGGCCACGGCGATGATGCCGAGCACCATCGAGGCCGTGCCCATGCCGTTGGACGGCTGCTGCTGCCAGCCGGGCTGGCCGGGGTAGCCGCCGCCGTACGGCGACGAGGCGTCCGGGTAGCCGGGGTAGCCGTAGCCGGAGGCCGCCGGGCTCGCGGCCGTCGGGTAGCCGTAGCCGCCGGCGGAGCCCGCCGCCGGATAGCCGTACGTGCCGGGCGCGGCCGCCGGGCCGCCGGGCGCCACCGGTGGCGGCGGCACGGCCGCCCCGGGCTCCGGGGTGACCGGTACGGACGTGACGGTCTGCTGGTCGTGGACCGGCGGGGGCGTCGCCGCCTTGCTCAGTTCCACCCCGTCACGGTTCGGCGGAGCCCACGGGTCCGCCGGGTCGAATCCGCCCCGCGACTGGTCTTGGTTGTCAGACATGGGCCTCCCCCATCATGGTCCCGCCATGCTAAGGCCTCACCCCTGCGGGGGATCCGACCGGCCTACGATGATCCGATGACCGATCTCCGTCCGTTCATCGCGGGCCTCCCCAAGGCCGAGCTGCACGTGCACCACGTCGGCTCCGCCTCGCCCCGGATCGTCGCCGAGCTCGCCGCCCGGCACCCCGACTCGAAGGTCCCCACGGACCCGGAGGCGCTGGCCGACTACTTCACCTTCACCGACTTCGCCCACTTCATCGACGTCTACCTGTCCGTCGTCGACCTGGTCCGCACCCCCGAGGACGTCCGGCTGCTGACCTTCGAGGTCGCCCGTGACATGGCCCGGCAGAACATCCGGTACGCCGAGCTGACCGTCACCCCGTACTCCTCCACCAGCCGGGGCATCGACGAGCGCGCCTTCATGGCGGCCATCGAGGACGCCCGCAAGGCCGCCGAGGCCGAGTTCGGCACGATCCTGCGCTGGTGCTTCGACATCCCCGGCGAGGCCGGGCTCGTCTCGGCCGAGGAGACCGCGCGGCTCGCCACCACGGACGCGCTGCGCCCGGAGGGCCTGGTCTCCTTCGGTCTCGGCGGCCCGGAGATCGGGGTGCCGCGTCCGCAGTTCAAGCCGTACTTCGACCGTGCGCGGGCCGCCGGACTGCGCTCCGTCCCGCACGCGGGCGAGACCACGGGGCCGCAGACGGTCTGGGACGCGATCCGCGACCTGGGCGCGGAACGCATCGGGCACGGCACCACCTCCGTCCAGGACCCGGCGCTCCTCGCCCACCTGGCCGAGCACCGGATCGCCCTGGAGGTCTGCCCGACCTCCAACATCGCCACCCGGGCGGTCGCCACCCTGGACGAGCACCCGATCCGGCGGATGGTCGAGGCGGGCGTCCTGGTCACGGTCAACAGCGACGACCCGCCGATGTTCGGCACCGACCTCAACAACGAGTACGCGGTCGCCGCCCGGCTCCTCGGCCTCGACGAGCGCGAAGTCGCCGCCCTCGCCAAGAACGCGGTCGAGGCCTCCTTCCTCGACGCCCCGGGCAAGGCCCTGATCGCCGCCGAGATCGACGCCTACACCGACGGGTGGCTGGCGCGCTGACGGCGGTGAGAATGGGGTCATGCGCCCTGTCACTGCCGTAGGCCACCGCGGCGACCCGTACCACGTCCGTGAGAACACCCTCCGTTCGATCTCCTCGGCGGTCGAGCGGGGGGCGGACGCCGTCGAGATCGATGTCCGGCTGACGAAGGACGGGGTGCCCGTCCTCCTCCACGACGACACCCTGGAACGGCTCTGGGGCCATGAGCGGCGACTCGCCGACCTCACCCGCGCGCAGCTCGCCGAGCTGACCCGAGGGGGCGTCCCGACCCTGCGCGAGGCCCTGCTCACCGCCGGGGACAAGCGGCTGATGCTGGACCTGCCGGGCGGCGACGAGAACTCGGTGCGGACGATCGTCGGAACGGTCCGCGAGTGCGGCGCCGGGGAGCGCGTCTACTACTGCGCCGGGGCCGTCGCCATGCTCCAGGTGCGGGCCGCCGATCCCGCCGCCGAGATCGCCCTGACGTGGAACTCGCTCGTCCCGCCCCGGCGGGCGCTGCTGGACGCGGTCCGGCCGCGCTGGCTCAACTACCGCTTCGGCCTGGTGAGCGAAGAGCTGACCGACCGGCTCCACCGGGACGGTCTGCTGGTCTCGGTCTGGACCGCCGACACCCGGCGCACCATGCGTAAGCTGATCATGAAGGGGGTCGACTCGGTCACCACGAACCGCGTCGACGCGCTGACCGACGTCCTGCGAAAGGCTCGCGCATGAAAGACCGCATCAGGACCGACATCGCCCACAACGCCCGGGTGTGGAACTACTGGCTGGGGGGCAAGGACAACTACCCGGTGGACCGCGCGGTCGGCGAGCAGGTCACCGGTTTCTACCCCAGCATCGGCGAAGTGGCCCGCGCGGACCGGGCGTTCCTCGGCCGGGTGGTGACGTACCTGGCCGCCGAGGAGGGCGTGCGCCAGTTCCTCGACATCGGTACGGGCCTGCCGACCGCCGACAACACCCATGAGGTCGCCCAGCGTTCGGCGCCCGACGCCCGGATCGTCTACGTCGACAACGACCCGATCGTCCTGACCCACGCCCGCGCGCTCCTGACCAGCGCGCCGGAGGGCGTCACCGAATACGTGGACGCCGACGCGCACGACCCCCGCGAGATCGTCGCGGCGGCGGGGAAGACCCTCGACTTCTCCCGGCCGGTCGCGGTGATGATGCTCGGCATCCTCAACTTCGTCCTGGACACCGACGAGGCGCGGTCGATCGTCCGGACGCTGATGGACGCCGTCCCCTCCGGCAGCCTCCTCGTCCTGACCCACCCCACCCTGGAGCCGGAGCTCGGCGGCGAGGGCAACGAGGCCGCGATGGCCTTCTGGAACGAGAACGCGACCCCGCCGATCACCGCCCGCAGCCGCGCCGAGTTCACCTCCTTCTTCGAGGGCCTCGACCTCCTGGAGCCGGGCATCGTCTCCTGCTCGCGGTGGCGGAACGATTCCGCGGGGGCGCCCGTGGTGGCCCAGTTCGGCGCGGTGGGCCGCAAGCCGTAATGGACGTACGGGGGGAGGCGCGCGTCCGCCGGGAGCGGCTGCGCGCCTGGGGCTCGGCGAACCCCTGGGCGGTGGACCTGGGGATCGCGCTGCTGGTCCAGGCGGCCCTGACGATGCCGTTCGTGGTGCCGCGCGCGCCCGAGCTCCCGCCGGCGACCTGGGGCGCGTACGGACTGACGACGCTCACCGCGCTGCCGCTGGTGCTGCGGCGCCGCGCACCGCTCCCGGTGCTCCTCGCGGTGCTCGCGGCGAGCGCGTCGTACGAGCTGGCGCTCGACGGGCCGGGGCAGCCGCTGCCGTACACCGGACTCGTCGCGGTCTACACCGTCGCGCTGCTCTCCCCGCCGTGGCAGCGGCTCCTGACCGCGGTCCTGCTGCTCCTCGCGGTGCCGGTGTCGGTGTGGCTCAACACCCGGTCGGCCCGTGAACTGGCCTTCTCCCTCTTCGTGTTCGGCGCGGCCCATGTCTTCGGGCGGCTCCAGGACGCCCGGCAGCGCGCCCACCGGGTCGAGGCCGAGCGGGCCGCCGCGCGCGAACGGGCCAGGATCGCGCGGGAGATGCACGACATCCTGTCGCACGCGGTGAGCCTGATGGTGGTCCAGGCGGAGGCCGGTCCGGTGGCGGTGCGGACCGCGCCGGAGCGCGCGGAGGCGGCCTTCGACGCGATCTCGGAGACCGGCCGGGAGGCGATGGTCCAGCTGCGGCAGATGCTGGGGCTGCTGCGGGACGGCACCGGGGAGGCCGGGGGCGACGCGGCCCCGCGCGCTCCGCAGCCCGGCCTCGACGGCATCCCCGAGCTGCTGGACCGGGTCCGGGCGGGCGGGCTCGCCGTGACGTACGAGACGGCGGGCGGGGTGCGGGCGCTGCCCGCGTCGACCGGCGCCCAGGTGTACCGGATCGTGCAGGAGGCGCTGACCAATGTGGTCCGGCACTCCGGGGCGCGCCGGGCCGAGGTGCGGCTGGTCCACGCGGACGGTGTCCTGCGGGTCACGGTCGCCGACGACGGGCGGGGCCCGGGGGCGGGCCGGGCGCGGCCCCGTCGGGGCGGTCCCGGGCACGGTCTCACCGGGGTCGGGGAGCGGGCCGCCGCGCAGGGCGGGACGGCGGAGACCGGCCCCGGGCCGGACGGCAGGGGGTTCGAGGTGCGGGTGGTGCTGCCCGTGCCGTCCACGGCGGAGGTGGGGGCGTGAGGACGGTCCGGGTGGTGGTGGCGGACGACCAGGAGCTGGTCCGCAGCGGTTTCGCGATGATCCTGGACGCGCAGCCGGACATCGAGGTGGTCGCGGAGGCGGGCGACGGGGCCGCGGCGGTCGAGGCGGTGCGGCGGCACGCGCCCGACGTGGCCCTCCTGGACATCCGGATGCCGGGGACCGACGGGATCGAGGCGTGCCGGACCATCGCGGCCGGGTCCCGCTGCCGGACGGTGATCCTGACGACCTTCGACACCGACGCGTACGTGTACGAGGCGCTGCACGCGGGCGCGTCCGGCTTCCTCCTGAAGGACGTGCGGCGGGACGACCTGGTGCACGCGGTACGGGTGGTGGCGGCGGGCGAGTCGCTGCTCGCGCCGTCGGTGGCCCGGCGGCTGGTGGAGCAGTACACCCGGGGGCCGGGGGCCGGGCCGCGCGGGACGGGCCCGGACCCCCGGCTCGACGTGCTCACGGGCCGGGAGCGGGAGACGCTGCTGCTGCTCGCGCGCGGGCTGTCGAACGCGGAGATCGCGGCGGAGCTGGTGGTCAGCGACCACACGGTGAAGACGCACGTGGGCAACGTCCTGGCCAAGCTGGGGCTGCGGGACCGGGTCCAGGCGGTGATCTGCGCGTACGAGACGGGGCTCGTCGCGGCGGGCTCTCCCCCGCCCGGGGGAGGCCGGGCCCCGGGGTACTCCCCCGGGCGGGGGAGGAACTGACCCCCGGAAGACCGCCGGTGCGGGCGATCCGCGCGGGGCCGCCGGTCCGGAGGATGGAGCCACCGAGAACGACGGCTCACACCCACGGAGTTGACCATGAGGAAGTCCACCCGCACGCTGCTCGCCGCCGCCCTGGTGCTGGGGACGGCGGCCGGTCCCGCGGTCGTCCCGGCGGTCGCGGCGGCGCCCCCGGGGGCCGGGGCGGTGTCCGGACCCGGTCCCGCCGGGGCGGTGTCGGCGCCAGGTCCCGCCGGGGCGGTGTCCGGACCCGGTCCCGCCGGGGCGGTGTCGGCGCCAGGTCCGGCCGAGGCCGTGTCGGCGGTCGTCGCGGGGCTCCCCCGCGCCGACGCCACGGCCGCGCTCGTCCGGGTCGGCGGCGCCGAGGGGGTCTGGCGGGGCGGGGCGGGCGTCCACGACCTGGAGTCGGGGGCCCCGGCCGATCGGTCGGCCCGGTTCCGGGCGGGTTCGGTGACGAAGGTGTTCACGGCGGCGACCGTGCTCCAGCTGGCCGCCGAGGGACGGATCGACCTGGACCGCACGGCCCGTTCGTATCTGCCGGAGCTGATCCCCGGCCGGTACGCCCGTGTGACGGTCCGCCAGTTGCTGAACCACACGCACGGCATCCCGGCGGCCGGGCTGCCGGGCACGACGGTGGAGGAGTGGTACGCCCACCGCTTCGACACGTACACGCCCCGGGAGCTGGTGCGTTCGGCGGTGGCGAAGCCGCGCGAGTTCCGGCCGGGCACCCGCCAGCACTATCTGAACATCGGCTACACCGTCGCGGGCCTGATCGTGGAGCGGGTGACAGGCGACGACTTCGAGGACCGGGTGGAGCGGCGGATCCTGCGCCCGCTGGGGCTGCGGGACACGTACCTCCCGCGCGGCGCGGCCGAGCTGGTGGGCCCGTACAACCACGGCTATCAGACGATGCGGCTCGACGACGGGACGACCGGGCTCCGTGACGTGTCCGTCTGGGGGACCTCGGAGGCGTGGGCGGCGGGCGACCTGGTCTCGACCACCGCCGACCTGGAGCGTTTCGTCGAGGAGCTGTTCGCGGGCCGGGTGGTGCGCGGGCCGCTCCTGGCGGAGATGTTCACCCTGCCGCGGGTCACGGACCTGACGAGCGGCGCCCCCGCCGCGTACTCCGCCGGGCTCTCGATGAAGCGGCTCGGCGGGCGCGAGGTGTGGGGGAAGACGGGCGGACGCTGGGGCTACAACACGGCCGTCGCCTCGACCCGCGACGGCTCGCGCACCCTGGTCTACAGCGTCAACTCCACCGACGCGAAGGGCCAGGACATGAACCGGACCGCGCTGGGCCTGATGGTGGCGGCGTACGGCCTGCCGGACTGATCACCGGCGGTCCCGGTGGAGGGCCGGGCCGGTCGCGGGCTGCCGGGTCCGGCCGGTACGGGGTCCGCAGGAGGGGCCGGGTCCGTACGGGTGCCGGGGCCGTCAGAGACCGACGATCGCGTTCCACTTCTTGGCGAACTCCTGGCGTTCGTCCGAGCGGATGTCCCGGGCGATGGCCAGACGGGAGCGCATGGCCGCGTCCGGGAAGATCAGCGGGTCCTCGGCGAGGGCGACGAGTTCCTCGTCGCCGGAGTCGGCGAGGACGTTCTGCGCGGCGGGGACCGGGCAGACGTAGTTGACCCAGGCGGCGAGTTCGGCGGCGACCTCGGGCCGGTAGTAGTGGTCGACGAGCTTCTCGGCGTTGCTCTTGTGCTGGGCGAGGTTGGGGATCATCAGGGACTCGGCCCAGAGTTCGGCGCCCTCCTCGGGGACGACGAACTCGATGTCCGGGTTGTCGGCCTGGAGCTGGATGACGTCGCCGGAGTACGCCTGGCAGGCCAGGACGTCGCCGGTGGAGAGGTCCTTGATGTAGTCGTTGCCGGTGAAGCGGCGGATGTGCTTGCGGCGGACGAGGCCCTCGATCTGCTCGCACAGCGCGTGGAAGTCGTCGGCGGTCCAGCGGGTGACGTCGACGCCGTTGCCCTGGAGGAGCAGGGACATGGACTCGTCGAGCCCGGACAGCAGGGTGACCTTGCCGCGCAGGTCGTCGGCCCAGAGCTCCTTGGTGGAGCGCAGTTCCCGGCCGAGCCTGCGGCGGTTGTAGGCGATGCCGGTGATCCCGGACTGCCAGGGGACGCTGTGCAGCCGTCCGGGGTCGAAGGCGGGGGTGCGCAGCTGGGGGGCGAGGTTCTTCGCGACGTTCGGCTGGGCGGCCCGGTCCATCTCCTGGACCCAGCCGAGGCGGACGAAGCGGGCGGCCATCCAGTCGCTGATGACGATCAGGTCGCGGCCGGTCTGCTGGTGGTTCATCAGGGAGGGGCTGATCTTCCCGAAGAACTCGTCGTTGTCGTTGATCTCCTCGGTGTACCGGACGGCGATCCCGGTCTCCTCGCGGAAGGCGTCGAGGGTGGGGCGCTTCCTGGGGTCCTCGTCGTCGGTGTCGATGTAGAGCGGCCAGTTGGCGAAGTCGAGGGTGCGGTCCCGGGCGGAGAGGTCGCGTCCGGCGCGGGCGCCCTCCTCGACGTAGGCGGCGGGGACTCCGCACCCGGCCGCGAGCAGGGTGGCCCCGGCGGCGGCGCTGCCGCGCAGCAGGGACCGGCGGGACATGTACTTCCTGGTCGCTCTCACCCGTGCAGCATCGCGGTCGGCCGCGGCCCGGGGCAATGGACGGTCCGTCGAGCGACGGAGCGCGGCCCCGACACCCTGTCGATCAAGGGGGTCGGGGCCGCGGTGACGGGCCGGGGCCGGATCAGCCCAGGGACGTCATGACGTGCTTGATGCGGGTGTAGTCCTCGAAGCCGTAGGCGGAGAGGTCCTTGCCGTAGCCGGACTTCTTGAAGCCGCCGTGGGGCATCTCGGCGACCAGCGGGATGTGGGTGTTGATCCACACGCAGCCGAAGTCGAGGGCCTTGGACATGCGCATGGCGCGCGCGTGGTCCTTGGTCCAGACGGAGGAGGCCAGGGCGTACTCGACGCCGTTGGCGTACTCCAGGGCCTGGGCCTCGTCCGTGAAGGACTGGACGGTGATGACGGGGCCGAAGACCTCGTTCTGGACGATCTCGTCGTCCTGCCGGAGGCCGGAGACGACGGTGGGGGCGTAGAAGTAGCCCTTGTCTCCGACGCGCCGCCCGCCGGCCTCGACCTTGGCGTGGGCCGGGAGGCGGTCGATGAAGCCGCTGACCTGCTTCAGCTGGTTGGCGTTGTTGAGGGGGCCGTAGAGCACGTCCTCGTCGTCCGGCTGACCGGTCTTGGTCTCGGACGCCGCCTTGGCGAGCGCGGCGACGAACTCGTCGTGGATCGACTCGTGGACGAGGACGCGGGTGGCGGCGGTGCAGTCCTGCCCGGCGTTGAAGAACCCGGCGACGGAGATGTCCTCGACGGCCTTGTCGATGTCGGTGTCCTCGAAGACGACGACGGGGGCCTTGCCGCCCAGCTCCAGGTGGACGCGCTTGACGTCCTTGGCGGCCGACTCGGCGACCTGCATCCCGGCGCGGACGGAGCCGGTGATGGAGGCCATCGCCGGGGTCGGGTGCTCGACCATGGCCCTGCCGGTCTCGCGGTCGCCGCAGACGACGTTGAAGACGCCCTTGGGGACGATCTGCCCGATGATCTCCGCCATCAGGACGGTCGACGCGGGGGTCGTGTCGGAGGGCTTGAGGACGACGGTGTTGCCCGCGGCGAGGGCCGGGGCGAACTTCCACACGGCCATCATCATCGGGTAGTTCCAGGGCGCGACCTGGGCGCAGACGCCGACGGGCTCGCGGCGGATGATGGAGGTCATGCCCTCCATGTACTCGCCGGCCGAGCGGCCTTCGAGGAGCCGGGCGGCACCCGCGAAGAAGCGGATCTGGTCCACCATCGGCGGGATCTCCTCGCTCGCGGTGAGGGCGATCGGCTTGCCGGTGTTCTGCACCTCCGCGGCGATCAGTTCCTCGGCGCGCTCCTCGAAGGCGTCGGCGATCTTGAGGAGTACCCTCTGGCGCTCGGCGGGGGTGCTGTCGCGCCAGGCGGGGAAGGCGGCCGAGGCGGCTTCCATGGCGGCGTCGACGTCGGCCTGCCCGGAGAGCGGGGAGGTGGCGTACACCTCGCCGGTGGTCGGGTCGACCACGTCGATGGTGCGGCCGTCGGCCGCGTCGCGGAACTCCCCGTTGATGTAGTTACGCAGCCGGCGCAGCTCGGTGGTCACTTGCCATCCCTCCTGTCACGTTCTGTCGTCGCACGTCCCTGTGCGGTGTCTCGATGGGCGAGACACCTCAGCCTAGTGGTTCAGCTGACGCTTTCAACAGGCCCAACCCCCCGCTACTTCGGATTCAGTAGTCCTGAGGCCTCCTCGCAACGAATTACATCAATCTGGGGTTGCGAGACCGACGAGTCTCGGTGCACAGTGAGGTGTGGCCAGTCGAAGCACAGACTCCAGAACCGGAACCGGTTCGTCCCCGACGATCGACGCCGTCTCCCTGGCGATCATCGAACAGCTCCAGGAGGACGGACGCCGTCCCTACGCGGCGATAGGGAAGGCCGTAGGTCTCTCCGAAGCCGCCGTGCGGCAGCGCGTCCAGAAGCTGCTCGACCAGGGCGTCATGCAGATCGTCGCCGTCACCGACCCGCTCACCGTGGGTTTCCGACGGCAGGCGATGGTCGGCATCAACGTCGAGGGCGATCTGGATCCGGTCGCGGAAGCACTGACCGCGATGGCCGAGTGCGAGTACGTGGTGATGACCGCGGGCTCCTTCGACCTGATGGTGGAGGTCGTCTGTGAGGACGACGACCACCTGCTGGATGTGATCAACAAGCGCATCCGCACCCTCCCCGGCGTGCGCTCCACCGAGAGCTTCGTCTACCTCAAGCTCAAGAAGCAGACCTATATGTGGGGAACTCGATGACCCAGGACCTCTCCAAGACGGCCTACGACCACCTGTGGATGCACTTCACCCGCATGTCGTCGTACGAGAACTCGCCCGTTCCCACCATCGTGCGTGGTGAGGGCACCTACATCTTCGACGACAAGGGCAAGCGCTACCTCGACGGTCTCGCGGGTCTGTTCGTGGTGAACGCCGGACACGGCCGCCGGGAGCTGGCCGAGGTCGCGTACAAGCAGGCCCAGGAGCTCGCGTTCTTCCCCGTGTGGTCGTACGCGCACCCCAAGGCCGTCGAGCTCGCCGAGCGCCTCGCGCACTACGCCCCCGGCGACCTCAACAAGGTCTTCTTCACCACCGGTGGCGGCGAGGCCGTCGAGACCGCGTGGAAGCTCGCCAAGCAGTACTTCAAGCTGCAGGGCAAGCACACCAAGTACAAGGTCATCTCGCGCGCGGTCGCCTACCACGGCACCCCGCAGGGCGCCCTGTCCATCACCGGCCTCCCGGCCCTCAAGGCCCCCTTCGAGCCGCTGGTCCCCGGCGCGCACAAGGTGCCGAACACCAACATCTACCGCGCCCCGATCCACGGCGACGACCCCGAGGCCTTCGGCCGCTGGGCCGCCGACCAGATCGAGCAGGAGATCCTCTTCGAGGGCGCCGAGACCGTCGCCGCCGTCTTCCTGGAGCCGGTGCAGAACGCCGGCGGCTGCTTCCCGCCGCCGCCCGGGTACTTCCAGCGGGTCCGCGAGATCTGCGACCAGTACGACGTGCTCCTCGTCTCCGACGAGACGATCTGCGCCTTCGGCCGCCTCGGCACGATGTTCGCCTGTGACAAGTTCGACTACGTGCCGGACATGATCACCTGCGCCAAGGGCATGACCTCGGGCTACTCCCCGATCGGCGCCTGCATCGTCTCCGACCGCATCGCGGAGCCCTTCTACAAGGGCGACAACACCTTCCTGCACGGCTACACCTTCGGTGGCCACCCGGTGTCGTCGGCGGTCGCCATCGCCAACCTCGACATCTTCGACAAGGAAGGCCTCAACCAGCACGTGCTGGACAACGAGGACGCCTTCTTCTCCACCCTGAAGAAGCTCCACGACCTGCCGATCGTCGGCGACGTCCGGGGCAACGGCTTCTTCTACGGCATCGAGCTCGTCAAGGACAAGGTCACCAAGGAGTCCTTCACGGACGAGGAGACCGAGCGCGTGCTCTACGGCTTCCTCTCCAAGGCGCTCTTCGAGAACGGCCTGTACTGCCGTGCCGACGACCGCGGCGACCCGGTCATCCAGCTGGCCCCGCCGCTGATCGCCGACCAGGGCACCTTCGACGAGATCGAGGGCATCCTGCGGTCGGTGCTCACCGAGGCGTGGACCAAGCTGTAGAGGTCCCCACCAGCAGGCAGCACGCCGCCCTCACGGCGTGACCCCCCGGCCCGGGAGTCGTCCATCCGAGTGGATGGACGACTCCCGGGCCGCGTGCCGTCCGTACGAACCGATCCGAATCCTTACGGTGCCCAGTGACCGACAGGCCCGTCCTTCGTTCCCCGGACGGGGGGCACAGATCGGATCGACATCGAGGTGTACGCGATGGCCCCACCGGACAACGACGTGCTCTGGGCGCGTTCCCTGCACTGCTCCCTGGGCGGCACGGACGCCCTCGGCGACGTCTCCCTCGGCGTCCACGAGGGCGAGATCCTCGCCGTCGCCGGGCCGCGCGGCAGCGGCAAGACCACCCTCCTGCGCTGCCTGTCCGGGCAGCTCGTCGCCCAGCGGGGCGAGGTCTGGTTCGAGACCTTCCCCGTCCACACCCTCGGCGCCGCCGACCGCGAACGGCTCCGCCGCGACCGCTTCGGCTGGATCGACCCCACCCCCGGTCTCGTCCCCGAACTCACCGGCTGGGAGAACACCGCCCTGCCGCTGCTGCTCCGCGGCACCCCCCACCGCGCCGCCAGGACCGCCGCGGTGGAATGGCTGGAGCGCCTCGACATCGGCGACTGCGCCCGCAGGCGCCCGCACGCCCTCAGCCACGCCGAGTGCCAGCGGATCGCCGTCGCCCGCGCCCTGATCACCACCCCCTCGGTGCTCTTCGCCGACGAACCCACCGCCTCCCTGCACCGCGCCGACGGCGCACAGCTCCTGCGCACCCTGACGGCCGCCGCCCGCTCGCACGGCATCACCGTGCTCCTCGCCACCCACGACGCCGAGGTCGCCGCCCTCGCCGACCGCACGGTCGGCCTCCTGGACGGGCGCCGGACCGGCGGCGCGCCCCCGGCATCAGGGGCGGAGGGCGTCGCCGCGTGCTCGCTCTCCGTCTAGCCCGCGGGTCCCACCCCCTCGTCCAGACCCGGCGGCTCCTCGTCGCCACCGCCGCCGCCGGGGTGGGCTTCCTGCTGCTCTGCACCCTCGGACACGCCGTCGGACACCCCGACCGCTCGGGCACCTCCGTCCTGCGCCTGCTGTGGTGCGCCCTGCCCCTCGCCGCCACCGTGCAGTTCGCCGTCGCGGTGGCCCGTACCGACCCCAGCACCCGTCCCAGGACCGGTCTGTCGGCCGTCGGCCTCGGCCCCGCCCGGCTGACCGCCATCGCCGCCGCCTCGACCGCCGTCGCCTGCACCCTCGGCTCCGCCGTCGCCCTGCTGTGCTACCTGCACCTGCGCGGCGACCTCACGGGCCTGCCCTTCGACGGCGCCGCCGCGGACCTGCTCGCCGCCGACCGGCCGCTGCCGCTCGCCGCCGCCCTCACCCTGCTCGCCGCCCTCCCGGTCGCCGCCGCCACCGCCGCCGGGCTCGCCCTGCGGCCCCGCACCGCGCCCGCCCCGCCGGAGGGCGCCGAACGGCCGGTCCCCACCGGACTGCCCTGGGGCATCGCCCTGGTCGCCGTCGGCCTCGCCGCCGAGACGTACGCGGGACGCGGCGGCGGCGGGGGACTCCCGCTGCCCGGCCGCTTCGACGCCAACCCGGCGGGCGTCCTGGCCGGCTGGGTCCTCACCGCCGTCGGCCTCGCCCTCGCGGGACCCGGCCTCGTCCACGGCTGCGGACGGCTCCTCCAGGCCTTCCGGCCCGGCGCCGTCCGGCTCCTCGCGGGCCGGGTCCTCACCGCCGAGTCCCACCGCCTCGGCCGCCCCCTCGGCGTGGTCGCCGCGGTCCTCTCCGGCACCTACGCGGGCGCCGCCCTGTACGCCTCGGGCCCGGCCTCCGGTGCCGTCGGACCGCTCACCGGTCTCGGCGCGGCCCTCGTCCTCGCCTGCACCACGGCCACCCTCCTGACCGCGGCCCTGGAGACCCGGCAGAGCCGGGCGGAGACCACCGGGGCCCTGCTCCGCACCGGCGCCCCGCCGAACGCCCTGCGCAAGGCGGCCCTGCTCAGGGCCGCCGCCCTCGTCGCCGTCTTCGCCCCCCTCACCTGGGCGGTCGCCGAACTGGCGGCGCTGCCGCTGAAGGGCTGACCCACCGGGTCCCGCCGCGCCGAAAGGCAGCCCCGCCGGGGGCGGCGCCGACCGCGCCGCCGCCCCCGCGCCCCCGGAAGCCGTCCCGCTCCCGACCGCGGCCTCCCCTGCTTCTACTTCCGCCAGAACAGGTGGTGGGTCACCTCACCACCGGGGCTCGGCACCACATCGCAGTGGTACCGGTCGTACAGTTCCTCCGGCGACTCCCACAGCCGCGACCCCGACCCCAGGACCACCGGCGACACCGCCACGTGCAGGGTGTCCACGAGACCCGCGTCCAGGAACTCCCGGACCGTCGCCGCCCCGCCCCCGAGCCGTACGTCCTTCCCGCCGGCCGCCTCCCGCGCCATCCCGAGCGCCGTCTCCGGGTCGACGTCCACGAAGTGGAACGTGGTGTCGGAGAGCGTGAACGACGGACGCGGATGATGGGTCAGGACGAACACCGGAGTACGGAACGGCGGCTCGTCGCCCCACCAGCCGCGCCACTGCTCGTCCCGCCACGGCCCGCGCTGCGGCCCGAACTTGTTCCGGCCCATGATCTCGGCGCCGATGTTCCGGGAGTAGTCCCTGGTCAGATAGTCGTCGAGGCCCCGGCTGCCGCCCGGATCGGTCCGCATCGGCCAGCTCGCCGTGGCCCCCGCCCAACGGAACATCGCCCCCGGGTCCGCGTGCCCGAAGGGCCGCTCCAGGCTCTGGCCCTCCCCCGCCCCGAACCCGTCCGAGGAGACGTTGAAGTTCTGCACTCTGAGCAACTGCGCCACGGTTCTTCCTCCCGCGCGGTCGGCACGACGCCGACGGTCAGGAGACAGACTGCCCCGGCGCCCGGAACTCATCTCACCCGGCTCACCCGTCCGGGCCCAGCACCACCACGTCCTCCACCCGGAACTCCACCCCCACGTCGGCGCCCTCCTCGGGCGCCTCCCGCAACGGCAGCTCCGCCTCCAGCGAAGGCCCCTCCCCCGGACACAGCCGTACGGCCACCCGGCTGCCCCGGAACGTCCGCGAAGCCACCCGCCAGCCCGCGCCCGCGTCCCCGCTCCCGGGCCCGGCCACGAGCCGCACCCCGCCCGGCCGGACGAGGAGCCGCCGCTCCCCCTGCGGCGAACCCTCGGGCACCGGCACCTTCCCCCACACGGTGTCCGCGACCCGCCCGCTCACCCGCGCCGCCACCACGTTGTCGAAACCGAGGAACCGGGCCACGAACTCCGACGCCGGACGCGCCCACACCTCCACGGGCGCACCCGTCTGGGCGATCCGCCCGTCCCGCATCACCACCACCCGGTCGGCCAGCGCGAACGCCTCGCCCTGATCGTGGGTCACCGCCAGGACCGTCGTCCCCAACCGCCCGAACAGCTCCCGCAGCTCCACCACGAGCCGCTCCCGCAGCCCCCGGTCCAACTGCCCCAGCGGTTCGTCCAGCATCAGCAGCCGGGGGCGCGGTGCGAGGGCCCGCGCGAGCGCCACCCGCTGCTGCTCCCCGCCCGAGAGCGCGGCCACGGAGCGCCGTCCGGCGCCCGGCAGCCCGACGAGGTCGAGCAGTTCCGTGACCCGTTCCGCCCGCTCGGTCCCGGGGACGCCGTGCATCCGCAGGCCGAAGCCGACGTTCCCGGCGACGTCCCGCTGCGGGAACAGCTGGTGGTCCTGGAACATCAGGCCCACGCCCCGCCGGTGCACCGGCACCCCGTCCTGGTCGGCCCCGGCCAGCAGCACCCGGCCGCCGTCCAGCGCCTGGAGCCCGGCCACCGCCCGCAGCAGCGTCGACTTGCCGCTGCCGCTGGGCCCGAGCACACAGACCGTCTCGTGCTCGGCGACCGCCAGGTCCACCGCGTCGAGCACGGCCCGCTCCCCGAACCGTACGGTCGCCCCTTCCAGTCTCAGCATCAGAACTCCCCGGAGGTCCGGTCGTTCCGGAGCCGTTCGAGCAGCAGCAGGGACACCGCGCACACCACCATGAGGATCGTCGAAAGGGCCATGGCCTGGCCGTAGTTGAGTTCGCCCGGACGTCCGAGCAGCCGCGCCACCGCCACCGGCAGCGTCGGGGCCTCGGGGCGGGCGATGAACACGGTCGCGCCGAACTCGCCCAGCGAGACGGCGAACGCGAACCCGGCGGCGACCAGGAGCGCCCGCCACACCAGCGGCAGGTCCACCTCGCGCCAGGCCCGCCACGGCGACGCGCCGAGCACCGCCGCCGCCTCCCGCAGCCGCTCGTCCACCGCCCGCAGCACCGGCAGCATCGTCCGTACGACGAAGGGGACACCGACCAGCGCCTGTGCGAGCGGTACGAGGATCCAGCTGGCCCGCAGATCGAACGGCGGCTCGTCGAGCGTGATCAGGAAACCGAAGCCGACGGTCACCGCGGACACCCCGAGCGGCAGCATCAGCAGGGCGTCGAAGCCCCGGACGAGCCGCGCGGCCCGTCCGGCCCGACCGCTCCGCCAGGTCAGCGCCGCCGCCGCGAGCCCGCCGACGAGGACCGCGATGCCGGTCGCCGCCACCGCGTACCGCAGCGAGTTCCCGATCGCCTCCAGCGGCGGGACCAGGAAGGTGCCGGACTCGTCCAGCGTGCCGAGCGCCCGGTAGTAGCCGAGGCCGTACCCCTGGGGTCCGGCGAACGACCGCTCCACCAGCACCCCCAGCGGCAGCAGGATCAGCAGCGCGACCGAGAGCAGGACCCCGCCGAGCAGCGCCCACTGTCCGGCGCCGCGCGGCCGTCGCGCGGTCCGCTCCGGCGGTACGAGCCGCAGCGCCGTCTCCCGGCGTCGTACGGTCCGGGCGTGCACGGCCAGGATCAGGCCCACCGCCACGAACTGCACGAGTGTCAGGACGGCGGCCGTCGGCAGGTCGAGCAGCCGGGCGGTCTGCCGGTAGATCTCCGCCTCCAGGGTGGAGTACGCGCCCCCGCCGAGGATCTGCACGATGCCGAAGGAGGTGAACGTGAACAGGAAGACCATGAGCGCGGCGGCGGCCACCGACGGCACGAGGGCGGGCAGCGTCACCGTCCGCCACGCCGTCCACCGCGAGGCGCCGAGGACCCGGGCCGCCTCCTCCTGGCGCGGGTCCAGCTGGGACCAGAGCCCGCCCACGGTCCGCACGACCACCGCGTAGTTGAAGAACACATGGGCGAGGAGGATCGCCCACACACTGGTGTCGAGCCGCAGCCCCCACACCTCGTCCGTCAGCCCGTTCCGGCCGACGAGCGCGAGGAACGCGGTGCCCACGAGGACCGTGGGCAGCACGAAGGGGACCGTGACCACGGCCCGCAGGACGCTCTTGCCCGGAAAGTCGAAGCGGGCGAAGACGTACGCCCCCGGCAGCGCGACCAGCAGGGTCAGCGCCGTCGACGCCAGCGCCTGCCAGAGGGTGAAACCGAGGACGTCGAGGATCTCCGGGCGGGCCAGGGTCTCCCCGATCCGGCCCAGCCGCCAGCCGCCGTCGGGCCGCAGCCCCCGGTCCACGATCGACACGACGGGCCAGGCGAAGAAGACCGCGAAGAACGCGACGGGCAGGGCCATCAGGCCCAGCCGCGTCACGTTCCCCCGGACGTCGCGCGCTACTTCACGACCAGCGACGACCACTGCTGGATCCACCCGTCACGCTTCGCGGCGATCTTCTCCGGCGCCATCGTCTCCGGCTCGCCCACGACCACGCCGTGCTTCGTGAACAGCTCGGGAAGCACCGCGTCCGTCACCACCGGGTTGACGAACATCTGGAGCGGCATGTCCTCCTGGAACTTCTTCGAGATCAGGAAGTCGATCAGCGCCTTGCCGCCCTCGGGGTTCTTCGCCCCGTTCAGCAGCCCCGCGAACTCGGTCTGCCGGAAGCAGGTGCCGGTGGACACGCCGGTCGGCGCCACCTTCGGCCGCGGCTCGCCGTAGAGCACCTCGACCGGGGGGCTGGAGGCGTACGACACGACCAGCGGCCGGTCGCCCTTGGCCTGCTTGCCGCCGGCCGAACCGGAGAACTCCTGGTTGTAGGCCAGCTCCCAGCTGTCGACGGTCTTCACTCCGTTGGCCCGGAGCTTCGACCAGTAGCCCGGCCAGCCGTCGTCGCCGTACTTCGCGGCGGTGCCGAGCAGGAAACCGAGCCCCGGGGACGACCGCTCGGGGTTCTCCACCACGAGGAGGTCCTTGTAGGCGGGCTTCACCAGGTCGTCGAAGGTGACGGGCGGCGCCAGCTTCTTGTCCGCGAAGTACTTCTTGTCGTAGTTGACGCAGATGTCCCCGGAGTCGACCGGGGTCACCCGGTGCTCCTTGTCCAGCCGGTACGCGGCCGGGACCCGGTCCAGCCCCTTCGCCTCGTACGGGACGAAGATCCCGTTGTCGAGAGCGCGGGACAGCAGCGTGTTGTCGACGCCGAAGAAGACGTCACCCTGCGGAGAGCCCTTGGTCAGGATCTCTTTGTTCACCGCCTCGCCCGCGTCCCCGCTCTTGAGGACCTTCACGGTGAAACCGGTCTGCTTCGTGAACTCCGCCAGCACCTCCTTGGAGGCGTTGAAGGAGTCGTGGCTCACGAGGGTCACGGTCTTCGGCGCGGGCGCGCCGGACTTCCCCGCCGCGTCGCGGGCGTCGTCCGCCCCGCACGCGGCCAGCGTCGTGACGCCCAGCGCCGCGACGAGCGCGACGGCGGCCGCCTTCTTGGTGCTCACTGACATTCCTCCTGGGTGTGACCAGGAAGAGACGCGGCCCCGCCCACCCGGAGGTGGGCAGGGCGCAACAGCTCGAGTTACGACCGAACTTCCTACCCAGAATGACCTGGGCGAGGTTCAGAGGGTCTGCGGCCTGACGGTCACCGCACTCTCAGCGCTGTGGCGCTCCCCTGTCGGAATATGAAGATGTGTTCGACCTCAGAGTACAAGGTCAGCGTTCGGAGGCCGCCAGCTGTCCACAGGCGCCCTCGATCTCCTGGCCCCGGGTGTCCCGCACGGTCACGGGCACCCCGTGCCGGGCGATGGCCTCGACGAACGCCTTCTCGTCCTCGGGACGGGACGCGGTCCACTTCGAGCCGGGCGTCGGGTTCAGCGGGATGAGGTTGACGTGCACCCGCTTGCCCTTGAGCAGCCGCCCGAGGAGGTCACCGCGCCAGGCCTGGTCGTTGATGTCCCGGATGAGGGCGTACTCGATCGAGATCCGGCGCCCGGACTTCTCCGCGTACTCCCAGGCCGCGTCCAGCACCTCCCGCACGTTCCAGCGGGTGTTCACCGGCACCAGGGTGTCGCGCAGCTCGTCGTCGGGCGCGTGCAGGGAGACCGCGAGACGGCACTTGAAGCCCTCGTCGGCGAAGCGCAGCATCGCGGGGACGAGCCCGACGGTGGAGACGGTGATCCCGCGCTGGGAGAGGCCGAGCCCGTCCGGCTCGGGGTCGGTCAGCCGCCGGATGGCTCCGACGACCCGCTTGTAGTTGGCGAGCGGCTCGCCCATCCCCATGAACACGATGTTCGAGAGGCGGGCGGGCCCACCGGGGACCTCGCCGTCGCGCAGCGCGCGCATCCCGTCGACGATCTGGTGCACGATCTCGGCGGTCGACAGGTTCCGGTCGAGGCCCGCCTGTCCGGTCGCGCAGAACGGGCAGTTCATCCCGCACCCGGCCTGCGAGGAGATGCACATCGTCACCCGGTCCGGGTAGCGCATGAGCACCGACTCGACCAGCGTGCCGTCGTGCAGCCGCCACAGCGTCTTACGGGTGGTGTCGTCGTCGCAGGACAGGTGCCGCACCACCGACATCAGGTCGGGCAGCAGCTCCCCGGCCAGCTTCTCCCGCGAGGCGGCGGGGATGTCGGTCCACTCGGCGGGGTCGTGCGCGTACCGCGCGAAGTAGTGCGCCGACAGCTGCTTGGCGCGGAAGGGCTTCTCGCCGATGGCGGCGACGGCCTCCTTCCGCTCGGCGGGCGACAGGTCCGCGAGGTGCCGCGGCGGCTGCTTGGCACCGCGCGGGGCGACGAAAGTGAGTTCTCCGGGGGTCGGACGGGCCACGACGGGCGTCTCCTCAGGACGACGAGGTCTGGCACCACCCGACGGGCGGGGAACCACGGCGGCGCACTGCCGGAGCCGGGACCTCAGGATCACCCCCGCGGCAGCGGGGCGTACGAAGGGCCCGCGACGCGGTGCGCCACGAGCCCTTCCAGAGTACCCGCTGTCCGTCAACCCGTTCCGACGAAGAGCGCGAGCAGCAGCCAGACCACCGGCGCCGTGGGCAGCAGCGAGTCCAGCCGGTCCATGATGCCGCCGTGACCGGGCAGCAGCGTGCCCATGTCCTTGATGCCCAGGTCCCGCTTGATCATCGACTCGCCGAGGTCGCCGAGCGTCGCGCTCGCCGCCACCGCGAGGCCGAGGACCAGACCCTGCCACCAGACGCCGTCGTCGATCAGGAACCGCATACACAGCGCGCCCGCCGCCATCGCGAACACCACCGCGCCGACCAGACCCTCACGGGTCTTTCCGGGGCTGATCCTCGGGGCCAGCTTGTGCTTGCCGAACCGCCAGCCGATCGCGTACGCCCCCGTGTCGCTGACCACGGTCAGGAGCAGGAACGTGAGCACCCGCTGCGGACCGTCGTCGGCGGACAGCAGCAGCGCCACGAAGGTCGCCAGGAACGGCACGTAGAACGCGGCGAACACACCCGCCGTGACGTCCCTCAGATACCCCTCGGGGGGCTCCGTCATCCGCCATACGAGCACCGCGAGCGCCGTCAGGGCCATCACCACCCAGGCGCCCTCGGCACCCCGGAGGTAACCGGCGACGACCATCGCCGCGCCGCCCACCGCGAGCGGCACCAGCGGAGCCTTGATCGCCTTGCGCTCCTGGAGGCGGGAGGTCAGCTCCCACAGGCCCACGACCACGGCGACCACGAGCACGCCGACGAACGCCGGCTTCCAGAACAGCGACGCGATGATGACGACGCCGAGTCCGACCCCGACCCCTATGGCCGCGCCCAGATCGCGCCCCGCGTTCTTCTTCTGCCGGGGCTCCGCGGGCGGCCCGGACGGCGGAGGCGGAGTGGGGCTGGGCATGGGCTCCTGCGGGTGCTCGTGCGGCGTCTCGTCACGGAACAGGGGACCGCTCGGGTGAGCGGCCCCCCGGCCGTGATCGTCCTGGAATCCGCCGGCGGGAACGTCGGGCACGATGGGCATGGGGCGAGTCTGCGGTGCCCCGTGCCGATCGTGTGCGGGACCCGCCGGGACGGGCCCCTGGTCGGGTCCCCCACGGCCGGAACCGGCCGGGGCCCCCCAGGAAGAGTCGTTCATCAGACCTCGAGCAGCTCGGCTTCCTTGTGCTTGAGCAGCTCGTCCACCTGCGCGCCGTACTTCGCGGTGGTGTCGTCGAGCTCCTTCTCGGCGCGGCGGCCCTCGTCCTCGCCGACCTCGCCGTCCTTGACGAGCTTGTCGATGGTCTCCTTGGCCTTGCGGCGGACCGCGCGGATCGAGATCTTCGAGTCCTCGGCCTTGCCCTTGGCGACCTTGATGTACTCCCGGCGGCGCTCCTCCGTCAGCTCGGGGAACACCACCCGGATGATGTTGCCGTCGTTGCTCGGGTTGACCCCGAGGTCCGAGTCGCGGATGGCCTGCTCGATGTTGCGCAGCGCGCTCTTGTCGAACGGGGTCACCACGGCCATCCGGGGCTCCGGGACGGAGAAGGAAGCCAGCTGGTTGATGGGGGTGATGGCGCCGTAGTAGTCCGCCACGATCTTGTTGAACATCGCCGGGTGCGCACGGCCGGTGCGGATCGCGGCGAAGTCCTCCTTGGCGACCACGACGGCCTTCTCCATCTTCTCCTCGGCCTCGAGGAGGGTCTCTTCGATCACCACTTGCTCCTGCGTGTCGTCGCGTTGGGTCCTGCACGGTGTACGACCGGCAGGGCTCTGTCCATCCCCTTGCGGGGGGGTTTCCCCGGTTCGGGTCAGGCCCGGGTGCCCTGGTCGCTCACGAGTGTGCCGATCTTCTCACCCTTCACCGCGCGAGCGATATTGCCCGTGGTGAGGAGTTCGAAGACGAGGATCGGGAGGTTGTTGTCCCGGCACAGCGTGATGGCGGTGGCATCGGCGATCTTGAGGTTGCGGGAGATCACCTCGCCGTACTCGAGCGCGTCGAACTTGACCGCGTCGGGGTTGGTCTTGGGGTCGGAGTCGTAGACGCCGTCCACGCCGTTCTTGCCCATCAGCAGGGCCTCGGCGTCGATCTCCAGGGCACGCTGGGCGGCGGTCGTGTCGGTGGAGAAGTACGGCATTCCCATGCCCGCGCCGAAGATCACGACGCGCCCCTTCTCCAGGTGGCGCACGGCGCGCAGCGGAATGTACGGCTCGGCGACCTGCCCCATGGTGATGGCGGTCTGGACGCGGGAGTCGATGCCTTCCTTCTCCAGGAAGTCCTGGAGGGCGAGGCAGTTCATCACGGTGCCGAGCATTCCCATGTAGTCGGAGCGGGCCCGGTCCATGCCGCGCTGCTGGAGCTCGGCGCCCCGGAAGAAGTTGCCGCCGCCGATGACCACCGCGATCTCCGCGCCGTCGCGGACGACGGCCGCGATCTCACGCGCGACGGCGTGCACGACGTCGGGGTCGACGCCGAGGCCGGTGCCGCCGGAGAATGCCTCTCCTGACAGCTTCAGCATGAAGCGGCCGGTCTTGTCACCGTTGCCGCTGTTGTCGCCCTGTACGGCGCCCTGGTTCATGGAGATCTCCTCGTGCACATACGAAGGAGGCCATTGCCTTGGGTCCTCGCGGTATCCCGTGCGGCAATGGCCTCCTCGTCAGATCTGCGGTCGTCCTGCGCGGGCGCGGACGACTGCTTCAGACCCTATCGGGGTCCGGTGTCCGTCGCGTTCGCGGACGGACTCAGATGCCGACCTTGATGCGGGTGAAGCGCTTCAGGGTGACACCGGCCTCGTCCAGGATCTGCTGGACCGACTTCTTGCTGTCCAGGGCGTACGCCTGGCCGAGCAGGGTGGCGTCCTTGAAGAAGCCGTTGACGCGACCCTCGACGATCTTCGGGAGCGCGGCCTCGGGCTTGCCCTCGGCGCGGGTGGTCTCCTCGGCGACGCGACGCTCGGTCTCGACGATCTCGGCCGGGACGTCCTCACGGGTGAGGTACTTCGGCGCGAAGGCGGCGATGTGCTGGGCGACGCCCTTGGCGACGTCGGCGTCGGCCTTGTCGAACTCGACGAGGACACCGATCTGCGGCGGCAGGTCGGGCATCGTGCGGTGCATGTACGCGTAGACGAAGCCGTCGGCGTACTGCGCGAAGCGGTCGAGGACGATCTTCTCGCCGAGGTTGGCGTTGGCCTCGTCGACGTACGCCTGCACGGTCTTGCCGGCCTCGATCTCGGAGGCGAGCAGCGTCTCCAGGTCGGCCGGGGCGGTGGCGGCGACGTGCTTGGCGAGCTCGGCGGCGACGGCCTGGAACTTGTCACCCTTGGCGACGAAGTCCGTCTCGCACTTCAGCTCGACGAGGACACCGGAGGTGTTGTCTTCGGCGATGAGGGAGACCACGGCGCCGTTCTCGGCAGAGCGGCCCTCGCGCTTGGCGACGCCCTTCTGACCCTTGATGCGCAGTGCCTCGACGGCCTTGTCGACGCTGCCGTCGGCCTCGTCCAGGGCCTTCTTGCAGTCCATCATGCCGGCGCCGGTGAGCTCGCGGAGCTTCTTGACGTCAGCGGCGGTGTAGTTCGCCATGAGTCTGTTTCTCTCTCGAAGTCTGAAAGATCGGGCGGGTCCACGGGTGAACGGCGGGGGCTTCGTGGGCCCCCGCCGTCAACACCCGAAGGTCCTGAAGGGTCAGGCCTGCTCGGCGTCCGCGGCCGGAGCCTCGGCGGCCGGGGCCTCGGCGTCGGCGGCCGGGGCCTCGACGGCCTCGACGGCGGCCGGAGCCTCGGTGGCCTCGGCGTCCGCGACCTTCTCGGTCTCGGCGGAGGTCTGGACCTCAGCGGCCTCGACGGTCTCGTCGGCCTTCTTGTCGCCCTCGAGCAGGTCGCGCTCCCACTCGGCGAGCGGCTCGCCCGCGGCCTTCTCGCCCGGCTTCGAGTCACCGGTCGCGGCACCGGAGCGGGCGATGAGGCCCTCGGCGACGGCGTCGGCGATCACGCGGGTGAGCAGGGTGACGGAGCGGATCGCGTCGTCGTTGCCCGGGATCTTGTAGTCGACCTCGTCGGGGTCGCAGTTGGTGTCGAGGATCGCGACGACCGGGATGTGGAGCTTGCGCGCCTCACCGACGGCGATGTGCTCCTTCTTGGTGTCGACGATCCAGACGGCGCTCGGGACCTTCTGCATCTCGCGGATGCCACCGAGGGTCTTCTCCAGCTTGGTCTTCTCGCGGGAGAGGACCAGGAGCTCCTTCTTGGTGAGGCCGGAGGCGGCCACGTCCTCGAAGTCGATCTGCTCGAGCTCCTTGAGGCGCTGCAGACGCTTGTAGACGGTCGAGAAGTTGGTGAGCATGCCACCGAGCCAACGCTGGTTGACGTACGGCATACCGACGCGCGACGCCTGCTCGGCGATGGCCTCCTGCGCCTGCTTCTTCGTACCGACGAACATGATCGAGCCACCGTGCGCGACGGTCTGCTTGACGAACTCGAAGGCGCGGTCGATGTACGACAGCGACTGGAGCAGGTCGATGATGTAGATGCCGTTGCGCTCGGTGAAGATGAAGCGCTTCATCTTCGGGTTCCAGCGACGGGTCTGGTGACCGAAGTGGACGCCGCTCTCCAGCAGCTCCCGCATCGTGACGACGGCCATGGCCATCTCCTTGGTTTTCTCGGTTGTTTTGTCCTGACGCCCCGGCGCGCCATGCCCACGAGGGACCGAAAGGCGCTGCCACGGCCGGTGAGGGCAGTGGCGGGGCGTGCGAAGTCGACCCGGTGACCCGGGTCGCCATAGGAAGTGTACGGGACCGGTGGAGCAGCGGGTGACGGCGCTGTCCACAACGGGTGGGCGGTCCACAGGAACCGCTCGGGCCCGGCGGAGGCCGGGCCGGGGCGGGAGTCTGGCCCCATGTCTTTCACCACCACGGTCCTGACCCTCGCCCTGACCCTGCCCTCCGGGCTCCTGGGCCCCGGCCCCGGCCCGATGGGGCCCCACTCCGGCTCTCCGGCGTCGGTCTTCGGCTCTCCGGTGTCCGGCTTCGGCCTTCCGGTGTCCGGCTCCCCCTGGCCCGGCTCCGTGTGGCCGGTGGGGCCTCCGCCTCCGCCGGTCCTGCGTGGCTGGGAGCCGCCGCCCGGCCCCTACGCCCCCGGCCACCGAGGGGTGGATCTCGCCGCCGTGGCGGGCACCCCGGTGCTGGCACCGGTCGCGGGCACGGTCGCCTTCGCGGGTCCGGTGGGCGGCCGGGGCGTTCTCACCCTGACGCTGCCGGGGACGGGGTCTCCCCCGCTGCGCACCACGTTCTCACCGGTGGCTCCGCTGGTGGCGGTGGGTGACCGGGTCGCTCCCGGCACTCCGGTCGCCCGGGTGGCCCCCGGCACCCATTGCGCGCGGGACTGTCTCCACTGGGGCCTGCTGAGGGGCGAACGCTATCTGGACCCGCTCGTCCTCATGGAACGGGAACCGTCCCGTCTGCTGCCGCTCCCGCCCCTGCCGCCGTACGCCTACTGAGGCCGATCCGGGGGCGCTCTCGGGGGGCGCTCCGGGGCCGACGGTCCGGGGCTCCCGGAGGCGGAGTCCGGTGGAGGCTTCGGGGCGCTCCGGGGACTCCCAGCGGGGGGGGCAGAGCCCGATGTCGCCCCGGACCGGGCCGGGACGAGGTGGCGGGTCCTCCCCCCGGGGGAGAGGAGGTCCGGTGTCGGGCGGCTCAGGCGGCGGAAGCGCCGTCGGGGACCCCGTTGACCCCGTGCAGGGCCATGGCGACCGCCGCCTCGGCGATCTCCGTCGGGTCCTCGGCCACGCCGAGTTCGATGCGGCGGACGGCCGCGTCGACGACGCCCTGGAGGAGCATGGCGCCGAGGCGGGGCTGTCGCTGGCCCAGCTCGGCGAGGGCCTCGACGATCATCGCGACGAGGCCGCCGTGGGAGGCCCGGATCTTCTCGCGGGCGCCGTCGTCCAGCTCACTGGCCGAGATGGCGACGACCGCGCGGTGACGCCGGTCACCGACCAGTTCCAGCTGGGTGCGGACGTACGCCTCGACCTTGCCCTGCGGGGTCCCGGCACCGTCCATGGCCAGCTCGACCTCGGCGGCCCAGACCGGGAAGTCGACGGCGCACAGTTCCTCGACCACGGCCGCGCGCGACCGGAAGTACTCGTACACCGAGGAACGGGCCAGGCCCGTCCGCTCGGCGAGGGCGGGGAAGGTCAGCGCCTCCGTCCCGCCCTCGGACAGCAGGGATCGCGCGGCGTCCAGGAGGGCGCCGCGCTGCATCGTCCGGTGCTCGGCCACCGAGGCCGCTCGAATCCTGGGCACGGGTCCACTGTACGACCGGCCGGCGGCGGTCAGCGTCCGACGTCGGCCAGCTTGGCCCGGAGCTGGAGGACGGACTTGGTGTGGATCTGGCTGACACGGCTCTCGGTGACGCCGAGGACATGGCCGATCTCGGCCAGGGTCAGCCCCTCGTAGTAGTAGAGCGTGACGACGGTCTTCTCCCGCTCGGGGAGCGTGTTGATGGCGCGTGCGAGCAGCCGGCGCAGCTCGCGGCCCTCGGCGACCTCGACCGGGTTGTCGGCGGCCGTGTCCTCCAGGGTGTCCATCAGGGAGAGCCGGTCGCCGCCCTCGCCGCCGACGTGCAGCAGTTCTTCCAGCGCCACGACGTTCGCCAGGGACAACTGGCTGAAAACCGCGTGCAGTTCCTCCAGCGTGATGTCCATCTCTGCGGCCACCTCGCTCTCCGAGGGGGTGCGCCTGAGCTGGGCTTCGAGGGTGGCGTAGGCGCGCTCGACATTGCGCGCCTTCTGGCGCACCGAGCGGGGGATCCAGTCGAGGGCGCGCAGTTCGTCGATCATGGCGCCGCGGATCCGGGTGATCGCGTAGGTCTCGAACTTGATGGCACGCTCGACGTCGAACTTCTCGATGGCGTCGATGAGGCCGAAGACCCCGGAGGAGACGAAGTCGGCCTGTTCCACATTGGACGGGAGGCCGACGCTGACGCGTCCGGCGACATATTTGACGAGCGGCGAGTAGTGCAGGATCAGCTGCTCCCGCAGGCGCTCGTCTCCCGTGTCCTTGTACGACCGCCAGAGCTCGTCGAGGGAGGTCGGTGCGGGTGGCCGCACGGTGCCCCGGGCCGCTGGGGGCACCGCAGCACGGTCAGACCCGGAGGTGTGCTGGGGCATGTGTTGCCTTGAGCCGTTCTGCTGTCGGATGTGCAGATGTGGGTGTCCTGGGGGGAATCCTGGTGAGCGTAGCGTGAGTGGGGCGTAGCGGTGAGCGAACATCGGCGGATCGCGCCGCGCCGGGGGACCACCGTCGTTCATGCCTTCGAACCCGGGCCGTGGCGCGCGTCGGCCCTCCGGGCGCCGCCGAGAGAACTCGCTTGTTCATCTGCATCACCCTTTCACCCGAATGCTGCGGGTCAAGTACCGCCTCGCCGCGCGTTCGACGCCGGGGTGGCGGTGTTCGCCAACCGCCAGCCCTCCCCGTGCCGTTGGACGAAGCCCAGGGAGTGGAGTTCGTAGAGCCTGGCGAGGGTGTCGTCGGGGGCGGTCCCGGCCCGCCGGGCGATGTCGGTCGTGGGGGTGGGTCCACCGGCGGGGACCGCTTCGAGGACCTGCCGGGCGGCGGGGGCGAGGAGATCGCGGGGAAGGACCGGTCCCCGGCGCGTCGGGGTGAGCTGCCCCATGGCCCCCACGAGTTCGACGACCTCGTCGGCGTCGCTGACGAGAGTGGCCTCGCCCCGCAGGAGTTCGTGCACTCCGGCGGAGAGCGCACTGGTGACGGGGCCGGGGACACCCATGGTGTGGCGGCCCAGGCGCGCGGCGACACGGGCGGTGACGAGGGAGCCGCTGCGGTGCCGTGCCTCGATGACGACGGTTCCCCGGGTGAGGGCGGCGATGAGCCGGTTCCGGAGGATGAATCGGCTCGGCGTGGGATGACTCCCCGGCGGCAACTCCCCTACGACCAGGCCCTGTTCGGCGATGCGGTCGATGAGCTGCTGATGGCCCCGGGGGTAGGGGGTGTCGACTCCGCAGGCGAGGACGGCGACGGTGGCACCGCCCGCGGCGAGCGCCCCCCGGTGGGCGGCGCCGTCGATGCCGTAGGCCGCTCCGGAGACGACGACCCAGCCCTGGCGGGCGAGGCCCGTGGCGAGCTCTGTGGCGGTGTGGGCGCCGTACGGGGTGCAGGCGCGGGCGCCGACGAGGGCGACCGACCGGAGGGCCCAGGTCCGCAGGTCGGCGGGGCCCCTGACCCAGAGGCCGAGGGGGCGGGTGTCTCCGAGGTCGTCGAGTTGACGCGGCCATTCGATGTCCCCGGGGACGACGAACCGGCCACCGAGCCGGTGCACGGTGTCGAGGTCACGGACGGGGTCGGCGGAATTGGCGCGCATACGCCAAGAGGCGACGCGTTTCGCCCCGGTCCCGGGAAAGGAGTCGTCGCCCGGCCCCGGGAACGCGCCGGTCACGGCGGACGCCCGGGAGGTGCGCGTGAGGGACGGGGCCCCGGTGGTACCGGCGAAACCTGCGGCGTCCGGGGTGCCGGAGCTGTCCGGGGTGCCGGAGCTGTCCGGGGTGCCTGGGGCGCCCGAGCTGCCCGGGGCATCCGCGGTGCCCGGGATGCCCCGGGCGTCCGCGGTGTCTGAGGCACCCGGGGTGCCTGGGCCGTCCGTGAGGTACCGAGCGGGGTGGGGTTCCCGGTCTTCCGCGGCGCCGGGTCGGGCCGGTGTCCCGAGGAGGTGGGCGAGGAAGCCGATGGCTCCGTACCGGCGGAGCCATCGTCCCGCGTGTTCGTCGCCGGGTTCGACGGCCCGGCTGAGGGCGGCGCGGGCGAGCCGCTCGTCGGCGGAGGGCCGGAGGGTCATGAGCGCTCCCCCGTCGTGACGGGAACGCCCCGGGGGACGCCGGTGCGCAGTTCGAGGGCGAGGGCGACGTCCTGGTGGTCGGGCCGGTCGTGGCCCACGAGGTCCGCGAGGGTCCAGGCGACCCGGAGGACCCGGTCGAGCCCCCGGGCGGTGAGCAGCCCGCGCTCCATGTCGCGCTCCGCCTCGGCGAGGGCCCCGGGGGCCGCCGGATACCGGGTGCGCAGTTCGTGGCCGGGGATCTCGCTGTTGACCCGCCAGGGGGTGTCGGAGAGTCGGGCGGCGGCGCGGGCGCGGGCCTCGCGGACGCGTTCGGCGACGGCGGCGGTGCTCTCGCCCCGGCCTCCCCTGCCGAGGAGGTCGGCGCGGGTGACGGGTTCGGCCTCGATCCGGAGGTCGACGCGGTCGAGGAGGGGTCCGGAGAGACGGGCCTGGTAGCGGCGGACGACCGCGGCGGTGCATTCGCAGCCGGAGCCGTGCCGGGTGTGACGCCCGCAGGGGCAGGGGTTGGCCGCCAGGGCGAGGAGGAAGCGGGCGGGGAGCCGGACGACTCCGGCGGCGCGGGCGATGACGACGTGTCCGGACTCCAGGGGCTGGCGCAGGGCGTCGAGCGCCTTTCCCGAGAATTCGGGAGCTTCGTCGAGAAAGAGGATGCCCCGGTGGGCGAGGGAGACGGCGCCGGGTCGTGGGAGGCCGTTCCCGCCACCGACGAGGGACTGCATGGTGGCGGAGTGGTGGGGTGCGCAGTAGGGGGCGCGGCGGACGAGGGGCTGGCCCGGCGGGAGGAGGCCCGCGACGGAGTGGACGGCGGTGACTTCGAGGGCTTCCTGTCGGGTGAGGGGCGGGAGGATGCCGGGGAGCCGCTCGGCCAGCATGGTCTTCCCCGCGCCGGGCGGGCCGGAGAGGAGCAGGTGGTGGCTGCCCGCCGCGGCGACTTCGAGGGCGCGGCGGGCCCGGTGCTGTCCGGCGACGTCGGCCAGGTCGGGGCCTTCGGCGGGGTCGGCGGTGAGTCCGGTGCCGAGGCCCGCGCCGGGGACGAGGAGCCCGGCGAGCATGGAGTCCGGGCGGCCCTCCTCGGTGGGTTCCTCCTCGGGGACGGGTTCGTCGGTGAGGACGGCGATGAGCTGGCGGAGGCTGCGGATGCCGAGGACGGAGACCCCGGGGACGAGGGAGGCCTCCCCCGCGGTCTGTTCGGGGACGACGACCTGCTGGTATCCGGCGTCGGCCGCGGCGAGGACGGCGGGCAGGGTGCCGCGGACTGGCCGGACGCGTCCGTCGAGCCCCAGCTCACCGATGAGGACGAGGTCGGCGATGGTGCGGGGGTCGATCCGTTCGGCTGCGGCGAGCACCGCGGCGGCGACGGCCAGATCGAATCCGGAGCCGCTTTTGGGGACGGACGCCGGGCTGAGGCCGACGGTCAGTTTCTTCTGGGGCCACTCGGCGCCGGAGTTGACGACGGCGGCGCGGACGCGGTCACGGCTCTCGGTGAGGCTCTTGTCCGGGAGACCGACCAGGGTGAAGGCGGCGACGCCCGGTTCGAGGTCGGCCTGTACCTCGACGACGACGCCTTCGACGCCGACGAGGGCCACGGAGCAGGTGCGGGCGAAGCCCATCTCAGGCCACCCCCCGGGCGTGGGTGAGGACGGGGGCGCCCCGCCGGGGAAGGACGATGCCGACGAGGTCGATCCGGACGCCGCCGTCGGGCGCGGGGGTGTCCGTGCGGTCGAGCCAGCAGTCGGCGAGGCGGCGCAGGCGCGCGGCCTTGTGGGGTGTGACGGCGGCCATCGGGTGCTCGTAGGCGCCGTGGCGTCGGGTCTTGACCTCGCAGATCACGAGGGTGTCGTGATCGCGGGCGACGATGTCGATCTCGCCGGTGCGGCCGCAGCGCCAGTTGCGGGCGAGGATGCGCAGTCCGGTGGCGGTGAGCCGTCGGGCGGCCAGTTCCTCGCCGTACCGCCCGAGGGCCCGGGTCTCGCGTGACCTGCCCGTTCCGCCCGGCGGCCGGGCCGTGCCGCTCGTCGTGGCCGTACGCCGTGTCCCGTGCTCGGGGCACGTACGCCGCGCCGGGCACGTACCGTCCGCCGAGGACACCCGCCCCGTGCGGCACCTCGGGTCTCCGCCGGACGCCTGGTCCTCGGGTCCGGTGCGATCCGAAGATCCGGTGCGATCGGTGGGGCCGGTGCGATCCGTGGGGCCCGTGCGGTCCGTACGGCTGGTCTCGTGGGTCGTGTTCATGTGACCACCTCCGTCACCGACTGTGACGGAGGTGGGCGGATCGTGTGCGGCGCTGTGGACGGCCGGAGACCTGTGGAAAACCCGCTCACCCGGGCGGGTGAGGCGGGGTCAGCTGCCGGGCAGTTCGAGGTCGCTCTTGTTGAGCTCCTCGATGTTCACGTCCTTGAAGGTGAGGACACGGACCTGCTTGACGAACCTGGCCGGCCTGTACATGTCCCAGACCCAGGCGTCGGCCATGCTGACTTCGAAGAAGACCTCGCCCTGGACCGAGTGGACCTGCATCTCGTAGTCGTTGGTGAGATAGAAGCGCCGCTCGGTCTCGATCACGTATTTGAACAGCCCGACGACGTCGCGGTACTCCCGGTAGAGCTTCAGCTCCATCTCGGTCTCGTACTTCTCGAGGTCCTCGGCGCTCATGGCATGTTCCCCTTCAGCCGTGCGTCCCCCCATTGTGCGCCAACCGTCCGCGCCCCTAGACGATTTCCGGGGCGAGGACCACCGGTGCACTCGGAGGTCCCTCGTCGAGCAGCGTGCGGAGCAGCTCGGCGAGTCTGGTCGGGTACACCGTCTCATGGGCCGCGGACAGTTCGGCGGAGGTCCACCATCTGAGGCCCGTGACGCTGCGCGTCTCCAGCTCGGTGAGGGCCTTGGGCCGGGGCTCGGCCTCGGGTCCCCGGGTGCGGGCCAGGTAGTACCACTCGTCCTGCTCCCAGCGCCGCCCGTCGAAGGGGAAGGCGCAGTACCGCTTCCAGAGCACCGGGCCGAGGTCCACATCGGTGATGCCGGTCTCCTCGGCGAGTTCACGCCGGGCGGCCTCCTCGTGGCTCTCCGCGCCTTCGAGACCGCCGGCCGGGGGTGAACCACCAGGTGTCTCCGGGGTCGTCGGGCTCCCGTCCGTGCATCAGGAGGACGCGGTCGTCGGGGTCGAGGAGGATCACCCGCGCGACCCTGCGCCGGGCCCCCGCCCCGCCCTCGGACTCCGTCGTCGCTCCGCCGCCGCCCGGCCCCACCGGGTCTGCGGTCCCCGCGGCCCCGCCGTCCGTATCCGTCATGTCCCCACCTTCTCGCGCCGTCCGGCCGCCCGGGGTCCCGTCGGGGGCCGCTTCGTGAAGAGCCGGGCGACCGGTCCGTACGCGGCCCCGAGGAGGACGAGGACGGCTCCGGCGACGACGGCGGTGAGGAGCGGGCGTACGGGCCCGGGTTCGGAGACACCGCCCGGCAGTCCGGTGAAGCCCGTGGGCCGGTCCAGGAGCCCCTCGGCGGGCCAGACGACGGCGTCGACACGGGCGACGACGGCCGAACGGGGCACGGAGCCCCGCCCGGTCTCCTGGAGGTGGGTCCGGGAGTCCAGGGAGGTGAACCGGTCGTCGCCGAGCAGGAAGAGGTCCTCCCCGGGGACGGTGACGGAGAACCCGGTGCCGGAGGCGACGACCCGCCCGCCGGGGCCGGGGCTCAGATAGGGCTCCCGCACGGGTGTGCCGTCGACGGTGAGGCGGCCGTCGCGGTCGCAGCAGGCGACGGTGTCCCCGCCGACGGCGACGACCCGCTTGACCACGGGCGAGTCGCCCCAGAGCGGGTCGTGGAAGACGACGACGTCCCCCCGGCGCACCTCGGCGCCGTCGACGCGTTCGGCGAGGACACGGGAGCCGACGGCGAGGGTGGGGGTCATGGAGTCGGTGGGGACGGTGTACGGCTGGTAGACCAGGGCTCCCCAGACGAATCCGCCGAGGAAGAGCACACAGCCGACGGCCACGGCCAGTCCCGACAGCACGCTGCCGGAACGGCCGTGGCCGCCCTTCGTCCGTACGTTTCCGCTCATGCGCGCATCCCGGGGTTCGGTGACGGGTCCCGGTCCGTCGACGGTCCGGGACGGCACCCTACCCGCGGGCCGCTACTCGGCGGTACGCCGGTCGGCGAGCTTCTTCCTGCGCCAGAGGAGCAGCGGCAGGGCTCCGGCGACGCTCGCCGCGCCGAGCGGGGCGACGGCCATGGCCTTGTTGAGCTCCGGGTTGTCGAAGATGCCCGGGACCGGCAGGGTCGCCCAGCGGGTCACCGGCCAGGCGATGACCACGGCACGGCCGACGACCTCGTCGCTGGAGACGGTGCCGCCGCCGGGGAGCTGCTGGTGGAAGCGGGAGTCCAGGGAGTTCTGCCGGTTGTCGCCCATGACCCAGATGCGGCCCTCGGGGACCTTGATCGGGCCGAAGGAGTCCTGGCAGGGCAGCGAGCCGGGGTACAGGTAGGAGGTCTCGTCGAGCGCGACGCCGTTGAGGACGACCTTGCCGCCCTCCTTGCAGGAGACGGTGTCGCCGCCGACGGCGATGACGCGCTTGATGAGGTCCTTCTCCTCGGCGGACGGCATGAGTCCGATGAAGCTGAGGAACTTCTGGACCACGTTGGGCTCGGGGGCCGTCTGGCCTTCGAGCCAGCCGCCCGGGTCGTGGAAGACGACGACCTCGCCGCGCTCGGGCTCGGAGCCGAACCAGGGGGTGAGCTTGTCGACGAGGACCCGGTCACCCTTCTGGAGGGTGTTCATCATCGATTCCGAGGGGATCGAGAACGCCTGGACCAGGAAGGTCTTGATCAGCAGGGCGAGCACGAGGGCGATGCCGACGAGGAGCGGCAGTTCCTTCCAGAAGGAACGCTGCTTCTTGGGGCCCCTGCCGGCCCCGCCCGCCGTGTCGTCGTCGCCGGGGGCGCCGCCGCCCGGTGTGCCGCCGCCCGGCTGCGTCTGCTCGTCACCCGTCACGTCGTCACCCGTCGTGTCATCGCGGAAGGCCCCGTCGGCCCCCTTGTCGGGCCCATCGTGTCCGGATCGTGCGCCGACGGCCAAATCCCCCACATCCACTCCTCAGTCCGTGCGAACGCCCGCCCCGGAACAGGGACAGGCCCACCACTCCCATAACGAGCAGAAGTTCCGCAGGGGTCGGGAGCCCGGGGAATCCGTTCAGATTCCGCTGAGACACACTATGCGACAGATCGTTCGCGGAATCGGAACTCGTACGGTTGTCCGGGACGGTGGCGAAGGTGTCCCGTTCCTCCAGGCTCCGCCAGTGCCCGAAGGGCCAGGCGATCACCACGGCACGCCCCACGACCTGCTCCTCGGCGACGGTTCCGCGGTCCTTCTCGTCGAGGTGGAACCGGGAGTCCGCCGAGTCGGAGCGGTGGTCGCCGAGGACGAAGATCCGGCCCGGGGGGACCTCGACCGCGAACGGGATGCTGGACGGCGGGTTCCCCGGGTGCAGGTACGGCTCGTCCAGGGATACGCCGTTGACGGTGAGGCGGCCGTCCTTGTCGCAGCAGACCACCCGGTCGCCGCCGACGCCGATCACCCGTTTGATGAGGTCGCGGTCGTCGGCCGAGGGCAGCAGCCCGATGAAGGTGAGGGCCTGCTTGGCCTGCTTGACGCCGACGGGGTCGTCGGCGGGCGGGACGGTGTCCGGCGGGAGCCAGTCGCCGGGGTCCTTGAAGACGACGACGTCGCCGCGCTGGGGGCGGGAGCCGAACCAGGGGGTGAGCTTGTCGACGAGGACCCGGTCGGAGATCCGGATCGTCTGCTCCATGGAACCGGAGGGGATGACGAACGCCTGGACCAGGAAGGTCTTGAGGACCAGCGCGATCAGCACCGCCACGGTGATCAGGACGGGGATCTCCCGCAGCGCGGAGCGCTGCCGCCGTCGCTTGACCCTGCGGGCGAGCCTGCGCCGGTCGGCCCGGCCGGGCAGCGCCTGGCCGCCGTCCGGTTCGGCGGCGCGACCGCCCGGTGGCCGTCCCCGGCTACCCATGGGCGCCTGTCCCGTGCCCGCCCCCGGGCGGGGCCGGTACGGCGTCGAAGGCGCCGCTGCCCGCCACGCCGGACCAGCGGCCGAAGGGCCAGGCGATCCAGTCGGCGCGGCCGACGACCCGGTCGACGGGGACCATGCCTCCGCCGGGGCTGCCGAGGTGGTCGCGGGAGTCGCTGGACTGGCTGCGGTGGTCGCCCATGACCCAGAGCCGGTCGGGCGGGACCACGATGTCGAAGGGCACGCTGGACGGCTCGTCGCCGAGCATCACGTACCGCTCCTGGACGGGAACGCCGTTGACGGTGAGGCGGCCGTCCTTGTCGCAGCAGACCACCCGGTCGCCGCCGACGCCGATCACCCGCTTCACGAAGTCGGTCTCGTCGGGCTCGGCGAGCCCCAGGGCCGCGGCGCCGTCGCGCAGGAAACCGGTGACCGGATCGCCCTGCGGCCGTTCGCGTACGAAGGAGCCGGTGCCGTCGAAGACGACGGCGTCCCCCCGGCGCGGCTCATCGCCGAAGCGGTACGCCAGCTTGTTGACCAGGATGCGGTCGCCGACCTGGAGCGTCGGCTCCATGGAGCCGCTCGGGATCAGGAAGGGCTGGAGCACGAAGTGGCTGAGGAGCAGCAGGAAGACGACGCAGGCGCCTCCCACGAAGGCGGTGCGCCGCCAGGAGGACCGGGGGCCGGGGCCGGGGTCCTCGGAAACGCGCGCGGAGCGCGACCCGTCCTCCGTGCCGGAAGAGGGGTCGCGCTCCGTGGGCTGTGCTTCGGTGTCCATCGCTGGCAGAGCCTATCCGGCCTGCCTGTGCGGGGCCCCGGAAGCTCAGGGCGTGCCGGGAGCCGGGGCTCAGCGGTCGCGCTTCTCCTTGATCTTGGCGGCCTTGCCGCGCAGCTCGCGCAGGTAGTAGAGCTTGGCGCGACGGACGTCACCGCGGGTCACGAGCTCGATCTTCTCGAAGATCGGGCTGTTGACCGGGAAGGTGCGCTCGACACCGACGGAGAACGAGACCTTGCGGACCGTGAAGGTCTCGCTGACGCCCGAGCCCTGACGGCGGATGACGACACCCTTGAACTGCTGGATGCGGGAGCGGCTGCCTTCGATGACGCGCACGTGGACGTTCACGGTGTCGCCGGGGCGGAAGGCGGGGAGGTCGGAGCGGAGCGAACCCGCGTTGACCTGGTCGAGCAGGGAGGCCATGGAGGTCTCTTTCCTCGCTGATGCCACAGGCCATCAGCGGTGCGTTCGAAGGTGATGATGTGGTGTCGGCCGTTTCGGACGGCGTCGTTCCCCCTGTGGCAGGGGCGCACGCCGGACGGACGACAGCGGCCTATTCTTCCACGTCGTGGAGCCTGCGCCAAAATCGGCCACCGGGCTCGGGGGCCCAGCCCAGGATCGAGAGGATCTCCCGGTCCTTCTTGTCGAAGGCCGAGGGGTCGCAGCGCTCGATCAGATCGGGCCGGTTCGCGGCGGTGCGCCGGAAGGCCTCGTCGCGGCGCCAGCGGGCGATCCTGCCGTGGTGGCCGCTGACGAGGACGTCCGGGATGCCCCGGCCGCGCCACTCGGGGGGCTTGGTGTAGACGGGTCCTTCGAGGAGGTCGGCCATGGCGCCGGGCGCGAAGGAGTCGTCCCGGTGGGACTCGGCGTTGCCGAGGACTCCGGGCAGGAGACGGGCGACGGCCTCGGTGACGACGAGGACGGCGGCCTCCCCGCCCGCGAGGACGTAGTCGCCGATGGAGACCTCGTGGACGGGCATCCGGGTCGCGTACTCGTCCATGACGCGCCGGTCGATGCCCTCGTAGCGGGCCGGGGCGAAGATCAACCAGGGGCGCTCGGACAGCTCGACGGCGAGTTCCTGGGTGAAGGGGCGGCCGCTGGGGGTGGGGACGACGAGGACGGGGCCGTGGGCGCCGCCCTCGTAGCCGTCGGCGAGGGTCTGGTCGAGCGCGTCGCCCCACGGGTCGGTCTTCATGACCATGCCGGGTCCGCCGCCGTACGGGGTGTCGTCGACCGTGTTGTGCCGGTCGTACGTCCAGTCCCGCAGGTCGTGGACGTGGACGTCGAGCTGTCCGCGCGCGCGGGCCTTGCCGACGAGGGAGACGTTCAGCGGTTCCAGGTACTCGGGGAAGATGGTGACGACGTCGAGCCTCATGCCTGGCCCTCACCGGACTCGTCACGGGACTCGCCACCGGACTCGGCCCCGGTCGTGCCACCGGTCCTGTCGGCGGGCCGCTCGTCGGACTCCTCGCGGGAGGAGACGATCTCGGCGGCGTCGTCGATGAGGCCGGGCGGGGGGTCGATGACGGCCCGCTGGCCCTCCAGGTCGATCTCGGTGACGATCTCCCCGACGAACGGGATCATCAGCTCGGTGCCGTCGGGGCACTCGACGATGAAGAGGTCCTGGGACGGCAGGTGGGAGATCTCGGTGATGCGGCCGATCTCGGTGCCGTCGGCGAGGACCACGTCGAGGTCCATGAGCTGGTGGTCGTAGTACTCGTCCTCCTCCTCGGGCACCGCCGTGGGGTCGACCTCGGCGATGAGGAGGGTGTTGCGCAGGGCCTCGGCGCCGGTGCGGTCGCGGACGCCCTCGAAGCGCAGCAACAGACGGCCGCTGTGCACCCGGCCGGTCTCGATGGTCAGCGGCCCGACGCCCGCCGGTTCGGTCAGCAGTACGGCACCGGGGCCGAGCCTCAGCTCGGGCTCGTCCGTCCGCACCTCGACGGTGACCTCGCCCTTGATGCCGTGGGCGCGGCCGATCCGCGCGACTACCAACTGCACTGCTCCACACTCTCCTGTCACACAGCTCGTACGACCTGCTCGTACGACAACGGGCCGGGGCGGGCTCTTCAGCCCTCCCCGGCCCGTGCCGGCACAACTCAAGGAAATACTGCCGACCTGCTCAGCGGACCTGGTCCACGTCGACGAGGTCGACCCGGATGCCGCGGCCGCCGATGGCGCCCACGACCGTACGCAGCGCACGCGCGGTGCGGCCGTTGCGGCCGATCACCTTGCCGAGGTCGTCCGGGTGGACCCGGACCTCCAGCACGCGACCGCGACGCAGGTCGCGCGAGGCGACCTGCACATCGTCGGGATTGTCGACGATGCCTTTCACGAGGTGCTCGAGAGCTTCCTCGAGCATGATCAGGCCTCGGTCGACTCGGTGGACGCGGCCTCGGCCTCGTCCGCCTTCTTGTCGGCCTTCTTGGCCTTCGGGGTGATGGCCTCACCCTTGTCGTCGCCGCTTTCGAGGGCCTTCGCGAACTCGTCGAACGACGCGCGCCTGGCCTCCTTGGTGGCCGGGACGAGCAGGGCCTTCTCCGGGGCCGGGAGGCCCTTGTGCTTCTGCCAGTCGCCCGTGAGCTTGAGGATGGCGAGAACCGGCTCGGTCGGCTGGGCGCCGACGGACAGCCAGTACTGCGCACGCTCGGAGTCGACCTCGATACGCGACGGGTTGTACGTCGGGTGGTAGAGGCCGATCTCCTCGATCGCGCGACCGTCCCGACGGGTGCGGGAGTCGGCGACGACGATGCGGTAGTGCGGCTGGCGAATCTTGCCGAGGCGCTTGAGCTTGATCTTGACTGCCACTGGAGTGGTGTCTCCTGGTCTTGACGTGGTTGGGCACTTTGAGATGCCACGTGGGGTTGCGGTACTCGGATGCCCGATGGACGCGTCAGCCGGAGGAGAGAGGGGTCCTGTGCGACTGTCGAGTACAGCTAGCCATTGTGCCACACACCGCGAGGTCAGCTCGCGGCGCCCACGGCCTCCGGGATGCGGAACGGCTTGCCGCAGCCGCCGCAGACGATCGGCGCCTGGGCCAGCACCGAAGGCACCACCCGGACGTTCCGCCCGCAGTCGCAGACGGCCTTGACGCGCACGCCGCCGCCGGAGGAGCCGTGCCGGGCCGCCGGGCCCCGGAAGGAGCGCTTGGTGTCGGCCGCCGTGGCGACCGTGTGCGCCTTGAGGGCGCGCTGGAGCCGCTCGATGGTGGGCCGGTAGCGGCGCCTGGCCTCGGGGTTGAGCGTGACCAGGGAGAAGCCGCTGCTCGCGTGCGGCTCCTCGGGGTGGTCGAGGCCCATCTCCTCGGCGATCGCGAGGAATCTGCGGTTGTGGTACCGGCCTGCGCGGGAGGTGTCGCGGACCCCCCGGGCGGCGGCGATGCCGTGGACTGCCTCATGGAGCAGTCGTTCGAAGGAGAGCTCGGCGCCGCAGGCGGACGAGGACTCTCCGATCAGGGACTCGGGCGCGGCAAGGTCGGGCAGCTCGGGGTGGTGCCGCTGAATGTCGGCCCACGCCTGTGCCAGCTCTGCGGCGAGAACAGGTGGTGTCGTGCTCACGTCGCTTACAACGAGCCGAAGCGCCCTCGGGTTCCATTCCGGGGCATCCCAAATATTTTGCACGTACCCGTCAGTTGCCGTTGATGCGTCGGGACGAGGGCCAGTGCGCAGATCTGTGGAGAAGTCGCGCAGGGCGCGTCAAGCCGGTGCGTAGCGGCGCATACGCCCCGCGTGCGGCGGGGGGTCGCGCGCCCCTGAAGGGGCGGTTCCCCGTACCCGGGCCCGGCGGACGGGCGGGGAGCGTGGCAGGGACCTTACCGGGTCCCCGCGCGCGGGTGCGCACCGCCCCCGTCCCGGCGGCTCCCCCGGGCGAACCGGTCCGGCGCGAGCACTGGACGCGGCCCCGGAAGCGCAGTTCCCTGACTACGGGGGGCAGTCGTCCGCATACGGATTGGAGCGCTTCTCCATGACATCCGCACTCGTCCCGCACCACCCCGCGCGTGACTGGGCCGAGATCCAGGAACGGATGCTCGTCCCGCTCTACGAGGCGGTGTACGAACGTCTCGGCGTGGGCGCGGGGTCCCGGGTCCTGGGGCTCGGCTGCGGTTCCGGCCTCGCGCTCCTGATGGCGGTGGCCCGGGGTGCCCGGGTCACCGGCGCCGACCGGGACCACGCGCGCGTGGAGCTGGCCAGGGCGCGGCTCCCGAAGGACGTCACGGTGACCCCGGAGGCGCCGGAGGCCGGGGCCCACGACGTGGTCACCGCCTTCCACGCGACCGCCGGGCTCCTTCCCGAGCTGGTGGCGCTCACCCGTACGGCGCAGCCCGGGACGACCGTCGTCCTCGCGGGCTGGGGGCCGCCCGAGCGGTGTGCGGCGGAGCGGGTGCTGCGGGTAGCGGCGCGGCTCGCGGACCGGGCCCCGGAGGCCGGGGCCGATCCTGACCGGCTGGCGGCGGCGGCCGGGCTGCGGCCGGCGGGTTCGGGTCGGGTGTCCTGTCCCTTCGGGTACGCGAGCGGGGCCAGCGCGGTGCGGGGTCTGTTGTCGACGGGCGCGTTCGACGAGGCGGTCCGGGTGGCGGACCCGTCCCGGGTGGAGAAGGAGATCGAGGAGGCCCTGGCCCCGTACGTGCGCCCGGACGGCACGGTGTGGATGGCGAACGTCTTCCGGTACGTGGTGGCGCGCGTGGCGTAGCCGGACCGGCGTGGACGGCCGTACGCGTTCCGCCCGCTCACGGGCCCGCGCCCCGCCCGAGGGGTCTCCAGCGGGGTCGTGCGCCCCGGCCGCCCGCCCACGGCCTCGCGCGCCGCGCATCCCCGTGGCCGTACGCCCCGGGTCCGCGCCGGGTCTCCGGCGGCCGTACCCCCGCACTCCGTCGGCCCGCCCGTGGGCCGTACGCGCGTCTCCCTGAGGGGGCCGCCGTACCGCCCCGTCGTCCCCCGCCGCCGTGCGCTCTCCTCGTTCAGCTCCCGCCGTCCTCCTTCCGCAGGCGCGGGATGCCGGCCGCGCGGTAGGCGGCGGCCTCCTCCAGGGTCTCGTTCTCCAGGAGCGCGGCGGCCAGCGCGTCCAGGCGGCCCCGGTTCTCCCTGAGCTGGCGCAGGGCGCTCTCGTAGCACTCGTCGACGATCCGGCGCATCTCCGCGTCGACGGCGTCGAGGGTCGCCGGGGCGGCCGAGAGCCCGTAGGCCTGCTGGGCGTCGGCCGGGATCGCGGTCAGCCGGCCGACGGTCTCGCTCATGCCCCAGCGGCCGACCATGCCCCGGGCGATGCCGGTGACCTGCTCCAGGTCGCTCTCCGCGCCGGTGGTGACCACCCCGTAGACGACCTGCTCGGCCGCCATGCCGCCGAGGGCACCGATGATCCGGCCGCGCAGGTACTCCTCGGTGTAGGCGTACTTGTCGGCGTCCGGGGTGGAGAGGGTGACGCCCAGGGCCCGGCCGCGCGGCACGATGGTGATCTTGCGGACGGGGTCGGCGCCGGGCTGGAGCATCCCGAGGAGGGCGTGCCCGCTCTCGTGGTACGCGGTCCTGCGCCGCTCCTCTTCGGGCATGACGAGCGGTCGTTCCGCGCCGAGCTGGACCTTCTCCAGGGCGTCGGACAGGTCGGACTGGGTGACGGCCTTCTGCTGCCGCTTCACGGCGAGGAGCGCGGCCTCGTTGGCGAGGTTGGCGAGTTCGGCGCCGGTCATGCCGGGGGTGGTGCGGGCCACCTGCTCCAGGTCGACGTCCCCGGCGAGGGGGATCTCGCGGGTGTGGATCCTCAGGATGGCCTCGCGGCCGCCCCGGTCGGGCGGGTTGACGTGGACGACCCGGTCGAAGCGGCCGGGCCGGGTGAGGGCCGGGTCGAGGACGTCGGCCCGGTTGGTGGCGGCGAGGACGATGACGCCCTCGGAGCCGGTGAAGCCGTCCATCTCGGTGAGGATCTGGTTGAGGGTCTGCTCGCGCTCGTCGTGGCCGCCCATGCCGGCACCGCCGCCCCTGGCCCGGCCGATGGTGTCGATCTCGTCGATGAAGATGATCGCGGGGGCGACCTTGCGGGCCTCGGCGAACAGTTCGCGCACCCGGGAGGCGCCGACACCGACGATCATCTCGATGAACTCGGACGCGGAGGCGGAGAAGAACGGCACCCCCGCCTCGCCCGCGACCGCGCGGGCGAGCAGCGTCTTGCCCGTTCCGGGCGGGCCCGCGAGGAGCACGCCCCGGGGCATCTTGGCGCCCATCTCCCGGTACGCCTGCGGGTTCTTGAGGAAGTCGACGACGTCGTTGAGCTCGCCCTCGACCTCGTCGATGCCCGCGACGTCGGCGAAGGTGGTGCGCTGCTCGCCTTCGAGCTCGACCGGTTTGGGCGGGGTCTTGCGGCCGAGCATTCCGCCCGCGCCGCCCATGCCCGCGCTCATCCGGCGGGCGATGAACACCCACAGCACGACGAGCAGCAGCATCGGGGCGAGGGAGATGAGGAGGTTGGCGAGGAAGCTGCGCTCCTGGACGACGGGCTCGGCGGTGACGGTGACCTTCTGCTGGGTCAGCTGGGCCCAGAGGTTGTCGTCGGCGAAGGCCGGGCGCTGGGTCTGGAACTTGGTGTAGTCGCCCTTGCCGTCGGGGACGGGCTGCTTGTTCTTCAGCTCTCCCTGGATCGCGTCGCCCTTGGAGTAGATCTTGGAGACGTTCCCGGCGGCCACCTGCTTGTCGAACTCGGTGTACGAGATCGTCGGCCCGCCGCCCTCGTTGAAGAACGACAGGACGATGTTGGCGAGCAGATAGACCACGAGCGCGGTGAGCACCAGGCTGCGCCAGCCGCCCGGCATCCGGCGCTTGGGCGGCGGGGGCGGCGGTGCCCCTTCCGAGCGCCAGGGCTGGTCGGTCCGGTCGCGCGGGGGTACGGGGTTGGCCACGTGGCTCTCCTCGGGGCGGCAGTGGCCCCAGTATCGAAGAGCGGGCGGCGGGCGGCACGGCGGACGGTCCCGAGGGGTGACGGCGGGCCGGGGACGGTTCCAGAGGGGTTCCGGGGCTGGTCCGAGGCGGGTCCGAGGCGGGTCCGGGCCGGGTTCGGGGCCGGGTCCGGGTGAGGCGGGGGGCGCCGCCGGGGCGCGTAGGGCGGGCGCGAAGACCGTCGCGGCGCCGGGCCCCGCGGTGCGGCCGACCGGGCTTCGTGGGCGGGAAGCGGCCCGGAGCGGTCGCGCACGGTCGCGCACGGGCGAGGAGGGGCCCGGAGGCGGCCCCGTACCCGGAGCGGCCCTTACCGTCCCCGTCCCCGTCCCCCGAGCGGCCCCGACCTGCCCCGGACGGCGAAGAGGGGCCCGCGACGGTTCCGTACCGTCCCGGGCCCCTCCCGCTCAGGGCCTCACGGCCTCATCGCGCCTCATGACCTCGCGGCCCGGTCCCCCGGGCCGCACGGGTCACTGCATGAACTTCTTGAACTCGTCCGGCAGCTCGAAGTCCTGCGGAGCCTGCCCGGCCGCCGGGAGGCCGAACGCGCCGCCCTGCTGCGCCTGCTCGCGGCGGTCGGCCGCCGCCTGCTCCTCCGCCTTGCGCTTCATCGGGTTGCCGCTCTTGCGCTTGCCCTTGGCCTGCTTGATCTGCTTCTTCTGCCGACCGGGCCCGCCGCCCATGCCGGGCATCCCCGGCATACCGGGGAGGCCGCCGCCCTGCGCCATCCGGGACATCATCTTGCGGGCCTCGAAGAACCGCTCGACCAGGCTCTTGACCGCGCTGACCTCGACGCCGGAACCCTTGGCGATACGGGCGCGGCGGGAGCCGTTGATGATCGTCGGGTCCTGGCGCTCGGCCGGGGTCATCGACTTGATGACGGCGGCGGTGCGGTCGACGTCCCGCTCGTCGATGTTGGCGATCTGCTCCTTCATCTGACCCATGCCGGGCAGCATCCCGAGGAGCTTGGAGATGGAGCCCATCTTGCGGACCTGCTCCATCTGCGCCAGGAAGTCGTCGAGCGTGAACTCCTGGCCCTGCTTCGAGGCGAGCTTCGAGGCCATCTTGGCGGCCTCTTCCTCGTCGAAGGTCTGCTGCGCCTTCTCGATGAGGGAGAGCATGTCGCCCATGCCGAGGATGCGGGACGCCATGCGGTCCGGGTGGAACGCGTCGAACTCGTCCAGCTTCTCGCCGTTGGAGGCGAACATGATCTGCTTGCCGGTGACGTGCGCGATGGAGAGCGCGGCACCGCCGCGGGCGTCGCCGTCGAGCTTGGAGAGCACCACGCCGTCGAAGCCGACGCCGTCGCGGAAGGCCTCGGCGGTGTTGACCGCGTCCTGGCCGATCATGGCGTCGACGACGAAGAGGACCTCGTCGGGGCTGACGGCGTCGCGGATGTCCGCGGCCTGCCGCATCAGCTCCTGGTCGATGCCGAGGCGGCCGGCGGTGTCGACGACCACGACGTCGTACATCTTGGTCCGCGCGTGCTCGATGGAGTCCTTCGCGACCTGGACCGGGTCGCCGACGCCGTTGCCCGGCTGGGGGCCGTAGAAGGCCACGCCCGCGCGGTCGGCGACGACCGAGAGCTGGGTGACGGCGTTCGGGCGCTGGAGGTCGCAGGCGACGAGCAGCGGGGAGTGGCCCTGGCTCTTGAGCCAGAGGCCGAGCTTTCCGGCGAGGGTGGTCTTACCGGCGCCCTGGAGACCGGCGAGCATGATCACCGTGGGCGCGGTCTTGGCGAACCGCAGCCGCCGGGTCTCGCCGCCGAGGATGGCCACGAGCTCCTCGTTGACGATCTTGATGACCTGCTGGCTGGGGTTCAGCGCCTTGGAGACCTCGGCGCCGAGGGCCCGCTCCTTGACCCGGGAGATGAACGCGCGGACGACCGGCAGGGCGACATCGGCCTCGAGGAGGGCGATACGGATTTCCCGGGCCGCGCTGTCGATGTCCTGCTCGGTGAGGCGGCCCTTGCCCCGGAGGGACTTGAAAGTCGCGCTGAGGCGGTCGGAAAGCGTATCGAACACGGTGGTCGCGGTCCTCGGGTCGGGGCGGATGGTCGCCCCCAGGGTATCCGGCCCGGGGGCGGGGCGGCCCGCTACGGTCGGACCGGTCCGGCGGGACCCTCAGCGCAGTGCCGTCTCCAGGGCGCGGGCCAGGTCGATCGCCTCCTCGTCGGGGAGCGGGGTGCCGTCGGGACGGGTCACGTACAGGGTGTCCACGGCGTTGGCGCCGAGGGTCGAGACATGGGCGCTGCGGACCCGTACCGCCGCTCCCTCCAGGGCGCGGCCGACGCGGTGGAGGAGGCCGGGGGCGTCCTGGGCGCGGACCTCGATGACGGTGGCGAGGCGGGAGCCCGCGGCGGCGACGGTGACCCGGGGCGGCGGGGCGGCGAGGCCCCGGCGGCGGGGGTGGGCCGCCTCGCGTTCGGCGAGGCGGGCGGTGATGTCGAGGGTGCCGTCGAGGGCGCGGACGAGGTCGGCGCGGAGCCGGGCGGCCTCGGGCAGGGAGCCGTACTCGGCGGCGACCCGCCAGTCGAGGACGAGGACGGTGCCGGTGCCGAGCTCCCCGGGGAGGGCGACGGCCCGCAGGTCGGCGGCGCGGACGGTGAGCCGGTGGAGGGCGAGGACCCCGGCGACGGCGGGCAGGACGCCGGGCCGGTCGGGGACGGCGATGAGGAGTTCGACGCCGACGGGTTCGGGGGTGTCGGGGTCGAGGGGCTGTTCGGCGCGGGCGCGCAGGGTGAGGACGGGTTCGCCGGTGCGCAGGGCCTCGACGGCGAGGCGTTCCTGGTCGGCGCCGGGGGCGGCGGCCTCGGGGTCGGGCGGCTGTTCGCCCGCGAGGACTCCGGTGACCCGTTTGACCAGGTCGTCGACGAGTTGGGCGCGCCAGGCGGACCAGGCGGCGGGGCCGGTGGCGAGGGCGTCGGCCTCGGTGAGGGCGTGCAGGAGTTCCAGGGTGCCGACGGTGCCGACGGCGGTGGCGACGGCGTGGACGGTGGCGGGGTCGTCGAGGTCGCGTCGGGTGGCGGTCTCGATCAGGAGCAGGTGGTGGCGGACGACGGTGGCGAGGGTGGCGGTGTCGGCGCGGTCGAAGCCGATGCGGGCGGCGAGGTCGCGGGTGATGGTCTCGCCCGCGACGGAGTGGTCGCCGGGCCAGCCCTTGCCGATGTCGTGGAGGAGGGCGGCGACGAGGAGGAGGTCGGGGCGGCCGACGCGGCGGGTGAGGGAGGAGGCGCGGACGGCGGTCTCGACGAGGTGGCGGTCGACGGTCCAGGTGTGGACGGGGTTGCGCTGGGGGCGGCAGCGGACGCGTTCCCAGTCGGGCAGGAGGCGGGTGACGAGCCCTTCGGCTTCGAGGGCCTCCCAGACGGGGACGGTGGCCCCGCCCGCGCCGAGGAGGGTGACGAGTTCCTCGCGGGCCTCGGCGGGCCAGGGCACGGGGAGGGGGGCGGCGTGGGCGGCGAGGTGGCGGACGGCGTGCGGGGAGAGGGGCAGGGCGGACTGGGCGGCCGCGGCGGCGGCGCGCAGGGTGAGGACGGGGTCGCGTTCGGGGCGGGCGGTCCTGGCGAGACCGGCCTCGCCGTCCATCTCGACGACGCCTTCGGCGAGCGGGGTGCGGGCGGCGGGGGGCCTGCCGGGGGCGCGGGCGCCGAGGAGGGCCCGGAGGCGGGGCCGGGCGGAGCGGGCCTTGAGGACGCGGTGGACCTCGCGCCAGGTGACGTCGGAGGCGTACGAGATGGTCCGGGCGGCCTCGTAGACCTCGCGGAGCAGGGTGTCGGCGTCGAGGAGGCCGAGTTCCCCGGCGACGGCGTCCTGTTCCTGGAGGGCGAGCCGGTCGGTGGCGCGGCCGGTGGTGAGGTGGAGGGCGTCGCGGGCGTCGAGGAGGCGGCGGCGGGCGGTGTCGAGGCCCTCGCGGGGGGCGTCGGCGAGCCAGGAGGCGGCGACGGCGCGGAGGGCCTGGGCGTCGCGGAGGCCGCCCCGGGCCTCCTTGAGGTCGGGTTCGAGGAGGTGCGCGAGTTCTCCGGCGCGTTCGGCGCGTTCGCGGCAGAGGGCGTCGAGCTCGGGGAGGCGGCGGGGGGCCTGGTTGCGCCAGTCGGCGAGGACGGTGGTGCGCAGGGCGGCGACGAGTCCGTGGTCCCCGGCGACGGTACGGGCGTCGAGGAGGCCGAGGTGGACCTTGAGGTCGTCGGTGGCGGCGGCGCGGGCCTCGGCGGGGGTGCGGACGGAGTGGTCGAGGGCGATGCCGAGGTCCCAGACGGGGTACCAGAGGCGGTCGGCGAGGGCGGCGAGCGCGGCCCGGTCGGCGCTGCCGTCGTGGAGCAGGAGGAGGTCGAGGTCGCTGCGGGGGGAGAGTTCGGCGCGACCGTAGCCGCCGACGGCGACGAGGGCGGTTCCCCGGGGTGGCGCGGCGGCGGCGAGGAGTCCGGCCAGCCAGTCGTCGGTGAGGCGGGCGAGGGCGGCGCGGCGCGGCGGCCCGGACCGCTCCTTCTCGTGGAGGAGGAGCAGCCGGGCCGCCGCGTAGCCGTCGGGTGCCGTGGGTTCGGTGTCGTCGCTGGTGTGGGGGGTGATCATCCGGCGGCTCCTTCGGGTGGAGTGGGGGCCCGCCCGGAAGGTGGTGTCCCGGGCGGTTCTTTCCGGGGATGCCCTACAGGGCGTCCGGGCCGCGTTCGCCGGTGCGGACCCGTACGGCGGTCTCGACCGGGACGCTCCACACCTTGCCGTCGCCGATCTTGCCGGTCCTGGCGGCCTTGACGACGACGTCGATGAGCTGTTCGGCGTCCTCGTCCTCGACGAGGACCTCGATGCGGATCTTGGGGACGAGGTCGACGGTGTACTCGGCGCCCCGGTAGACCTCGGTGTGGCCGCGCTGGCGGCCGTAGCCGCTGGCTTCGGTGACGGTGAGGCCGTGGACGCCGAACGCCTGGAGGGCCTCCTTGATCTCGTCGAGCCGGTGCGGCTTCACTACCGCGGTGATGAGCTTCATGCGTCCACCTTCTTGTTCTGCGTGACGGCCGGGGCGGCGGGGGCGGTGGAGCGGGAGGAGGCTCCGCCGCCCGCGCCGCTGAAGTCGTACGCGGTCTCGGCGTGCTCGACCTGGTCGATGCCGGAGACCTCGTCGTCCTCGGGGACCCGCATCCCCATCGTCCTGTCGATGACCAGGGCGAGGAGCGCGGAGGCGACCAGGGAATAGGCGAGGACCGCGGCGACGCCGACGGCCTGCTTGCCGAGCTGTTCGAGGCCGCCGCCGTAGAAGAGGCCCTTGGCGTCGGACTGGACGCCGCCGGTGGCGAAGAGGCCGACGAGGAGGGAGCCGATGACACCGCCGACGAGGTGGACGCCGACGACGTCGAGGGAGTCGTCGTAGCCGAACCGGTACTTGAGGCCGACGGCCAGGGCGCAGGCGAGTCCGGCGATCGCGCCGACGGCGATCGCGCCGAGGGGGCTGACGGAGCCGCCGGCCGGGGTGATGGCGACGAGGCCCGCGACGGCGCCGGAGGCGGCGCCGAGGGTGGTGAAGGCGCCGTGGCGGATCTTCTCGTAGGCGAGCCAGGCGAGCATGGCGGCGGCGGTGGCGACCTGGGTGTTGACGAACATGACGGCGCCGACGCCGTCGTCGTTGCCGAGCCAGGAGCCCGCGTTGAAGCCGAACCAGCCGAACCAGAGGAGACCGGCGCCGAGCATGACGAGGGGGAGGCTGTGCGGGCGCATCGGGTCCTTCTTGAAGCCGACGCGCTTGCCGATGACGAGGATGACGCCGAGGGCGGCTGCGCCCGCGTTGATGTGGACGGCGGTGCCGCCCGCGAAGTCGATGACGCCCATCTCGAAGAGCCAGCCGCCCGCGCCCCAGACCCAGTGGGCGACGGGGAAGTACACGATCGTGGCCCAGAGGGTGACGAAGAGGGCCCAGGCGGTGAACTTGACGCGGTCGGCGAGGGCGCCGCTGATGAGGGCGGGGGTGATGACCGCGAACATCAGCTGGAAGACGGCGAAGACGTACACCGGGATGGTGTAGCCGTCCCAGAGTTCGGTGATGCCGATGCCGCTGAGTCCCACGTAGTCGGAGGACCAGCCGACGAGGGAGCCGATGTCGGTGCCGAAGGCGACGCTGAAGCCGAAGAGGACCCAGAGGATCGTGACGATCCCCAGGCTGATGAAGCTCATCATCAGCATGTTGAGGGTCGATTTGACGCGGACCATGCCTCCGTAGAAGAAGGCGAGTGCCGGGGTCATCAGCATGACCAGGGCGGAGCAGATGAGCATGAACCCGGTGTTGGCGGCGGACAGCCCCGGGGCTTCTGCTGCCAGGGTCGTGACGGCTGGTGCCATCGGCGTCTCCTCGTCGTCGGTGCGGCCGGGGCGGCGCGGGCCGGTGGGGGGCGGCCCGGCCGCGCGGAGTGGCCGGTTATATGCGCCAGAGGTTGGCGCAGCGCCGTTTCCGTCGATGCCGCAGGGTGTTTCGGAGCCGTGACGAAGGGGCGGGGAGTGTTACGCGGCGGTGAACGCCCGGAGGCGCGGGCGCGGTGGGCACGGCGGGCGGACCGGGACGGTGGGGGCGCCGGGAGGACCGGGGCGAGGGGCCGGGAGGGCCGGGGGCGGAGCGTCGGGCCGGGACGTGGACCGGCCGCGTCGGCGTCCGTGTGACCTCGCGGCGGGGGAGCCGAGTCGGGCGGTACGGGACGTCCGGCGCGGCCGGGGTCTGGGGTGGCCGGTGGGGCCGGTGGGCTCAGACGGCTTCGGCGGACTCCGGGAGCAGCTGGGTGAGCCGGTCGGTGAGCTGGACGACCTCGGCGATGTCGCTGTAGTTGCGGGCGGCGTGGTCGACGGTCTTGCGGAGCCTGGTGTTGACGCGTTCGGAGCGGATGCTGCGGGCGACGCCGAGGGCCTTCTCGGCGAGGACGACGGACTGTTCCGGTTCCCGCTTGAGGAGGTGGACGGTGGCCATGCCGATGAGGTTGAGGGCGTAGGACCGCTGGTGGTCGGAGTCCTTGCCGAAGAGTTCGACGGCCCGTTCCATGACGGGTTCGGCGAGGGAGGCGTAGGTCGGGGAGCGTCCGGCGACATAGGCGAGGTCGCGGTAGGAGTGGGAGTTCTCGCCGTTGAGTTCGGCCTCGGAGAAGAAGCGGATCCAGTCGGGCTCGGGCTCGCCGTCGAGGCCCACGTCGGCGAAGGTGTCCTCGGCCATCCGGACGGCCCGTTTGCACTTGGAGGGCTGGCCCATGTTGGCGTAGGCGCGGGCCTCCATCGCATACAGCATGGCCTGGGTGCGGGGGGTGGCGCAGTCCCGGCTGCCGTACTGGGCGAGGTGGATGAGTTCGAGGGCGTCGTCGGGGCGGCCGAGGTGGATCATCTGGCGGCTCATCGAGGACAGGATGTACGAGCCGAGGGGTTTGTCGCCCGCTTCCTTGGCGGCGTGCAGGGCGAGCACGAAGTACTTCTGGGCGGTGGGCTGGAGGCCCACGTCGTAACTCATCCAGCCGGCGAGTTCGGCGAGTTCGGCGGCGCAGGTGAAGAGCCGCTTGGCGGTGGCGGCGGGCTGGGGTTCCTGGAGGAGGTCGGTGACCTCGTGGAGCTGGCCGACGACGGCCTTGCGGCGCAGTCCGCCGCCGCACTGGGCGTCCCACTTGCGGAACATGGCGGTGGTGGACTCCAGGAGGTCGAGTTCGATCTCGGAGAGCCGGTTGGGGCGGCGGGCGTCGGTGCCCGGGTCGGGGCGCCCGGTGTCGGCGCCGGGGGTGGGGACGAGCCAGCGCTGCATCGGTTCGATGAGGGCGGGTCCGGCGGCGAGCGAGAGGGAGGAGCCGAGGAAGCCCCGGCGGGCGAGCATCAGGTCGCTGCGGGAGAAGTCGCTGAGCAGGGAGACGGTCTGGGGGCCGGCCCAGGGCAGGTCGACGCCGGAGACGGAGGGCGACTGGTGGGCGGTGCGCAGGCCCAGGTCCTCGACGGCGACGACGGATCCGAAGCGTTCGGAGAACAGCTCGGAGAGGATGCGCGGGATGGGTTCGCGGGGCTGCTCGCCGTCGAGCCAGCGGCGGACGCGGGAGGTGTCGGTGGAGATGTGGTGCGCGCCCATCTGGCGCGCCCTGCGGTTCACCTGCCGCGCGAGTTCGCCCTTGGACCAGCCGCTGCGGACGAACCACGAACCGAGTTGCTCGTTCGGGCGCTTCCCGGCAGTCGAACCGTCCGCGCCGCCGTTGCCGCCCACTGGAACGCCCCCATCACCTGATTGCCTGTCGTGCGAACCCTTACCAGAATGCCGTGTCGCACGGCAGCCGTCCGGCGTTCGTACTCCCTCGAACTGGAAACCGGGTTGCCTCCGGCATACCCGCGCGCGCATGTGTTCCGGAGGGTCGCGTACCGAAAGTAACCCTACGATCACCTCCCCACGAGGGCGATTCGAGAAACGCCACCATTCGCCACCCCTTCGAATGAACTCGCCGCCCGTGGAACGCGATTCACTTGACATGCGACGAACCGGAGACGGCGGACGGATGCGCGGAGAGGCGCGCGCACCGGTCCGCACCACCCCGCACACGACAACGCGCCGGGTTCGGTCACGGATCGTGACGAAGGGTGATGGCGGCGCTCCGGGTCGTAACCACCGGCGCGCTCTACCCGTTGGAGGGGACATGGGTTTCACGATCGGCATTCGTGAGATGCGGTCCGGCGCACGCCGCCGCGTACGCACCACGGAGTGCACCGCGGTGGCGGAGTACACGGGACTGTGGGGCTGGGACGTGGTGCCCGGCGCGCGGGCCTCCTCGGGCCGGTGTTCCTGCGGCGAGGCGTCGTGTACGGCTCCGGGCGCGCACCCCCTCTCCTTCGCGCGGCCCGTCCCGGCGGGCGCGGGCGTCGACGACGCGGCCAAGGCCTGGTCGGAGTACCCGGGGGCGGCCATACTGCTCCCGGTGGGCCGCAGCTTCGACGTGATCGAGGTCGCGGAGGCGGCGGGCCGCCGGGCGCTGGTGCGCCTGGAGCGGATGGGGCTACCGCTCGGGCCGGTGTGCGCGACGCCGACCGGCCGGGCCCGGTTCTTCGTCGCCCCGGGGGCGGCGGCCGAGCTGCCGCAGCTGCTGTACCGGATGGGCTGGGACGACGCCGATCTGGACCTGCGGTGCCTGGGGCCCGGCAGTCACATCACCGCTCCCCCGTCGGACCTCGGCGGTCTCGGTCCCGTGCGCTGGCTGCGCCCGCCGACGCTGGACACCGCGGGGGCACCGCCGCAGGCACGGCTGCTGCTCGGCACCCTGGCGTACATCTGCCACCGGACCCACGACTGACCACGCCTCCCGCGCGAAAAGGGCCCCCGTCACCGAAGTGGCGGGGGCCCTCCCGTGCGCGCGGGAGGCGCGGTCAGTCGCCGATCAGGGCGTCGACGAAGGCGCCCGGCTCGAAGGGGGCCAGGTCGTCCGGGCCCTCGCCCAGACCGATCAGCTTCACCGGGACGCCCAGCTCGCGCTGGACGGCGACGACGATGCCGCCCTTGGCGGTGCCGTCCAGCTTGGTCAGGACGATGCCGGTGATGTCGACGACCTCGGCGAAGACACGGGCCTGGATCAGACCGTTCTGGCCGGTGGTCGCGTCGAGGACGAGGAGGATCTCGTCGAGCGGGCCGTGCTTCTCGACGACCCGCTTGACCTTGCCCAGCTCGTCCATGAGGCCGGTCTTGGTGTGGAGGCGCCCCGCGGTGTCGATGAGGACGACGTCGGCGCCCTCCGCGATGCCCTCCTTGACCGCGTCGAAGGCGATCGAGGCGGGGTCGCCGCCCTCGGGGCCCCGGACGGTGCGGGCGCCGACGCGCTCGCCCCAGGTCTGGAGCTGGTCGGCGGCGGCGGCGCGGAAGGTGTCGGCCGCGCCGAGGACGACGGACTTGCCGTCGGCGACGAGGACCCGGGCCAGCTTGCCGGTGGTGGTGGTCTTGCCGGTGCCGTTGACGCCGACGACCATGACCACGCCGGGCACGTCGGCCGGGCTGTCGGTCCGCACCGTGCGGTCGAGGTCGGGGTCGAGGAGGGTGATCAGCTCCTCGCGGAGCAGCCCGCGCAGCTCCTCGGGGGTGCGGGTGCCGAGCACCTTGACCCGCTCGCGCAGCCGGTCGACGAGCTCCTGGGTCGGGGCGACACCGACGTCGGCGGTGAGGAGGGTCTCCTCGATCTCCTCCCAGGTGTCCTCGTCGAGGTGCTCGCGGGACAGGAGCGTCAGCAGCCCCTTGCCGAGCGAGTTCTGGGAGCGGGCGAGGCGGGCCCGGAGCCGTACGAGACGGCCCTCGGTGGGCTCGGGGACCTCGATCTCGGGGGCCGCCGGTTCGGCGACGACGGGGTCCTCGACGGCCGCGGGCGCCTCGGCGGGGAGCGGGACCTCCTCGACCGTGCGGCGTGGTTCCTCCCGCGGCGTCTCCGCCTCCTCGCCGACGTGCGGTTCGGCGGGCGGAGCGGTGATGGTCGGCGTGGTGGACGGCGGCTCGGCGGGCGGCAGCTGCTTCTTCTTGCGGCCGCTGATCACGAGCCCGCTCGTCACGGCGACCGCGACGACCAGAGCGATGACTACAGCAAGGATGAGTTCCATAACCCGACCAGTATCGGCCACGGAGGCACCGGAGGCGGAGCATCCGGGACCGGACGGCTCCCCCGCGTCCGCGCGGAGCGCCCCGGGACGGCGGCCGGACTGCCGGAACCGTTCCCATCTGACGCAGCGTCAGCTACCGTCCTCCCCTCCGCCCACCAGCGAAGGGGGACCCCCATGCCGTTCAGCGTCGTACGGTTCAACCTCGTCGATCCCCGCGCGACCCCCGACTCCCTCTCCGCCCGCTACCGGGCCGCCGTCGCCATGGCCGCGTACGCCGACGGACACGGCGTCGACACCGTGCAGACCGAGGAGCACCACGGTGTCGAGAACAACTGGCTCCCCTCCCCCTTCGCCTTCGCGGGCGCGGTCTTCGGGGCGACGGCACGGATCGCGGTGACCGTCTCGGCGATCATCGGGCCGCTGCACGACCCGCTGCGGCTCGCCGAGGACATCGCGGTCCTGGACCTGCTGAGCGGGGGACGTCTGGTGACGGTGGCCGGAATCGGCTACCGGCCGGAGGAGTACGAGGAGCGCGGGGTGGACTGGGGGCGGCGCGGCAGGCTCCAGGACGAGCTCCTGGAGACCCTGCTCGCGGCCTGGACCGGGGAGCCGTTCGAGCACCGGGGCCGTACCGTACGGATCACCCCGCGCCCCTTCACCCGGCCGCACCCGCTGCTCCTGGTCGGCGGGTCGTCGCGGGCGGCGGCGCGGCGGGCGGCCCGGCTGGGGCTGCCGTTCTTCCCCAGCGCGCACCTGCCGGAGCTGGAGGCGTACTACCGGGAGCGGTGCGCGGAGTACGGCACGGAGGGCTGGACGATGATGCCGGCCGAGGAGACCCCGCTGCTGCACCTGGCGGAGGACCCGGACCGGACCTGGGCGGAGTACGGGGAGCACTTCCTGCACGAGGCGCGGACGTACGCCTCCTGGCAGTCGAAGGACATCCGTTCGGCGGTGCGGTCGACGGCGACGACGGTGGCGGAGCTGCGCGCGGAGGGGGTGTACCGGGTGGTGACCCCCGGGGAGTGCGCGGCGCTGGGCCTGGAGAGCCTGGTGCTGCACCCGCTGTGCGGCGGGATGCCGGTCGAGGAGGGCTGGCGGAGCCTGCGCCTGTTCTGCGAGGAGGCGCTGCCCCGGCTCGCGGGGTAGGGCCGGGGCGAGGGGGCGGGCGTACCGGAAGACGGGCGGGGGGCCCCGTCAGCCCATCTCCTCCAGCGTCTTGCCCTTGGTCTCCTTGACGTACCGCAGCACGAAGGGGATCGAGAGCACCGCGAAGACCGCGTAGATGACGTACGTGCCGGAGAGGTTCCAGTCGGCGAGGGACGGGAAGCTGGCGGTGATGGCCCAGTTGGCGATCCACTGGGCGGAGGCGGCCACGCCGAGCGCGGCGGCCCGGATGCGGTTGGGGAACATCTCGCCGAGGAAGACCCAGACGACCACGCCCCAGGAGAGGGCGAAGAAGAGCACGAAGACATGGGCGGCGATCAGGGCCACCGTGCCCTGGGTGTTGGGGAGCTTGCCGTCCACGAGGTCGGCGGAGAAGGCCCACGCCTCGAAGGCGAGGGCGATCGCCATGCCCGTGGAGCCGACGAGGGCGAGCGGCTTGCGGCCCACGCGGTCGACCAGGACCATCGCGATCACGGTGCCGATGATGTTGACGATCGACGTGGTGAACGAGTAGAAGAACGAGCTCGACGGGTCGATGCCGACGGACTGCCAGAGGGTCGCGGAGTAGTAGAACGCCACGTTGATGCCGACGAGCTGCTGGAAGACCGAGAGGCCGATGCCGACCCAGACGATGGGCAGCAGCCGGAAGCGGGAGCCCTCGGTGAACAGGTCCCGGAAGGTGGACCTGTGCTCGCGGCGCATGGCCCGGTCGATCTCGGCGACGCGCGCGTCGAGATCGGCGCCCTTCCCTTCGACCTCGGCGAGGACCTCCTTGGCCCGTTCGGTCCGCCCGACGGAGATGAGGAAGCGGGGCGACTCGGGGATGGCGAAGGAGAGCGTCCCGTAGAGGAGCGCGGGCACGACCATCACGCCGAGCATCCACTGCCAGGCCTCCAGGCCGCCGATCCTGCCGCGCTGATCGCCGTCGGCCAGCTGCAGGATGCCGTAGTTGACCAGCTGGGAGATGGCGATGCCGATGACGATCGCCGCCTGCTGGAAGGAGCCGAGACGGCCCCGGTAGGCGGCCGGGGCGACCTCGGCGATGTACGCGGGGCCGATCACCGAGGCCATGCCGATGGCGAAGCCGCCGATGATCCGCCACAGGGCCAGGTCCCACAGGGCGAAGGGCAGCGCGGAGCCGACCGCGCTGACCGCGAAGAGCACCGCGGAGATCTGCATACAGCGGATGCGGCCGATGCGGTCGGCGATCCGCCCGGCGGTGGCGGCGCCGACGGCACAGCCGATCAGGGCGATCGCGATGACCTGCGCGAGGGTGGCGGAACCGATGTCGTAACGGTCGCGGATCGCCTCGACGGCACCGTTGATGACGGAGCTGTCGTAGCCGAAGAGGAAGCCGCCCATCGCGGCGGACGCCGTGATGAAGATGACATGGCCGAGGTGGTCCGGATGGGCCGCCCGGCCCTCCGGCGACGGCGGGGGCGCCTGCGCTGCGCTGGTCACATGGGCTCCTCGGGGCGACGGTCCTTCCACCGGGCGTCCCGGGCCTCCGGTGGCTATCCGGACGTCCGGGGTCTCCGGGGGCTTCCAGTGGCGCACACCTTCCCGCCGTCCACCACTTCAACCGGGCCCGTTCACCGCTTCAGCGGAGCCGCTGGCCGATCACCTTCGAGACGCCGTCGCCCCGCATGGACACCCCGTACAGCGCGTCCGCGACCTCCATCGTGCGCTTCTGGTGGGTGATCACGATCAGCTGCGAGGACTCCTGGAGCTCCCGCATGATCCCGATCAGCCGCTGGAGGTTGGTGTCGTCGAGCGCCGCCTCCACCTCGTCCATCACGTAGAACGGGCTGGGCCGCGCCTTGAAGATGGAGACGAGCAGCGCCACCGCCGTCAGGGACCGCTCGCCGCCGGAGAGCAGGGAGAGGCGCTTGACCTTCTTGCCCGGCGGGCGGGCCTCCACGTCGACGCCCGTGGTGAGCATGTCGTCGGGGTCGGTGAGGACCAGCCGCCCCTCGCCGCCGGGGAAGAGCCGCGAGAAGACGCCCTCGAACTCCCGGGCCGTGTCCCGGTAGGCCTCGGTGAAGACCTGCTCGACCCGCAGGTCGACCTCCTTCACGACCTGGAGCAGATCGGTACGGGTCTTCTTGAGGTCCTCCAGCTGCTCGGAGAGGAACCGGTGCCGCTCCTCCAGGGCCGCGAACTCCTCCAGGGCCAGCGGATTGACCTTGCCCAGCTGGTGGTGCGCGCGTTCCGCGGCCTTCAGCCGCCTCTCCTGCTCCGAACGGACGAAGGGCCGCGCCCCGGCGGGCCCCGCCTCCTCCCCCTCGGGGACCGGCGGCGGCGGAACGAGCTGGTCCGGGCCGTACTCGGCGACCAGATCGGCCGCCTCCACCCCGAACTCCTCCAGGGCCTTCGCCTCCAGCTGCTCGATCCGCAGCCGCTTCTCCGCCCCCAGCACCTCGCCCCGGTGCACGGAGTCGGTCAGCCCGTCGAGCGCGGACTTGAGCTCCCGGCCCCGGGCGCGGGCGGCGGCGAGGCCCTCCTCGCGCTCGGCCCGCGCCGCCTGGGCCGCCACCCGTTCCCGCTCGGCGCGGCCGAGCGAGACCTCGGCGTGGGCGAGGAGCTGCCGGGCGCCGGACGCGACGGCGCCCGCGACCCGCTCCTCGTGGCGCAGCCGGTCCCGGCGCCGCTCGGCACGCGCGCGTGCCTCCCGTTCGGCTCGCGCGGCCCGGTCGAGCGAATCGGCCCGGCCGAGGAGCGCCTTGACCCGCTCCTCGTGCGTACGGACCTGGAGCCGTGCCTCCATCTCGTTCTGGCGGGCGTGCGAGCCGTCGGCGGCGAGCCGGTCGCGGACGCCGGTGTCGGGTTCCCCGGAGCCGTCGTCCCCGGCGTCGGCCGCCTCCTCCGCGACGAGCAGCCGCTCGGCCAGTTCCTCGGCCTCGGCGGTGGCCCGCTCCAGGGCCTCCTGGGCGCGGGCGGCGGCCGCCGCCGTCCGCTCGGCCTCCCCGGCCGCTCCCCTGGCCTGTCCCGCGAGCCGTCCGAGCCGCTGTGCGACGCCGGACTTCTCCCGGTCGGCGGTACGGCGAAGGGCGTCGAGTTCCTCGGTGAGCGCGGCGGCGGTACGGCGCCGCTCCTCGGCCTCGCGCCGGGCGGTGGCCGACTCCTCGCAGCGTACGGCCAGTTCGTCGAGCTCGGCGGCGGCCTCGGCCACCGAGGCCCGGACTTCGAGGAGGCTGGGCGCGCCCGCCGAGCCGCCCTGCGCGAGGTGCGCCCCGAGCAGGTCGCCCTCGGCGGTGACGGCGGTGAGCGCGGGCCGGTTCCTGACCAGGTCGGTGGCCTCGTCGAGGTCGGCGACGACCACCACCCCGGCGAGCAGGCTTCGGACGGCGCCGAGGAGTTCCTCGGGGCCGCGCACCAGCTCGGCGGCGCGCGGGCGGCCCTCGGGGAGCGGGACGGGCTCCGGTGCGGGGGCGTCGGCCAGGAGCAGGGAGGCCCGTCCCGCGTCCTGCTTGCGGAGCAGGCGGAGCGCTTCGGCGGCGGCTCGGGGGCCGGTGGCGGCGACCGCGTCGGCGGCGGCGCCGAGGGCGGCGGCGACGGGCACCTCGTAGCCGGGGGTGACGGTGAGGAGTTCGGCGACGGGGCCGAGGAGCCCGTCGAGTCCGGCGGAGAGCAGGGTGCCGGTGCCGTCCTTGCGGCGCAGTCCGAGGGCGAGGGTGTCGTGCCGGGCCCGGGTGGCGGCGCGGCGGCGTTCGGCGGTGGCCGCGGCCTCGCGGGCGCCGCTCAGTTCGGCCTCGGCCTCGGTGAGTTCGCGGCGGGCGGCCCCGTACCGCTCGTGCTGTTCGGCTTCGGCCGCGTCGAGTTCCTCGACCTCGGCCCTGAGCCGCTCGTACTCCTCCCGGGAGGTCGCGGCGCGCTCCCCCGCCTCGTCCCGGGCGGCGGCGAGCCGGTCGATCTCGGCGCGGGCGGAGGCGGCGCGCGAGCGGGCCGCGTCGGCCTGGCCGCGCAGCCGGGCGAGGCCCTCGCGCCGGTCGGCGTGGGCGCGGGCGAGGTCCTTGAGCCGTCGGTCCTCGGCGGCCAGGGCGTCTTCGAGCCCGGCCCGGTGGACGACGGTCTCCTCCAGGGCGCTCGCCGCCGCCTCCAGGGCGGCGGCGAGCTCGGCCTCCTGTTCGCGGACCCGGGCGGCCTCGCGCTCCAGGTCCTCCGGGTCGCGGCCCCGGCGTTCCTCGGCGGGGGCGGTGGTGGCGCTCTTCACCCGCGCGTCGGCGAGCGAGACGGTGCCCCGGACGCGTTCGGCCAGCTGGGAGAGGGCGTACCAGTTCTGCTGGGCGCGCTCCAGGCGGGGGACGAGGTCCCGGGCCTCCGCCTCCAGGCGTGCCTCGTGGGCGAGGGCGGTGGCCAGTTCGCCCTCGGTGGTCTCCTTGCGGGCGAGCAGGGCGGCCTCGTCGGCGACCTCGGCGGTGAGGGCGCCGCGGAGCAGGACGAGGTCGTCGGCGAGGAGGCGGAGGCGGGCGTCACGGAGATCGGCCTGGATGACGACGGCGCGGCGGGCGACGGCCGCCTGCCTGCCCAGCGGCTTGAGCTGGCGGCGGAGTTCGTCGGCGAGGTCCTGCACACGGGCGAGGTTGGCCCGCATCGCGTCGAGCTTCCGCAGCGCCTTCTCCTTGCGCTTGCGGTGCTTGAGGACGCCCGCCGCCTCCTCGATGAAGGCGCGGCGGCCCATCGGGTCGGCGTGGAGGACGGAGTCGAGCTGCCCCTGCCCGACGATGACGTGCATCTCGCGTCCGATGCCGGAGTCGGAGAGCAGGTCCTGGAAGTCGAGCAGGCGGCAGGTGTCGCCGTTGATCTGGTACTCGCTGCTGCCGCCGCGGAACATGACGCGGGTGAGGGTGACCTCGGCGTAGTCGATGGGCAGCGCGCCGTCGGAGTTGTCGATGGTCAGGGAGACCTCGGCGCGGCCCAGTGGGGGGCGGCCGGTGGTTCCGGCGAAGATGACGTCGTCCATCTTGCCGCCGCGCAGCGACTTGGCGCCCTGCTGGCCCATCACCCAGGACAGGGCGTCCACGACGTTGGACTTGCCCGATCCGTTGGGTCCCACGACACAGGTGATGCCCGGCTCGAAACGCAGGGTGGTGGCCGAGGCGAACGACTTGAATCCGCGGAGGGTCAGGGCCTTGAGATGCACTCCGGGGACTCTACCGGGGCCTTCGCGTTTCACCCGCGAAGGTGCAGGGCAGATCCTCGGGTGAGAAGGGGTGGGACACGGGGGAAACGACGGGTGAAGAGGTGGGGGAAAGAGTGAAGGGACGCCGAGGCGCCCCTTGCGTGTCCAGCTGTGCCTATTGCGGCTGTGCCGGGCGCGAGTGTTTCCCACCTGGCCCCTGGGGGCTGGGTTGTCAGGTGAGCGCAGGCTCCGCCTGGGGTACGTCGAGATCGATGCTGTTCAGCAGCGACTCTCCCTGGTGCTGAGCGGCGGCAGCTGCGAGCGAGTCGTTCTCGGACTGAATCCTTACCAGCTCGGATTCGAGGTCCTGGACGCGCTGCTGAAGCCGTCGCATCTCGGCGAGGAGTCGCGGGTCGGAGCCGCCGACGTAACCGAGAAGCGCCTTTGCCATGATGGATGGTCCTCCACAATGAGTGACCGACCGAAGCGGTGTGGGTCGTGAGGGATTCGCACCCGCGGTGCTCGGCAGTACTGCTGTAGTGACTGCTTGTCGTGCCGGTTCCACTGCCAAACAGCTAAGGTGCGCGGGGCTTCCAGAGTCTCACCAAAAAGTTTGACGGTCAACACGATCACGCCCCGTTCCAAGGGGCGACCGAGGAGTGCGCGCCGACGCGGTGGGCGTCGGGGCTCTCGGACTCGGTGCCTCGGGGCGTCGCGATCATCCTTACCCGGCAGCCTTCCACGGTGGGCGCTCCTTGGCAACCACCAGGAGGTTTCCCCCTCCGCACCCCTGTTACCGACCGTCCGCCCGGGGTCCCTCGCGGTCACCGGACGGAGTCGCGGCGCGGACCCGTCAGCGGATCGCGAAGCCCTCGTATCCACCGCGCGGGGTGGCCCAGATCTCAGTGACACCGTCCACGCGTCCGGGCGTGTCGGCGGAGTGGAGCCAGGCGAGCAGACGGTGGCAATTCTCACGCGGGCCCTCGGCCACCACTTGGACCCGGCCGTCGTCGAGGTTCAGGGCGAAGCCCAGGAGGCCGCCGATCTCCAGTGCGTTTGCCCTGGTGAACCAACGGAAGCCCACTCCCTGTACCCGGCCGCGCACCCAGGCGGTCATCCGTACGTCGTCGCTCATGACTGCACGCTAACGGGCGGATCACCAGATGAGCACATCGCCCCGGCAGCGCATGGACTACAGTCCCGACCGAACGCGCCTCACCCGTTCGGGCGCGCGCCGTTCGATCGGCGGGCCGGGGCGGTACCGACAGCAAAGCCCAGCAAAGGCCCACAGGACCAGCAGGAAGGCAGAGCAGATGGGACGCCACCGTCGTGCCGGAGCCGCACCCGCGGTGGAGGACCACGCGGCCGGTGCGGAACCCCGGCACCGGGGTGCCCGTCGCAGGCGGCGCCCCGTGCGCACCGGTCTGCTCGGCGCCTCCGCCGCCGTCGCGCTCGGTGCCGCCGCCGTCGCCTCGGGCCTGCTGCCCGGCGGGGAGACCTTCACGATCGGCAACGCGGGCGGTGGGGAGCGGCCCGCCGAGTCCCGGCAGGCCCCCGAGCTGACCACCCAGGGCGGCGCGACCAGGACCCCGGCGGGCGACGCGGCCACCGCGGCGGACGCCCGTGCCCGTACGGACGCGGGCGCGGGCACCACGAGGACCGCCTCGCCGTCCGCCACCCCCACCACGAAGCCCACCCCCACCACGAAGCCCACCCCGTCGGCGACCCCGCCGAAGGCCCAGGCGCCGACGGAGCCCGCCGCGCCCCGGACCACGGCCGCACCGGCCCCGAAGGCACCCGCGCCGAAGCCGGCCCCGACCACCGAGGCACCGGCCGCCGAGCGGCCCCCGGCCCCTTCGACCGCCGACCGGAGCGGCGCCGCGGAGGCGGAGGTCCTGCGGCTCGTCAATGCCGAGCGCGCCGAGGTGGGCTGCTCCCCGGTGAGCGCGAACGCCCGGCTGGCGTCGCTGGCCGGGGCGTTCAGCGCGGACATGGCGGCGCGCGGCTTCTTCGACCACACGGACCCGGACGGCGACACCCCGTGGACCCGCGCGGAGCAGGCGGGCGTCACGGGCATGGGCGGCGAGAACATCGCGCGCGGCCAGGCGGACGCGGCGGCGGTGATGGAGTCGTGGATGAACAGCGACGGCCACCGCGCCAACATCCTGAACTGCGACTTCACGTCCCTGGGCGTCGGCGTCCAGTTCGGCGACGGCGGCCCCTGGTGGACCCAGGACTTCGGCTACTGAGCCACCCCGGCCGGACGACCGCGCGCAGACCGGGGCCGTAGGACGTACGGCCGACGGGGACTCGCCGCCGTCAGGGACGCTCGCGGCCCTGAGGAACGTACGGAGAACCGGGTCCGGGTCCTCTTCGCGGTCAGCGCACCCAGAGGATGACGGCGTCGCCGTCCCGGGCGGCGGCCCTGAAGTACAGCCTGAGGCCGTCGAACCAGTACCGGCCCCGTTCGAGCGCCTCCCCGTCCTTCCAGGACGACGGGTGGACCTCCGCCGCGACGAGTTCCGCCGGGTCCACCCCTTCGAGGAGCCGGTCGTACGTCAGGGCCTGAGGCGCCTCGGCGGCGCGGCGGACCCGGTCGGGGGCGAGGTGGTGCGGCGGGCCGTATCCCCAGTCGCCGCCCTCCGACACCGGGCGGTCCGGTCGTGCCGGGCGTCGGAACCCGGCACGACCTGCGGCGGAGATCAGGCGGCGGCGCGGCCCAGCGTGAAGGTCGCGGCGGTTTCGGCGACTCGGCGGCCGAGGTGTTCGGCGGTGGCGATGTCCGCCTTGTGGACGCCGTCCGGGCCCCGGTCGGCGTCGGTCTGGGCGGCGGCTCCGGTGAAGAAACCGAGCCGGTTGAGGTCGTTCTCGGAGGCGTCGCTACGGTTCCAGCCGGGCTTGAGGCCCAGGTTGACCCAGGTCATGCCGTGCTGACCGGCGAGGATCTGGAAGAACTGGAGGGTGTGCAGCTTGTCGCCGCTCTTGGATCCGGAGTTGGTGAACCCGGCGGCGAGCTTGTCCTGCCAGGCACCGGCGAACCAGCGCTTCGAGGAGTCCTCCGCGAAGCGGTGGAAGGCGCCGGAGGCGGTGCCCATGTAGGTCGGGGAGCCGAAGATGATCGCGTCGGAGGCGTCGAGCAGGTCCCACTCGGCGTCGGTGAGGGTGCCGACGTCGATCAGGTGGACGGTGGCGCCCGTGTCGGCGGCACCGGCACGGACCGCCTCGGCCAGGACGGCGGTGTGCCCGTAGCCGGAGTGGTAGGCGACGGAGACGACGGGGGTGGTCACAGGAGTGCTCCTCGGAATCGGAGGTCGGCGGAGGGGTGATGCCCGGAAGCAAAGCACTAACTTTTTGAAAGCGCAAGCTATAGGAGAGCGCAGCCGTGGCAGTAAGCGCTGTACGGGAGTACGGTGGCGGGCATGACTGACGACCTCGCCTACGACGTGTTCGCGCGGGCCTGCCCCTCGCGCGGAGCCCTGGAACACGTGACGGGCCGCTGGGGCAGCCTGACCCTGGGCGCCCTGTACGACGGGACGTTCCGCTTCAACGAACTGCGGCGCCGGGTCGACGGCGTGAGCGAGAAGATGCTGTCGCAGACCCTCCAGGCCCTGGAGCGCGACGGACTCGTCCACCGGGAGGCGCAGCCGACGAACCCGCCCCGGGTCGACTACCGGCTCACCCCGCTCGGCCGTGAGATCGCGGAACGCCTGATCGGTCTGATCGAGCTGGTGGAGGGCCGGATGCCCCAGGTCGAGGCGGCCAGGGAGAGCTACGACACGGAGCGGGCGACGGCCTCGGTCTGAGTCCCGGGAGCGGGCCGCGAAGCCCCCCGGGAGCGAGGGGGCGAGAAGTGCCCGAGAGGCTGATGTGCGTCTCGGGGTCTCGTGCGCGCCTCAAGCACCGAGAACGGCTCGACGGCCCGGATGAGAGCTCAGACCCGATGGGAGCTCCGGCCCGATGGGAGCTCCGGCGCCCGGAAGACGATTCGGGACCGGTAGAGGCTCCGGCGCCCGGGAGACGGCTCGGAAGCCGAAGAGGGCTCGGGGCGCCGATCGAGCACCCCCGCCCCTGCAATCGGCCGGCCTCCGGTCGGGCGTGCCCGTCAGCCCGTCGTCGGGCGGGGCGGGCGCTGGCAGCGGGGGCAGAAGTAGCTGGAGCGGTTCATCCAGGGGCGGCGGCGCATCGGCGTACCGCAGCGGTGGCAGGGCTCGTCCTCGCGTCCGTACGCGTCGAGCGAGCGGTCGAAGTAGCCGGACTCCCCGTTGACGTTCACGTAGAGGCTGTCGAAGCTGGTGCCACCGGCGTCGAGGGCGGCGTTCATCACGTCCCGGACGTGTCCGAGCAGTTCGGCCGAGCGCGGACGGGTCAGGGTGGCCGTCGGACGGTCGTAGTGCAGCCGGGACCGCCAGAGCGCCTCGTCGGCGTAGATGTTGCCGACGCCGCTGATCAGGGACTGGTCGAGGAGCGCCCGCTTGACGGTGGTGCGGCGCAGCCGCAGCGCGCCCTGGAAGGCGTCGTCGTCGAACTCGGGATCCAGCGGGTCGCGGGCGATGTGCCCGATGACGTCCGGGAGCCCGTCGGGCGTCTGGTCGTGCAGCGACAGACCGCCGAAGGTCCGCTGGTCGACGAAGCGCAGCTCGGTGCCCTCGGAGTCGTCGAAGCGGACCCGGACGCGCAGATGCCTCTCGTCGGCGGAGTCCTCCGGCTGGACGAGCAGCTGGCCGCTCATCCCGAGGTGCCCGAGGACGGCGGTGCCGGAGTCGGCGAGCGGCAGCCAGAGGTACTTGCCGCGCCGCCGGGCCGCCTCGAACCGCTGTCCCGTCAGCCGGGCGGCGAAGTCCGGGCCGCCCGCCGGGTGCCGCCGTACGGCCCTGGGGTGCAGGACCTCGACCTCGGTCACGGTCCGCCCGGCGACCCAGCGCTCCAGTCCGCGCCGGACGACCTCGACCTCGGGCAGTTCGGGCACGGGACTCCTCCGGACGTCTTCGGATCGGACTCCCAGCGTACCGCCGGGGGATCACCCGCGAGGCCCGGTGAAAACGCGGGAACCCCGCCCTGGGGCGGGGTTCCCGGGAAGCGGGGGTACCGGCCGTCAGGCCGACGCCCGGTGGGGGGCCGGAGAGGGGGTGGTGCCCTCCGCCGGTCCCGCCTCGGCCGCGGCCTTCGCCGCCGCCGCGCGTTCGTCGGCGGCCGCGCGGATCTCGCGCCACGCGGACTCCGCCGCCTGCTGTTCCGCTTCCTTCTTGCTGCGGCCGGTGCCGGTGCCGTACGAGACACCACCGACGCGGGCGGCAGCAGTAAAGGTCTTCTCGTGGTCCGGACCCTCTTCGGAGACGAGGTACTCCGGAACACCCAGACCCTCGGCCGCGGTGAGCTCCTGGAGACTGGTCTTCCAGTCCAGGCCCGCACCGAGGTTCGAGGACTTCTCGATCAGCGGGTCGAAGAGCCGGTGCACCAGCTCACCCGCCGCTTCGAGGCCCTGGTCGAGATAGACCGCGCCGATCACCGCTTCGAGGGTGTCGGCGAGGATGGACGCCTTGTCCCGGCCACCCGTGCCCTCTTCGCCCCGGCCGAGCCGGATGAAGGAGCCGAGTTCCAGTTCGCGCCCCACGTCCGCCAGCGCACGCGAGTTGACCACCGCGGCCCGCAGTTTGGCCAGCTGGCCTTCCGGCAGGTCGGGGTGGGTGCGGTACAGCGTGTCCGTGACCACCAGACCGAGCACGGAGTCCCCGAGGAACTCCAGCCGCTCGTTGGTGGGCAGACCGCCGTTCTCGTACGCGAAGGAACGGTGGGTCAGCGCACGCACCAGAAGGGCGGACTCGAGCCGATAGCCGAGCCGCCCTTCCAGAAGCGTGTGGGACGAGGCATGGTCCGTCTTGTCGTCCGTCTTGCGGGACTCAGACATTGCGCCTCTCACCAGCCCAATCAGACCGAGAGGACCTGGCGCTTGTTGTAGGTGCCGCAGCTCGGGCACGCGATGTGCTGGAGCTTCGGCTCCTGGCAACGCTCACACGAAACCAGGGTGGGGACCGCAGCCTTCCACTGCGACCGGCGGTGGCGCGTGTTGCTGCGCGACATCTTCCGCTTCGGAACAGCCACGGCTACTTCTCCTGCTTCTCGGCGGCGCTTCGGACGTCCCCGTCAGAGGCCTTGCCGCTCATGTTGTCCTTCTCATCGGTTCCGAGCGAACCGGCGAGTCCCTGCAGTGCCGCCCAACGGATGTCGACGGCGTCATGGTGGTGGTCCGGGTTCTCGTTCAGGCTGGCTCCACACTGGGAACACAGACCCGCACAGTCCTCCCGGCACACCGGCTGCATCGGCAGTGCGAGCACCACCGCATCACGCAGCACGGGTTCGAGGTCGAACATGCCGTCCTCGAGGGGGGTCATGCTCTCGTCTTCCTCGGCTTCGTCGTCCGCGGCCGCCTTCGAGCGGCCCCGGTCGTCGGAGTCGGGGTACGAGAACATCTCCTGGAAGTCCACGTCGAGATCGAGCTCGACGGGCTCCAGACACCTTACGCACTCCCCCTCGGCCGATGCACGGGCGGTGCCTGTGACAAGCACCCCTTCCATGACCGACTCAAGACGGAGATCGATGTCGACCGAAGAGCCCTCGGGCACTCCGATCACTCCCTCAACGCCGAGGTCCCGGGGGGCCTCGATCGAACGCGAGAGCCGCTGGAGGGAGCCAGGACGCCGCCCCAGCTCGTGTGTGTCGAACACGAGGGGGTTGCGGTGGTCGAGGCGCGTGCTCAGGGCTCTTCCTGCTTTCGGATCGTGCTGCGTCGGGGAGAGGCTGCCGAACGTGGGCAGCGTGGATCGCGGAATACACGCGACCGAAGAGCCAGGATACTGGACGCTTCGCCCAGGGCCCAATCGGGGGCTTGCGCCCCCCGATGCCCCTTTCCGGCCGGTCAGTGCCCCTGCTCGTACCGGCGCAGCTGCTCCAGATCGATCATGCCGGTGTCGAAGAAGCTGGTCTCGTCGAGCCCCCCGTCCCGCTGGGGCTGCTGGGGCTGCTGCTGGACGGGCGGCTGGTAGGCGTAGGGGTCCTGCTGGGGGTAGCCGTACGGGTCGGCCTGCTGCGGCTGCTGGTAGGCGTAGGGGTCGGCCTGCGGCACCTGCTGCGGGTATCCGTACGGATCGGCCTGCGGGACCTGCTGCGGCACCTGCTGGTAGGCGTACGGGTCGGGCTCCGGGACCTGCTGCCGGTCCTGCTGCCGGGCCGGGACGCGGCCCGGCCCGGGGTCCGCGAGCTCCGCGAGTCCGGCCAGGTAGTCGGCGTCACTGGTGTGCGTGGAGCCGCCGAGGCCGTCCTGCGCGGCCATGTGCTCGCCGAGGTCGTCGCTGGCGATCCGGCCGTGCAGCTTCTGCCGGCCCCGGCCGACGGCCTCCAGGGTCGTGCTGAGGACCGCCTCGAAGGCGCCGAGCTTGGCGTCCACGTACGCGTCGGCCCGGTGGATCAGGGTCTGGGGGTCGGAGCTGTGCTCCGGGGCGTCCTCGTCCGCGTAACCGTTCTGGTCGAGGCCGGGACCCCGGCCGAGGAGCTTCTCGCGGCCCCGGTCGACCGAACCGATCGTCTTGTTGAGGACGACCTCGAAGTTGGCGAGCTTGGAGTCGACGTAGTCGTCGGCCTCGGCGCGGACCTCCTCGGCCTCGCGGCGGGCCTCGGAGAGGATGCGGTCGGCCTCCCCCTGCGACAGCCGGGCGACCTGGGTGTCGGAGACGATCGAGCCCCGCTCGGCATGGGCCGCCTCGATGATCCGGTCGGCCTCCTGACGGGCCTGCTCGACCAGCTGCTCGCGGCCCCCGATCAGCTCCCGGGCCTGGGCGAGGGAACCGGGCAGGGCCTCCCTGACCTCTTCGAGCAGGGCGAGCAGCTCGGCCCGGTTGACCACGCAGGATGCCGACATCGGCATGGAGCGGGCGCCCTGCACGGTCGCGACGATCTCGTCGAGCTTCTTCTGCACGTCCACCTGGTGCTCGCCACTCTCTACAGCTGGATGGAGACGGACGGGACGACTGTAAGGGCAGTCGGCGCCCGCCCGACACCAGGTGACGGAGCGTCAGCGGGGGTGGCGGCGCGTCACTTCCGCGTCAGGCGCTCGGTGAGGTGTCCCAGGACCGTCGGCGGGACCAGGTGGGAGACGTCCCCGCCCCAGGCGGCGACCTCCTTGACCAGCGAGGAGGAGAGGAAGCTGTACGTGGGGTTGGTGGGGACGAACAGGGTCTCCACGCCCGTGAGGCCGTTGTTCATCTGCGCCATCTGCAGCTCGTAGTCGAAGTCGCTGACGGCCCGCAGGCCCTTCACGATGGCGGGGATGTCGCGCTGCTTGCAGAAGTCGACGAGGAGGCCGTGGAAGGACTCCACCTCGACGTTGCCGAAGTCGGCGGTCACCTCGCGGATCAGCTCGATCCGCTCGTCGATCGTGAACAGGCCCTTCTTCGACTGGTTGATCATCACCGCGACGTGTACGACGTCGTAGAGCTTGGAGGCTCGGGCGATGATGTCGAGGTGTCCGTTGGTGATGGGGTCGAATGACCCCGGACAGACGGCGCGGCGCAACGTGGGTCCCTCGCTCTCCGGTCCGGTCATCGTGCGTCTTCGCACGTAGAGGCGGCGCGACCGTACCAAAACGTTCCCTCGCCGTAGCGACGGGCCCGCAGTGGCTCGAAGCCGTCCGGCCAGCCGAATTCCCCGCCCCTGGTGCTGCGCTCCACGGTGACGAGGGCGTCGTCCGTGAGCCAGCCCCCCGCGCGGAGTGTGAGGAGGATCTCGCGCAGCTCCTCGTCGGAGACCGCGTACGGCGGGTCGAGGAAGACCAGGTCGTACGGCTCGGCCGGGGCCGGTCCCGCCACGATCTGCTCGGCCCGGCCGCTGCGGGCCTCGGCGCCGGGCAGCCCCAGCGACCGCACGTTCTCCCGGATCGTCTTCGCCGCGCGCGGCTCCGCCTCGACGAGCAGGGCGTGGGCGGCGCCCCGGGAGAGCGCTTCGAGGCCGACGGCGCCGGAGCCCGCGTACAGATCGGCGACCCTGGCTCCGTCGAGGCTCCCGAGGAACGCCTCCCAGGTGGAGAAGAGTCCCTCGCGCGCCCGGTCGGAGGTGGGTCGGGTGCCGTTGCCCGGCGGTACGGCCAGGCGCCGCCCGCCGGCCGTACCGGCGATCACGCGGGTCATCGTGTCCTCGTCTTCCATGAGCGGGTGCCTACGCCCCGGGTCTTCCCTGAGCGGGTGCTTACACCCCAGCTTATGGCCGCCCGCCGTGGTCAGCCCTTCTCCAGGTACTCCTCCCGGTCCTTGTCGAGCAGGGCGTCGAGCGCGGTCCGCAGCGCCGGGTGGGCGGCGAGGTCCGGATCGGCGAGGACCAGTGCGGTGGCCTCCTCGCGGGCGGCGGCGATGACCTCCTCGTCGTCGATGACGGTGAGGACCCGCAGCGAGGAGCGGACGCCGGACTGGGCCTGGCCCAGGACGTCGCCCTCCCGGCGCTGCTCCAGGTCGATGCGGGACAGCTCGAAGCCGTCGAGGGTGGAGGCGACGGCGCCGAGCCGCTGCCGGGCCGGGCTCGCCTCGGGCATCTCGGTGACCAGGAGGCAGAGGCCGGGGGCCGAGCCCCGGCCGACCCGGCCGCGCAGCTGGTGGAGCTGGGAGACGCCGAACCGGTCCGCGTCCATGATCACCATGGCGGTGGCGTTGGGCACGTTCACGCCGACCTCGATGACGGTGGTGGCGATGAGGACGTCCAGCTCGCCCGCGGCGAAGCGGCGCATCACGTCGTCCTTGTCGTCGGGGTGCATCCGGCCGTGCAGGACGGCGATCCGGAGCCCGGCGAGGGGTCCCGCGCCCAGCTTCTCCGCCATGTCGAGGACGGCGAGCGGGGGCCGCTTCTCGGCGTCGTCCCCGGCGGGCCCGGCCTTCTTCTTCCGGTCCTCCTCGTCGCCGATGCGGGGACACACCACGTACGCCTGGTGCCCCTTGGCGACCTCCTCGCGGACCCGCTCCCAGGCGCGGGTGAGGAAGTGGGGTTTGTCGGCGGCAGGCACGACATGGCTGGCGATCGGGGAGCGTCCGGCGGGCAGCTGGTCCAGGACGGAGGTCTCCAGGTCGCCGAAGACCGTCATGGCGACCGTCCGGGGAATGGGGGTGGCGGTCATCACGAGGAGGTGCGGGGGCTGCTTGCCCTTGCCCCGCAGGGCGTCGCGCTGCTCGACGCCGAAGCGGTGCTGTTCGTCGACGACGACCAGGCCCAGGTCGTGGAAGCGGACCTTGTCCTCGATGAGGGCGTGGGTGCCGATGACGAGGCCCGCCTCGCCGGTGACCAGGTCGAGGAGGGCCTGGCGGCGGGCGGCGGTGCCCATGGAGCCGGTGAGCAGGACGACCTTGGTGGCCCGCTCGGCACCGCCGAACATGCCCCTCTCGGCCAGCTCGCCCATCATCTCGGTGACCGAGCGGTGGTGCTGCTGGGCCAGGACCTCGGTGGGGGCGAGCAGGGCGGCCTGCCCCCCGGAGTCGACGACGGCGAGCATGGCGCGCAGCGCGACCATCGTCTTTCCCGAGCCGACCTCGCCCTGGAGGAGGCGGTGCATGGGGTGCTCGGTGGCGAGGTCGTCGAAGATCTCGCGGGAGACCTTGGTCTGGCCGTCGGTGAGGGTGAAGGGGAGCTTGGCGTCGAAGGCGTCGAGGATGCCGTCGGGGGCGGGGCGGCGGGCGACGGCGGGCAGTTGGGTGTCGGCGTGGCGGCGGCGGGCCAGGGCGACCTGGAGGACGAAGGCCTCGTCCCACTTGAGCCGGTCGCGGGCGGCCTCGATGTCGGCCTTGGTACGGGGGCGGTGGATCAGCCGCAGGGCGTCGGGGAGTTCGGCGAGGCCACGGCCCTCGCGCAGGGCGTCGGGGAGCGGGTCGACGGCGTCGGCGGCGCTCGGCAGGACGGCGTCGACGGCCTTGGCGATCTTCCAGGACTCCAGCTTGGTGGTGGCCGGGTAGATCGGGATGAGGGCGCCCGCCCAGACGTCCACGGACTGCTCGCCGTCACCGCGCAGGAGTTCGTACGCGGGGTGGGCGAGCTGGAGGCGCCGGTTGAAGAGCGACACCTTGCCGGAGAACATCGCACGGGTGCCGGGCAGCAGGTCCTGGTGCGGTTTGTGCACGCCCTTGCCGAAGAAGACCAGCTGGAGGCGGCCGCTGCCGTCGGTGATGGTCACTTCGAGGCGCTGGCCGCGCCCCTTGGAGCCGTTGAAGGTGAGCACACGGGCGTCGGCGACCTGGGCGACCACGGTGACGTGCTCGTCGAGCGGCAGGTCGGAGAGCGTGGTCAGCTCGCCCCGCTCGGCGTACCGGCGGGGGTAGTGGTGGAGCAGGTCACCGACCGTGTGCAGGCCGAGGGCCTCGGCCATGACCTTGGCGGTGGCGGGGCCGAGGGACTTCTTGAGTGGTTCGTCGAACGCGGGCACGCGTTCCATTGCACACCACGGCACCGACAGACGCGTCCGACACGGCGTCTCACTCCACGCCGATGAGCAGCGGCGGGGCTCCGGCGCCCGCGTGGTAGGTGGTGGTGTCGACGGCCAGGTAGCCGCGCCTGACGTGGTGTTCGAGGTCGGGGGCGAGGCCGGGCGGGGTGTCGTCGGCGACGACGAGGGTGACGAGTTCGCCGCCCGCGGAGAGCATCCGGTCCAGGACGGTACGGGCGGTCTCGGTGAGGTCCTTGCCGATGACGGCGACGTCGCCCTCGATGAGCCCGAGGACGTCGCCCGCCTGGCAGACGCCGGCCGAGGTGAAGGAGCGGTGTTCGGCGACGGCGAGTTCGGCGTAGCGGGTGGCTCCGGCGGCGGCGGTCATGGCGACGACGTCCTCGTCGAAGCGCCGGTCGGGTTCGTGGACGGCGAGGGCGGCGATGCCCTGGACGGCGGCCCGGGTGGGGATCAGGGCGACGCGGATGCCTTCGGCCCTGGCGCGTTCGGCGGCTTCGGCGGCGGTCCCGCGCAGGTCGGTGTCGTTGGGCAGGAGGACGACCTCGCGGGCGTGGGCGCGGCGGATGGCGTCGAGGAGTTCGTCGCCCTCGGGGGGTTCGCCGGGCCGGGTCCGCACGGTGGTGGCGCCCGCCTCGGCGCAGAGTCCGGCGAGGCCCTCGCCGGGGACGACGGCGACGACCGCGCGCTGGGCGCGTTCGGTGCGGCCGGGGGAGGTGGCGGCGTCGGCGGCGAAGTGGCTGACGCGGATGCGGTGGGGGCGGCCGGCCTCGACGCCCGCCTCGACGGCGGCTCCGGGGTCGTCGACGTGGACGTGGACGTTCCACAGTCCGTCGCCGCCGACGACGACGAGGGAGTCCCCCAGGGCGTCGAGCCGGGCGCGCAGCAGGGCGACGGCCTCGTCGTCGGCCTCCAGGAGGTAGATGACCTCGTAGGCGGGGCCGTCCTCGGGGAGGCACTTCTGGTCCGGTGCGGCGAGGACGCCGGGCGCCGGGCCCGGGGCGCTGCCGGGGGGCCGTACGGCTCCGCTGTCCGGCGCGGGCCGCACGGCTCCGGCGGCCGGTGCGGCCCGTACGGCTCCGGTGTCCGTCACGGGCGGCCGCGGGGGTTCGCCCGTGACGGTCTCCACGAGGGCACCGAGGACGGCGACGAGTCCCCGGCCGCCCGCGTCGACGACTCCGGCGCGGGCGAGGACGTCGAGCTGGCCGGAGGTGGCGGCGAGGGCGGTCCCGGCGCCCTCGTGGGCGGCCCTGGCCACCTGGGCGAGGGGGCCGCCGCCCGCGCAGGCGACGGCCGCGGCGGCGGCGACGGTGAGGATGGTGCCGTCCACCGGGCGGGCGACGGCCTGCCGGGCCGCGGCGGCGGCCTCGGCGAGGGCGCGGGCGAGGTGATCCCCGTCACCCCCCTCGGCGAGGACCCCGGCCATGCCGCGCAGGAGCTGGGAAAGGATGGTGCCGGAGTTGCCCCGGGCGCCGAGCAGGGCGCCGTGGGCCATGGCCCGTACGGTCTCGGCGGTGTCGGGCGCGGAGGCCGCGAAGACGGCTTCGACGGCCTGGTGGGCGGCTTCCGCCGTGAGGTAGAGATTGGTGCCGGTGTCCCCGTCGGCGACGGGGTAGACGTTGATCGCGTCGATCTCCTCGCGCTCCCTGCCGAGGGCGTCCAGCGTCCGCGCGGACCAGGTCCTGAGCGCCGCTGCGTCGAGCTCGGCGAGCTCCTCGGAGGGCTGAAGGGCTCGCGGCAACGGGGGTCCTCCTTGGGCGGTGAGCTCACCGCAGGGTAGACCCGGGGTGCCCCTCCGGTGACCGGGGCCCGGGGCGAGGTCCACGCAGACCATGGTAGTTTCGTTTCACCGGAGCAGGCGTTGTATGCTGCTTCGGTTGCCCGGTCCACACCGGGCCGTTCCCCGGCAAGCCACTTCAGACTCCTGATTCCGGTGCGCCGGATTTCACTGTAATTCTGAAGTCTTTGGAGTGACCCGTGGCTGCCAACTGCGACGTCTGCGGCAAGGGGCCGGGCTTCGGCAACAACATTTCGCACTCGCACCGCCGTACGTCCCGTCGCTGGAACCCGAACATCCAGCGCGTGCGTGCCGTGGTCGGTCGGACGCCGAAGCGGCTCAACGTCTGCACCTCGTGCATCAAGGCCGGCAAGGTCTCGCGCTAATTGCGACGTTCTGTCGTAGCGCAGCCCCTGCGGTTGCCTTGAAAGGCCGGTTCACCTAGGTGAACCGGCCTTTTGCCGTACCCGGAGCCGGGCGGGCGGACCGCCCCCGGTGCCGGAGGGGCCGTCCGCTCCTCAGTCCCTGAAGCGCCAGCCGTGGTCGACCGGGCCGATCCCCGCCCCCAGGGCGAACCCGGCGCCTATGGCCCCCGTCACGTACTCCTTGGCCCGTCGTACGGCCTCGGGGACGGCGAGGCCCAGGGCGAGCCCGGCGGCGACCGCCGAGGCGAGGGTGCAGCCGGTCCCGTGGGTGTGCCGGTTGTCGTGGCGCGGGGCGCGCAGCCAGTGCTCCTCGGTGCCGTCGGTGAGCAGGTCGACGGCCTCCCGGCCGGTGGGCAGGTGCCCGCCCTTGATCAGCACCCACTCCGGGCCGTACGAGAGGACCGCCTCGGCCGCGACCCGCAGATCGGCCTCGTGGACGACGTGCACACCGGTGAGCTGTGTCACCTCGTCCAGGTTGGGGGTGGCGACGGTGGCCCTGGGCAGCAGCTTCGTACGGAGGGAGTCGAGGGCGCTCCCGGCCAGCAGCGGGTCGCCGTGCTTGGAGACGCCGACGGGGTCCACGACGACCGGTGCCGGGGTGTCCGCGAGGAGCGCGGCGACGGTCTCGACGAGTTCGGCCGAGGCCAGCATCCCGGTCTTGACGGCGTGGACGCCGATGTCGTCGACGACGGAACGGTACTGGGCGCGGACGGCGTCCACGGGGAGTTCCCAGACGCCCTGGACGCCCCGGGAGTTCTGGGCGGTGACGGCGGTGAGCACGCTCATGCCGTGGACGCCGAGCGCCAGCATCGTCTTGAGGTCGGCCTGGATGCCCGCGCCGCCGCCGGAGTCGGAGCCGGCGACGGTCAGCACCAGCGGCGGCGCGGCGCTCACTCCGTCTCCCCGAAGTGGTCCCAGCCGCCCGCGCTGTGCCAGGGCGCGCCGTCGACGGTGACCTGCGGCAGCGCGGAGGGGTTGAGGACCTCGCCGATGACCTTCCAGCGGGCGGGGAGCTTCACCTCGGGCGGGAAGGTGGCCACGATGGCGTGGTCCTCTCCCCCGGTGAGCACCCACTGCATGGGGTCGACGCCGACGGCCTGGCCGATGTCGTTCATCTGGGTGGGGATGTCTATGAGGCCGGAGCGCAGGTCGATGCGGACCTTGCTGGCCTCGGCGATGTGGCCGAGGTCGGCGATGAGGCCGTCGCTGACGTCGCACATGGCGGTGGCGCCGAGTGCGGCGGCGGCGGGGCCCGCGTGGTACGGGGGCTCGGGCCTGCGGTGGGCCTCGACGAAGGCGCGCGGGGAGCGGAAGCCCCGGGAGAGGACGGCGTACCCGGCGGCGGACCAGCCGAGCCAGCCGGTGTAGGCGACGACGTCGCCGGGCTGGGCGCCGCCCCGGGTGACCGGGTCGTGGTTGCGGAGGTCGCCGAGGGCGGTGATGGACACCATGATCGTGTCGCCGCGCACGACGTCGCCGCCGACGACGGCGGCGCCCGCGACCTGACATTCGTCGCGCAGGCCGTCCATGAGCTCGGTGGGCCAGGTCACGGGGAGTTCCGCGGGGACGACGAGGCCGAGGAGGAGCGCGGTGGGGACCGCGCCCATGGCCGCGATGTCGGCGAGGTTCTGCGCGGCGGCCTTGCGGCCGACGTCGTACGCCGTCGACCAGTCGCGGCGGAAGTGGCGCCCTTCGAGGAGGATGTCCGTGCTGGCCACCACGCGCCGGTCGGGGGCGGAGACGACGGCGGCGTCGTCACCGGGCCCGATCCGTACCGCCGGGGTGGACGTGAGCCGGGACGTGAGCTCCTTGATGAGCCCGAACTCGCCGAGCTCTCCGACTGTGCCCTTCACCGCGCCTCACCTCGTGTCTTCGTGCCGTCCTGCGGGTGGCGGCGCGTCCGTGCGCGCCGCGGGTCGCGGGCCGTCACCGTGCTGGGTACCGTCAAGTAGACCGTCAACTTCTGTCCTGCGTGTGCCACCGGGCGGGCGCCTCGGGTGGCGCGGGTCTCCCCGTCGCCCGTGGCGACGCGGTACCGTGGCGTCCCTTTCTCCCACAAGATCCTCGTGGTCGCCCTGGAGGTTCCGTGGTTCAGGCGTACATCCTCATCCAGACCGAGGTGGGCAAGGCGTCGTCCGTCGCCGACACCATCTCCAAGATTCCGGGGGTGATCCAGGCGGAAGACGTGACCGGGCCGTACGACGTGATCGTGCGCGCGCAGGCGGACACGGTCGACGATCTGGGCCGCATGGTGGTCGCGAAGGTCCAGCAAGTGGACGGCATCACGCGCACCCTCACCTGCCCGGTCGTTCATCTGTAGCCCCCGTCTACGCTTGGCCGGTGATGTCTTCCCACCGGCCCTTCGGCCTGCCCGCCGCCGTCACGGCGGCCGTGCTGCTGTCGGCCGTCACCGGCTGTTCCCCGTCGGACGCCTCGGCTTCCGTCGTGGTGCCCAGTCCTCCGGCGGCCGAGGCCGCCGTCTGCCGGGCCCTGGCGAAGGAGCTGCCGGACACCGTCGCGGGACTCGGACGGAGTGACCCGGAGCCGGGCTCCGAGCTGACCGCCGGTTGGGGTGACGGTGCGATCGTACTGCGCTGCGGGGTCCCCCGGCCCGAAAAGATGAGCGATCCGAAGGCGCGGGCCGTGGAGGCCGACGGTGTGAACTGGATGCTGGAGGACCCCGAGGGGAGCGGGCCGCGTTTCACCTCGACGTACCGCGTGACGTACGTCGAGGTGAGCTTCGGCGAGCGCTTCGCGCACGACGCGACGCCGCTCGCGGACCTGGCTCCGGCCGTGCGGAAGACCGTGCCGTCGAGCCTGTGAGGGGCGTCGGCACGGTCTCCGGGTGGGACCGGGTCAGCGCAGTCCCGTGGAGCGGGTCAGCGCCGCCTGGACGAGCCGGTCGACCAGCTCGGGGTAGCTCACGCCGCTCTCCTGCCACATGCGCGGGTACATGGAGATGGGCGTGAAGCCCGGCATGGTGTTGATCTCGTTGATGACGAAGTCGCCGTCCTCGGTGAGGAAGAAGTCGGCGCGGACCAGGCCTTCGCAGGACACCGCCTCGTAGGCGGCGACGGCGAGGCGCTGGACCTCGGCGGTGGCCTCGTCCCCCAGGGGGGCGGGCACGATGCCGGAGGCCGAGTCGATGTACTTCGCCTCGAAGTCGTAGAAGTCGTGGTCGGTGACCGGCGGGATCTCGGCGGGCACGCTGGCGCGCGGGCCGTCCTCGAACTCCAGGACGCCGCACTCGATCTCCCGGCCGCGCAGCAGCGACTCGACGAGGATCTTCGGGTCGTGGCGGCGGGCCTCCTCGACGGCCTCGTCGAGGCCGGAGAGGTCGTCGACCTTGGTGATGCCCATGGAGGAACCGCCGCGGGCGGGCTTCACGAAGAGCGGCCAGCCGTGCTCGGCGGCGAACTCGACGATCTTCTTGCGGGCCGCGGCCGGGTTCTGCTCCCACTCGCGCGGCCGGATGACCTCGTACGGGCCGACGGGCAGGCCGAAGGAGACGAAGACCCGCTTCATGTACTCCTTGTCCTGGCCGACGGCGGAAGCGAGGACGCCCGCGCCGACGTAGGGGACGCCGGAGAGCTCCAGGAGGCCCTGGAGGGTGCCGTCCTCGCCGTACGGACCGTGCAGCACCGGGAAGACCACGTCCACCTCGCCGAGGGCCCTGGGCACGCTGCCCGGCTCGGTGAGGACGACCTCGCGGTTGGCGGGGTCCACGGAGAGGACGACGTCGCCCTTCTCGGACTCGGCCAGGTCGGCGACGTTCGGCAGGGCGCGGTCGGCGATGGCCATGCGCTCCGGGGCGTCGGCGGTGAGCGCCCAGCGCCCGTCCGTCGTGATGCCGATGGGCAGCACGTCGTACTTGTCCCGGTCGATGGCGCTCAGGACGGCGCCCGCCGTGACGACGGAGATGGCGTGCTCGGAGCTGCGGCCGCCGAAGACGACGGCCACGCGCGGCTTGCGGGGGCTCTGGGTGTTCTCGCTCATATCGCGTTGAGAGTACCTTGCGGTTCCCGAACTCCTGAGCGCCCCGCTGCCGCCGCGCGCGTACGGCGCAGTGCCGTGCCGCGCGGCCGGGACCGGTCAGCGGCGCTCGGGCTTGGCGCTGCGGGACATCAGTTCCTTGAGGGCCACGACCGGCGGCTTCCCGTCGTGGACGATGGAGACGACGGTCTCGGTGATGGGCATGTCGACGCCGTGGCGGCGGCCCAGATCGAGCACCGACTCGCAGGACTTGACGCCCTCGGCGGTCTGCCTGGTGGCCGCGATGGTCTCCTGGAGGGTCATCCCCCGGCCGAGGTTGGTGCCGAAGGTGTTGTTCCGGGAGAGCGGCGAGGAGCAGGTGGCGACGAGGTCGCCGAGACCCGCGAGACCGGAGAAGGTCAGCGGGTCGGCGCCCATGGCGAGGCCCAGCCGGGTGGTCTCGGCGAGGCCCCGGGTGATGAGCGTGGCCTTGGAGTTGTCGCCGAGGCCCATGCCGTTGGCGATGCCGACGGCGAGGCCGATGACGTTCTTCACCGCGCCGCCGAGCTCGCAGCCGACGACGTCGGTGTTGGTGTACGGGCGGAAGTACGGGGTCATGCAGGCGGCCTGGAGCCGCTGGGCGACCGACTCGTCGACGCAGGCCGCGACGGCGGCGGCGGGCTGCCGGGTCGCGATCTCCATGGCCAGGTTGGGTCCGGTGAGGACGGCGACCCGCTCGGCGGGCACGTCCGCGACCTCGATGACGACCTCGCTCATCCGCTTGGCGGTGCCGAGTTCGACGCCCTTCATCAGGGAGACGAGGACGGTGTCGGGGGCCAGCAGCGGGGCCCAGGTGGCGAGGTTGCCGCGGAGGGTCTGGGAGGGGACGACGAGGACGGTGAAGTCCGCGCCCGAGGCGGCCTCCGCCGCGTCGGCGGTGGCCGTGATCCGCCGGGGAAGCTCGACGCCCGGCAGGTAGTCGGGGTTGGTCCGAGTGGCGTTGATCTCCTTCGCGAGTTCGGCACGGCGGCCCCAGAGGCTCACCTCGCACCCCGCGTCGGCGAGCACCATGGCGAAAGCCGTGCCCCAGGATCCGTTGCCGAAGACAGCTGCCTTGGTCACTTCGTGCCCTCCCCCGCGGCCCTGCGCCGCTGTTCGAGTCGCGCCCTGCGGTGGTCGTACGGCTCGGCGGGCGCCTTCTCGCCGCGAACCTCCTCCAGGAGGGCGGTGATGGCGGCCATGATGGTCTCGGTGGCCTCGCGGAGCACCTCGGGCGTGGGCTCCAGCCCCTCGAAGCGCGAGAGGTCCACGGGCGGACCGGCCTGCACGATCAGCGTCTTGCGGGGGAACAGCCGGAACTTGTTCTCCTCGGCGTACGGCGGCATCGCCAGGTTCGCGCCCCACTGGGCCACCGGGATGACGGGGGCCCGGGTGACCAGCGCGACACGGGCGGCACCGGTCTTGCCCGCCATGGGCCACATGTCGGGGTCACGGGTCAGGGTGCCCTCGGGGTAGAAGGCGACGCACTCGCCGCGCTCGACGGCGTCGACGGCGGCGCGGAACGCGTCGAGGGCGTTGGTCGTCTCCCGGTAGACCGGGATCTGGCCGGTGCCGCGCAGCATCATGCCGACGAAGGGCGTCCTGAAGAGACCGGCCTTGGCGAGGAGGCGGGGGACGCGGCCGGTGTTGTACTGGTAGTGCGCGTACGACAGCGGGTCCAGGTAGGAGTTGTGGTTGACGGCGGTGATGAATCCGCCGTCGGCCGGAATGTGCTCCGTTCCGCGCCAGTCCCGGTTGAACAGAACCACCAGGGGGGGTTTGGCGATGACCGCCGCGAGGCGGTACCAGAAGCCGATTCTGCGGCGGGGCACGCGGACACCTTTCTCCGGGACGGGCTGGCAGGGGATCAAGTGTCGCCCCCCGCTCCTGCTGTGTCGAGTGACACCGTACGCCCCGGGCCCTGGGGCGGACCGGGTGGGCGGGACAGAATGATTCCGATGAACGCGACGCACCCGACGCACCCGGACGCGGCCGACGGCTGGTCCCTGGTCGTGCCCCTGAAGCCGCTCTCACGGGCGAAGAGCCGCCTGGCCGCGACCGCCGGGGCGCGGCTGCGCCCCCGGCTCGCGCTGGCCTTCGCGGAGGACACGGTGGGCGCGGTCCTCGCCTGTTCGCGGGTGCGGGATGTGGCGGTCGTCACGGACGATCCGGCGGCGGCGGAGGCGCTGGCGGCGCTGGGCGCGCGGATCGTGCCGGACCTTCCGGCGGCGGGGCTCAACGCGGCGCTCGCGCACGGGGTGCGGGCGGTGCGGTCCCGGCGGCCGTGCGCGCGGGTGGCGGCGCTCAACGCGGACCTGCCCGCGCTGCGCCCCGGGGAACTGGCCCGGGTCCTGGACGCGGCCCGGGATTTTCCGCGAGCTTTTCTCGCGGATGCCGCCGAAATAGGTACGACATTCCTCTCGGCGGGTCCGGGAGTGGAATTGGAACCCGCATTCGGAGGCGCGTCGCGGCTTCGGCATTTGTCTTCGGGAGCGAGGGAAATCAGGCTCGCCGGAGTGGATTCCGTACGCCGGGACGTGGACACCGGCGAGGATCTGGCGGCGGCGGAGCTGCTGGGGCTCGGTCCCCGGACGGCCGCCCGGTGGCTCCCCGCCGCCGGATAGGCTGCGGTCCATGCAGGCGACCGCGTTCACGTACGACCCCGAGACCCGCAGCGGCAGTGTGCTGCTCGACGACGGCACCCCCGTGGAGTTCGGGGCGGCGGCCTTCGAGGCGGGCGGGCTGCGGCTGCTGCGGCCGGGGCAGCGGGTGCGGATCGAGACGGCGCCGGGGCCCTCGGGGGGCGCTCCGGCGATCACCCTGGTGACGCTGCAGACCTTCTGAGGTCCCGCACGGCCTTCCGGGGCCTGCCGACGCCCTTCCAGAGTCTCTCGGGGCTTCACCTCCCGACGTACTCCTGGCGCACTTCCGACGTACTTCCGAGAGCCTTCCGCGTATTTCCGAGGGCTCTCGGGGCCTGCCGATGCCTTTGCGGGGGCCTGCCGGAGCCTCTGCCGAAGCCCTCGCCAGGGTCCTTCCGCGGCCCTCCGGACGCGCCGCGGGCCGGGCTCCCCCTGAGGGAGCCCGGCCCGGCGGGTGTCCACCGTGGGTCCTACTTCTTGGCGGCGGCCTTCTTGGCGGTCGTCTTGCGCGCCGTCGTCTTCTTGGCGGGCGCCTTCGTCGCCGTGGCCTTCTTCGCGGCCGGCGCGGTCTTCTTCGCCGCGGCCTTGGTGACCTTCTTCGCGGCGGCCGTGGTGGCCTTCTTCGCCGCGGCCTTGGTCGTCGCCTTCTTGGCGGCGGTCGTGGCGGTCTTCTTCGCCGGGGTCGCCTTCTTGGCGGCGGCGGTCGTGACCTTCTTCGCGGGCGTCGCCTTCTTCGCGGCGGCCGTCGTGGTCTTCTTCGCCGGGGTCGCCTTCTTCGCGGCGGCCTTCTTGGCGGTGGTGGCCTTCTTGGCGGCGGCCTTCTTCACGGTCGCGGAGGCGCCACCGGTCAGGCTGCCCTTGGGGGCCTTCTTGACGGAGACCTCGCCGCCCTTGGGGAGCTTCTTCGAGCCGCTGACCAGGTCCTTGAAGCCCTGACCTGCGCGGAAGCGCGGGACGGAGGTCTTCTTGACCCGGACCCGCTCACCCGTCTGCGGGTTGCGGGCGTAGCGGGCCGGGCGGTCGACCTTCTCGAACGAGCCGAAACCCGTGACCGAGACACGGTCTCCCCCGACCACGGCACGCACGATGGCGTCCAGCACGTGGTCGACGGCTTCGGCGGCCTGCTGGCGACCGCCCATCTTGTCGGCAATCGCTTCTACGAGCTGCGCCTTGTTCACGTCTTCCCCTTCGGAGACATTGCCAGAACGAAAGTGTTCAAGCTTTTTCGCACGTTAGGCATGTATATACCGCAAATCAAACACGAAACGGTCTAATCACCCTAGTGCCGCAACGCGGAAGTCCCGTTGCGGAGTTCTCGGTGTCAGTCGTCCTCTGGGAATCGGCCCTCGTCGAGGTCCTTCATCAACCGGTCCAGACGCGTTGCCGCGTCCTTGAGATCGTGCTTCGCCGCGGCCGTCACGACCAGCAGCTTCCGGGACAGCGCCATCCTTACGCCCTCCGGGACTTGCAGTGAGCGCACTCTTGTGTGCGCTTCCTTCAATCGGGCGGCGACTGCCCCATAGAGCTCGAGTTGGCTGTCGCGTTCCATGCACCGATTGTGCCATCTAGGGCGAGTTGTCGCCCGACAGGGTCTCAACAAGCGACTGCGCCCCCCACCGGGCGGTGGGGGGCGCAGTCTTGGAAAAGCGCTGCTCAGGCCGTAATTGTACGGGGCTTGTGGGACGGCCTCACCGCTTCGAAGGCCGCGATGTCGGCTTCGTTCTGAAGGGTGAGGCTGATGTCGTCGAGCCCGTTGAGGAGCCGCCAGCGGGCGTTCTCGTCGAGCTCGAAGTCAGCGTCGATCCCGGTCGCCAGGACCTTGCGGCGCTCCAGGTCGACGGTGATCTCGGCCGTCGGGTCGGCCTCGGTCAGCTCCCAGAGGGCGTCCACCGTCTCCTGCGGCAGGACCACGGTCAGCAGTCCGTTCTTCAGCGAGTTGCCCCGGAAGATGTCCGCGAAGCGGGCGGAGATCACGGTCTGGAAGCCGTAGTTCTGGAGCGCCCAGACGGCGTGCTCGCGGGAGGAGCCGGTACCGAAGTCGGGGCCCGCGACCAGGACCGTGGCGCCCTGCCGCTCGGGGCGGTTGAGGACGAACTCGGAGTCCCGGCGCCAGGCCTCGAAGAGGCCGTCCTCGAAGCCGTCGCGGGTGACCTTCTTCAGCCAGTGCGCCGGGATGATCTGGTCGGTGTCGACGTTGCCGCGGCGCAGCGGGACGGCCCGGCCGGTGTGCGTGGTGAAAGCTTCCATGGTTCCTCAGACCCCCGCGGGCGTAGCGACGTCGGACAGATCGGCCGGGGAGGCCAGATGGCCCAGGACGGCGGTGGCGGCGGCGACCTGGGGGGAGACCAGATGGGTGCGGCCTCCCTTGCCCTGCCGGCCCTCGAAGTTGCGGTTGGAGGTGGATGCGGAACGCTCACCGGGCGCCAGCTGGTCGGGGTTCATGCCCAGGCACATGGAGCAGCCCGCGTGCCGCCATTCGGCCCCGGCCTCCTTGAAGACCTTGTCCAGGCCCTCCTCGACGGCCTGGAGGGCGACCCGGACGGAGCCGGGGACGACCAGCATACGGACACCCTCGGCGACCTTGCGGCCTTCCAGCAGGTTCGCCGCGTTGCGCAGGTCCTCGATGCGGCCGTTGGTGCAGGAGCCTACGAAGACGGTGTCGACCCTGATGTCCCGCAGCGGCTGCCCGGCGGTCAACCCCATGTACTCCAGGGCCTTTTCGGCGGCGAGGCGCTCCGAAGCGTCTTCGTACGAAGCCGGGTCGGGGACGTTCGCCGAAAGCGGCGCGCCCTGGCCGGGGTTGGTGCCCCAGGTGACGAACGGGGCCAGCGAGGGGCCGTCGATGACGACCTCGGCGTCGAAGACGGCGTCCTCGTCGGAGCGCAGGGTCTCCCAGTACGAGACGGCGGCGTCCCACTCCTCGCCCTCGGGGGCGTGGGCGCGGCCCTTCAGATAGGCGAAGGTCGTCTCGTCGGGGGCGATCATGCCCGCGCGGGCGCCGGCCTCGATCGACATGTTGCAGATGGTCATCCGGGCCTCCATCGAGAGTTTCTCGATGGCGGGGCCCCGGTACTCCAGGATGTAGCCCTGGCCGCCGCCGGTGCCGATCTTCGCGATGATCGCCAGGATGAGGTCCTTGGCGGTGACGTCCTCGGGCAGCTCGCCGTCGACCGTGATGGCCATGGTCCGGGGACGGGCCAGCGGGAGGGTCTGGGTGGCGAGGACGTGCTCGACCTGGCTGGTGCCGATGCCGAACGCCAGCGCGCCGAAGGCGCCGTGCGTGGAGGTGTGCGAGTCGCCGCAGACCACGGTGGTGCCGGGCTGGGTCAGGCCCAGCTGCGGCCCCACGACGTGGACGACGCCCTGCTCGACGTCGCCCAGCGGGTGCAGCCGGACGCCGAACTCGGCGCAGTTCTTGCGCAGGGTCTCCAACTGGGCCCGGGAGACCGGGTCGGCGATCGGCTTGTCGATGTCGAGGGTGGGGGTGTTGTGGTCCTCGGTGGCGATGGTGAGATCGAGGCGCCGCACCTGCCGGCCGTTCTGGCGCAGGCCGTCGAAGGCCTGGGGACTGGTCACCTCGTGCAGCAGGTGCAGATCGATGTAGAGGAGGTCGGGCTCGCCCTCGGCGCGCCGGACGACGTGGTCGTCCCAGACCTTCTCCGCGAGTGTCCTACCCATCGCTTTCCCTCCGGCCGACGTCAGCGTCGACACAACTAGAGACCCGTTCCGCGGGCCGTTGTGCGGCCGCCCCACCAGAGTGACAAGTTCCCGGGAAAATTGAACTTGCGTTTCACAGAGTGAGACGCGAATATCGTTGCATGGACAACTCTAGCGGCGTAGGCGTTCTCGACAAGGCAGCCCTTGTCCTGGGCGCCCTGGAGTCCGGTCCGGCCACCCTCGCAGGACTGGTCGCGGCGACGGGACTCGCACGACCCACGGCACATCGTCTCGCCGTGGCACTGGAACACCACCGCATGGTGGCGCGCGACATGCAGGGCCGGTTCATTCTCGGGCCCCGCCTCTCGGAGCTGGCCGCGGCGGCGGGCGAGGACCGCCTCCTCGCGACGGCGGGCCCGGTCCTGACGCATCTGCGGGACGTCACCGGCGAGAGCGCTCAGCTCTACCGCCGCCAGGGTGACATGCGGATCTGCGTGGCGGCGGCCGAGCGGCTCTCGGGTCTGCGGGACACCGTCCCGGTCGGCTCGACGCTGACGATGAAGGCGGGTTCGTCGGCGCAGATCCTGATGGCCTGGGAGGAGCCCGAGCGACTGCACCGGGGTCTCCAGGGCGCCCGCTTCACGGCGACGGCCCTGTCGGGCGTACGGCGCCGGGGCTGGGCCCAGTCGATCGGCGAGCGGGAGCCGGGCGTCGCGTCCGTCTCGGCGCCCGTGCGCGGCCCCTCGAACCGCGTGGTGGCCGCCGTGTCGGTCTCCGGCCCGATCGAGCGCCTGACGCGCCACCCGGGCCGTATGCACGCCCAGGCGGTCATCGACGCCGCCGCCCGGCTCTCCGAGGCGCTCCGCCGCACCGGCTGACACCCCCGCACCTTCTCGTACGGTCCCGGCCCACCGCTCCAACGCCGCAGCGGTGGGCCGGACTTGTGCGTACGGCCGGGAACAGCGAGGAAGCCCTCCCCCGAAGGGAAGGGCTTCCTCGTCTCGTACCCCCGACCGGATTCGAACCGGCGCTACCGCCTTGAGAGGGCGGCGTGCTAGGCCGCTACACAACGGGGGCCTTTGTGGATCTGATCCACGATGTGCAGATGAGCTCTGCGAGCTGGCCTACCTGGACTCGAACCAAGAATGACGGTACCAGAAACCGTAGTGTTGCCAATTACACCATAGGCCATGGCGGTTAAACCGTACCCCCGACCGGATTCGAACCGGCGCTACCGCCTTGAGAGGGCGGCGTGCTAGGCCGCTACACAACGGGGGCCCTAGCGATCCCACCCGGCCTGAGCCGGGTGATGTCACCACGTTTTCACCGGGAGCTACCCAAGTGTTCCGCAGGATGGATCTGTACCCCCGACCGGATTCGAACCGGCGCTACCGCCTTGAGAGGGCGGCGTGCTAGGCCGCTACACAACGGGGGCCTTTGTGGATCTGATTTCCACGATGCAGATGAGCTCTGCGAGCTGGCCTACCTGGACTCGAACCAAGACTAACGGAACCAGAAACCGTCGTGCTGCCAATTACACCATAGGCCACCGGGACAACCTCCCCCACCAGGAGGGATCTTGTTCGGCTTGCGCTTTCCGGGTTCTTGCCTTTCGGCTTGTTCCCCTCGGCGCAGGAAGAACATTACCCGAAGGTGGACGGTGCTCCAAAACGGGTATCCCCGCGGAGCAGGTCAGGGAGCTGACGGAGGCTGGTGATCCGGTTCAGCTCGGGTCGTCCGCCGGTGTCGGCCCGGTCCAGCCAGATGCCCACCAGCCCCGCCTCCACCGCGCCCCTGGCGTCGATGTCGGGCTGGTCCCCGACGTACGCCACCTCCCCCGGACGCAGGTCGAGGGCCTCGCAGGCGGCGTGGAAGGCCTCCGGGGCCGGTTTGGCCACCCCCAGCTCGGCGGCGCACAGCAGGGCCTCGAAGCGGTCCCGTACGCCGAGGACCCGCAGCTTGCGGTCCTGGTTGCGGAGGCTGGAGTTCGACAGGATCCCGTGACGATAGTCATCGGCCAGGAGGTCCAGGACGGGCACGGTGTCGGGGAAGAGTTCCCAGGCCGCCTCGTAGTGGACGAGATAGCGCATGAACCAGTCGTCGGCCTCGGCGGCGGTGAGCCCCGGCGCCCCGAGGAAGTCGCGGACGCGGTCCCTGCGCTGGTCCTCGAAGTCGATCCCGCCCGCCTCGAAGCGGCGCCAGTGGAGCGTGGTCAGCTCCCGCCAACGGCCGAGGGCCTGGTGGACGGAGTCGAATCCGTCCACCAGGCCCTCGGCCGTCAGGTGCGCGCCCATGCCGAGGTGGTCGGCGCGCGCGTAGTCGAAGATCGTGTCGTCGACGTCCCACAGCACCGCGCGGATGGTCATGGGCCGACCGTACCGCGCGGTGGGGGTCAGGCGGTGAGCTTCGCCAGGGCCGCGTCGATGCGGGCCAAGGTCTTCTCCTCGCCGAGGATCTCCAGGGACTCGAAGAGCGGCAGGCCGACCGTGCGGCCGGTGACGGCGACACGGACCGGGGCCTGGGCCTTGCCGAGCTTGAGGCCGTGGGCCTCGCCCGCGGCCAGGACCGCGTTCTTCAGGGACTCCGGGTCGTTCCAGTCGGCGGCGGCCAGCTTCTCCCGGGCGGTGGTGAGCAGGGCCACCGGGTCGCCCTTCATCGCCTTGTCCCACGAGGGCTGGTCGAGGACCGGCTCGGGCAGGAAGAGGAAGTCCACGTTGGCCGTGATGTCCGAGAGGACGGTCACCCGGGTCTGGGCGTGCGGCGCGACGGCCTCCCAGGCGGCCCGGTCGAAGTCCTCGGGCGCCCAGGGAGCGCGCGGGGCCACCAGCCAGGGCTCGCAGGCCTCGGCGAAGGCCTTCGGGTCCAGCATCCGGATGTGGTCGGCGTTGATCGACTCGGCCTTCTTGAGGTCGAAGCGCGCCGGGTTGGCGTTGACGTCGGCGATGTCGAACTTCGCCACCATCTCGGGGATCGTGAAGATGTCCTGGTCGGCCGAGAAGGACCAGCCGAGGAGCGAGAGGTAGTTCAGCAGGCCCTCGGGGAGGAACCCGCGCTCCCGGTAGAGGTTGAGGGAGGCCTCCGGGTCGCGCTTGGAGAGCTTCTTGTTGCCCTCGCCCATCACGTACGGCAGGTGGCCGAAGGAGGGGATCTCCTTGGCGACGCCGAGTTCGATCAGCGCCTTGTAGAGGGCGACCTGGCGGGGGGTGGAGGAGAGCAGGTCCTCGCCGCGCAGGACGTGGGTGATCTCCATCAGGGCGTCGTCGACCGGGTTGACCAGGGTGTAGAGCGGGGCGCCGTTGGCCCGGAGGATGCCGTAGTCCGGCACGTTCTCCGGGGTGAAGGTCAGCTCGCCGCGGACCAGGTCGGTGAAGGTGATCGGCTCGTCGGGCATCCGGAAGCGGACGATCGCGGTGCGGCCCTCGGCCTCGTAGGCGGCCTTCTGCTCGGCGGTGAGGTCGCGGCAGTGGCCGTCGTAGCCGGAGGGGCGGCCGGCGGCGCGGGCGGCGGCGCGGCGCTCGTCGAGCTCCTCGGTGGTGCAGTAGCAGGGGTACGCGTACCCGCCGGCGAGCAGCTTGTCGGCGACGTCCTTGTAGATGTCCGTCCGCTGCGACTGCCGGTAGGGCGCGTGCGGGCCGCCGACCTCCGGGCCCTCGTCCCAGTCGAGGCCGAGCCAGCGCAGCGAGTCGAGCAGCTGCTCGTACGACTCCTCCGAGTCGCGCGCCGCGTCGGTGTCCTCGATGCGGAAGACCATGGTGCCCTCGTTGTGCCGGGCGAAGGCCCAGTTGAAGAGAGCGGTGCGGACCAGACCCACGTGGGGGTTGCCGGTCGGCGAGGGACAGAAACGGACGCGGATCGCGTTAGCCACGCTTGATCACCCTATTGGTGAGAGTGCCGATGCCTTCGATGGTGACGGCGACCTCGTCGCCGGGGTTGAGGGGGCCGACCCCGGCGGGGGTGCCGGTGAGGATGACGTCGCCGGGCAGCAGCGTCATGGCCTCGGTGATGTGGACGACCAGGTCCTCGATGGAGCGGATCATGTCGCTCGTCCGACCCAGCTGGCGCTGCTCCCCGTTGACCGTGGCCTGGAGGGTCAGGTCGCCCGCGGCGGCCACGCTCAGGCCGGTCTCGACCCAGGGGCCGAGGGGGCAGGAGGTGTCGAAGCCCTTGGCGCGGGCCCACTGGTTCTCGCGCTTCTGGACGTCACGGGCGGTGACGTCGTTGGCGCAGGTGTAACCGAAGATCACGTCCTGGACGCGCTCACGGGGGACCTCGCGGCACATGCGGCCGATCACCACGGCCAGCTCGGCCTCGTAGTGCAGCTCCTGCGAGAAGGAGGGGTACTCGATGGCGTCGCCGGGGCCGATCACCGAGGTGGTGGGCTTGAAGAAGGCGACGGGGACGTCGGGGACCTCGTTGCCCAGCTCGGCGGCGTGCGCCGCGTAGTTGCGGCCGATGCCCACGACCTTGTTGGGGAGCACGGGCGGCAGGAGCCGGACCTTGCTGAGCGGGACCTTGGTGCCGCTGAGCTCGAAGTCGGTGTACGGGATGCCCTTGATGATGTCGAGGACGAGGCCGCCGGACTCGACGGTTCCCTCGCCCTCGACGGCGCCGAAGGCCACATTGCCGTCGATGGAGAATCTGGCGATGCGCACGAGTGCTGTCGCCCCTCACTTGATGCTTGCTGGAGTCTGACGCTCCAGGCTAACGCGGCGCGGGGGCGCTCGACCTGCGATGCCGGCGCCTCCCATGACGCGCGTCACAGGAGGCGGGGAAGCGCTACGGGGTCAGCGGGCGTACACGGCGTAGGGCTGCGGCTCGAACGGCGCGGGGGCCTGCATGAGGACGGTGCGGCGCGGGTTGGCCGTACGGGCGGGCAGCGCGGCCGGGTACTCCGGCCGGGCGCCCCGGTCGAGCTCTGCGGCGTCCGCGAGGTGGACGAGGGTGGAGCGGCGGGGGTTGGCCGTGGAGCCGGGCGTCGTCGTCTTCGTCGGGTTCATCGGGATGGTCTGACCCTGTTCCGGTACGGGCGCCGCCGAAGGGCGCGAAGGGGTGTAAAGCGTCAGGCTAAGCACGGGATTCCCCGGAGGAGCATGGCCAAGACATCGGGAAGAGTGTGAGTTTGCTCACCCATGGGTGAGCATTTCAGGCATTACGGGCAACAGTTTGTCACCTCTGAAAGGTACATTCCGCCACTGAATACTCCATTCCGCTCCTGATCATGGCGACTGGGACACAGGGGTATGCCCACTCATTGGAGTGGAAAAGTCCGAATCCTCCGCGATCATCGTCTACATGGGGTGACCCACCGGGCACGGGTTGTCATTCCCCTCCCGGCCGGGTACTCGGCCCTTGTTGGAGATCCTGCACTGTGCTGCAATTCCACGCACCGCCGCGGGTTTCGAAGCCGGCGCGCACGGGGCGCACCGCAGCGCCGGCCGAGTGGCGGGAAAGGGGGAGCTGCGCCGGTCACCGATGACCACCTGGGGCGTCACACACGCCCCGACGAAGCCGACACCGTCCTCCGTTCATCCGGAAGGACGCCTGGTCAAGAGGTTGCGACGCTAGTGCAGGGACGTTTCAAGAGGGATGGCTCCGGGTCTGCCCAGGCCCGTCAGGGCCGCGCGGATGCTCCGGCGGAGCAGGAACCGCGCGCCGGGACCGACCGCGGTCCCTCGGCCCCGCGCACCCCGAAGCAGGGCCAGGGCCCGTCCGGCGACGCCGGTGACGCGGGCAGGCGCCCCCACGCCGGTGCCGCCCCCGCCGAGTCCGCCGAGGTGCCCGTCAAGCCCCGCGCCGAGAACGAGGTCGGCCCGCGAATAGCCCTGCGCAACTGGCGCATCTCCACGCGTCTGGTCGCCCTGCTCACCCTCCCCGTGGTCGCCGCGACCTCCCTGGGCGGCATCCGCATCAACGAGTCGCTCAAGGACATGGAGCAGCTCGACCACATGCAGCTGCTCACCAAGCTGACCCGTGAGGCGACCGACCTCGCGCAGGCCCTCCAGGCCGAGCGCGACCTCTCCGCGGGGCCGCTGGCCAACAGCCGCCCCGTCAGCGACTACCAGGTCGCCAACAACCGCCGGAAGACCGACCGCGAGTACAAGGCGTTCCTCGAGGCGACCGAGGACATCCCGGCCACCGAGGGCGACGAGGCGCTGCGCAGCATCCGCCAGAACGTCAGCCAGATCGCCTCGCAGGTCATCCAGCTCAACACGATCCGCGGCAACGCCTACTCCAAGGGCGTCTCGCACTCGGTGACGGTCGAGGCGTACAGCCGTCTCGTCCGCTCGCTGCTCAGCCTGTCGCAGGACATGGCGCAGGCGACCAGCAACCCCGACATGATCAAGCGGACCCGGGCGCTCGCCGCGTTCTCGTCCGCCAAGGAGTACGCCTCCATCCAGCAGGCGATCATCGCCGGTGCGCTCCCGCAGGGCGACAAGACCACCGGGAAGCTCCAGCAGGGCGACCGCCTCTACGGCGAGGCCGCGCTCAACTCCGAGGGCGTCGAGCTCAAGTCCTTCCAGGCGATCTACGAGTCGACCGGCGGCGACGCCAACGAGCTGACCGCCTCCCTGAACAGCGGCAACCCCTCGATCCTGGCCGCCGAGAAGTACGCCGAGCGCGTGCTGAAGTCCGACGAGGCGATGCAGTCCGGCGCCAAGCGCGGCCACCTGAACTTCACCGACGAGTACGGCACCAAGATCGCCGCCATGAACCGCATCGAGCGCGGTCTGCTCGGCGACATGGAGACCATGGCCCGTGAGCTGCGGCAGGAGTCGCAGCGCGAGGCCATCGTCAACGGTGCGCTGATCCTCATCGTCCTCGGCGTCTCGCTCATCGGCGCCTTCGTCGTGGCCCGGTCCATGATCCGCTCGCTGCGCCGCCTCCAGGACACCGCCACCAAGGTCGCCCAGGAACGCCTGCCCGAGCTGGTCAAGCAGCTCTCGGAGTCCGACCCGCAGGACGTCGACACCTCCGTCGAGTCCGTCGGTGTGCACTCCCGGGACGAGATCGGCCAGGTGGCCGCGGCCTTCGACGACGTGCACCGCGAGGCCGTCCGCCTCGCCGCCGAGCAGGCCCTCCTCCGGGGCAACGTCAACGCGATGTTCACCAACCTCTCGCGCCGCTCCCAGGGCCTCATCCAGCGTCAGCTCTCGCTCATCTCCGAACTGGAGTCCCGCGAGGCCGACCCGGACCAGCTGTCCTCGCTCTTCAAGCTCGACCACCTCGCCACCCGTATGCGCCGGAACGGCGAGAACCTCCTCGTCCTCGCCGGTGAGGAGCCGGGCCGCCGCTGGACCCGTCCGGTCCCGCTGGTCGACGTCCTGCGCGCCGCCGCCTCCGAGGTGGAGCAGTACGAGCGCATCGAGCTGTCCTCGGTCCCCGCGACCGAGGTCGCCGGCCGGGTCGTCAACGACCTCGTGCACCTGCTCGCCGAGCTCCTCGAGAACGCCACCTCGTTCTCCTCCCCGCAGACCAAGGTCCGGGTCACCGGTCACGCGCTGCCCGACGGCCGGGTGCTCGTCGAGATCCACGACACCGGCATCGGCCTCTCGCCCGAGGACCTGGCGGCGATCAACGAGCGGCTCGCCTCGCCGCCCACCGTGGACGTCTCCGTCTCCCGCCGCATGGGTCTGTTCGTGGTCGGCCGCCTGTCCCTGCGACACGGCATCCGCATCCAGCTGCGTCCGTCCGACTCGGGCGGCACCACCGCGCTCGTCATGCTCCCGGTGGACGTCGCCCAGGGCAACAAGAAGCCGATGCCCAAGCCGGGCGGCCAGGGCGCGATGCCGCCCGGTACCGCCCCCGGCGGCCGTCTCCCCGCGGGTCCCGGTGGCCCCGGCGGCGCACGGCCCGGCCAGGGCGGCGCGTCCTCGGCGGCCGGCCGGCTCGCCTCGGGCGCCGCGGCGGCCCGCGGTCAGGTCGGTACGGGCGCTCCCCGCCCCGCGCTGCCCGCCCGCGACGGCTCCCCCCTCCCCGGCGGCCCGCAGCACGCCCCGCAGCCGCAGAACGCCCAGCTCGACCAGACCGGTCAGCTGCCGCAGGTCCCCCAGGGCCCGCAGGCACCCCAGGGCCCGCAGGTCCCGGGGGTCGACACGATGCGCCCCGGCGGCGGCCTCATCGGCGGCGCCGCGAGCGCCATCCCGTCCCGCACCGACGTGTGGGGCAACCAGGGGAACCAGGGCAACCGCGCCCACCAGGCACCGGCCGTCCCCCAGCAGCCCCAGCAGCCCCAGTCGCAGCAGGGGAACCAGCCCGGCGGGTACGAGTTCCCGCGCGCCGAGCTGCCCGGCGGCAACCCGCAGCAGCCGCGCCCGCAGGCCGCGAGCTGGGGCGACGACCCGGCGCAGCCGCCGGTCCGGCGTCCGCAGCAGGAGATGAGCCCGCTGGACGCCCCGCGCGGCCACGAGGAGCCCGAGACCACGGGTCTCTTCGGTGCTCCGCAGGGTCCCGGCTCCACCGGCCAGTTCCCGCGCCCCGACTTCGGCGCCCCGCAGAACCCGGCCGCCACCGGCCAGTTCGCCCGCCCGGACGCGCCCCAGGATCCCGCCTCCACCGGCCAGTTCCCGTACCCCGACTTCGGCGCCCAGGCACCGCAGCAGCAGGGACTCCCGCAGCGGGCCCAGCAGCCGCAGGCACCGCAGCCGTACCAGGGTGTCCAGGACCCGGCGGAGACCGCGCAGTTCCCGCGTCCGGACTTCGGCGCCCCGCAGGGTCCCGGCTCCACCGGCCAGTTCCCGCGCCCCGACTTCGGTGCTCCGCAGGGTCCCGGCTCCACCGGCCAGTTCCCGCGCCCCGACTTCGGCGCCCCGCAGAACCCGGCCGCCACCGGCCAGTTCGCCCGCCCGGAGTTCGACGCTCCGCAGGATCCCGCCTCCACCGGCCAGTTCGCGCAGCCCGACTTCGGCGCCCAGGCACCCCAGCAGCAGGGACTCCCGCAGCGGGCCCAGCAGCCGCAGGCACCGCAGCCGTACCAGCAGGGCGGCCAGCAGCAGTTCGGCCAGCAGCCCTACGTGCCGCAGGCGCAGCAGCAGGGTGGCCAGCAGCAGCCTCCGGCCCCGCGTCAGCGGCCCGCCGGTGACTTCGGCGCCCCGCGCCCGGTCGGCGAGCAGCCGCTGGAGCCGCGTCAGCCGCAGCTCCAGCAGCCGCGACGGCCGGAGGCCCTGCCGCCGGCCGGTGGCACGGGCGACGGCCGCACCCCGCTCTACGACACGCTGGAGACCAACTGGTTCCAGCAGCAGGAGCAGGCCCAGCGGCAGGCGCAGGCCCCGGACGCGACGCGCACCGGGCAGCCCCCGGTCGCCGCGCAGCCGCCCGCCCCCGCGGGCCGTCCGGGCGATCCGGCCGCCGACGGCCGCCAGAACGGCGGGGCCGCCTGGCGGACCTCGCCCAACGACGAGCTGGTGCGCCAGGCCGAGCGGGTGCGCAAGCCCGCGGCCGGCGGCGTCACCACCTCCGGTCTTCCCCGGCGCGTGCCGAAGGCCAACCTCGTACCCGGGACCGCACAGGAGCAGGCGCACACCGCCGGCCCCCAGGTCTCGCGTGCACCCGACGACGTCCGCGGCCGGCTCACCAATCTGCGCCGCGGGATCCAGCAGGGCCGTCAGGCGGGCAACCCGACCACGGGTGGCAACCCCTCCGGTCCGAACCACCAGCAGGAGCGTTAGTTGAACGCGATGAGCCAGGCGGCGCAGAATCTGAACTGGTTGATCACCAACTTCGTGGACAACACCCCCGGGGTGTCCCACACGGTGGTGGTCTCCGCCGACGGACTCCTGCTGGCCATGTCCGAAGGATTCCCCCGCGACCGCGCCGACCAGCTGGCGGCGGTCGCGTCCGGACTGACCTCGCTGACCGCGGGCGCGTCCCGGATCTTCGAGGGGGGCCCCGTCGCCCAGACGGTGGTGGAGATGGAGCGCGGCTTCCTCTTCCTCATGTCGGTCTCCGACGGATCCTCGCTGGCCGTGCTCGCCCACCCCGAGTGCGACATCGGCCTCGTGGGCTACGAGATGGCGCTGCTGGTCGACCGGGCCGGCAGCGTCCTCACCCCGGATCTCCGTGCGGAGCTCCAGGGCAGCCTGCTGCACTGACGGGCCGTCTCCGGACCAAGCCCCACCGCACGACCGCACGACCGGGCGGTACGCCCCTCCGTACCGCCCTTTGGCACCGTTCACCGTCCGGCCGCCCCGTCCGGCCCCCCACCGGCCCCATCAGACGGCAGAAGTTTGCTGTCACGCCCGGAGGATTCATGACCCCGCCCCCCGCCTCTCACGATCCGTACGGCGCCTCAGTCGACGAGTACGGACACGAGGGCGACCAGCCGCTGGTACGTCCGTACGCGATGACCGGTGGCCGGACCCGGCCGCGTTACCAGCTCGCCATCGAGGCACTGGTCAGCACCACGGCCGATCCGGCACACCTCGCGACGCTGCTCCCCGAGCACCAGCGGATCTGCCACCTGTGCCGTGAGGTCAAGTCGGTGGCCGAGGTGTCGGCGCTCCTGTCGATGCCGCTCGGCGTCGCCCGAATCCTCGTAGCCGACCTGGCGGAGGCCGGCATGGTGGCGATCCACCAGCCGGGCAACGGAGAGACCGGCGGTACGCCGGACGTGACACTGCTCGAAAGGGTGCTCAGTGGACTTCGCAAGCTCTAGCGGCGGCGCGGCCCGTTCAACCACCAGCGCGAAGATCGTGGTGGCGGGCGGATTCGGCGTGGGCAAAACCACGTTCGTCGGCGCGGTCTCGGAGATCAACCCCCTGCGCACCGAAGCCGTCATGACCTCCGCCTCCGCGGGCATCGACGACCTCACCCACACCGGCGACAAAACCACCACCACAGTCGCCATGGACTTCGGCCGCATCACCCTCGACCAGGACCTCATCCTCTACCTCTTCGGCACCCCCGGACAGGACCGCTTCTGGTTCATGTGGGACGACCTCGTCCGCGGCGCCATCGGCGCCGTCGTCCTCGTCGACACCCGACGCCTCGCCGACTGCTTCCCCGCCGTCGACTACTTCGAGAACAGCGGCCTCCCCTTCGTCATCGCCCTCAACGGCTTCGACGGAAACCAGCCCTACCAACCCGAAGAAGTACGCGAAGCCCTCCAGATCGGCCCCGACACCCCCATCATCACCACCGACGCCCGCCACCGCGGCGACGCCAAGAGCGCCCTCATCACCCTCGTCGAACACGCCCTCATGGCACGACTCAAGTGACAGGACGGACCGGACGGTTGTCCCATGCCCCCGTCATGGGCGGTCTGTGTCCTTCGACACGGCCGCCCGGCTGTTCATAACGTTTCGACAGAGAATTGGGGCGCCTCGGACACCCGACGCATCCGATCGGTGTCGCTGTGCTCACCTGAGCCCCGCCTTTTGGCGGGGCTCGCTCTTTATGCCCGTTTTATGTCAGGCCTCGGCCGTGGCGGGGGCCCGCTTCCCACTGTTTGGAACGAAACCCCTTCACGTGCTGCAATTCATGAACTCCCGAGTAGTACGGCCCTGAACGAAACACCGGCACAACGTAGGTGCCGACGCCGAGAGGTTGTTGGTCGAGTGAGGCGAAGCAAGGAAAGCTCCGCGGAGCAGGAGACGCGGGGCAACTTCACGCCGCCGTCGCGCGCCGCCGTGTCGCCCGTGGACGTGCCCGTCACGCCCCCGCCCGCCGCGGCCGCCGTCGGTACGGGAAGCTCCAGCAAGCTCTCGCCCCGCAACTGGCGGGTGCCCACCCGTCTGAACGCGATCCTGCTCATACCCGTGCTCGTCGGCCTCGTCATGGGCGGCTTCCAGGTCAAGGGGTCCGTCGACACCTGGCAGGAGGCCCGGGAGGCCGAGCGGACCGCGCTCGTCGTGCGGGCCGCCTCCGACTACAGCACCGCCCTCCTGAACGAGCGTGACCTCACCGCCGCTCCCCTGCTGGCCTCGCCGCCCCCCGAGGGCCTCAAGAGCGAGCAGGTACGGAAGGCGTACGCGGCGACCGACGCCGCCCGCATCGCCTTCGACCAGGCCGTCGAGGACCTCCCCCCGGGCCAGGGCCTGGAGCGGCGGCTGCGCCTCTTCAAGGACGAGGAGCCCAAGCTCGACGCGCTCCGCAAGATCGCGTACACCCGCTCCCTCGACCCGGTGAACACCCAGCTCGGCTACACCGGCGTCCAGCACTACCTCACCGAGTTCTCCAACGAACTGGGGCTCGGCACCGGCAACGTCACCGCCTACGGCCGCAGCGTCTACGCCGTCCAGCTCGCCAAGGGCGCCGAGTCGCTCCAGCGTTCCATCGGCACCCAGCTCCTGGTCCGGCCGAGCCGCGAGGAAGCCGTCTTCGCCCAGCAGTCCGTGGCGTTCAACTCGTACAACTACCTGGAGCAGATCGCCCTCGGCGAGTTCTCCTCCGGTGGTGCGCCCGAGGACGTCGAGCTGCTGAAGAGGACCATGGCCGCCAAGGCCACCGAGAGCGCCAAGCAGCTGCCCTCCTCCGACGTCGAGCCGCCCAAGGGCAAGGACGGCTCCGTCTACTCCGGCCTCACCGCCGCGATCGGCAGCGCCAAGGACCCCGACGCCCTCGCCGCCCTGAAGTCCAAGGGGATCACCCCCGAGGTCTGGGCCGCCGTCGCGGGCGCCAGGTTCGCGGGCTACTCCGAGGTCGAGAAGGCCCTCGTCGACAAGGCCGTGGCCGAGGCCGCCAGGATCTCCGGCGACGCCAAGCGGGACGCCTGGGTCAACGGCGGCATCGTCGTCGTCGCCCTGCTCGCCGCCTTCGTGCTGGCCGGGATGATGGCCCGCCAGATGAGCCACTCGATGCGCGCGCTGCGCACCGCCGCCTTCGGGATCGCCGAGCAGCGCCTGCCGATGCTGGTCGACCAGCTCTCCCGTGCCGAACCGGGCCGGGTCGACACCCGGGTGCAGCCCATCCCGATCGACTCGCGGGACGAGATCGGCGAGGTCGCCCGCGCCTTCGACCAGGTCCACCGCGAGGCCGTCCGGCTCGCCGCCGAGCAGGCCATGCTCCGGGGCAACGTCAACGCGATCTTCACCAACCTCTCGCGCCGCAACCAGTCGCTGATCGAGGGCCAGCTGACCCTCATCACCGGCCTGGAGAACAACGAGGCCGACCCGGACCAGCTGGCGAACCTCTTCAAGCTGGACCACCTGGCGACCCGTATGCGCCGCAACGGCGAGAACCTCCTCGTCCTCGCGGGCGAGGACCCGGGCCGCCGCTGGGACCAGCCGGTCCCGCTGGTGGACGTCATGCGGGCGGCCTCCTCCGAGGTGGAGCAGTACGAGCGCATCGAGCTGGCGGGCGTACCGGAGGCCGAGATCCACGGCCAGGCCGTGACCGACCTCGTGCACCTGCTCGCCGAGCTCCTCGAGAACGCCACCACGTTCTCCTCCCCGCAGACCAAGGTCCGGGTCACCGCGACCCGGCTCCCCGACGGCCGGGTGATGGTCGAGATCCACGACAAGGGCATCGGGCTCACCGCCGAGGACTTCGCGGACATCAACCACAAGCTGGCCAACCCGCCCACCGTCGACGCGGCCGTCTCGCAGCGCATGGGCCTCTTCGTGGTCGGCCGGCTCGCCGACCGGCACGGCATCCGCGTCCAGCTCCGCCCCTCGGGCGAGCAGGCGGGCACGACCTCGCTGGTCATGCTCCCGGACGCGATCACGCACGGCGGTGGCGGCGAGCAGCCGCTCCAGGACGACTTCACGGTCTCCCAGATCATGCCGGAGCAGCGGGGCGGCTTCGAGGCCGCGCCGACGCGGCAGCAGCCGGTGCTGACCGCCGCGGACCTCGGCTTCGACGACTCGCGGTACGAGCAGCTGCCCGCCGCCGAGGAGCACCCGGCAGGGCCCGCGCCGCAGCGCGGCGGGCGGCGCGGCGGCCCGGGGGCCCGGCCGGGCGGCGGACAGCCGCTCTTCCGCGACGAGACCGCGCCGGTGGCGCGGGAGCGGGGAGAGCAGGCCCCGGCTCAGGGATTCGGCCAGCAGGCACCGGTCCAGGAGCACGGGCAGCAGGCCCCGGCCCAGGAGTACGGGCAGCCGCAGCAGACCCCGGAGTACCCGGCGGAGCCGTACCCGCAGCAGGGGTACGCGCAGCCGCCGGGGTACGGCCAGGAGTACCCGGCGGGCCTTCCCCAGCAGGATGGTTTCGGCTATCCGCAGCAGGGTCACGAGGGCTTCCCGCCGCAGGGCCATCCGGAAGGTTCGTACGCGGCCCCGCAAACCGAACACCAGCAGTACGGCAACGCGTTCGATCCTCAGCCCCACCAGGGTGAGTGGCCGGATCGGAACAGCTACGGAAACAGCTGGCCGCAGACGTACGGAACGGAATCGGAATCTGCTCCGGGCGCTGCCGAACAGGCCCCCGACCGCGTAGGCTTCGACCGTCCGGGTCCGACCCCGAGTGCCGCCCCGGACGCAGGTCACCAGCTGACCGACGCCGGTCTGCCGCGCCGCGGCAGTGCCGCCCCGCAGGACCAGGGGACGGCGCAGCAGCGGGCACCGCAGCGGACCGAGCCCACGCAGCCGGTGCGGGAACAGCAGCCGGAGGCCGAAGGTTCCGACACATGGCGGTCGACGAACGACGAGCGCTGGCAGCGGGCCGGAAAGCTCAAGGAGCCGAAGGCGGGCGGGGTCACCGCGTCCGGTCTCCCCCGCCGGGTCCCGAAGGCCAACCTGGTCGAGGGCAAGGCCGAACAGACCCCGCAGGGCGGCCCCCAGGTCTCCCGCGCACCCGAGGACGTGCGGGGCAGGTTGAGCAACCTGCGCCGGGGCGTCCAGCAGGGGCGCAACGCGGGATCGGACACGAACGGATCGGGCCTCGGCCCCAGCAGCACCTACAACCAGGAGCGTTAGTGTGAGCATGAGCCAGGCGGCGCAGAATCTGAACTGGTTGATCACCAACTTCGTGGACAACACCCCCGGGGTGTCCCACACGGTGGTGGTCTCCGCCGACGGACTCCTGCTGGCGATGTCCGAGGGCTTTCCCCGGGACCGCGCCGACCAGCTGGCGGCCGTCGCGTCCGGACTGACCTCGCTGACCGCGGGCGCGTCCCGGATCTTCGAGGGGGGTGCGGTCAACCAGACGGTGGTGGAGATGGAGCGCGGCTTCCTCTTCATCATGTCGGTCTCGGACGGCTCCTCGCTGGCCGTCCTCGCCCACCCCGAGGCCGACATCGGTCTCGTGGGCTACGAGATGGCCCTCCTGGTGGACCGGGCGGGCACCGTGCTGACGCCCGACCTCCGGGCGGAGCTCCAGGGAAGCCTCCTCAACTAGGGAACTCTTCTCAAACAACAGACAGACAGTGCGTTCCGCGCCACCGCCCCGTAGGGTGCGGTGGCGCGGCTCCAAGGGACATGGACCGCGAGGCAGTCGGAGGAGGAGACGTGGGTACACCACCGGGCTCGAACCCCTACAACGGTTATGACGCGTACCAGACGCCCCTGGGCGACCCCGCGCGCAACCGGTACAACTTCCCCTCCACGCCGAGCAGACCTGCCACCTCGCAGCCCCATCGGCAGTCCCCGGCCCCGTCCACGGGCGCGTACGGCTCCTCGCGCGCGTCCTCGGGCGGCTACGGTTCCCCGGGCGGTTCCGGCGGACACAATCCGCTCGTCCGTCCGTACGCCATGACCGGCGGCCGGACCCGGCCGCGTTACCAGCTCGCCATCGAGGCGCTGGTCAGTACGACGGCCGATCCGTCCCGGCTGCAGGGCCAGTTGCCCGAGCACCAGCGGATCTGCCGGTTGTGTTTCGAGATCAAGTCGATCGCCGAGATCTCGGCCCTCCTCTCCATTCCCCTCGGCGTCGCCCGGATCCTCGTAGCCGACCTGGCGGAGGCCGGCCTCGTCGCCATCCACCAGCCGGGCGGCGACGAAGCCGCCGGCGGTCAGCCAGACGTGACACTGCTCGAAAGGGTGCTCAGTGGACTTCGCAAGCTCTAGCGGCGGCGCGGCCCGTTCAACCACCAGCGCGAAGATCGTGGTGGCGGGCGGATTCGGCGTGGGCAAAACCACGTTCGTCGGCGCGGTCTCGGAGATCAACCCCCTGCGCACCGAAGCCGTCATGACCTCCGCCTCCGCGGGCATCGACGACCTCACCCACACCGGCGACAAAACCACCACCACCGTCGCCATGGACTTCGGCCGCATCACCCTCGACCAGGACCTCATCCTCTACCTCTTCGGCACCCCCGGACAGGACCGCTTCTGGTTCATGTGGGACGACCTCGTCCGCGGCGCCATCGGCGCCGTCGTCCTCGTCGACACCCGACGCCTCGCCGACTGCTTCCCCGCCGTCGACTACTTCGAGAACAGCGGCCTCCCCTTCGTCATCGCCCTCAACGGCTTCGACGGAAACCAGCCCTACCAACCCGAAGAAGTACGCGAAGCCCTCCAGATCGGCCCCGACACCCCCATCATCACCACCGACGCCCGCCACCGCGGCGACGCCAAGAGCGCCCTCATCACCCTCGTCGAACACGCCCTCATGGCACGACTGCGGTAACGCCGTCCCCGACGCGCCGAAGGCCGCGTTCCCCCGCCCGGGGGACGCGGCCTTCGGCGTTCCTCGTGCCTCCCGGGCCGGACGGCACGCGAAAGGGCCGGGTCCCGGTGGTCACCGGGGCCCGGCCCTTCGTCGTACGGGGTCCGTACGGCCCGTGAACGGGTCCGTACGGTCAGCGCCAGCTGTGCGGGGCGCGGAAGCCGGGCTCGCGCTCCAGACGGCGCCAGCCGGCCGCGGTGCGGTCGCGGTGGCCCCCGTCGGGGGTCTCGTCGGCGCGGGTGGCGGCGCGGGCGAGCAGCACCGCGGTGATCGCGGCGAGCTCCTCGGGGTCGGCTTGGCCCTTCTCGACACGGAGAAGGTTGGCAGGGGTGCTCACGTGGATGACTCCTCCTACTGAGGCGGGTTGCCGTGCTTGCGGGACGGCAGGTCGGCGTGCTTGGTCCGCAGCATCGAGAGGGACCTGATGAGCACCTGGCGGGTGTCGGCCGGGTCGATGACGTCGTCGACGAGGCCGCGTTCCGCCGCGTAGTACGGGTGCATCAGCTCGGCCTTGTACTCCTTGACCATGCGCATCCGCATGGCCTCGGGGTCCTCCGCCTCGGCGATCTGCTTGCGGAAGATCACGTTGGCGGCGCCCTCCGCACCCATGACCGCGATCTCGTTGGTGGGCCAGGCGTACGTCAGGTCGGCACCGATGGACTGGGAGTCCATGACGATGTAAGCACCGCCGTACGCCTTGCGCAGGATGAGCGAGATCCGGGGGACGGTCGCGTTGCAGTACGCGTAGAGCAGCTTCGCGCCGTGCCTGATGATTCCACCGTGCTCCTGGTCGACGCCGGGAAGGAAGCCGGGTACGTCCAGAAGGGTGATGATCGGGATGTTGAACGCGTCGCACATCTGTACGAAGCGGGCCGCCTTCTCGGAGGCCTCGATGTCCAGGACTCCGGCCAGGGTCTGCGGCTGGTTGGCGACGAGGCCGACGACCTGCCCGTCGAGGCGGGCGAGGGCACAGATGATGTTGCGGGCCCAGCGCTCGTGGATCTCCAGGTAGTCGCCGTCGTCGACGAGCTCCTCGATGACCTTGTGCATGTCGTACGGGCGGTTGCCGTCGGCGGGCACCAGGTCGAGGAGGACCTCGGAACGGCGGTCGGCCGGGTCCTCGCCGACGACGGCCGGGGGGTTCTCGCGGTTGTTCTGGGGAAGCATCGACAGGAGGTAGCGGACCTCCGCGATGCAGGTCTCCTCGTCGTCGTAGGCGAAGTGGGAGACGCCGGAGACGCCCGCGTGGACGTCGGCGCCGCCGAGTCCGTTCTGGGTGATCTCCTCGCCGGTGACCGCCTTGACGACGTCGGGACCGGTGATGAACATCTGCGAGGTCTCGCGGACCATGAACACGAAGTCCGTGAGCGCCGGGCTGTAGGCCGCGCCGCCCGCGCAGGGGCCGAGCATCACGGAGATCTGCGGGATGACGCCCGAGGCCCGGGTGTTGCGCTGGAAGATGCCGCCGTACCCGGCGAGGGCGGAGACGCCCTCCTGGATACGGGCGCCCGCGCCGTCGTTCAGGGAGACCAGCGGGGCACCGGCCGCGATGGCCATGTCCATGATCTTGTGGATCTTCGTGGCGTGGGCCTCGCCGAGGGCGCCGCCGAAGATGCGGAAGTCGTGCGCGTAGACGAAGACCGTCCGGCCCTCCACCGTGCCCCAGCCGGTGATGACACCGTCGGTGTACGGCTTCTTGGCCTCCAGTCCGAAGCCCTGCGCGCGGTGCCTGCGCAGCTGCTCGACCTCGTTGAAGGAGCCCGGGTCGACGAGCAGCTCGATGCGCTCGCGCGCGGTCAGCTTGCCCTTCGCGTGCTGCGCCTCGGTCGCTCGCTCGCTCGGCCCCGCCAGTGCCTGCTCGCGCAGGACACGCAGTTCGGCCACCCGGCCTCGGGCGTCAACGGGCTCGCTCGGGATCTGGTCCACAACGGTCATGTCTCGACCCTACGAAGCCGGACAAGAAATCTCCGCCGTCGAGTCCGTACAGTCTCCTGTGTCGAATCCTGGTGGGGCTGGACAGAACTACCCCGTTCCCGGTCCGAGTCAACAGTCGAGCACCCCTCGCATTTGTAGGGTTCCCATAATCGCCCGGTGAAGCGGGGCGCCACTACGAGTGGTGCCCCGCGCACCCGGCGTGATCCGTCGGCGGGTGCGCGGGGCGGGGCCGGGGGCCCGGACGGAGGGCCCGGGTCCGGGGGTCCGGACCCGGGGCCGTCCGGGGCCGGTCAGCCGCCGCAGTGGAAGCGGGCGTTCCCCCAGTCCGCGTGGTCGTTGCCGTTGCCGTCTCCGCCGTCGTCGGCCACCAGGTCCACGTAGGAGGCTCCGGTGACGTCGGCGGTCAGGGACCGGGCCGGGTCCGTGGCCCGCAGGACCGGGGACTTGGCCTTCTCCGTACCGTCCGCGAGGACCGTGAACCGGACGCTGCCCCGGCTGGTCTGGACGTCGTCGACGCCGACCTCGGCGGTGAGGGAGGTGCAGCGGCCGCCCAGGTAGTAGCGGACCGTGGCGGGGGCGTGGCTGCCCAGGCCCTTGGCGTAGGTCACTCCCCCGATCCGCAGCGGGGAGCCGTCGCCGGTGCCGGTCTCTCCGTTGGAGAGGTCGCGCTCGACGGGGCCCCAGCCGTTGGTGGCGGAGGTCCAGTCGTGGTCGCTGGCCCAGGTGTCGGCGGTGGGCGGCGGGGGCAGGGTTCGGACGGTGGTGGCGGCGGTGAGCCCGCGCCCGTCCCCGCCGAGGGTGTAGGTGAGGGAGGCGGTCAGCGGGTAGGGCTGGTAGGCGGCGTCCACGGGCGGTGTCACCTGCCAGGTCGCGGTGGTCCTCCCGCCTGCCGGGACGGTGCCGAGGACGACCGGTGCGGCCGGTTCGGCGGTCCACCCGGCGGGCAGGGCGAGGGTGGCGGTGGCGTCGGCGACGGCGCCCGTCTCGTCGTTGCCGAAGGTGGCGGTGATCCGGTTCGGGCGGCCGGGCTCCAGGGTCTCGGGCGCGGTGACGGTGAGCGTGCCGCAGGCGGCGCGTTCGGGGGCCGGTCCGAGGTCGGTGACGGTGAAGTCGTCGAGGACGAAGTCGGCGCCGTCGGGTGCGTCGGCGCGCTTGCGCAGGCCGGTCCAGGTGTCGCCGCAGCCCGCGGTGACGGTCTCGGAGAACCGCGCGTCGGTGCGCTGCCGTCCGAGCGGGGTCCTGCGGGTCTCGACCGGGGTGCCGTCGGCGCGGTCGTAGCCGGTGATCCACTCGTAGGCGCCCGCGTGGCTGGACTGGTAGGCGTACTCGACGCGGTAGCGGTGGCCGTCCTTCATGGGCACGGTCCAGGGGGCGGTGCGGTAGACGAGTCCGCTGTTCTCGTCGTGGGACTTGAGGCTCTCGGCGCCGCCGAGGACGTCGTCGGTCGGCTTTCCGTTCCAGCCCGCCTGGGTGTACGGGGCGTTCAGCTGGGCGATGTGGGTGCGCGGGTCGGTGGTGCCGCCGGAGTCGCCCTTGAGGAAGGGGCCCCAGCCCTGGTCGACGGCCTCGAAGTCCTCGTACACGAGGGTTCCCGGCTTGGTGGCGGGGTCGTTGGCGACGATCCGGACGTCGTCGACGCGGACGGTGGCGGCGCTGCCGCCCGCGGCCTCGATCCGCAGCGGGGTGCTGCCGCCCCGGGGTGCGGTGAAGGTGACCTTGGCGCGCTGGAAGCGGGTGCCGTTCCAGTCGGAGGCGGCGACCCGGTCCTGGAGCGCGGAGCGTTCGACGGTGACGGAGCGGCCGCCGACGGAGAGGGTGGTGGGGCGGGTGGCGCCGGGGGCGACCTCGATCAGGGCGGAGGCGGTGTAGCGGGCGCCGGGGGTGAGCCGGGTGATCCGCTGGCCGAGGGACGCGGCGGCGGCGCCGGAGAGCTTCGCGCTGTTGCGGCCCTCGGCGTCGGTGTCGCGGGTGACGGTGCCGGTCCTGGTCCAGGCGGTGAGTCCGGCGTCGTTGAAGCCGGGGTCCGCGACGGGGGCGCCCTGGCCCCAGCGGGGCGCGGGCTGCGCCGGGGCGCGGTCCGGGTAGAGGACGTAGGGCTGTCCGGCGACGGCGTCGAGGGTGATCTTCCCGGCGGTGGGCCGGACGGTGCCGGTCTTCACGCGCCCGTTGTCGGTGAGCCGGTAGACCGTGTACGAGCGGGGGCCCTCGGGGACGGCCCAACTGCTCGTGCCACCGGTCTTGTTGTAGTGGTAGAGCTTCTCGCCCTCGTCCCAGGGGAGCAGGTAGGCGTCGCCGTCGAGGACCTTGCGGCCGTGGTCGTAGAAGGTACGCCTGCCGTCCTCCACGGTGCCGCGGACGTCTCCGGTGAAGGTGATGTCGTCGCCGTTCCAGCGGGTGATCTTCTGCTGCTGGAGGTACTTGGCGGGCAGGTTGCGCTGCCAGATGTTGGCGGTGAAGGCGTTCCAGTCGGTCTCGCCGGTCCAGCCCTCGAAGTCGACGAGGGCGGTCTGGCCGAGGACCGGGTGGTTGTTCCAGACGTCCTTCTCGCCGTTGCGGATGAAGCGGACGATCTGCGAGTTGAGGCCCTTGTTGGTGGCGCCGCCGTAGTCGAGGTCGTTGGCCCAGTGGGACCAGAGGGAGGCCCGTTCGAACTTCTCGGACCACTCGGTGGCGATGTTCCAGCCCTGCGCCTGGACGGCCCGCACGGTCTCGTCGGCGATCCACCCGTGGGTGTAGTAGACGTCGATGTAGAGGGTGGAGAGGTTGCGGTCGGTCTCGGCGCGCAACTGCTGGAAGCGGCGGGCGAGGTCGCCGCTGTTGAGGTCGCGGCGCTGGTCGATGTAGTAGCTCTGGTTGAGCCAGTTCCAGCCGGGCTTGGTCTTGTCGACGAGGGTCTCGCTGAAGTTCTTCGCCTCGGGGTACGACTCGGTGGCGTTGACGTGGACCCCGAAGTCCGCGCCCCACTCGCGGCCCTTCCTGAGGAGGGTGTTGAGGTCCTTCAGGCCACCGGCGCGCTTGTTGTAGTTGCCGCCGTAGTCCGGGTGGGCGGAGTCGTGGCCCTCGGAGCCGTACCCCTTGAGCAGGGCGAACTGGCCGAGGCCGTCGGTGGCGAGCGAGATCCGCTTGACGTCGTCGAGGGTGCGCAGGAAGGGGTGGGTGGCCTGCGAGGCGAAGTTGAACGGGATGTGGGCGACGACCCGGTCCGGGGTCCGGTCGCTGCCGGGGGCCTTGGTGCCGATGGTCCGGAAGGCGACGGCGCCGTCCTGCCAGTCGGTGGCGCCGTCGCCGTTGGCGTCGGGGGTGACGACGACCTTCGCCCAGGGCAGGCCGTCTCCGGTCGCGGGCTTCGGGGCGCCTTCGCCCCGGTAGGTCCACTGGCCGGACCAGACGCCGACACGGGTCTCGGTGCCGGTCCTGCGGGCCTGGTGCCAGAAGCGGGCGCCGTCGCGGGCGGAGGCTCCGGTGGGCTTGTCGTAGCTGGAGTTGGACTCGACGGCGGCGGCGAGGCGGCCGGTGCTGACGATCGCGTAGCTCGCGCCGACCGGGGCGGTGTCGGCGGCGGTCCCCTCGGTGACCTGCGCGAAGACGTCGGCGGTCCGGGTGGAGTCGGGGTCGAGCCGGGTGAAGGCGGTGGCCGCCCCGGCGTCCGAGGAGCCCACGGAGACCAGGTCGTGGCCGGGTATGTCGAGGGTGCCGACCCGGAAGGCCTCGGTGTCGCGGACGGCGGTGACCCGGAAGGTGGTGGTCCGTCCCTCGACGCTCAGGCGCGCGTCGATCTCGACGCCCGGCAGCTCGGGGAAGGTCAGGGTGTACGTGGCGGAGGAGGCCCGCAGGACGGGGGCGGCCTTGGCGCGGACCTCGCGGGCGGTGCCGTTGAGGACGATCCGGGTCACCGGGGCCGTACTGCCGAGGAGCCGGGCGCCGGTCGCGCGGTCGGTGTACGACAGGACGCGGGGGAAGTCCTCGGCGACGGCGACGGAGAGCCGGGACGAGGTGAGGACGGGGGTGGCCGCCGTGACGGCCCCGGCGGCCGGGACCGGGCCGGCCGGACCCTCCGCGAGGGCGGGCCCGGCCAGGGCGAACACGGCGGACGAGGCGGTGGCGAGCGCGCAGGCCGCACGGACTCTTCGCGAGTGGGGGAGGGACATGCGCTCTAGTTGGCCCCGCCCGCGCGGCACCGTCAACGAGATGGTGCCGAGCGGAGGCCGCCAGTCCAAGCATCCCCGTCGGTTAGTCCAAGTGGCTTCCGGAGGAGGCGACTCGGGCGGAGCGGGTCAGCAGCCGCCGCAGTTGTAGAAGGTCACGTCCCAGTGGTTGCCCTCGTCGGCGTAGACGTTGCCCGCGCCGGACTTCCACTGCGGGGCTCCGTCGGCGCGCACCCCGATGTAGCTGAAGGTGTTCTTCACGTAGTTGGTGACGCAGGTGGCCTTGCCGAAGTCGAGCTTGTAGCCGTTCCAGTGGGAGTACGTGCCGCTGGCGTGGCCGGTCTCGGTGCCGCCGGTGATGTTGAGGGCGCAGCCGCTGGCGCTCCTGAGGGTCTGGGCGCCCTGGGCGGTGGCCAGGTTGAGCTGGTCGAAGGACGTACAGGTGGCGACGTTCCGGTTGGAGCAGTTGCCCGAGGAGGACCAGGTGATCCCCGAGGAGCTGAACATCGAGGTCGCGGTGGCGTGACTGATCTTGTCGGCCGCGTGGGCCTCGCCCGTGGCGGCGAGGACGCCGACGCCGGGCGCGAAGAGCGCGCCGAGGACGAGGCCGAGGGCGGTGAGGACGGAGCGGAGCTTCATCGGAATGTGCCTCCTGCTGGTGACCGTGACGGCTGGGGACGGCGGTGCAGGTGGTGCCGGGGCCCTCGCCGGGCGGGGGCCGCAGGGAGATGGTGCCGCAGCTCTACGCGCGTCCGGAAGGGGTCCCGGGCACCCCCTTTCGGGTGAACCGCGTCCCGGGATGTTGAAAGTTGAACGGGATGGAGCTACAGTCATTCTCGTTGAAGGTTCAACAAGCGAGTCCGACAAGCGCCGACCCGATCGGCACCGGAACACCGATCAAGGAGCAGTCAGTCATGGGTCTCTTCAACCGCAAGAGCAACGAGTCCACCGCCACCGCCACCCTCCCCGTGGACCCGGCGCTCGCCGCCCTGACCGGCGACTACACGATCGACCCGGCGCACAGCAGCATCGGTTTCACCGTCCGGCACGCGATGGTCACCAACGTCCGGGGCACCTTCGCCGAGCACGAGGGCTCGCTGAAGCTGGACGGTGCGGACCCCGGCGCCTCCACCGCCTCGATCGACGTGCGGATCGCCTCCGTCGACACCGGCATCGGAGACCGCGACGGCCACCTGCGGAGCGGCGACTTCTTCGACGCCGAGCAGTTCCCGCTGATGACCTTCCGCTCGACGACCGCCGAGCAGCTCGGCGGCGACAGGTACCGGATCACCGGCGACCTGACGATCAAGGACGTCACCAAGCCGCTCTCGATCGACCTGGAGTTCAACGGCTCCGCCACCGACGTCTACGGCAACGAGCGCGTCGGCTTCGAGGGCTCCGCCGAGATCCTGCGCTCCGCCTGGGGCCTGACCTGGAACGCGGCCCTGGAGACCGGCGGTGTGATGGTCAGCGACAAGGTCAAGCTGAACTTCGACATCTCCGCGATCAAGAACGGCGGCTGACCGGGAGGATCCGGCACCCGGACCGGACCAGGCCGGTCCGGCGGTCCCGGCCGGACTCCGACCGGATCAAGACCGGACCCAGACCTGACCCAGACCGGACTCCGACCGCCTTGATCACCCGGTCGTCCCGGCCGCCCCCGGTCGTCCCGGCTGGACCCGTCGCCGATTCCCCGTACGAGCGCGCCCGCCCTCCGCAGCAGCGGAAGGCGGGCGCTCGGCGTTCCCTGGGTCCTGGGGGGGCTGGGTGGCTGGGGGCTCCGGCCCGGGTGGTGGGAGAGTTCCGGGGTCGGCGGCCCCTGAGGCTCCGGGGACGGCGGCTTCCTGACGGGACCGGCCCGAGGCGGTTCCCTCCCGTCAGTCCCGGGTGGCCGCCGCCGTGGCGACCGCCGTGACCAGCCGGGCGTTCTCGGGGGCGCCGGGCCCCCCGGCGAAGGCGAAGCGGCGCCGGGTGTAGCTGTACGCGAGACCGGACGCCGGGTCCGCGAACGCCTGCGAGCCGGGCGCTCCGCTGTGGCCGACGGCGGTGGGGCCGAGCTCCGGGTAGCGCGCGGCGAGCGGGACGAACCCGAGACCGAAGGCGTTGTCGTTGCCCGTCACCAGATCCGTACCGGAGGAGTGGACCCGGGCGAACTCGGCCAGGACGTCCGGCTTCAGGAGCGGACCGCGCCCGTCGAGTTCACCGGCGACCGCCGCGTACATCCGGGACAGACCGCGCGCGGAGCCGACACCACCGCCCGAGAGCGGCCCCAGCTCCCGGACCCTACGGGAGTTCCCGTAGGCGACGATGTCGAACGACGGATCGGCCCGGACGTTGAACGCGAGGGCCGCCAGGCTGTCCGGGTCGATCGGGTGCTCCGCGAGGAACGCCTGCTCGGCAGGGGTGAGCAGGGCGGGCAGGGCCGTACGGAAGCGGGGTTCGAGCGCCTCGGGCAGCCCCAGGTAGTAGTCCAGGGCGTACGGCGCCCGGACGCGCTCCTCGAACAGATCCCGCAGGGTCCGTCCGGTGGCCCGCAGGACCACCTCGCCGACGAGGGCGCCGATCACGAGGGCGTGGTAGCCGTGGCCCGCGCCCGGCTCCCAGGCGGGCCGTCGGCCGGCGAGGCGCGCGGCGATCAGCCGGTCGTCGGCCAGTTCGTCGAGGGTGAGGCCCTCCTCGGCGCCGATCACGCCGGACCGGTGGGCGAGCAGCTGGCGCAGGGTCAGCGCCTCCTTGCCCCCGGCGGCGAACTCCGGCCACCAGGAGGCGACCTCGCGGTCGAGTTCGAGCGTGCCGTCCTGGACGAGGAGGGCGGTGACCAGGGCCATCGCGCCCTTGGAGGAGGAGTAGAGCGCGAGGAGCGAGTCGCCTTCCACCCCGTCCCCGCCCCACAGGTCCACCACGAGGCGGCCCCGGTGGTGGACGGCGAGCTGGGCGCCGCCGTCCCGCGCCTCGTCCGCCACGACCGTGGCGAACTCCTCCCGTACGGACTCGAATCCGGGCTCGACCGTGCCGTGGACGTCGGTCATCACACTGCTCCCCCTGTACGTCGTCGTCTGCGCGTCGGCGCGTCTGCGCGTGCCTGTGAGAGGTGGAACGATCAAGGGCGGGCGCCTCTTCCCGGATCGGCGTCCCGGAATCGTCCCGGAACACCCGGCCGACCGGCCGAACCGGCTGGACGAGGACGTATCCGCAGTCCAGCGGTGTGGCCAGCGGCATTGTCAGTGGTGGCGGATAGCGTCGGCGGCATGGAATTCCGTATCGACAGCGGTGTGTTGACCGATGCCGTGGCCTGGGCCGCGCGCGTCCTCCCGGCCCGTTCTCCCCTGCCCGTGCTCGGCGGGCTGCTCCTGGAGGCGGCGGACGGACGGCTGCGGGTATCGGGCCTCGACCACGAGGCCTCGGCCCGGATCGAGGTGGTGGCCGACACCGGCGTCGAGGGGCGGGCCCTGGTCCTCGGGCGGCGGCTGCTCGACATCTGCAAGGTGCTCCCCCGGGGGCGGGCGGAGCTGGCCGTGGAGGGCTCGCGGCTGTCCGTGACGTCCGGCGACGCCCGCTTCGGGCTCTCCCTGCTGCCGCTGGAGGACCACCCCGCCCCGCCCGCGCTGCCCGAGGTGCGCGGGGCGGTCGACGGAGACGCCTTCGCCGCCGCGGTCGGTCAGGTCGCGGTGGCGGCGGGCCGGGACGACTCGCTGCCGGTCCTGACCGGGATACGGCTCGCGCTGGACGGCCCGGTCATGACGCTGGCCGCCACCGACCGCTACCGGTACGCCGTCCGCACCCTGGAGTGGCGGCCGGGACCCGGCGCGCCCGCCGCCGGGACCGATGTGGTCGTCCCGGCCCGGCGGCTGACCGAGATCGCCCGCTCCCTCGCGGGCGGCGGCCCCGCGAGGCTGGCCCTCGACGAGGGCTCGATCGGCTTCGAGAGCGCCGGGCTGCGCACCACGACCCGGCTGCTCGACGGACGGCTGCCGCGCCACGACAAGCTCTTCGCCCTGGACGGCCCCGCCCTCGCCACCACCGGACGGATCCCGCTCACCGAGGCGGTCAGGAGGGTCGCGGTCGTCGCCGAGGGCGACAGCCCGGTCCAGCTGACCTTCACCCCCACGTCGGTCGCGCTCCGGGCGGGCTACGAGGACGACGTGGCCTCCCAGCGTCTCCCGGCCGTCTTCACCGGCCACGAGGACCTGACGGTGGCCTTCAACCCGGGCTACCTGCTGGACGCCCTGACCACCCTGGACACCGAGGAGGTCCACTTCCACCTCCTGGGCCCCGGCCAACGAGCCCTCCTCACCAACGGCCCGACCCCCACCCACCGCCACCTCCTGATGTCGGTGAAACCGCTGGTCTGAGCGGCGCCCCGGAGCCGCTGGGCCCGTCCCTTCCGGGGCCGACCGGAAGAGACGGGCCTAGAACCCGCCCCCGCCGTCGAAGCCTCCGCCGCCGCCGAAGTCGCCGCCTCCGAGGCCGCCTCCGTCGCCGCCGAAGTCGTCTCCGCCGAAGTCGGACGGGGTGAAGTCGGCGCCTGAGAAGTCGCCGCCCTGGAAGTCCGTGCCGCCGTATTCGGCGGCGTAGGCCGGGGTGGCGAGCATCGAGCCGAGGAGGGTGCCGGTCAGGAGGACGGGGAGGACGCCGCCGCCGAAGTAGCCGCCCGCCCAGGGGCCGTACGCCGGGCCCGCCTCCCAGTAGGGGCGGCGGCCGCCGTCCGTCTCGACCTCACGGGCCAGCGGGGCGCGGCCGTCGTCGAGGCGGGCCGCGTCGGCGGCGCAGACGGGGACCTCGCGGGCGGCCCCGCCGGACGGGGTCCAGGCGCGGTCCGCCACGGAGGGGCCGTGGCGCGGGTCGAAGAAGCAGGGGGCGCGGCGCTCGGGCGGCGGCCGGTGCTCGCGGCGGGCGGCGAGGACGGCGAGGGAGTAGCGGCCGTCCTCCAGTGCCTGGGTGACGGCCCGGACGTCGTGCGGCCGGGCGGCGGTGGCCATCAGGGACTTCGCCCGGTCGTAGGAGTCGAGGGCGCGTTCGTAGTCGCCGCGCATGGCGTCGTCGGCACCGGCTTCGGCGGGGTGGAAGTCGAGCCGTTCGAGTTCCTCGCCGAAGGCGGTGATGTCCTCGTCGACGACGACACGGAGCTTGTCGAGGGCGGCCCGCCGCTCGGCCTCCTCGCGCAGCCGTCGGCGGCGGACGACCGCGTAGGCGCCCGCGCCGCCCGCGACGACGACTCCGCCGAGGACGGCGAGCCCGGCGACCGGCACCCCGGAGTCCCCGCCGGAGCCGGTGGCGCCCCAGCCCGCGGGGGCCGAGCCGCCCATCGAGGGCAGGGCCTGGGTGACGAAGTCGTCGAGCTCGGTGGCCGCGTCGACGCCGGGGGCGCGCACGGCGGTGACCAGGTTCCGTACCGCCCTCGGGGCGAGGACGGAGGCGTCGGCGCCCGCGTCGAAGCCGGTGCCGAGACGGACGGCGTACAGGCCGGTGATCCCGGTCCGGGTCCGCAGGTTCGCGAGGAGGCCGTCCGCCGGGAACCGCGCGTCCGCCGGGAGGACCGCCACGAACAGCGGCTTGTCCGCGTCCTTGATCTTCTTCGCCAGGGCGTCGGCGTCGGCCTTCGGCAGCTGGTCGGCGGCGCCCGGATCGACGTACACCGGGCCCTGCTTCAGCGCGGCGGCCACGTCGGGGACGCCCGTGGTCCCGGCCCCCGCGACGGGAGCCAGGACCAGGAGCAGCAGCAGGGTCAGCCCCGCGAGGGCCGACGGTACGGTGAGCGGCCTCGTCCTCATGGTTCGACGCTACCCGAACGGCATCGAACAGGACATGGCGGGCGTTCCGCCCTTCTCTGCTGGCGCTTCCCTCCCGCCGCGTCTCCCCCGTTACTCGGCCGGGTCGATCCCCGCCCGGAGCAGCCCGTAGGTGAAGGCGTCCTCCAGGGCCTGCCAGGAGGCGGCGATCACGTTCTCGGCGACGCCGACCGTGGACCACTCGGTGTTGCCGTCGCTGGTGGTGACCAGGACCCGGGTGGTGGACTCGGTGCCGTGGCGGCCCTCCAGGATGCGGACCTTGTAGTCGGTCAGCTCGAACTTGGCCAGCTGGGGGTAGATCCGCTCCAGGGCGACCCGCATCGCCCGGTCGAGGGCGTTGACCGGGCCGTTGCCCTCGGCGGTGGCGACGATCCGCTCGCCCTTGGCCCAGAGCTTCACGGTGGCCTCGTTGGCGTGGGTGCCGTCGGGGCGGTTCTCGACGATCGCGCGCCAGGACTCCGTACGGAAGTAGCGGCGGGCGCGGCCCTCGGCCTCGGCGCGCAGGAGCAGCTCGAAGGAGGCGTCGGCCGCCTCGTACGTGTAGCCCTTGAGTTCGCGTTCCTTGACCCGCGCGACGACCCGGCCGACGAGCTCGCGGTCGCCGCCGAGGTCGACGCCGAGCTCCTTGCCCTTGAGCTCGATGGAGGCGCGGCCCGCCATGTCGGAGACCAGCATCCGCATGGTGTTGCCGACCCGCTCGGGGTCGATGTGCTGGTAGAGGTCGGGGTCGATCTTGATGGCGGAGGCGTGGAGTCCGGCCTTGTGGGCGAAGGCGGAGACGCCGACGTACGGCTGGTGGGTGGAGGGGGTGAGGTTGACGACCTCGGCGATGGCGTGCGAGATCCGGGTCATCTCGGCGAGGGCGCCCTCGGGCAGCACCTTCTTGCCGTACTTGATCTCCAGGGCGGCGACGACGGGGAACAGGTTGGCGTTGCCGACGCGCTCGCCGTAGCCGTTGGCGGTGCACTGGACGTGGGTGGCCCCGGCGTCGACGGCGGCGAGGGTGTTGGCGACGGCGCAGCCGGTGTCGTCCTGGGCGTGGATGCCGAGGCGGGCGCCGGTGTCGGCGAGGACGGTGGCGACGACGGCCTGGATCTGGGCGGGGAGCATCCCGCCGTTGGTGTCGCAGAGGACGACGACGTCGGCGCCCGCCTCGTGCGCGGCACGGACGACGGCCTTGGCGTAGTCGGGGTCGGCCTGGTAGCCGTCGAAGAAGTGCTCGCAGTCGACGAAGACGCGGCGGCCCTGGGCGCACAGGTGGGAGACGGTGTCGCGGACCATCTCCAGGTTCTCTTCGAGGGTGGTGCGCAGGGCCAGTTCGACGTGCCGGTCGTGGGACTTGGCGACCAGGGTGACGACCGGGGCGCCGGAGTCGAGGAGGGCCTTGACCTGGGGGTCCTCGGCGGCTTTGCCGCCCGCCCTGCGGGTGGCACCGAAGGCGACGAGCTGCGCGTTCTCGAACGCGATCTCCTGCCGGGCGCGGGCGAAGAACTCCGTGTCGCGCGGGTTGGCACCGGGCCAGCCGCCCTCGATGAAGCCGACGCCGAACTCGTCGAGGTGGCGGGCGATGGTCAGCTTGTCCGCGACGGTGAGGTTGATGCCTTCACGCTGCGCCCCGTCGCGCAGCGTCGTGTCGAAGACGTGGAAGCTGTCGTCGAGGGGCGATTCCCCGGCGTTCTCCGTGGTCATGGCTGTGATGGCTCCTGTCGGATGTGGCTCCGGTAGGTCTGGATCCACTTGCCCCCATTCTCACGCGTCGTCCGTTTCCGGCCGGGGTGGGGCCGGAAAACGAAAAAACCCCTCGCGGGTGCGAGAGGTCTGCGCGCGGGTCTGAGGCACGGTGTCCACTGCCGCGGGGGGTCGTGTCGCGGTTCAGTGGCCACTGCGGACCGGCGCGCCGCTGCCGATAATCATCGTGGTAGCAAGCACGCCGGAAGTCTGACACAGCCGACGCCCGGGGGCGACGGTGGTCTCACGATACGGGCAGCTCGTCCCGCTTCCGGCCGGGCTCGGCCGCGTCGCCCTTCCCGACCCGCCCCAGGTCGATGTCGCGGGTCTCCCGCATCGTGAGGTAGACGATCAGCGAGACGGCCGCGCAGCCCGCCACGTACCAGAAGAAGCCCGATTCGAGGCCCGCGTCCTTGAACCAGAGGGCCACGTACTCGGCGGTACCGCCGAAGAGGGCGTTGGCGACGGCGTACGGCAGGGCGACGCCGAGGGCGCGGATGCCGGTGGGGAACAGTTCGGCCTTCACGCAGGCGTTGATCGAGGTGTAGCCGGTGACGACGACGAGGGCGAGGAGGGAGAGGCCGAGGGCGGGCCAGAAGGAGCCCGCCCGCTTCATGAGGGTCATGATCGGAACGGTGAGGAGGGTGGAGCCGACCGCGAAGGTGATGAGGAGGGGGCGGCGGCCGATCCGGTCGGAGAGCCGCCCGGCGAGCGGCTGGAGGCAGGCGAAGACGGTGAGGGCGCAGAGGGAGACCAGGGTGGCGGTCTGCTTGGGGAGTCCGGCGGAGTTCGAGAGGTACTTGGTGAGGTAGGTGGTGTACGTGTAGTAGGCCACCGTGCCGCCCATGGTGAGGGCGACGACGAGGAACGCCTCGCGCCGGTGGGCCCAGAGCGCGGTGAGGGTGCCCTTGCGGTCGTCGGCGACGACGTCGTCGGAGGTCTCCGCGTACACCTCGGTCTCCAGCATGGTGCGCCGCAGGTAGAAGACGACGGCCGCGCCGAGGGCTCCGATGACGAAGGGGATGCGCCAGCCCCAGCCGTGCAGGGCCTCGCTGCTCAGGGTGTGCTGGAGGACGAGCAGCAGGCCGAGGCCGAGGATCTGTCCGGCGGTCATCGACACGTACTGGAAGCTGGAGGCGAAGCCCCGGTGGCCGGGGGCGGAGGCTTCGGTGAGGTAGGTGGCGCTGGCGGCGTACTCGCCGCCGACGGAGAGCCCCTGGAGGAGCCGGGCGACCAGGAGGACGGCGGCGCCGCCGTATCCGGCGACGGCGTAGGTGGGGGCGACGGCGATGAGGAGCGCGGAGGCCGACATCAGGGTGACGGTGAGGGTGAGGGCGGTCTTGCGGCCCTTGCGGTCGGCGACCCGGCCGAGGAGCCAGCCGCCGACGGGCCGCATGAAGAAGCCGACGGCGAAGATGCCCGCGGTGTTCATGAGTTTGGCGGTGTCGTTGCCCTCGGGGAAGAACGCTCCCGCGAAGTAGGTGGCGAAGCTCGCGTAGACGAACCAGTCGAACCACTCGACCATGTTGCCCGCGGAACCGACCCAGATCTTCTTCCAGTGCTCTCGTCCCATGGGCAGGAACCGTGCCGGAGAGGGCGCGGCGGCAACAAGGGAGCGGCCCGCAACGATCCTGTGTACTTACGTGCCTTGTGGTCGCGCGAGCAGTTCCTGCTCGATGAACTCCCTTACGTGGCAGAGGACTTGCTCTCGTCCCGTTCCGGGGAGGCCGACGGCGACATGGACGCTGAAGCCGTCGAGGAGGGCCCTCGTACGGGTGGCGAGGCGGTCGGCGTCGACCGGCCGGAACTCGCCGCGCGAGACCCCTTCGGCGAGGAGCGCGACGAGGTCGCGGTGCCAGGCCCCCTCGATGGCCGCCTGGCGCGCGCGGGCGTCGGCGTCGGCGTTCCGCGAGCGGTTCCAGACCTCCAGCCAGAGGGTCCAGTGCGGGTCGCGCGGGCCCTTGGGCAGGTACACGTCGACATAGCCGTCGAGCCGCTCGCGGGCGGTCCCCGGCCGGGACAGCAGGGCGCCGCGCTCGGCCCCGAGCCGCCCCTCGCTCCACTCCAGGGTCTGGAGCAGCAGCTCGTCCTTGGTGCGGAAGTAGTAGAGGAGGTGGCCGCTGCTCATCCCGACCTGCCGCCCGAGCCCGGCCATGGTGAGCCCGTCGAGCCCGCGCGCCGCGATGGTGTCCATGGCGGCGGCGAGGACGTCCTCGCGGGGCGGGGCGGCCTGGTTGCGCCTGCGGGAAGGGCTGCTGCTCTGACTCACTCGTACGTTCTACAGGATGGGGGCGACGGGGCTCCGGACCGCTGTCCCGGCCGGGACACGGCCCTGACCGCTCCCGCCCCCGGTGCTCCCGTCCCCGGCGCTCCCGTCGCCGGTGCTCCCGTCGCCGGGGGCGGGTGCACGGCGTCGGCTGCCGCCGGGCTCACGGCTTCGGCTGCTGCTGGGTGATGCAGTGGATGCCGCCGCCGGCCGCGAAGATCGTGCGGGCGTCGACGAGGACGACCTCGCGGTCGGGGAAGAGTTCGCGGAAGATCCCGGCGGCGACCTCGTCGTGGGGGTCGTCGAAGGCGCAGAGGATCACGGCGCCGTTGCACAGGTAGTGGTTGATGTACGAGTAGTCGACCCAGTCGCCCTCCTCGTCCCTGAGGACGGTCGGGGCGGGGACCTCCACGACCTCCAGCGGGCGCCCCCGCGCGTCGGACCGGCCGCGCAGCAGCTCCACGTAGGTGCGGGAGCGCTCGAAGTCGGGGTGGGCGGGGTCCTGCTGGCTGTGTACGAGGACCGTGCCGGGGCGGGCGAAGGCGGCGACGATGTCGACGTGGCCCTGGGTGCCGTACAGGCCGTAGTCGGCGGCGAGGCCGTGCGGGAGCCAGATCGCCTCGGTGGTGCCGAGGCGGGCGTGGATCTCCGCCTCCACCTGGGCGCGGGTCCACTCGGGGTTGCGGCCGGGGCCCAGCTGGACGGTGTCGGTCAGCAGGACCGTGCCCTCGCCGTCGACGTGGATCGCGCCGCCCTCGTTGACCAGGGGACTGCGGTGGACGGGGACGCCCGCCGCGCCCGCGACCTGGCGGCCGATCTTCGAGTCGTGCTCCCAACGGGCCCAGTCCTGGGCGCCCCAGCCGTTGAACACCCAGTCGACGGCGGCGAGTCCGGTGCCGTCCGTGACGAAGGTCGGGCCGATGTCCCGCATCCAGGCGTCGTCGAGTTCCCGCTCGACCAGGTCGATCTCCGGACCGAGGAGGGCACGGGCGCCCTCGGCGTCACCGGGGGCGACGACCATCGTGACCGGTTCGAAGCGGCGGACGGCACGGGCCACCGAGGCCCAGGCCGTACGGGCTCCGGCCAGCTCCTCGTCGTCGGTGAAGGTGGGGTTGGGGCCGGGCCAGGCCATCCAGGTGCGCTCGTGCGGGGTCCACTCGGCGGGCATGTGGTACGTCATGGTGCGGGTCCTCGCGGGGTCGGCGGGATGGCGGAAGAGAGGGCCTTCGGGGGAAGCCTGAGGTCGGGGGTCGGGGCCCGGGGCCCGGGGCCGGGGGCCGGGGGCCGGGGTGAAGCCCGGGGCTCGGGGAGGACCAGGGCCCTGGGACCCCCGAGGCCCCCGTGAAAGCCGCGGCCTCAGAGGAAGTAGAGGCGGTTGAGGGAGACGGAGTCGACCGCTTCGGAGCGGATCGGGGCGCCGTCCAGGGAGACGAGGCCGGTGCGGTCGTCGACCTGGACGTCACCGACACGGGAGTTGAACAGCAGGTCGGCGGGGCCGATGCCCCGGGTGCCGCGCACGGCGACACGGCGTCGGCGGGTCGGCATCAGGTCGGAGCCGAGGTCGACGGCCGCCTGGGCGACGAACGCGACCGAGATGTCGGCGGGGGTGGCGCCGTGCGCGCCGAACTGCGGTCCGAGGACGAGCGGTTCACAGGTGTCGGTGGCCGCGTTGGGGTCGCCGACGACCCCGAACGCGGGGAAGCCGTTCTTGAGGACCATCTGCGGTTTGGCGCCGAAGAACTGCGGCTTCCACAGCACGATGTCGGCCATCTTGCCGACCTCGATGGAGCCGATCTCATGGGCGAGGCCGTGGGCGACGGCCGGATTGATGGTGAGC
>NZ_JBIUZD010000014.1:0-59979 GCF_044744885.1 Streptomyces sp. NPDC087215
CCGGTTGAGCGCGGCGTGGCCTGCCTGAAGTCCTGGCGGATCTTCCGCAGGTCCCGCTGCAGCCCCAACCGCATGACGTCAATCGCCAAAGCCATTCTCACCCTGGAGCGGCAACGCTGAAGAGGCTCATTGACCCGGCTCGGACGGGGTCAGGTGGTTTGGAACGGAGAAACTCTGTGGGGAACGGGGACATGTTCGTGCCGAACGCGAGTGTGCACGCCGAGCTGGACTACGCCCTTCCGCGAGATCCGGTGAAGTTCCGGCGTCTGGTGGAGGAGTGGTTCGTCGACGCCGTCAGGAACCTGGGTGGCGACGATCTCGCGCCTCTCGCAGATGATCTCGATCTCTGGGAACGCGGGCCGTGCTATGGAAGTCGGGTGTTCCGTACGGTCAGCCCGGGGAGCTGTGGGGAAGTCTGTGGAACGCGAGGGTGTCTCGAGGGGGACGCACGCGTTCCGGCAAGGCGTAGTCGCCAAAGGAGGGGGGGCTTCCTCCAGGAGCTTGAGACGGAGCCGTTGGATCGGTCAGGCTGGCACGCCTCGGAGCGGACGGGTGCCCCGAGAGTCCGTACGGCGCTCGAAGCCTCCTTGGGGTTGTTCAGGATGAGACGCTTCCGGAACGTGACACCATGATGCGCGGCTACTCGTGGATCATCGTGTGCTCGCCCGGTGTCGCGAATCGGCTTGGCGGCGTGGACGCGCTGCGTGCCTCCGGGGCGTTCACGGACGTTATGGCGCTAGCCGACGCCGGCTTGGTGTTGCGGGCGACGGAGGACACGCGGACCTACACCGCCGAATGGATCAACAAGGTCTTTCAACAGGTCCGGGCGGTGCTTCCGTCTGGAAAACCCATTGGCGGGCTCTCGGAAACGACTCCTCGGCTGGTATTCGTGGAACGCTAGCGATTTCGCGGGCAGAGGCCCAGCCGGAGCCGATTCTCCGGCCGAGGCGGACTATCCACTGCCGTGCCGGGAGGCCCCTACGGTGGGCGCGTCTTCCGCCGCCGCGAGCGGGTGCACGGGGGTGCCGCCGTCATCGACGCGAGCTTCTCGTAGCCTCGGTCGGCAGCCGGTCGCGGGCCAGGAATCCAGAGGGTCGCCGTACCCCATGAGGCCAACCAGGAGGCAGGTCACACGGGGTACAGCAGCGGCCGTGCCTTAAATGTCCCGGAAGATCTCGATCTGCGCGCCGATCGAGTTGAGGCGCTCCGCCAGGTCCTCGTAGCCGCGGTTGATGACGTAGACGTTGCGCAGGACCGAGGTGCCCTCCGCCGCCATCATCGCGAGGAGGACGACCACCGCCGGGCGCAGGGCCGGGGGGCACATCATCTCGGCGGCGCGCCAGCGGGTGGGGCCCTCGACCAGGACGCGGTGGGGGTCCAGGAGCTGGAGTCGGCCGCCGAGGCGGTTGAGGTCCGTGAGGTAGATCGCGCGGTTGTCGTAGACCCAGTCGTGGATGAGGGTCTTGCCCTGCGCGGTGGCCGCGATGGCCGCGAAGAAGGGCACGTTGTCGATGTTCAGGCCGGGGAACGGCATCGGGTGGATCTTGTCGATCGGCGCCTCCAGCTTGGAGGGGCGGACCGTCAGGTCGACCAGGCGCGTGCGTCCGTTGTCCGCCGGGTACTCCGGCGAGCGGTCGTGGTCGAGGCCCATCTCCTCCAGGACGGCCAGCTCGATCTCCATGAACTCGATCGGGACCCGGCGGATCGTCAGCTCCGACTCGGTCACCACGGCGGCGGCCAGCAGGCTCATCGCCTCGACCGGGTCCTCCGAGGGGGAGTAGTCGACGTCCACGTCGATCTGCGGCACCCCGTGCACGGTGAGCGTCGTGGTGCCGATGCCGTCCACCCGTACGCCCAGGGCCTCCAGGAAGAAGCACAGGTCCTGGACCATGTAGTTGGAGGAGGCGTTGCGGATGACGGTCGCGCCGTCGTGGCGTGCGGCGGCGAGCAGCGCGTTCTCGGTGACGGTGTCCCCGCGCTCGGTCAGCACGATCGGCCGGTCGGGGGAGACGGAACGCTCCACCTGGGCGTGGTAGATGCCCTCGGTGGCGGTGACGTCGAGACCGAAGCGGCGCAGCGCGATCATGTGCGGCTCGATGGTCCGCGTACCGAGGTCGCAGCCGCCCGCGTACGGCAGCTTGAAGCGGTCCATGCGGTGCAGCAGCGGGCCGAGGAACATGATGATCGAGCGGGTGCGGATCGCGGCCTCGGAGTCGATCGAGTCCATGTCCAGCTCGGCCGGGGGCACGATCTCCAGGTCGACGCCCTCGTTGATCCAGCGGGTGCGGACGCCGATGGAGTTCAGCACCTCCAGGAGCCGGAACACCTCCTCGATGCGGGCGACCCGGCGCAGCACCGTGCGGCCCCTGTTGAGGAGGGAGGCGCAGAGCAGCGCGACACAGGCGTTCTTGCTCGTCTTGACGTCGATGGAGCCGGAGAGCCGGCGGCGGCCGACGACCCGGAGGTGCATCGGGCCCGCGTAGCCCAGGGACACGATCTCGCTGTCGAGGGCCTCGCCGATCCGGGCGATCATCTCAAGGCTGATGTTCTGGTTGCCGCGCTCGATCCGGTTGACGGCGCTCTGGCTCGTGGCCAGTGCCTCGGCGAGCTGGGTCTGTGTCCAGCCACGGTGCTGACGGGCGTCACGGATGAGCTTGCCGATGCGTACGAGGTAGTCGTCTGCCATGCCGTCACGTTATCTCAGATATGAGATGACCCTGTTGGTTGGGGTGGGCCATCAGGGTGAAACGCCCCGCGCGGTGGGGCGGGGCGTCAGGGCGAGCCGTCGTGCGCGGTGGCGTGGCGCGGTTCGTACAGGGGGAGTTCGGTGCCGCTCGGCAGCCGTACGGCGGCGAGCAGTCCCCAGGACTGCTCGGTGATGGCCCGCGAGACCTCGGCGCCCCGGTCCTCCAGGGCGGTCAGGGTCCGGGCGAGGTCCTCGCACATGAGGTAGACCTCGCTCCGGGGCTCGCGCCCGGTGGGGTGCACGGCGATCTCGGCGGGCGGCAGCCGGAACACCAGCCACCCACCGCCCGCGTCCACGTGCTCGAACCCGAAGACGTCCTTGAGGAAGGCGCGGTCCGCCTCCGCGTCGCGGGTGTAGAGGACCAGGTGCGCGCCACTGAACATGCCCCGATCGTCGGCCGTGCCCCGGCCCCGGGCAATCCACGGGGGGCCGTACGGGTGAGGGCGCGGGGCCGCGCCGTGGCGCGGGTACGGCCCTGATGGGCCTGCCCGGATACGGCTTCCGTGCGCCTGCCCGCGCACGGCCTCACACGCCTGCCCGCGCACGGCTTCCGTGCCCCGGCCCGGGTACGGCCTCATGCGCTCGCCCGGATACGGCCTCCGCGCGCCTGTCCGCGCACGGCTTCGCGGGCCCCGGCCCCAGCCCCGGCCCCGGCCAGGCCCATCCCCAGCCCCAGAGCCAGGCCCCTACGCCCCGGCTCCCGCCAGCGGCTCCTTCCTGCCCCCGGCCGTCTCCTCCGCCTCCGTGCCCTCCATCGCCTCCCTGGCCCTGGTGACCAGGGCGTCGGCGACATCGGCGGCAAGGAAGAACGGCAGCCACCGGTTCACCAGGTCCTCGTGGTCGCGGTAGCGGGCGAAGGGGAGCAGGGAGGCGAGCAGGGCCCACTGGTATTCGAGGTCGTTGAAGGCCCAGTTCGACTGCTCGCAGCCCTTGAGGATGCTCCGCAGTTCGATCACACAGGTCAGGACCCGGCGGACCGAGTCGTCCACGTTCCCCGGCACGACCGGGTTCCAGAGCCGTTCCGGACGGAGCGACTCCGCGAACCACTCGCGGATCACCGTGACCTGCTCCGTCGACCACGGGAACGTCCGCGACCACAGGGCCGCTTCGAGGCGGGCGAAGTCCTTCGCGATGTGCCCCCGGTGCGTGGTCTCGAAGTCGATCACGTACAGGTGGGGGGTGCTGGCGTCCGGACCACTGGTGAGGATGTTCTCGCCGTGCAGGTCGCCGTGCGAGACGCAGGTGAGGTACCGGGTCGTCAGACCGTGCTCACGGTCGTACAGCAGCCAGTCCACGAGCCGGGCGGACTCCGGGGAGGGCACGGCGGCCTCGGCGGTCTGCGCCACCAGCCAGAGCGGGCTGGTCCGCTCCCGGTCCGCCTCCCCGCGACCGCCCACGTCGAGGTGGTCTCCCAGCAGCTCTCCCAGGCTCCGGGGCCGCCAGGGCAGGCCGTCCGGGACGCCGAAGACGGTGCCGACCTCCGGCGAGGCGAACTTCCGGAGCTCCGAATCGGCGTTCTTGCCGGGCCGGTACCCCGCCCGCTCGAAACCGGCCGGGCGCAGGGCGGGATACTCGCCCCGCAGGTCGCCCACGGCCCGGCTGGCGTTGCTCAGCCAGGGGCCGAGCGCCTTGACGAAGAGCTTCCTGACCACGCTCCTGAGGGTCTCGTCGCTCACGGGTTCCCGCCGGGTGAGCCAGTCGCGGAAGGTGCTCGGCTCGTCGTCCTCGCGGAAGACGTAGGAGGTGAGGATCGCCTGGTAGCGGCTGCCGTTGCTGCGGTTGACGATCGAGGTGGACGAGACCGTGCACTTGCTCGACCGGTAGAACGGCTGGAGCTGTTCGCCGAACTCGTCGAAGTTGCGCTTCTCCCGCTGGACCTTGCTCTCCTCGTCCATCTTCAGCACGCCGACCGGGCCGAAGACGTTGCGCGCGAGGAACGTCGGTACGGGCCGGCCGGCGAACAGGGCCCCCTGCACCATGAGCCCGCCGTGCCGCGGGGCCAGCTCGGCGGCGACGCCCTGGAGCAGCCGGTTCGGCAGCTGGAGAGCGTGGTCCCGTTCCGTCAGGGACATCGAGGCGGTCGCGTCCGTGGCGGTGCCGGGCTCCCAGGCGTTCTTCACGACGCTCACGTCCCTGGCCTTGTCCAGCAGGCCGACCGCGCGCCCGCGCCAGAGGCGGCGGACGTCCCGGTAGCGCGCCGACGGCTCCTCGTGGGGGTTGTGGTAGAGCCCGGTGAGCAGCCGGTCCAGCTGGTTCTCCTTCCAGCCGGAGAGGCTCAGCAGCATGAAGGCGGTGCTGTGCCGGTGCTCCGGCGCGTTGGCCCACTCGTCGAGCAGATGGGTCGCCCACCCCTCGGCGGTCGTCACGCCCCGCACTCGCTGGTCCTGGTTGCTGTACTCGGGGTCCACGGGGTCGGGTCCGCCGATGAGCAGTTGTATCCCCACCGCGTGGCGCAGCCAGCGGCACACGTCGGGCAGCCGTAGCTCCAGGTCGACCTCCTGGAGCTCGCTGACGGCCACCAGGGCGGTCGCCTCGGCGGCGGCGAGCAGCAGTTCGCGCTGGTCGCTGTTGCGCCGGTGCTCGGCCTGGATGATCTGGAGGTAGCCGACGACATCGGCCACGACCTGGTAGTTGTTGGACTTCAGGTGCTCGCGCAGGCAGAAGTTGAGCAGTGCGCTCTGCAGGAACCGGGTCCGGATCTGCTGGGCCTCGGACGCGGTGCCTCCTGCCATGTAGTTGCGCATGGCGGTACGGGCCGTGTTGCGGACCGTCATCGCGCCCTCGTGCAGGGGCCAGTACTCGTCGGCCGGGACCCGCACCTCGGCGAGGCCCTCGGCCAGCGTCTTCAGGTCCGCGTCCAGGAGGGGCCGCAGCACCTCGGCGGCGTCGGGGGCGTGCCTCATGAGGCATTCCACCAGCCACTTCTCGAAGCCGGTGTGCAGCTTCGAGAAGGACTCCCGCCACGGCTGGTCGGAGTGCCACCGGTCGAACAGGCCCAGCGTCGCCTGCCCGGCGGCCACGGGCACGCGGATCTGGCCGGGAACCCTCCCTCTGGGCGGGCTCGCGGGGCTCTCCGGATCCGTCTCGGTGGTGTCCGCTTCGCCCTCGGCGACCTCCGTGGTGTGGGCCGCCGGGCTCTCCTCCTGGATCTGGAGCGCGGGACCGAGCTGGAGGAGACCCTTGTGGCACTCGTCGATGGACGAGTGGTATCTCTCCGGATGGCGGGCCTCGTACAAGCGGATCGCCAATTCGAACAGGAGGCGGGCCCGTCCGGGGTCCGTCTCCGCGTAGTGCTGCTGGGCGGCGAGCTTGGCCGCGTTGGCGATCTTGAAGGTGGGCCCCGCGAAGTTCCCGCTCGCGAGTTCGTCCCCGGCCGTGGCCAGGATGCCGCGCGCCTTGGCGAGGCCGCTCGGCAAGTGGCCGTCGGCCCCGGCGATGTCCTGGAGGGCCGCGGTGACGATGTCGTACGCCTCGTTGAACTCCTCCGGCGACACCGGTGAAGCAACCATCATCTGTTCCTTCCGAGAGGTCACTACGGCCCCGCGCCACCGGGGGCGTAGCGGGGCGAATCCGGCAGGTGGTGCATGGTCGGGTGCGGTGGGGGCGGGGGAGGAGGCGCTCCGGCGTCCGGTGCGCGGACGGACCGGGGCGATCCGGGCCGGGGGCGCTTCGGACGGGAGACGATCGGGGCGGGAGACGGTCTGCGGGATGGGCGGATGGCGGAGGACGGTGACAGGAGGGGGAAGACGGTGGCGGATCACGGGAGGCGGATGACGGGAAGTGCCTGAGGAGATCCGGGGGAGTGCCGCCCCGGGGCGGGTCCGGCTCGGAGCCGAAGGACCGTGTCGACGCCTCAGGACACCGGGGCGATGTCCTCCCGCACCCGGCGGTCGCCAGCGAGGAAGGCCGACTGGGGCAGCACCACATGGGCCCGGGACCGTCCCCGGGTGATGTCGCGCCTGGTCACGCCGATGACCAGGGGCTCCTCGGCGTCCGACGCCAGATCCAGCACGGCGGAACGGAGTTCGACCGTCTCCGGCCTGTCGGGCACGAGGTCGTACACCTCGAAGAAGCGGATCTGCCGGTACGTCTCCCCCGGGACCTTCAGCGGCCCGTCGATGTACCGGGCCACGGGCTGGAAACCGGCCTCCCGGGCCAGCGGTACGAGCTCCTCATGGCCCACCTCGCCCAGTTCCTCGACGAGTTCGCGGCGCAGGCACTCGGTCGGGGCCTCGCGGTCCGTGCCCCGCTGGAGCCAGCGGGCGAAGCCCAGGACCCGCAGGGCGGGCAGGAAACCGCGCAGATCGTGCCGCATCTCGGCGCGGGCGCGGCCCTCGGGCTCGAACCCGAGGCGTTCCAGCCGGGACTTGGCCGCCTCGTGATACTTGACCACGCCGCCGGGCGGGCCGAAGGCCCCCGGGCGGGTGACCGAGGAGAAGAGGACATAGTGGTCCTCGTCGTTCACCCGCAGCAGTACGGCGACGGAGACGCGCACCTGGCCCAGCGGTGTGAGCAGGACACGGAACAGGCTGAGGTGCCGCCTGTTCTGCCACAGGGCCCGGCCCACGGCGGTCAGCAGGGCGACCAGGACGCCACCGACGATCTTCTCCACCACGAGGGCAGCCCTCCCCATCGAGCACGCGTCATCGGGCGTCCACAATGTACCTCTCGGCTAAGTGAATTGACTCCCAGTCATACGTTTCGGGCGACATCATCCCCGGGGATAGGGGAGTGGATCACCGGCCGCCCCGGACTGCCGGATCGCCGCCGCGCCCGGGACGCGGAGGCACGCCGGACGGAGGGCCGCTGGAGGGCTCCGCCGGAGAGGCCGCCGACGAGCCGACCGATTTCGGCCCCCCGTCACCTGGCGGCCCACGAAGGGGTACGCGCCACGAGACCACCGGAACGGCCGTACGGGCGATCCGCCCCCTCCCGCCCTCGGCTCGGCCAGACGCTCTGCCCGCAACCCGGGCCCGCCGCCCCGTGCGGCACCCGCCTGCGACGGTCACGTCGGCTGGTCAGTCCCGGTCGGACGCCGGCTGATCGGCTCGGCCGCCTGTGTGCGATGTGGGGATGTAGCCCTCCGCGCCACCGGGCAGTTCGGCGACACATGCCGACGAGCAGGCGCTGACCAGCAGAGGAAGCACATCGGTGGCCACGCGTGACGAGATCCACACCTGATGGAATCCGCTCCGTGCGATCGCATGGCTGCAGACACCGCAGCGATGGATGGCGGTGATGCCCCATCGCCGGGGATCCAGGTTCTCCGGATCGAGGTCCGCGATGGAGCCCTGGGCGGGCTGAAGTCTTGGGAAGGGCGGCCGCAGCTTCTCGTTGCCGAACAACGCGCGTGTGCTCACTGTGCTGCGGGTCAGCTTCCGGCATCGGGTGATCTCGCAGGGGAGCCAGTGAAGGTGTACGGGGTGAACTCCTCCAGGCTGGTCATGGATCCGATCTCGGGCGGGACGCGGACCACGTTGCTGCCGTAGAGCACCAGGTGTTTGACCCCCGTCAGCCCGGCGATGCTCGGCGGCAGGGTGATGACCTGCCGCCGCTCTTGCGGGCTCAGCTCGGTGAGGGGCCGGAACTCTTCGCGCCCGTCGGCAGCGGCCTCATCAGCCAGCTCCAGCAGGTGTTGCCAGCCAGGGGCAGAGGTGTCCTGCCGTTCGGTGTGGAATCCGACGCGGGCTCGGGCGTGGCCTGGACCGGTCGAAGCACGAGCACGCGTCCTGGCGGGGGCTTCGTCGCTCCGGGGCCGGATCTGAGTGTGTCGCCCCAGCGGTTCACGTGGAGCTTCGGTTCTTCCGCCTCCGTCATGGCGCCAAGATACGGAGGTTGCTGAGGGGAAGGCGGCGTCTGGACAGGTGACGGATGGTCGCGGTCCGGACGGGGCGGTCTCGCGGATGCGGAGGGCCGAGTCAGGGCGATCGGTCAAGGGGGCGTTGCTGGGGTGGCGGACGTTCGGCTTGTTGCGTCGTCGTGGCGATGCGACATCGGCCAGAGCCCGTTCGAGCGAGCGTCTGGGGCGGCCGGAGACTGCTGCGAGGCGGGAGAGACCGGGTTTGCCGAACCAGTCGCGGGGATGCGCCCCGGGAAGTGCTTCAGGGTGCCGAACACCTCGCCGCCAGGCGGCACCGGCTCCGATCATCAGCGGGATCAGGGCTGGGAAAGCTGCCCGGAGTCGGTCCATGGCCGATCCACGCAGGCGCCGCGGGTGCAGGTAGCGCGACAGTCACCGGGCATTCGCCAGTAGCACCGCGTCCGGCACCCCGACCCGCTCGAAACCCCATCCCACCTGGTCGCAGGCCAGGCGGGTGATCTCGAACGACTCCCGCGCCCTTCGGCTCGACCCGTTCACCGGCGACATCGCCGACCGCCGCCGAGCCGTCGGCGCGGCGTACGAAGCAGTCCGGCAAGCAGTCCGGTGAAGTAGTCCGGAGCGTGCCGACGCTTCCGCTCGCCGTCGTGCCAGTGCAGCCAGAACGGTCCCGAGACGATCCCCACCACCTCGGCACCGAAGTCCATCAGCAGAAGACGGTCCCGCTCCCAGCCGCGATTCGAAACCGACGTGCTTGCCTGGTCGTCGCCGCCCGGTACCAGCCGGAGAAGAGACGCTCACCGTGAGACCAGCGAAACGGGCGTACAGCAGCCACGTCCTCGAACCGGGCGGTCGCGCGGTCCAGCAGCGGACCGCCGACGCTCACGCACGGCATCCACGTACGACAGCTCGACGTACGGGCTCCGCAAGACCCGCCCCCGACCGGTACGGCCACCCCGCACCCCAGCGCGTCACCTCGTACGACCGGGTTCGCCGACAAGGAAGCCGGAACGACCGGGTTCGTTGCCGAACGGCTCGATCGGATGACAGCGGACGACCGGATGAGCATGGACAAGGGCATCCGGGCATGACCTCGCGGCGGTGATGCACTAGAGTTATCTCGACATCGAGATAACTGCTTACGGCGCACCATGGCCGCCCCACCCGGTAAGGCTTACCTAACTAAGTCTTACCTTAGCGGATCGGCGAGGAGTCGTGGCGGCAGCATGGCGGTAATACGCGCACATTGATGAAGGAGACTGTCGTGTCGGCGAACAGCTTCGACGCCCGCAGCACGCTGCGCGTGGGCGACGAGTCGTACGAGATCTTCAAGCTGGACAAGGTCGAGGGCTCCGCGCGCCTCCCGTACAGCCTGAAGGTTCTCCTGGAGAACCTGCTCCGCACCGAGGACGGCGCGAACATCACCGCCGACCACATCCGGGCCCTCGGTGGCTGGGACTCGCAGGCGCAGCCGAGCCAGGAGATCCAGTTCACGCCGGCCCGCGTGATCATGCAGGACTTCACGGGTGTTCCCTGTGTCGTCGACCTCGCCACCATGCGCGAGGCCGTCAAGGAGCTCGGCGGCGACCCGGCGAAGGTCAACCCGCTCTCCCCGGCCGAGCTGGTCATCGACCACTCCGTGATCGCCGACAAGTTCGGCACGAAGGAAGCCTTCGGCCAGAACGTCGAGCTGGAGTACGGCCGCAACAAGGAGCGCTACCAGTTCCTGCGCTGGGGCCAGACCGCCTTCGACGACTTCAAGGTCGTCCCCCCGGGCACCGGCATCGTCCACCAGGTGAACATCGAGCACCTGGCCCGTACGGTCATGGTCCGCGGCGGCCAGGCGTACCCCGACACCCTCGTCGGCACCGACTCGCACACCACGATGGTCAACGGCCTCGGCGTGCTGGGCTGGGGCGTCGGCGGCATCGAGGCCGAGGCCGCGATGCTGGGCCAGCCGGTCTCCATGCTCATCCCGCGCGTCGTCGGCTTCAAGCTGACCGGGGAGCTCCCGGCCGGCACCACCGCCACCGACCTGGTCCTCACGATCACCGAGATGCTGCGCAAGCACGGCGTCGTCGGCAAGTTCGTCGAGTTCTACGGTGAGGGCGTCGCCGCCACCTCGCTCGCGAACCGCGCCACCATCGGCAACATGTCGCCGGAGTTCGGCTCCACCGCCGCGATCTTCCCGATCGACGACGAGACCCTGAAGTACCTGCGCCTGACCGGCCGCGACGAGCAGCAGGTCGCGCTCGTCGAGGCGTACGCCAAGGAGCAGGGCCTCTGGCTCGACCCGGCCGCCGAGCCCGACTTCTCCGAGAAGCTGGAGCTCGACCTCTCCACGGTCGTCCCCTCCATCGCCGGTCCGAAGCGCCCGCAGGACCGCATCGTCCTCGCGAACGCCGCCGCGCAGTTCGCCCAGGACGTCCGCAACTACGTCGACACCGCCGACGAGGCGGGCAAGGAGTCCTTCCCGGCCTCCGACTCCCCGGCGCAGACCAACGGCGTCCCGTCGAACCCGGTCCAGGTGACCGCCCCCGACGGCAGCACCTACACGATCGACCACGGCGCCGTCACCGTCGCCGCGATCACCTCCTGCACCAACACCTCGAACCCGTACGTCATGGTCGCCGCCGCGCTCGTCGCGAAGAAGGCCGTGGAGCGTGGCCTGACCCGCAAGCCGTGGGTCAAGACCACCCTCGCCCCGGGCTCGAAGGTCGTCACCGACTACTTCGACAAGGCGGGTCTCACCCCGTACCTCGACAAGGTCGGCTTCAACCTCGTCGGCTACGGCTGCACCACCTGCATCGGCAACTCCGGCCCGCTGCCGGAGGAGGTCTCCAAGGCGGTCAACGAGCACGACCTGGCCGTGACCTCGGTCCTCTCGGGCAACCGCAACTTCGAGGGCCGTATCAACCCCGACGTCAAGATGAACTACCTGGCGTCCCCGCCGCTGGTCGTCGCGTACGCGCTCGCGGGCTCCATGAAGGTGGACATCACCAAGGACGCCCTGGGCATCGACCAGGACGGCAAGCCGGTCTACCTGGCGGACATCTGGCCGACCGAGGCCGAGGTCAACGACGTCGTCGCCAACTCCATCGGCGAGGACATGTTCAACAAGTCCTACCAGGACGTCTTCGCGGGCGACGCCCAGTGGCAGGCGCTGCCGATCCCGACCGGCAACACCTTCGAGTGGGACGCCGAGTCCACCTACGTCCGCAAGCCCCCGTACTTCGAGGGCATGACGATGGAGACCACCCCGGTCGCCGACATCGTCGGCGCGCGCGTCCTGGCCAAGCTGGGCGACTCGGTCACCACCGACCACATCTCCCCGGCCGGTGCGATCAAGGCCGACACCCCGGCCGGAAAGTACCTCACCGAGCACGGTGTGGAGCGTCGTGACTTCAACTCCTACGGCTCGCGCCGTGGCAACCACGAGGTCATGATCCGCGGCACGTTCGCCAACATCCGCCTGCGCAACCAGATCGCGCCGGGCACCGAGGGCGGCTTCACCCGCGACTTCACGAAGGACGGCGCCCCCGTCTCCTTCATCTACGACGCCTCGCGCAACTACATCGACCAGGGCACCCCGCTCGCGATCCTGGCGGGCAAGGAGTACGGCTCCGGCTCGTCCCGCGACTGGGCCGCCAAGGGCACCGCGCTGCTCGGTGTCAAGGCCGTCATCGCCGAGTCGTACGAGCGCATCCACCGCTCGAACCTCATCGGCATGGGCGTCCTGCCGCTCCAGTTCCCCGAGGGCCAGTCGGCCGAGACCCTGGGCCTGACCGGCGAGGAGACCTTCTCCTTCACCGGCGTCGAGGAACTGAACAACGGCACCACCCCGCGCACGGTCAAGGTCAGCACCGACACCGGTGTCGAGTTCGACGCGGTCGTCCGCATCGACACCCCCGGTGAGGCGGACTACTACCGCAACGGCGGAATCATGCAGTACGTGCTCCGCAACCTGATCCGCGGCTGACCCCACGGGATCCGGTAGCACCGCACGACGAAGGGCCCCCTCCTCGGACGAGGAGGGGGCCCTTTCACGCGTCGGCCGGCCGTTCGATCCGGGGATCAGAACATGAGGCGGTAGGTGTTCCAGCCGCTCGTGCCGATCTTGACCTTGGTGTGGAAGGGCGCGGCGGCGTTTCCGGTGCCCTTGTACAGCCACAGGGCGCCCGAGCCGTCACGGGCGATCAGGTCCGAGACGCCGTCGAAGTTGATGTCGCCGACCGAGATCAGGGTGTTGAAGGCGTTCCAGCCAGCACCGATCTTGACGCGGCCCGCGAACGGCTTCTTGTAGTCGCCGGTGCCCTTGTAGAGCCACAGCACGCCCGAGCCGTCACGGGCGACGATGTCGGCCTTGCCGTCGTTCGTCAGGTCGCCCTTGCCGGTGATCTGGTTGTACGCGTTCCAGCCCGCGCCGACCTTGGTGCGGGCGGCGATCTTGCCGTTGCCGTAGCCCAGGTAGAGCCAGAGCACGCCGGAGCTGTCGCGCGCCAGGAGGTCGTCGGCGCTCCCGCCGCCGATGTTCGAGGAGGAGAAGACCCGGTTGTAGATGCCCCAGCCACCGCCCAGGTCGCGCGCGTCCTGACTCCAGGGGCCGTAGTACAGACGGTTGTTCTGGACGAACCAGACGCCGTCGGAGTCGCCGTCGCTGTCGAGGTCGGCCTGGGTGACGTACTTCTTGTACTGGAAGCCGTAACCGGTCTTCTCGGCGGCGCTGAGGCCCCCGTTGCCGGTGGGGGCGTATCCGTAGATGTCCCCCGTGTTGTTCACGCCGTACAGGGCGTTGACCGGGGTGACGGTGGCCGTGGCGTTCGCGGCGAAAGCGGTGGCGTGAGGCGCGGCCGGAGAGACCGCGACGGCCTTGGCCTGCGCGCCCGCTCCCGCGTCCGCGGCCACGGCGGCGGAGGTGCCGGTGGCCACGAGGGCGGCCGTCACGGCCGCAACAGTCACACGGGCCATCGGACTCGTGCGGTTCAGGCCAGAATAGTCGGCCACGTGTACTCCAGATGCGAGGGGAAAAGACAGGTCCCACCGTGCGTCCGTCGCGAAGGAGGGAAACGGTGGGAGCCCCATCATCCCGGATCGTCCTTACGGAAACTTCACAGGAGGGGGCTCTGTGACACAACTGTTTCGATCCCGGCCGTATGTCCTCTTTGTCTCGTTCGACTCCGCGCCGCCGTGCACTACTGGCCGGTACCTCGAATAGAGGTAGATCCGATGGACTGTCAAGAGTGTTGCAGGGCGAATCCTTGGACGAAACGCCGCAGATGCCTCGTGCTAATCCCGGAGGTCTCAACTCGGGAAAGATGGTTGTCGAAACCTGCTTACGATCTTGCTCAGGTGAAGGGAAGTGGACTATACCTGTCGGCGTCCAGCCAGTCGTATCCATCACACGACGGCCCGACGTCTGCACGACCCGGCTGCAAATGACTGCGGTGGCGGGGCCCTTCGCCTGTGGCGAGTGAGATACGGGCGACCGGTACACCGCCTGAGTCCTGAATGAAGGCGAGGACTTGAGCATGGGATCCACCTCCGCGCACACCAGTGAGGGCCTTGGCCGTCGCGATCTGATCAAGCGTTCCGCTGCTATCGGCCTGATCTCCGTCCCGACGATGGGCTTCCTCTCCGCCTGTGCGAGCAGTGACACCGGTGGTAACGGAAAGGTCGAAAAGGGTAAGAAGACCGACAAGAACCCGCTCGCCGTGAACGAGTCGGCACCGCTCGACTTCGTCCTCTTCGACGGCGGATTCGGACAGCAGTACGCCAAGGACGCTGTCAAGATCTACGAGACCAATTACCCCAAGGCGAAGGTCAAGTTCACCCCGACCCAGAAGATCACCACCACGCTTCAGCCCCGCTTCAACGGCGGCAACCCGCCGGACCTGATCGACAACTCCGGCGCCGAGCAGATGGACATGGGCGTCCTCGTCGGTCAGAAGCAGCTCACGGACCTCACCCCGCTCCTGGACGCGCCGTCGGTCGACGACCCGAACAAGAAGGTCCGCGACACCCTGCGGCCGGGCATCATCGAGATGGGCCAGTTCGACGGCCAGCAGTGCTGGATCCTCAACTACGCCTACACGGTCTACGGCGTCTGGTACTCGCAGAAGCTCCTCGACTCGCTCGACGCGAAGTACCCCGAGACCTGGGACGAGATGCTGGCCGTCTGCGAGAAGGCCAAGCGCAAGGGCATCGCGGCCTGGACGTACGCGGGCAAGCACCCGTACTACGTCCCCTTCTCGCTCTACCCGATGATCGGCAAGGTCGGCGGCCGCGAGGTCCTGGACGCCATCGACAACCTGGAGCCGAAGGCCTGGGAGCACCCCGCGGTCAAGGCCTGTTTCGAGGCCTACTACGAGCTGGTCCAGAAGGGCTACATCCTCAAGGGCACCCCCGGTCTGGACCACATCCAGTCGCAGACCGCCTGGACCGAGGGCAAGGCGCTGTTCATCCCGAACGGCTCCTGGGTCGAGAACGAGGCCGCGAAGACCATGCCGGCCGACTTCGGCCTCGCGGTCTCCGGCCCGACCGGCATCGACTCCTCGGACAAGATGCCGTTCGGCACCATCTGGGCGGCCGGCGGCGAGCCCTTCATCGTCCCCGCGAAGGCCGCCAACCCCGAGGGCGGCATGGAGCAGCTGCGCATCATGCTCAGCGAGGCGTCCTCCAAGAACTTCACGCAGTCCGTGAAGTCCCTGAGCGCGCTGAACGGCGGCACCGACGGCATCGAGCTGTCCCCGGGCCTCAAGTCCGGTGTCGCGGCCCTGGAGAAGGCCGGCCAGAACGTGGTCAACCCGCGCCTCCAGGACTGGTACGTCGCCCTCCAGAAGGAGAAGATCGGCGTCGCCGGCATCGGCGAGATGATGGCGGGCCGCGCGACCCCGGCCGAGACGATCAAGAAGATCCAGAAGTACGCCGACGAGGCGGCCAAGGACTCCTCGATCAAGCACTACAAGCACCAGTGAGCTGTACCGGGGCCCCTTCCCGCCGACCGGGAGCGGGCCCCGGGCCCTTCGCGCGCGGCAGCAGCGGCGCGCCTCCGCGGGAAGATCGGGGTCGGTAGGAATGCAACACGGCAAGTACCGTTTCATCGTGGGGTTCCTGACGGCCCCCCTCGCGCTCTACGCGCTGTTCGTCATCTGGCCGTTCATCCAGTCCATCTACTACTCGTTCACGGACTGGACCGGGCTGAGCCCCGAATTCGGCATGATCGGATTCGACAACTACAGCCGTATGCTGGACGACGAGATCTTCTGGAAGTCGTTGCAGCACAGTCTGACCCTCGCGGTGGTGCTGCCACTGGTGACCGTCGGGCTCGCGTTGTTCTTCGCCTTCATGCTGAATGTCGGCGGTCGGCGCCGTAGGGGCGCGGCCATCGCGGGTGTGCGCGGTTCCGCTTTCTACAAGATCGTGTATTTCTTCCCGCAGGTGCTGTCGATCGCGATCGTCGCGCTGCTCTTCCAGTTCGCTTACAACCCGAACAGTGGAGCCATCAATTCCGTTTTGAAGGGGGTCGGTCTCGGCAGTATCCAGCCGGACTGGCTGGGTGATCCCGACCTCGCCCTCATCTGTGTGATGGTGGTTCTCGTCTGGTCCACCGTCGGATTCTTCGTCGTCCTCTTCTCGGCGGGCATGGCGTCCATTCCCCGGGACTTCTACGAGGCGGCGCTGCTCGACGGCGCGAGCCGGTTCACCACCTTCTTCAAGATCACTCTGCCGCTGCTCTGGGACACGGTGCAGTCGGGCTGGATCTACATGGGCATCCTGGCGCTCGGCGCCGAGTCCTTCGCCGTCGTTCAGATCATGACCGTCGGCCCCAGCGGCGGCGGGCCGGACTACTCGACCATCGTCCTTCCGCTGTACGTGTACCAGAAGGCGTTCCGGGACGGTCAGGCCGCCTACGCAACGACCATCGGTGTCGCGCTCCTCCTCGTCACGCTCGCCTTCGCCGCGATCGTGATGAAGCTGGGCCGGCGCGAGCGGCTGGAGTTCTGATGAAGACCACCGACACGGCCACCACCGGCGTCGAGACCCCCGGGGCACCGGGCGGCTCGGGACCCGCGGTCACCAGGACGGCCCCTCCCGCGGCCCGCAAGCAGTCCAAGGCCGAGGGGGCGACGCTCAACGTCTTCTCCCACGGCGTCCTGATCCTCTGGGCGATCATGGTCGTCATGCCGCTGCTCTGGGCGGTCATGACCTCCTTCAAGACCGACAACGCGATCTTCACCTCGCCGTGGTCGCTGCCCGACAAGCTGCACTTCGAGAACTGGTCGCGCGCCTGGACCGAGGCGCACATGAGCGACTACTTCCTGAACACGATCCTGGTGGTCGGCGGCTCGCTGATCGGCACCCTGCTCTTCGGCTCGATGGCGGCGTACGTCCTGGCCCGCTTCGACTTCCCGGGCAACCGCTTCATCTACTTCCTGTTCATCGGCGGGATGAGCTTCCCGATCATCCTGGCGCTCGTGCCGCTGTTCTACGTGATGCAGAACATGGCCCTGCTCAACACGCTGCCCGGCCTGATCCTGGTCTACATCGCGTACTCGCTGCCGTTCACCGTCTTCTTCCTCACCGCCTTCTTCCGCACCCTGCCGTCCTCGGTGGCGGAAGCGGCGTTCGTGGACGGCGCCTCGCACACCCGGACCTTCTTCCAGGTGATGCTGCCGATGGCCAAGCCCGGTCTCATCAGCGTCGGCATCTTCAACTTCCTCGGCCAGTGGAACCAGTACCTGCTGCCGACCGTGCTCAACACCGAGCCGGAGAAGAAGGTGCTCTCGCAGGGCCTCGTCCAGCTGGCCGTCAGCCAGGGCTACAAGGGCGACTGGTCCGGACTCTTCGCCGGACTGGTGATGGCGATGCTCCCGGTGCTCGCCGCGTACATCATCTTCCAGCGGCAGGTGGTGGCCGGTCTGACCGCCGGCGCCGTGAAGTGAACCCCGGGCCCCTCCAGGGGCCCGTCCCGTAGGGATCTCCGGAGACCTCCGGGACCGCAGCACCCCGCAGGGCCCCCGGCGCACCACGCGCCGGGGGCCCTGTCGTGTCGCGCCCCGGCGAGCGGCGCGTACGGTCCGCCACTCAAGGTCTTGACGGGAAGCAAGCCGAAAGCGTCCCCTTAGGGTTCACATGTTGGAGAAAACGGTGGGAGTGAGTGAGTCCATGGAGACTCCTGGGTCGCAGACGTCGCTGCACAGGGCCAATCTCGAACGGGTCGTCCGCGCGGTGCGCATGGCGGGTTCGCTCACCCAGGCGGAGATCGCCCGGGCGACGGGTCTCTCCGCCGCCACGGTCTCCAACATCGTGCGGGAACTGAGGGAAGGCGGCACCGTCGACGTCACGCCGACCTCGGCGGGCGGGCGCCGGGCCCGCAGCGTCTCCCTCTCGGGTGACGCGGGCATCGTGATCGGGGTGGACTTCGGCCACACCCATCTGCGGGTCGCCATCGGCAACCTCGCCCACCAGGTGCTCGCCGAGGAGGCCGAACCGCTCGACGTGGACGCCTCCGCCGCCGAGGGCTTCGACCGGGCGGAGCAACTGGTCAACCGGCTGATCCTGACCACCGGCATCGGCCGGGACAAGGTGATCGGGGTGGGGCTCGGCGTCCCCGGCCCCATCGACGTCTCGTCCGGCACGCTCGGCTCGACGTCGATCCTGCCGGGCTGGAGCGGCATCAACCCGGCCGAGGAGCTGTCCGGACGGCTGGGCGTCCCCGTGCACGTCGACAACGACGCCAACCTCGGCGCGCTCGGCGAGCTGGTCTGGGGCAGCGGCCGGGGCGTCAAGGACCTGGCGTACATCAAGGTGGCCAGCGGCGTCGGCGCCGGGCTCGTCATCGACGGGCGGGTCTACCGGGGGCCTGGCGGCACCGCGGGGGAGATCGGGCACATCACGATCGACGAGTCGGGGCCGGTCTGCCGCTGCGGCAACCGGGGCTGTCTGGAGACCTTCACCGCCGCCCGGTACGTGCTGCCGCTGCTCCAGCCCGGCCACGGGCCGGACCTGACCATGGAGCGGGTGGTCCAGCTGGCCCGGGAGGGCGACCCGGGATGCCGCCGGGTGATCGCCGACGTGGGACGGCACATCGGCAGCGGTGTCGCCAACCTTTGCAATCTCTTGAACCCGAGCCGGGTCGTGCTCGGCGGCGATCTCGCGGAGGCGGGCGAGCTGCTCCTGGCCCCCGTGAGGGACTCCGTCTCGCGGTACGCGATTCCCAGCGCCGCTCGTCAACTTACCCTGGTCCAGGGGGCGTTGGGCGGTCGGGCCGAGGTCCTCGGGGCGCTCGCGCTGGTGCTGAGCGAGATGGGCGATTCGACCCTGTTGGAGAGCGCACCACCGATTTCGGGCCCCGCTTCCCGGCTTGCCTTCACTTAGAGAACGATCGCCACCGTTGTCATCTCGTTAAGGATTTACTTCTTGACGACATCGTGGCGGCCGAGTTGACTTCGTGCCACCTCGGCCGCAACGTCGCGGCCTCGTCAGGGAGGCAACCCCCCATGAACGCAGTGACGCGTCGTGCCGTCATAGCAACGGCCGCGGTCTCGATGGCCCTCACGCTCGCCGCCTGCGGCAAGGCCGGCGGCGACGACAGTGGTGACAAGGGCGGCTCGACCAAGATCGGTCTGCTTCTGCCGGAGAACAAGACCTCGCGCTACGAGGCCCTGGACAAGCCCCAGTTCGAGAAGGCCGTCCGGGCCGCCTGCGCGGACTGCGAGGTCGTGTACAACAACGCGGTCTCCGAGGTCGTCAAGCAGAAGCAGCAGTTCGACCAGCTGATCGCCGACGGCGTCAAGGTCATCGCCCTCGACCCGGTCGACGCCACCAAGGCCGCCGCCTGGGTCAAGGACGCCAAGGCCAAGGGCGTCAAGATCGTCGCGTACGACCGTGCCGTCGCGGGCGCCGACGCCTACGTCAGCCACGACAACAACAAGGTCGGCGAGCTCCAGGGCCAGGCGCTGCTCGCCGCCCTCGGCGGCAAGGCCGCCACCGCCGACGTGGTGCTGATCAACGGCGACGAGAAGGACCCGAACGCGGCCCTGTTCAAGAAGGGCGTCCACAGCGCCCTGGACGGCAAGGTCGGCAAGATCGCGTACGAGGCGTCCGGCGAGTGGGACCCGAAGGTCGCGGGCGAGAAGATGTCCGCCGCGATCTCCTCCGTCGGCAAGGACAAGATCGGCGCCGTCTACTCGGCCAACGACGGCATGGCCGGCGGCATCATCACCGCCCTGGAGAACGCGGGCATCAAGAACATCCCGGTCGGCGGCCAGGACGCCGAGGTCGCGGGCATCCAGCGGATCATCGCGGGCACCCAGACCTTCACCATCTACAAGTCCCCGCTCCAGCTCGCCCCCGAGGCCGCCAAGTTCGCGGTGAACCTCCTCCAGGGCAAGGACCTGGGCGCCCAGGGCGCGACCGACGGCGTGCCGTCGACGCTCTTCCCGCCGGTCGTCGTCGACAAGACCAACATCCAGACCACGGTCGTCAAGGACGGCATCTACCAGGTCGCCGACCTGTGCACCCCGGACCTCGCCGCCAAGTGCACCGCCCTGGGCATCAAGTAGCCCCCCCGGCCCGGAGGCGACACCCTCCGGGCCCGGCCCGTCGGCCCCGCGCGGGGCCGACACCACGGACCGGTCCCGCCACCGGCCCGCGCGCGCCGCGGGCCCCGCGTACGGGGCTGCGCCCCCGTACGGACCGGAAGGCATCCGTCCGGTCCGTCCCTCCGCCCGTCCGGTCCCCGGCCGACCCAGACCCCGCTGTCGGTCCGGGGGCCGGACGAGCCCCTTTCCCCCTCGAAACTTCGGCGCCGCACGGCGGCGCGACATCCCGCCGTCCCCGGGCGGCGAAGGAGTTGGTTCACGTGTCCCAGACGCCCGTGCTGGCGTTGCGCGGGATCTTCAAGCGGTTCGGAGCGGTCCAGGTCCTCTCCGGTGTCGATCTCGAAGTCCACGCAGGAGAGGTCGTCGCGCTCGTCGGCGACAACGGAGCCGGAAAGTCCACGCTGGTCAAGACCATCGCGGGCGTCCACCCGATCGACGAGGGCGTCATCGAGTGGGAGGGCGGGCGCGTCGAGATCCAGCGCCCCCAGGACTCCCAGAACCTCGGCGTCGCCACCGTCTACCAGGACCTCGCGCTCTGCGACAACCTCGACGTCGTCGCCAATCTGTTCCTCGGCCGCGAGATCAAGAGGGGCGGCGTCCTCGACGAGGTCGCCATGGAGAAGCGGGCCAAGGACCTCCTCTCCACCCTCTCCATCCGCATCCCCAGCGTCCGCATCCCCGTCGCCGCCCTCTCCGGCGGCCAGCGCCAGGTCGTCGCCATCGCGCGCGCCCTGGTCGGCGACCCCAGGATCGTGATCCTCGACGAGCCGACCGCCGCCCTCGGCGTCGAGCAGACCGCCCAGGTCCTCGACCTGGTCGAGCGGCTGCGCGAGCGGGGCCTCGGCGTCATCCTCATCAGCCACAACATGGCCGACGTGAAGGCCGTCGCCGACACCGTGGCCGTACTGCGCCTGGGCCGCAACAACGGCACCTTCCCGGTGGCCACCACCACCCACGAAGAGATCATCGCCGCGATCACCGGTGCCACGGACAACGCCGTGACCCGCCGCCAGGCCCGCAACGCGGAGGTGGCGAAGTGAGCGAGACCCCTCCCACCGCGAGCGAAGCCGCCGCGGTGCCCGAGCCCCGCGGCGCCGGTGCCCCCGCGACCGACACCCCGGCCGCCGCGACCGTCCCCGCCGTCGACCCCCGCCTCCTCGTGCGCGAGCAGGGCTTCAAGGGGTACGCCGAGGAGTTCAAGCGCAAGATCCGCTCCGGCGAGATCGGCTCGCTGCCCGTCGTGGTCGGCCTGATCGTCATCGGCATCGTCTTCCAGGCGCTCACCGGCAACTTCATCACCTCGTACAACCTCGACCAGATCACGCTGTACGCGGTCGGCCCCGGCATCATGGCCGTCGGCATCGTCTTCGTCCTGCTGCTCGGCGAGATCGACCTCGCGGTCGGCTCGGTCGCCGGTCTGGCGGGATCGGTCTGGGGCGTCCTCGGCACCGACATGCCCGACTCCCTCGCCATCCTCCTCGGCATCCTGTCCGGCACCCTCCTCGGCGCCTTCCACGGTCTGGTCTTCGCCAAGATCGGCGTGCCCGCCTTCGTCGTCACCCTCGCCGGGTTCCTCGGCTGGGCCGGACTCCAGACCTGGGTGATGGGCGACCGCTCCACCATCCCCACCCCGATCGGCAGCTTCGTCGGCGACCTCACCAAGTACTACTTCTCCGACGTCGCCGCCGCCTACGGCCTCGCCGTCGTGGTGATCGCCGCCTTCTGGTACGCCCAGTTCCGCGACGCGCGCCGCCGCAGGTCCGCCGACCTGCCGCACCGCCCGCAGAGCGAGATCGCGCTGCGCACCGGCGTCCTCGCGGTCCTGGTCCTCGTCGCCGCGTACGGCTTCAACCAGGAGCAGGGCCTGCCGCTCTCCCTGGTGATCTTCCTGGCGATCCTGCTCGTCACCGACTTCGTGCTGCGCCGCACCACGTACGGCCGTCAGGTCTTCGCGGTCGGCGGCGGCATCGAGGCCGCCCGCCGCGCGGGCGTCAACGTGTCCTGGATCCGGATCTCGGTCTTCATGATCTCCGGCACGACGGGCGCCATCGGCGGCCTGTTCCTCGCCTCCGCGACCGGCGGCGCCGACCGCTCCCTCGGCGGCGGCAACCAGCTGATGATGTGCATCGCGGCCGCCGTCATCGGCGGTACGTCCTTGTTCGGCGGGCGAGGCAAGGTCTGGTCGGCGCTGCTCGGCATCCTGGTCATCCAGTCGATCGTCCAGGGCCTCAACCAGATGAACCTGTCCTCGAACGCCATCCAGTACATGATCACCGGAGCCGTCCTGCTGATCGCCGTGATCATCGACTCGGTCTCCCGCCGCACCCAGAAAACAGCGGGCCGCGCCTGACCGAACCCCCGCCCGGAGGAGCCGGAGGAACCGGAAGAGCCGGAGGGGACAGCCCACCCCGTGCGTGCGCACGGGGTGGGCTGTCCCCTCCGGCTCTTCCGTTCAGTGAGGTACGGAAACGGGTACGGGCTCCGCGGTGATGGCCGGGCCGGGGGGTGGGGTGCGGCGTTCCAGGGCGGCCGACCAGAGGGCGAGGAGCAGTGCGGAGGCCGCGAGGGCTGCGCCGACCCAGTTGGGGGCGGTGTAGCCGAGGCCCGCGGTGATGACGAGGCCGCCGAGCCAGGCGGCCAGCGCGTTGCCGAGGTTGAAGGCGCCGATGTTGACCGCGGAGGCCAGGGTGGGGGCGCCGTGGGCCTGGTCGAGGACGCGTTTCTGCAGCGGCGGCACGGTGGCGAAGCCGAGGGCTCCGACGAGGAGGACGGCGAGCGCGGCGAGGACCTTGTGGTGGGCGGCCACGGTGAACAGCGCGAGCACGACCGCGAGGCCGCCGAGAGCGACGTACAGCAGGGGCATCAGGGCACGGTCGGCGTAGCGCCCGCCGAGCAGGTTGCCGAGGAACATGCCGACGCCGAAGAGGGCGAGGAGCCAGGTGACCGCGCCGTCGGAGTATCCGGCGGTCTCGGTCATCATCGGGGCGATGTAGGTGATCGCGGCGAAGACCCCGCCGAAGCCCAGGACGGTCATCGCCATGGCGAGCAGCACCTGGGGGTTGCGGAACGCGGTCAGCTCGCCGCGCAGCCGGGTCCCCTCGGGGCGGGGGAGTTCGGGGACGAGCCGGGCGATGCCGAGCAGCCCGATCACCCCGAGCGCGGCGACGGCGGCGAAGGTGCCGCGCCAGCCGACCGTCTGCCCGACGAGGGTGCCCAGCGGGACGCCCACGACGTTGGCCAGGGTCAGGCCGGTGAACATGGTGGCGATGGCTCCGGCCTTCCGGTCCGGGGCGACCAGTCCGGCGGCGACGACGGAGCCGATGCCGAAGAACGTGCCGTGCGCGAGCGAGGCGACCACGCGTCCGGCGAGCATCGTCCCGAAGTCCGGGGCGAGGGCGGAGAGCAGGTTCCCGGCGACGAAGAGGCCCATCAGCAGCATGAGCATCCGCTTGCGGCCGACCCGGGAGCCGAGGACGGTCAGGAGCGGGGCGCCGACGACGACGCCGAGCGCGTAGCCGGTGACGAGGAGTCCGGCGGTGGGGACGGTGACCCCGTAGTCGGCGGCGATCCCGGGCAGCAGGCCCATGATCACGAATTCGGTGGTGCCGATCCCGAAGGCCCCTACGGCCAGCGCGAGGAGTGCGAGAGGCATGGGTCCGTCCCTTCTCCGATTGCTTGAGCAGGCCCTTGATGAGACTCGACAATAATTGCGCACGCGCTATAAATGCAAACGCGGATAATCACCGTGGTCACGTAGGGCTCGACCGCTAGGTGTCCTCGGTTTCCGCCGGGGGCGGATCGGCTCCTAAAATCGAACAGTGAACGAGAACCTCCCCCCGTGCCCCCCGTGCTCCGGCGTCTACACCTACGAAGTCGGCGCCCTGCTCGTCTGTCCCGAATGCGGCCACGAGTGGTCGGCGACGACGGACCCCGGGGGCCCGGCCGACGGCGACGGCGCGCGGGTCGTCAAGGACGCCGTGGGCAACGTCCTCGCCGACGGCGACACCGTGACCGTCGTCAAGGCGCTCAAGGTCAAGGGCGGCCCCGGCGGCATCAAGGCGGGCACCAAGGTCCGCGGCATCCGCCTCGTGGACGGCGTGGACGGCCACGACATCGACTGCAAGGTGGACGGTTTCGGCCCCATGCAGCTCAAGTCGAGCGTGGTCAAGAAGGCCTGACGGGCCCGGTGCGGCCCCCGGGTGCTGCCCGGTGCGCGGGCGGGACCTCGGGGGCCGGGGAACCCGGACGGACGCGACGGGCACCTCGCCGTACCGGCCGGGGCGGAGTCCTCGGGGGCGTACGCCACCCGTACGCGGGCCGGGTGCCGCGACCGCCCGGCGTGCGGGCCGAGATCCGCGGGGACCCGTGCGCGACCGCCCCGGTGACACCCCCGCCCGGCCCCCGGACCACCCCGCGCGGAGCCGTACAGATTAACGCCATGTAGGCCATCCGAGTGATGACCGACTCCCCGGCCCGATGTCCGCGATCCGGGACGGAACATTAGACTCGACAAATCGGCAAGCTCGACCAGCTCAACGCAAGGAGGAACGGGTGGCTCTGCTGACCCGTATCAGGGGACCGCGAGATCTGGACCGGCTCTCCCCGGAACAGCTGGACCAGCTGGCCGACGAGATCAGGGCGTTCCTGGTGGAGGCCGTCTCCAAGACCGGCGGGCACCTCGGGCCCAACCTCGGCGTGGTCGAGCTGACCATCGCCCTGCACCGCGTGTTCGACTCCCCGAAGGACAAGGTCCTCTGGGACACCGGCCACCAGAGCTACGTCCACAAGCTGCTCACGGGCCGCCAGGACTTCTCCAAGCTCAAGATGAAGGGCGGCCTCTCCGGCTACCCCTCGCAGGCCGAGTCCGAGCACGACGTCATCGAGAACTCGCACGCCTCCACGGTCCTCGGCTGGGCCGACGGACTCGCCAAGGCCAACGAGGTCCTGCGCAAGGACGACCACGTCGTCGCCGTCATCGGCGACGGCGCCCTCACCGGCGGCATGGCCTGGGAGGCGCTGAACAACATCGCCGCCGCCAAGGACCGCCCGCTCGTCATCGTCGTCAACGACAACGAGCGCTCCTACGCGCCGACCATCGGCGGCCTCGCCAACCATCTGGCGACCCTGCGCACCACCGACGGCTACGAGCGCTTCCTCGCCCGCGGCAAGGACATCCTGGAGCGCACCCCGGTCGTCGGGAAGCCGCTCTACGAGACCCTGCACGGCGCCAAGAAGGGCCTCAAGGACTTCATCGCCCCCCAGGGCATGTTCGAGGACCTCGGCCTCAAGTACGTCGGCCCCATCGACGGCCACGACATCGAGGCCCTGGAGTCCGCCCTGACGCGCGCCAAGCGCTTCGGCGGCCCCGTGATCGTCCACTGCCTCACCGAGAAGGGCCGTGGCTACCAGCCCGCCCTCCAGGACGAGGCCGACCGCTTCCACGCCGTCGGCAAGATCCACCCCGACACCGGCCTGCCCATCGCCTCCTCCGGCGCGGACTGGACCTCGGTCTTCGGCCAGGAGATGGTCGAGCTGGGCAAGGAGCGCGAGGACATCGTCGCCATCACGGCGGCCATGCTCCAGCCCGTCGGCCTCGACAAGTTCGCCAAGGCGTTCCCCGAGCGGGTCTTCGACGTCGGCATCGCCGAGCAGCACGCCGCGGTCTCCGCGGCGGGCCTCGCCACCGGCGGCCTCCACCCGGTCTTCGCGGTCTACGCCACCTTCCTCAACCGCGCCTTCGACCAGGTCCTGATGGACGTGGCCCTGCACCGGTGCGGCGTCACCTTCGTCCTGGACCGGGCGGGCGTCACCGGCACCGACGGCGCCTCCCACAACGGCATGTGGGACATGTCGATCCTCCAGGTCGTGCCCGGACTGCGACTCGCCGCCCCGCGCGACGCCGACCAGGTCCGCGCCCAGCTCCGCGAGGCCGTCGAGGTCACCGACGCCCCCACCGTGGTCCGCTTCTCCAAGGGCGCCGTCGGCCCCGCCGTCCCCGCGCTCCGCCGCGTCGGCGGCATGGACGTGCTCCGCGAGCCCGGCAGCGACCGCCCCGACGTCCTCCTGGTCTCCGTCGGCGCGCTCGCCCCGATGTGCCTGGAGGTCGCCGACCTGCTCGACCGGCAGGGCATCTCCACCACCGTCGTCGACCCCCGCTGGGTCAAGCCGGTCGACGAGGCCCTCGCCCCGCTCGCCCAGCGCCACCGGGTCGTCGTCACCGTCGAGGACAACAGCCGGGTCGGCGGCGTCGGCTCCGCCGTCGCGCAGGCGCTCCGCGACGCGGACGTGGACATCCCGCTGCGCGACTTCGGCATCCCGCCGCGCTTCCTCGACCACGCCTCCCGGGGCGAGGTCATGGCCGAGATCGGCCTGACCGCCCTCGACGTCGCCCGCCAGGTCACCGGCCTGGTCTCGCGCCTCGACGGACGGTACGAGAGCGCCGAGGCCGTCGAGCCCGCCGTGGAGCCCGTGCGCGACTGACGGACCCCGTCACCTGGGGCCGGTCGGGTTCACTCTTCGGAGTGCCGACCGGCCCTTTCGCGTGCCTTCCGGGCCCGGGGCGGGCAGCCCTCCGGCAGGAGGTACGACGATGAGCACGGACCAACAGCCGCGTGCCCGCTCGGGCATGTTCCGGACCAAGTCGGTCGAGCAGTCGATCCGCGACACCGAGGCGCCCGAGCACGCACTCCGGAAGTCCCTCTCTGCCTGGGACCTGATGGTGTTCGGAGTGGGTGTCATCATCGGCACCGGCATCTTCGTCCTCACCGGCAAGGTCGCCAAGGAGAACGCGGGCCCGGCGACCGCCATCGCCTTCGTGGTCGCGGGCGTCGTCTGCGCCCTGGCAGCCCTCTGCTACGCCGAGTTCGCCTCGACGGTGCCGGTGGCGGGATCGGCGTACACCTTCGCGTACGCCTCCATCGGCGAGCTGCCCGCCTGGATCATCGGCTGGGACCTCGTCCTGGAGTTCGCCCTGGGCACGGCGGTGGTCGCCGTCGGCTGGTCGGGCTACGTCCGCTCGCTGATGGACAACATCGGCTGGCACCTGCCACCCGCGCTCGAAGGCCCCGACATCCCCGGCGGCACCTTCGACCTCCTCGCCTTCGTGCTCGTCCTCGTGCTGACCGTCGTCCTCGTCCTCGGCATGGAGCTCTCCGCCCGCATCACCTCCGTCGTCGTCGCCATCAAGGTGACCGTGGTGATGATCGTGATCGTCGCGGGCCTGTTCTTCGTCGTCGGCGACAACTACAAGCCCTTCATCCCGCCCGCCGTCACCCCGCCCGGCGGCGGCTCCGACTGGACCGAGCCACTGATCCAGCTGATGTTCGGCTACCAGCCGACCAACTTCGGCGTCATGGGCATCTTCACCGCCGCCTCCGTGGTCTTCTTCGCCTTCATCGGCTTCGACGTGGTGGCCACCGCCGCCGAGGAGACCAGACTGCCCCAGCGGGACATGCCCCGGGGCATCCTCGGCTCGCTCATCATCTGCACCGTGCTCTACGTGGCCGTCGCCCTCGTCGTCACCGGAATGCAGCACTACACGGAGCTGTCCGTCGACGCCCCGCTCGCGGACGCCTTCAAATCCGTCGGGCACCCCTTCTACGCGGGCGTCATCAGCTTCGGCGCCGCCATCGGCCTCACCGTGGTCTGTCTCATCCTGCTGCTCGGCCAGACCCGGGTGTTCTTCGCGATGAGCCGCGACGGACTGCTGCCCCGCTTCTTCTCGGTCACCCACCCGAAGTACCGCACCCCGTACCGGCCCACCATCCTGCTCGGTGTGATCATCGCGATCGTCGCGGGCTTCACCAGCATCAACGAACTCGCCACCCTGGTGAACATCGGCACCCTCTTCGCCTTCGTGGTGGTCGCCGTGGGCGTCCTCGTGCTCCGCCGCACCCGCCCCGACCTGCCGCGCGCCTTCCGTACCCCCTGGGTCCCCGTCCTGCCGGTCCTCTCCGTCGCGGCCTCGTTCTGGCTGATGCTCAACCTGCCCGCCGAGACCTGGTTCCGGTTCGCCGTCTGGATGCTGCTCGGCTTCCTCGTGTACTTCCTGTACGGCCACCGTCACAGCCGGCTCGCGCGCGAGGACGGCGAACTCCCCTCCTGACCGCCGATCCCGAAGGCGCGGAAGGGGGCGTCCCGGCGGGAGACTAGAGTCGGCTCGTACCCGAACTCCTCCCGACGACCGGAGTGCTGGATCCCCCCATGGCGAATAGATCCCAGGTCCCCGCTGCCCGTTCCCACGGCTCCGCCGCCCCCCGGCTCCAGGGATCCTGGCTGACCCGTGGGGCGGACGGCAGGTTCAGTGCCTATCTGCCGAGGAACGAAGAAGTGGTGCGCTGGACCGAGCGGGAGGACGGCGGCTGGACCGGCCCCGACCCGCTCGGCGGCGGAGGACTGAGCGCCTTCCTCGCCGTCGGCCAGGGAGCCGACCGCTATGTGCACCTCGTCGGCCTGCGGCCCACCGACGGTGAGGACGGCCACGTCGAGCTGGTGCACTCCGTCCAGTTCCAGACCGGCCGTCCCGCCGTGGCCTGGCGTCCCATCGGGCACTCCAACGGCAAGGGGCCCTGGACCGGCGACCCCGCCGTCGCCGTGGACGCCCAGGGACGCGCGTACGTCTTCGTGCGCAACGGCGGCGGCGGACTGAGCGTGCGCGCCCAGAAGGACGCCGGCGGCTGGCACCCCTGGTGGGACCTGATGGGTTCGAAGACCGACCCCTCGCCGGTCGCCGTCACCAACGGCTCGGGCATGGTCGAACTGCTCAGCTGCCACGCCAAGGGCCTCGTCCGCTACGTGCAGCGGGAGGCGGGCGCCAAGCCGCTCCGCGAGGAGCTGGTCCCCGCCTCGGTGGTCATGGGAACCCTGGCGGCCACCACCGGCCCCTCCGGCCACGTCACCCTCTTCTACCTCGACGGGGACGGCCAGGTCTGCGCCTGGTCCCCGGAGCGCTCCCTGGCGCCCACGCCGCTCGGCGACGCCGTCGGCACCGGGCGCCTCGCCGCCACCCGCTGCCTCATCGACGGCTTCGACTGCACGGTCCTCGCCCAGCAGTCCACCGACGGCCGCCTCGCCCTCGCCGCCTACCCGAGCGAGCAGGAGAGCGAGGGCATCACATGGTCGGAGACCGGGGACGCCCAGGGCGACCTGGCCACCGTCCTCACCCGGGGCCTCGACGGGCGCCTCGTTGCGATGGCCCTGGTCGGCGGCGCCGGTCTGGTCACCACCCGGCAGAAGGCGGCGGCCGAAGGCCTCCTCCTGGAGGGCTGGCGCTCCATAGGGTGACCCGCGCGCGACGACGGGAACGGCCCCGGCACCTGGAAGAGGTGCCGGGGCCGTTCGCGTACGCCCGAGGGGTTACGCCGGGACGCTCGCCACGCCCTGCGGCAGGAAGCGCCGACCGACGGCGCGCTCGGAGACGCCCTCACGGTCCAGGTACGGCGTGATGCCGCCCAGGTGGAAGGGCCAGCCCGCACCGGTGATCAGGCAGAGGTCGATGTCCTGCGCCTCGGCGACGACACCCTCCTCCAGCATCAGGCCGATCTCCTGCGCCACCGCGTCCAGGACCCGGGCCCGGACCTGCTCCTCGGTCAGGACGGAGTCGCCCTGGACGAGGAGGGCGGCGACCTCCGGGTCGAGCTCCGGCTTGAAGCCGTTCTCGGGCTTGTAGACGTAGAAGCCGCGCTTGCCCGCCTCGACGACCGCCTTCAGGTTGGGGGAGACCGTGAAGCGGTCCGGGAAGGCGCGGTTCAGGGTCTCGGAGACGTGCAGACCGATCGCCGGGCCGACCAGTTCGAGGAGGACCAGCGGGGACATCGGCAGGCCCAGCGGCTCGACCGCCTTCTCCGCCGTGGCCACCGGGGTGCCCTCGTCGATGACGTTCTGGATCTCGCCCATGAAGCGGGTCAGGATGCGGTTCACGACGAACGCCGGGGCGTCCTTGGTGAGGACCGCGGTCTTCTTCAGCTTCTTCGCGACACCGAACGCGGTGGCCAGCGAGGCCTCGTCGGTCCGTTCGCCGCGCACGATCTCCAGGAGCGGGAGGATCGCGACCGGGTTGAAGAAGTGGAAGCCGACCACGCGCTCGGGGTGCTTCAGCTGCGAGGCCATCTCCGAGACGGACAGCGAGGAGGTGTTGGTGGCGAGGATCGCGTGCGCCGGGGCGACCGCCTCGACCTCCGCGAACACCTTCTGCTTGACGCCCATCTCCTCGAACACGGCCTCGATGATGAAGTCCGCGTCCGCGAAGCCCTCGGCCTTGTCCAGGACACCGGAGACCAGGCCCTTGAGACGGTTGGCCCGGTCCTGGTTGATCCGGCCCTTGCCGAGCAGCTTCTCGATCTCGCCGTGGACGTAGCCCACGCCCTTGTCGACGCGCTCCTGGTCGATGTCGGTCAGGACGACCGGCACCTCCAGGCGGCGCAGGAACAGCAGGGCGAGCTGGGAGGCCATCAGACCGGCGCCGACGACACCGACCTTGGTGACCGGGCGGGCCAGCGACCTGTCGGGGGCACCGGCGGGGCGCTTGGCGCGCTTCTGCACCAGGTTGAAGGCGTAGATGCCGGAGCGCAGCTCGCCGCCCATGATCAGGTCGGCGAGCGCCAGGTCCTCGGCGTCGAAGCCCTTCTGGAGGTCGCCGTCCTTGGCCGCCGCGATGATGTCGAGGGCGCGGTAGGCGGCCGGGGCGGCGCCGTGCACCTTGGAGTCGGCGAGGGCACGGCCCTTGGCGACGGCCTGGTCCCAGGCCTCGCCGCGGTCGATCTCCGGGCGCTCGACGGTGACGGAGCCGTTGAGGACCCCGGCCGTCCAGACCAGCGACCGCTCCAGGAAGTCGGCGCCCTCGAACAGGGCGTCGGCGATGCCGAGCTCGAAGACCTGCGCGCCCTTGAGCTGGCGGTTCTGGTTCAGCGAGTTCTCGATGATGACCGAGACGGCCTTCTCCGGGCCGATCAGGTTCGGCAGGAGGGCGCAGCCGCCCCAGCCGGGCACCAGACCGAGGAAGACCTCGGGCAGCGAGAAGGCCGGGAGGGCCTTCGACACGGTGCGGTAGGTGCAGTGCAGACCGACCTCGACACCGCCGCCCATGGCCGCGCCGTTGTAGTACGCGAAGGTCGGCACGGCGAGCCCGGAGAGCCGCTTGAAGACGTCGTGGCCGCCCTTGCCGATGGCGAGCGCCTCGTCGTGCTTCCGCAGCAGTTCGACGCCCTTGAGGTCGGCGCCGACGGCGAAGATGAACGGCTTGCCGGTGAGGCCGACGCCGGTGATCTCGCCGTTCGCGGCCTCGGCCTCGACCTGGTCGATCGCCGCGTTCAGATTGGCCAGCGACTGCGGGCCGAAAGTGGTCGGCTTGGTGTGGTCGAAGCCGTTGTCCAGCGTGATCAGGGCGAACCGGCCCGCACCCGCGGGCAGTTCGAAGTGCCGTACGTGGGCGCTGGTGACGACCTCGTCGGGGAAGAGCTCGGCGGCGCCCTTCAGAAGCTCGGCGGTGGTGCTCACTTGCCCTCCCAGTGGGGGTTCTCCCAGATGACCGTCGCGCCCATGCCGAAGCCGACGCACATGGTGGTGAGGCCGTAACGGACCTGCGGCTGCTCCTCGAACTGGCGGGCCAGCTGAGTCATCAGCCGGACGCCGGAGGAAGCGAGCGGGTGACCGTAGGCGATGGCTCCGCCGTACTGGTTCACCCGGGTGTCGTCGTCGGCGATGCCGTAGTGCTCCAGGAAGGCGAGGACCTGGACGGCGAAGGCCTCGTTGATCTCGAAGAGCTGGACGTCCTCGATGGACAGACCGGCCTTGGCGAGGGCCTTCTCGGTCGCCGGGATCGGGCCGTAGCCCATGACCTCGGGCTCGACGCCCGCGAAGGCGTACGAGACGAGGCGCATCCGGACCGGGAGGCCGTTCTCGCGGGCGAACTCCTCGGAGGCGATGATCGAGGCGGTGGCGCCGTCGTTGAGACCGGCCGCGTTGCCCGCGGTCACGTTGCCGTGGACGCGGAACGGCGTCTTCAGGCCCGCCAGGGACTCCAGGGTGGTGCCGGGACGCATCGGCTCGTCGGCCGTGACCAGGCCCCAGCCGGTCTCACCGGTGGTGGCGTCGGTGCGGCGGACCGAGATCGGCACCAGGTCCTGCTGGATCTTGCCGTCGGCGTACGCCTTGGCGGCCTTCTCCTGCGAACGCACGGCGTACTCGTCGGCGCGCCGCTTGGTGATGCCCGGGTAGCGGTCGTGCAGGTTCTCGGCGGTCATGCCCATGAAGAGGGCGGACTCGTCGACGAGCTTCTCCGACACGAAGCGCGGGTTCGGGTCGACGCCCTCGCCCATGGGGTGGCGGCCCATGTGCTCGACGCCACCGGCGATGACGGCGTCGTACGCGCCGAAGGCGATCGAACCGGCGACCGAGGTCACGGCGGTCAGGGCGCCCGCGCACATGCGGTCGATGGAGTAGCCGGGCACCGACTGGGGCAGTCCGGCGAGGATGCCCGCCGTACGGCCGAGGGTCAGGCCCTGGTCGCCGATCTGGGTGGTCGCGGCGATGGCGACCTCGTCGATCTTCGCGGGGTCGAGGCCCGGGTTCCGGCGCAGCAGCTCCCGGACGGCCTTCACGACGAGGTCGTCGGCGCGGGTCTCGTGGTAGATGCCCTTCGGGCCCGCCTTGCCGAACGGGGTGCGGACGCCGTCGACGAAGACGACGTCCCTGACGGTACGAGGCACGATGGCTCTCCTCCAGGGTGCGGGATGGCACTGCTGCTGCGGCCCACGCCTAAGCGTGCGCTTGCTCCCCCATGCTACTTACGAGTAACCAGACTGCCCACCCCCTGGGCCCCAAGCGGCGAAGGTCACATCCGTCACCCTGCCGCAACGGGCCGGGCGGCGCCGGGGAACCGCCCGGAAAGAGGAAACGGCCCCCGGCGTCCTCGCGGATGCCGGGGGCCGTCCCGTACGGGTCAGGCGGTCGCCGTCAGGGCCTTCACCAGGAGCGGGGTCACGAGCTCCACCTGCCAGGGCCGCGCGCCGTACCCGCTCAGGGCGGCGGACACGCCCGCGGTCCCCGCGGTCGGCGGCTCCCAGCAGACCCGGCGCACGGTGTCCGGGGTGATCAGGTTCTCCTGCGGCAGGTGCAGGGTCTCCGCCAGCGCGGACACCGCCGTGCGCGCCGCCGAGAGCCGTGCCGCCGCCGCCGGGTCCTTGTCCGCCCAGGCGCGCGGCGGCGGCGGACCCGCCACCTGCGTGCCCGGCTGCGGCAGCTCGTTCTCGGGCAGCGCCCTGGCCCGGTCCACCGAGGCCTGCCACTGCTCCAGCTGACGGCGGCCCATCCGGTGCCCGAAGCCGGGCAGCGCGGCCACGTTCACCGGGACGGCGAGCGCCGCCTCCACGATCGCCGCGTCGCTCAGCACCTTGCCGGGGGAGACGTCCCGCCGCTGGGCGATCCTGTCGCGGGCCGTCCACAGCTCCCGTACGACCGCCATCTGACGGCGCCGCCGCACCTTGTGCATCCCGGAGGTGCGCCGCCAGGGGTCCTTGCGCGGCGGGGCGGGCGGGGCGGAGGCGATGGCGTCGAACTCCTGGAGGGCCCATTCCAGCTTGCCCTGCCGGTCCAGCTCCTTCTCCAGCGCGTCGCGCAGGTCGACGAGGAGTTCCACGTCGAGCGCCGCGTACCGCAGCCAGGGCTCGGGCAGCGGACGGGTGGACCAGTCGACGGCGGAGTGGCCCTTCTCCAGGGCGTAGCCGAGGACGGACTCGACCATCGCGCCGAGGCCGACGCGCGGGAAGCCCGCGAGCCGTCCGGCCAGTTCGGTGTCGAACAGCGAGGTCGGCACCATGCCTATGTCCCGCAGGCAGGGCAGGTCCTGGGTCGCCGCGTGCAGGATCCACTCGGTCCCGTCGAGCGCCTCGCCGAAGCCGGAGAGGTCGGGGCAGCCGACCGGGTCGATGAGCGCGGTGCCCGCGCCCTCGCGGCGGAGCTGCACGAGGTAGGCGCGCTGGCCGTAGCGGTAGCCGGAGGCGCGCTCGGCGTCCACGGCGAGCGGCCCGCGTCCGGCGGCGAAGGCGGCGATCACCCCGGCGAGGGCGTCCGCCGTCTCGACGACGGGCGGAATCCCCTCGCGGGGCTCCAGCAACGGGATCGGAAGCCCAATCGCAGGGACGTCGTCGTCCGGGGGGCCGCCCCCGGTGGTGCGCAGTGCGGTGTCTGCTGCGGTCTCTTGGGCGTCGGTCACCTGTCAAGGGTATCGGTGAACGGCGGGCGCCCGCCGACGGAACGTTCCGTCGACAGGCGCCGGGTCTTTGTCGACCGGGTGGGTCAGTGGATGATCCCGGTCCTCAGGGCCACCGCGACCATGCCCGCCCGGTCTCCCGTGCCCAGCTTGCGGGCGATCCTGGCGAGGTGGCTCTTCACCGTGAGGGCGGAGAGGCCCATGGAGACGCCGATCGCCTTGTTCGACTGGCCTTCCGCGACGAGCCGGAGCACTTCGACCTCACGGCCGGAGAGCTCGCGGTAGCCGCCCGGGTGGCTCGGGGCACCCGGGGGGCGGCGGTGGCCGAGCCGGGCGGCGGCGGCACCGATGGGGGCGGCGCCCGGCCTGGTCGGATGGCCGATGTTGGTCCGGGTGCCGGTGACGACATAGCCCTTCACGCCGCCCGCGAGGGCGTTGCGCACGGCGCCGATGTCGTCGGCGGCCGAGAGGGCGAGGCCGTTGGGCCAGCCCGCGGCGCGGGTCTCGGACAGCAGGGTCAGACCGCTGCCGTCGGGCAGGTGGACGTCGGCAACGCAGATGTCGCGCGGGTTGCCGACGCGGGGGCGTGCCTCCGCGATGGACGAAGCCTCGATCACGTCACGTACTCCGAGGGCCCACAGGTGGCGGGTCACGGTGGAACGGACGCGCGGGTCGGCCACGACGACCATGGCCGTCGGCTTGTTCGGGCGGTAGGCGACCAGGCTTGCGGGCTGCTCGAGGAGAACGGACACCAGGCCTCCTGAAAAGGATGCGGGACGGGCCGGCTCGGGGAAGAAGCCGGGGGTGGACCCGTGCTGTGAAGGGGTCACTGACTCCTTCGGCAGGAGGGCGGCCCGCCTTTAGGGAAAGATCACGATTTGGTGAGTAACAATTAGGGCAATTCGGATGCGTGATCGATCATCCTACGAACGGCCCCCGCCCCTTCACCCCCACGAGGGAGCGCCGGGGCACCCGTCCGGCCACCCGGAACCGTGACCGGCCCGGCCGAGGCCCCGGCCCGTCGCGGACCGCCTCACGCACGCCGGGCGCGACGTGTCCGCCGCCGGGCCTCATACCTGCTGCGGGCCCCGCCGCTGGGGCAACGAGACGACCCCCGCCCCCGACACCGTCCCCGCCGCACCCGGTTCCACCGCGACCGGCGGCAGCCCCGCGATCTGGCAGAGCAGATCGCACCAGGCCGCCAGGTGCGCCCCCGTGTCCGGCACCCCGCCCAGCCCCTCCCGGGGCGTCCACGACGCCCGGATCTCGATCTGGGTCGCGGGCCTGCGGTCCGCGAGCCCCCCGAAATAGTGCGAGCCCGCCATCGTCACCGTCCCGCTCGCCTCCCCGTACGAGAGCCCCCGCGCCTCCAGCGCCCCCGTCAGCCAGGACCAGCACACCTCGGGCAGCAGCGGGTCCGCCGCCATCTCCGGCTCCAGCTCCGCCCGTACGAGCGTCACCAGACGGAACGTCCCCTTCCAGGCCTCGTGCCCGTCCGGGTCGTGCAGCAGCACGAGCCGTCCGTCCGCGAGGTCCTCCTCGCCGTCCACCACGGCCGCCTCCACCGCGTACGCGTACGGCGCGAGACGCTGCGGGGGCCGCGTCGGATCGACCTCCACCTCCGGCCTCAGCCGCGCCCCCCGCAGGGCCTCCACCGCCCGCCGGAACGCGAGCGGCACCGGGTTCGTCTCCGTGCTGTCCGCCGTTTCGCCCGTCCCTCGATCGCCGTCGGAATGATCGGAAAAATGTCCCTGCGCCGCAGCCATGCGGGGAAGAGTAGGCGGAACGGGCCCTCCGTGCAGGGAGGACACCCGGCCCGGCCGAGCGGCTTCCCGCCACATGCGAAGATTCGGGGCGTGAGTGCCAACGACCTTTCCCTCGCCCAAGACCCCACCGGTGCCGCCGCCACCCCCGCCGCGGACCGCCCGACGGACCCGCGGTCGCGGACGCACGACTCCGCGTTCCTCAAGGCGTGCAGGCGGGAGCCCGTGCCGCACACCCCGGTGTGGTTCATGCGGCAGGCCGGGCGCTCCCTTCCCGAGTACCTGAAGGTGCGCGAGGGCATCCCCATGCTCGAATCGTGTATGCGGCCGGAACTCGTCACCGAGATCACCCTCCAGCCCGTCCGCCGCCACAAGGTCGACGCCGCCATCTACTTCAGCGACATCGTCGTCCCCCTCAAGGCCATCGGTCTCGACCTCGACATCAAGCCCGGCGTCGGGCCCGTCGTCGCCGACCCGATCCGCACCCGCGCCGACCTCGACCGGCTCCGCGACCTGACCCCCGAGGACGTCCACTACGTCACCGAGGCCATCGGGATGCTCACCGGGGAACTGGGCGACACCCCGCTCATCGGCTTCGCGGGCGCCCCCTTCACGCTCGCGAGCTACCTCGTCGAGGGCGGCCCGTCGCGCAGCCACGAGCGCACCAAGGCGCTCATGTACGGCGACCCGCAGCTCTGGGCCGATCTGCTCGACCGCCTCGCCGAGATCACCTCCGCCTTCCTCAAGGTCCAGATCGAGGCCGGCGCCTCCGCCGTCCAGCTCTTCGACTCCTGGGTCGGCGCCCTCGCCCCCGCCGACTACCGCCGCTCCGTGATGCCCGCCTCCACGAAGGTCTTCGACGCGGTCGCCGGATACGGCGTCCCCCGCATCCACTTCGGCGTCGGCACCGGCGAACTCCTCGGCCTCATGGGTGAGGCCGGAGCGGACGTCGTCGGCGTCGACTGGCGCGTCCCCCTCGACGAGGCCGCCCGCCGCGTCGGCCCCGGCAAGGCGCTCCAGGGCAATCTGGACCCCGCCGTGCTGTTCGCCCCCGAGCAGGTCGTCCGGGACAAGGCCGACGAGGTCCTCGCCGCCGCGAAGGACCTCGAAGGCCATGTCTTCAACCTCGGCCACGGCGTCATGCCCTCGATGGACCCGGACGCGCTGACCCGTCTCGTCGACCACGTCCACACGCGCACGGCGGTCTGAGCCGCGCCCACCACGACGACGGCACGGACCCACGACGGCCGCCGGGAACCTCCCCGGCGGCCGTCGCCGTCCCCGTAGCCGCGCTTGTACCGCCGTACCCGTACCGCCGTACCCGCGGCCGTATCGCCGGAGCCCCGCCGACGGACGCCGGGGCGCCCGAGCCGCCCTCGCGCCCGCCGCCGCCTCAGCCCGCCGCGCGGACCGCCGCCGTCGCCTTGCGGGCCGCGACCAGGACCGGGTCCCACACCGGTGAGAACGGCGGCGCGTACCCCAGGTCCAGCGCCGTCATCGCCTCCACCGTCATCCCCGCCGTCAACGCGACAGCCGCCACGTCCACCCGCTTCGCCGCGCCCTCACGGCCCACGATCTGCACCCCGAGCAGCCGCCCCGAACGCCGCTCCGCCAGCATCTTCACCGTCATCGGCGCCGCCCCCGGGTAGTACCCCGCCCGGCTCGTCGACTCCACCGTCACCGAGACGAACCGCAGCCCCACCGCACGGGCGTCCTTCTCCCGCAGCCCCGTCCGCGCGATCTCCAGATCGCACACCTTCGACACGGCGGTGCCCACCACCCCCGGGAACGTCGCGTACTCCCCGCCCACGTTCGTCCCGATCACCTGACCCTGCTTGTTCGCGTGGGTCCCCAGCGGCACGTGCCGCTCCCGGTTCGCCACCAGGTCCAGCACCTCCACGCAGTCACCGCCCGCCCACACGTCCTCGTGCCCCCGCACCCGCATCGCCAGGTCCGTCAGCAGCCCGCCGTGCGCCCCCACCGGCAGGCCCGCCTCCCGGGCCAAGGACGTCTCCGGCACCACACCCATCCCGAGGACCACCACGTCCGCCGGATACTCGGCCGCGTCCGTCGCCACCGCCCGCACCCGCCCGTCCGGACCGGTCAGGACCTTCGTCACCTCCGCCGCCGCCACCGTCCTGATCCCCAGGCCGTCCATCGCCCGGTGCACCAGCCGCCCCATGTCCGGATCGAGCGTCGCCATCGGCTGCTCACCCCGGTGCAGCACCGTCACCTCGTACCCCCGGTGCAGCAGCGCCTCCGCCATCTCCACCCCGATGTACCCGGCGCCCACCACCACCGCCCGCCGCCCCGGCGACCCCGCCAGCGAGTCCAGCAGCGCCTGCCCGTCCTCCAGGGTCTGCACCCCGTGCACCCCCGGCGCGTCGATGCCGGGCAGTGCCGGACGCCGGGGCCGCGCCCCCGTCGCGATCACCAGCTTGTCGAAACCCGTCCACGACTCCGTACCCGCCGCCAGGTCCCGCGCCAGGACCCGGCGGCCCGCCACGTCGATCGCCGTGACCTCGGTCCGCGTCCGCAGACCGATGCCCCTGGCCCGGTGCTCCTCCGGCGACCGCGCGATCAGCTCCTCCCGCGCGGCCACCTCACCGCCGACCCAGTACGGAATCCCGCACGCCGAGTACGACGAGAACCGGCCCCGCTCGAAAGCGACGATCTCCAGTTCCTCCGGACCCTTGAGCCTGCGTGCCTGGGACGCGGCGGACATCCCCGCCGCGTCACCCCCGATGACCACCAGTCGTTCCCTCATGCACCCATTCTCAAGGGCCCGGTTCTCCTCCGGGGCGCTTCAGCCGGTGGAACACCCCGCGCCCCTCCGGTTCACTCGCCAGGAGTCCCGGGGGACTCCAGCGGACCGGGCGGCACCGGGGCCCCGGCGGCGTTGCGGGGGGCCGTCGACGGCACGGGGGAGCCGGTGCCCCGCGTCCGGCGGCGCTCGGCCAGGCGGGGACGGACCAGACGGCGCCACAGCAGGTACGCCACCAGGGCCACCACCAGCCACGGGGCCAGCGCCGCGAGCACGATCCCGATCCAGGCGACCGCCGCCGCGAGCGCGTTCCACCCGCCCGCCAGCGCGTCACCGAAGCCCGGACGGCCCGGCTCCTCCGCCGCCGCCTCCTTCGAGTTCTCCAGCAGCGTCAGCCTGATCGTCGCCAGCGACGTCCGGTCCTCCAGCGAAGCCCGCTGCGCGAGCAGCGACTCCAGGTCCGCCTGCCGACGGCTCAGCTCGCCCTCCAGCGTCACCACGTCGGCCAGCCGCTCCGCCCGGTCCATCAGCGTCCGCACCCGGGCGACGCTCGCCCGCTGGGTCGCGATCCGGCTCTCGACGTCCACGACCTGCTCGGTCACGTCCTTGGCGTCCGCCTTGCGGGCCAGCAGCTTCCCCGTACCCGCCAGTTCCCCCAGGACGGAGTCGTACCGCTCCTGCGGCACCCGGAGCACCACGGTGGACATCATGTGCTCGCCGTCGGTCCGCTCCGTCGTCTCGTTCTCCACGCGCCCGCCCGCGCCCACCGCCACCCGGCGTGCCGTGGCCAGCGACTTCGCCGCGTCGGCGACCTCCACTTCCAGCGAGGCCGTCCGGATGACGTGCTGCTGGGCCGGAACCTTCGTCTTCGCGGACGACGCCCCCGGCGAACCCTTCCCCGCGTCCGCGCCCCGCGCGGCCCCGCCCTCCTCGTAGCCCCGCGCCGCGCTCAGGTCCCCCTTCTCCGAGGCCCCCTCCGTGGCGCCCGCGCAGCCGGTCAGCGCCAGCGCGGCGGTGAGCAGGACGGCCCCCGCCGCCGTACGCGTTCTCGCCGTGGTCCGTACGCTCTTCATCGGTCCCCCCAGGGATCGTCGGTGAGTATCGGTCCTTGGACGTACGCGCCTCCGGAACCGGTTGCCGTCCGCCGATCCCGAAGTGGTCACGGTCCGGCCTCGGAACGGAAGCCCCGGGGCCCCACCACGGCACGCCCCCGGACAAGGCGTCCCGGGCGATTTGAGAGAGTGGTCCCATGAACGCGGACACCACGGGACCCCATGTCGTCGTCGCCGGAGGCGGTATCGCCGGACTCGCGGCCGCCCACCGGCTGGCCACCGCCGGTCACCGGGTGACCCTCCTCGAAGCGGGCCCCCGGCTCGGCGGCAAGCTGCTCGCCGGGGAGATCGAGGGCGCCCCCGTGGACCTCGGCGCCGAGTCGCTGCTGGCCCGCCGTCCCGAGGCCGTCGAACTGGCCCGCGCGGTCGGCCTCGGCGACCGCCTCCAGGCCCCGGCCACCACCACCGCGTCCGTCTGGTCCCGGGGCGCCCTCGTGCCCATGCCCAAGGGCCACGTCATGGGCGTCCCCGGCGACGCCCGCGCCGTCGAGGGACTCCTCTCCGAGGACGGTCTGCGCCGCGTCGGCCTCGACGCCGCACTGCCCCCGACCGACATCGGCGACGACATCGCCATCGGCGCGTACGTAGCCGCCCGCATGGGCCACGAGGTCGTCGACCGGCTCGTCGAACCCCTCCTCGGCGGCGTCTACGCCGGAGACGCCTACCGCATCTCGATGCGCGCCGCCGTCCCCGCCCTCTTCCACGCCGCCCGCGCGCACCCCACGCTCACCGACGCCGTCCGCGCCGTCCAGTCGGCCGGTGCCACCGTCCCCGCAGACCCGGCCGGGGCCGCCACCGGACTCGGCGGATCCGTCTTCCTGGGGCTCCGGGGCGGCGTCGGCACCCTGCCCGGCGCCGTCGCCGACGCCGTCCGCGCCGCGGGCGGCGAGATCCTCACCGACACCCCCGTGACCTCGCTGCGCCGCACCGGGGACGGCGGCTGGCGGGTCGCGGCCGGCGACCGCGTCCTCGACGCCGACGCCGTCGTCCTCGCCACCCCCGCCGGGCCCGCCGCCGCGCTCCTCGCCGACCACGCGCCCGCCGCCGCCACCGAACTGCGGGCCGTCGAGTACGCCTCCATGGCCCTGGTCACCCTCGCCTTCCGGCGCACCGACATGCCCCGGCTGGCCGGTTCCGGCTTCCTCGTGCCGCCCGTCGACGGGCACACCGTCAAGGCGTCCACCTTCTCCTCGCAGAAGTGGCGCTGGGTCACCGAAGGAGCCCCCGGCCTCTTCGTGCTCCGCACCTCCGTCGGCCGCCACGGCGAGGAGGAGCGGACCGACCGCGAGGACACCGACCTCGTCGCCGCCTCCCTCAAGGACCTGGCCGCCGCCACCGGCCTCGCCGCCCGGCCCGTCGCCACCACGGTCACCCGCTGGACCGGCGGCCTGCCCCAGTACCCGGTCGGCCATCTCGCCCGGGTCGCCCGGGTCCGCGAGGCGGTCGCCGCGCTCCCCGGACTGCGGGTCGCGGGAGCCGCGTACGACGGTGTCGGCATCCCCGCGTGCGTCGCCTCGGCCCACCGCGCGGCCGACGAGATCATCGCCACGTCGAAAAGGACCGACCCCGGTGCGGGGCACTCCCTGTGACGGGCGAGAATAGGCGCATGAGTGCGCCCGAAAAGATCCCGAACGCCGGTAAGAAGGCGAAGGACCTCAACGAGGTCATCCGCTACACCCTGTGGTCCGTCTTCAAGCTGCGCGACGTTCTCCCCGAGGACCGAGGCGGCTACGCCGACGAGGTCCAGGAGCTGTTCGACCAGCTCGCCGCCAAGGACGTCACCGTACGCGGCACGTACGACCTGTCCGGTCTGCGCGCCGACGCCGACGTCATGATCTGGTGGCACGCCGAGACGAGCGACGAGCTCCAGGAGGCGTACAACCTCTTCCGCCGCACCCGCCTGGGCCGCGCCCTGGAGCCGGTCTGGTCGAACATGGCGCTGCACCGTCCCGCCGAGTTCAACAAGTCGCACATCCCGGCCTTCCTGGCCGACGAGAACCCGCGCGACTACGTCTCGGTCTACCCCTTCGTGCGCTCCTACGACTGGTACCTGCTGCCCGACGAGGACCGTCGCCGGATGCTCGCCGACCACGGCAAGATGGCCCGCGGCTACCCGGACGTGCGCGCCAACACCGTCGCCTCCTTCTCGCTCGGCGACTACGAGTGGCTCCTCGCCTTCGAGGCGGACGAGCTGCACCGCATCGTGGACCTCATGCGCCACCTGCGCGCCTCCGAGGCGCGGATGCACGTCCGCGAGGAGGTCCCGTTCTACACCGGCCGTCGCAAGAGCGTCGCCGAGCTGGTGGCGGGCCTGGCCTGACGGCCGTACGAAGACCTGGTGGCGGCCCGGCTCCCGGCCGGGTGCGCCACCCACGACCCGGAAGATCAGACGGCGGGCGGGAACGTTTCGCCCGCCGTTCCAGCGACACCGGGTCCGGCACCGGGTGCGGCGCGCCACAGCGCGCCGCACCGGCGTCCTTTCCGGGCCCTTCCGGCCCGCCCTCGCCTCAGCCGCCGCTCGAACCGCCGCACGAGCTGGAGCTGGAACTCCCGCACGAGCTGGAGGAACCGGAGCCGCCGCAGGAGGAACCGCTCCCGCCGCCGCAGCCGGAGCCCCCGCCGGAGCACGCACCGGACGAGCAGGAACCGCCGCCCCCGGAGCAGGAGCTCCCGCCGCCGCACGCGCCGGTCCCCGCGCACCACACGGCCGCCGCCCCGGCGGCGTCCCCGGCCCAGGAGGCGTGTCCGGACGGCGTACGGCCCCGGCCGCCGCGCCCCCGGCGCCTGACCGGGCCGTAGAACCGGGCGGCGGCGACGAACCGCTCCCGCAGCACCGGGTCCGGCAGGGCCCCGAGGCCGTGCAGCGCCACCAGATGACCGGCGTCCCCGGGACGCGCGTGCCCGGCGCCGTACGCGGACACCGCCCGCCGCCCGGCGGAGGTGACCTGCCCGGCACCGAGGGCCCCGCAGACGACGGCCGTGACCCCGGCGGCGATCAGCGCGGGCGCCACCTTCAGGACGAACGGGACGGGCAGCTCCTCGGCGGTCGCGAAGTCCAGCACGGTGAGGACGACCGCCACCGGGAACAGCAGGAAGGACAGGACGCCGACCACCGCGCACCGCCGCAGGACGGACCGCCGGACCGCCGGGGCGACGAGCAGCCCGCGCGCGGCGAGACCGTCGCCGATCTCCTGGACCGCCGGGTGCCGCATCACGGCCTGCCGCAGCCGGTGCAGGGCCCCGTGCGGGTCTTCGGCGTGCGCCTGGAACACCGCGCGCTCCACCGGGTCGTACGCGAGGGGGCGGAGCACCGACACGATGCCGGGGCCGCCGACCGCCAGCCTGCCGTCGGCCTGTAGCGCGGCGAGGGCGGTGTCGGCGACCCTGGCGGGCCCGCCGTTGAGGAAGGCCGCCTCGTAGCGGTCGTGAAGGGGCCCGCCGGGCCCGCGACGGGACCGGACCAGCCCGGTGACGACCAGCGCGATGCCGACGGCGGCGGCCAGGTAGTGGACCGTGACGGCGATGTTCACGGGCACCTCATCTCCGGGCCAGGGCGTGCCGGGCGGCCCGGACGAGCCGGGTCGCGCGGCCGGGCGGACGATTGCCGGAACGGTCCTGCCACCACGCGGTCAGCTCCCGCCGCGCCCCCTCCCGCTCCGGCCGTCCGGCCGCCAGGAGGTGCTCGGCGAAGTCCAGCGCGTCCCGGCGGTAGTTGCCGGTCATGGGGCGGGACCTGGCGTACGCGAGGAACGCGGGCCGGAATCCGCTGCCCAGGATCTCGGGCAGTTCGGGCGCGACCTTCGCGACGATCCCGGCCCGCTTGGCCGCGAGCGCCCGGCTCTGCACCCCGAGCCTTCGGGTGTCGAAGCCCTCGGGTGCGGGCGTCCCGGCGACGAGCGCGGAGAGCAGCGACACCTGGGCGACGGCGACCCGCTGCCGGGCGCCGGGAGCGACGACGGGGCCGCCGCACGCGGACGGGGTGTTGTCGGTGGGTGGTCCGACGGGTGCTCCGACGGGCGGGTCCGACCCGGCGGACGGGACCGCGCTGTCGGGCCCGGGTGCGGGCGTGGGGGCCGGTGCGGACACGGGCCGGTCGACCGGCCTCGCCCACGACGCCGACCCTGCCCCTGCCCCCGGCTCCTGTCCCGGCTCCGGTCCCGGCTCCGGCCCGTTCGGCATGGTGCCGCCCGAGACGCGGGCGCCCGCGCCGATGAGCAGGGGGTGGCGGGCCGGTGCGGGGCGCCGGGAGGCCCGTACCCCGTGACGGCCCGCCGCCCGCGCCCCCGCGACCGTCGCCCTGACGGCGCTCAGTTCGTCGGCGAGTTCCGTCGCCGGAGGGAAGTCGTCGTCCCGTTCGAGCAGGACGCCCGGCGGAGCGACCCGGCCCGCCAGGTCCGCCAGGATGCCCAGGACGGCCTCCGGGACGGGGTGCGCGTGCGTGTCGTGCCAGACGCCGTCCCGCTCCACGCCACCGGCCACGTGCACGTACGCGAGGGCTTCCAAGGGAAGTTCGGCCAGCGCCCGCGCCGGGTCCTCGCCCCGGTTGACGTGGTTGGTGTGCAGATTGGCGACGTCGATCAGGAGCCGCACCCCCGTGCGCTCCACCAGTTCCGCGAGGAACCGGCCCTCCGACATCTCCTCGCCCGGCCAGGAGACGAGCGCCGCTATGTTCTCCAGGGCCAGCGGAACGGGCAGCGCGTCCTGCGCGACGCGCACGTTCTCGCAGAGCACGTCGAGCGCGTCCCGGGTCCGGGGCACCGGCAGCAGGTGGCCCGCTTCCAGGAGCGGTGTCGCGGTGAGCGGCCCCCCGGCCCGTACGAACGCGATGTGTTCGGTGACCAGCGGCGCCCCCAGCGCCACCGCCTTCTCGGCCAGCGCCGCGAGGCGCGCCGGGTCGGGCCGGTCGGCGCCGCCGAGCCCCAGCGAGACTCCGTGCGGGACGACCGTGACGCCGCGCTGCCGCAGCCTGGTCAGTGAGTCGGGCAGATGGCCGACGCAGATGTTCTCCGCGACGACCTCCACCCAGTCGATCGCGGACAGTCCCTCGACCGCTTCCGCGATCTCGGGACGCCAGCCGATGCCGATGCCGAGTTCCGTCATGTCCCCCTCCTTCGGGTCCTCAGTCACCCGGGTGATGGCCCCGCGGCGGCTGTTCGAATCCCAGGAGGGGGACGTTCAGAGCTTCATTTGAGGTTCCGGCCGGGAGTCCGGCCGGGAGTCCGGGCCGGAGGGGACGGAGGGGATGGAGGGGCCGGACGGGGCGCTCGGGGCGCTCGGTGGCCGAGAGCGGTCACCGCGAGGGCGATCAGGACGGCCGTACCCGCCGTCTCGACGTACAGCGTCGGCCGTACGAGCTCCGCGTGGACCGACTCCTCGAACCCGAACAGGCCGGTGGTGAGGCTGAGGACCAGGGCGCCCAGGGTGCCGGCGGTGAACAGCGCGGCGACCGAGGCGAGCGGGGCGAGCCCGCGTACCGGGGTGACCAGCAGCGCCACGGCGAGCAGCAGCCCGACGACGCCGTTGACGAGGAACAGCGGCCCGATGGTGGTCAGGTCCCGGTAGCCCTCGGCCCACAGCCAGAGGTGGATGGCGGCCATCGCGCCGGTCAGGCCCGCACCGGCGAGGCGCAGGACGAGCCGTGCGACCGCCCGGTCAGTAGCCATTGCCGGGAGGGGGCGTGGGGGCGTTGACGCGGTCGGTGGGGGCGGGGGCGCCGCCGACGGTGATCTGCGTCTTCATGCCGAGGTCCTTGTGGCCGTCGACGGGGCAGAAGACCTGGTAGGTGCCGGACTTCAGGTTCACGGTGAGTGTCGTGGATCCGCCGGGCTGCAGGGTCTTGGTGCGGTTGTTCCCGCCGGGGCCGTCCAGCTCCAGGGCGTGTTCCGTGTGCCCCTTGTTCTCCGCGGTGAAGGTGTACGGGCCGGGGTGGTACGTCTGCGGCGACAGCTGGATGTGGAAGTCGGTCAGCACGGCCGTGACCTGGTTCGCGGACGAGGAGACGGACGTCGCCGGGGGTGGGGCGGTGGTGGCGCCGGTGGTGGTGCCGCCGCCCCCGCAGGCGGCGAGCAGTCCGACGAGGCCTCCTGTGGTCAGACCGAGGAGCACGCGCCGACGGGTGAACGGGATGGTCATGAGTCGGTCCTCCGGTTGTTTCCCCCTGCCAGGGGTACGGGCCGACCCGGCCGGGGGATTGCGGCGGGGGCGGGGGGTTCAGGCGATCGGGCTCGGGGCCGGGGCCGGGGCCGGGGCGCCGGGCGACCGGGCCGGGTTTCCGGGCGATCGACGATCGGGCTCGATCGAGGGGAAGGGAGAGGGGAGAGGGGAGGAGGGAGGAGAATGGGCGGGGCAATCCCTTCCGGGCCGCGGACCGTATCCCTGGCATGTGGCGCATGGGACTTTCTCCCGGGCGGGTGTCCGACGAGGCACTGCTCACCGGCCTGACGACGGGCGATCCCGCGCTCGCCGTCGCGTTCGTGCGCCGCTTCCAGGGCCCGGTCTTCGGCGTGGCGCTCGCGGTCCTCGGGGACGCGCAGCTCGCCGAGGACATCGCCCAGCAGACCTTCGAGCGGGCCTGGCGGCACGCACAGGTGTACGACTCCCGGCGCGGCTCCGTGCGGACCTGGCTGACGGTCATCGCGCACAACCTGGCGGTCGACGCGGCACGGGCCCGGCGGGCCCGCCCGGTCGCCCCCGAAGACCTGGACGCGCTCCTCGGCGCGGTGACCGAGACGCCCGAGCGGCGGGCCCTCGCCGACGACAGCGCGGAGCGGGTCCGGCGGGCGGTCGCGGAGCTGCCGAGGGAGCAGGCGCGGGCCCTGGTGATGGCCGGGATCTACGGGATGACCGCGCGGGAGGTCGCGGCGGCCGAGGACGTGCCGCTGGGCACGGCGAAGACCCGTATCCGGACGGGGACGCTCAAGGTCAGGGCGCTGCTCGACACGGTGGAGGGACGGTGAACGACATGGAGTGCGAGCGGCTGCGGGAGCTGGACGCCGAGCTGGCGCTCGGGGTCCTCCCGGCCCGTGAACGGGCCGAGGCGCTGGCCCATCTGGACCGCTGCCCGGACTGCCGTGAGCACGTCGAACGGCTGACGGCGGCCGGTGACGGGCTGCTCGCGCTGCTGCCGGACGCGGAACCGCCGGTCGGTTTCGAGAGCCGGGCGGTACGGGCGATGGGCGCGGCGCCCGCGCCGAAGCGCGGCAGGTACCGGCTGCGGCTCGCGGCGGCGGGTGCCGCAGCTGCCCTGGCCTGCGGGTTCGGCGGGTGGGCGGTCGGCACGGTGGTCGAGGGCGCGCCCCCGGCGGTCTCGCAGCAGACGGCCGGGGGCCTGCGGGAGGCGTCCCTGGTGGCCGACGGACAGACGGTGGGCCGGGTCTTCGCCCACGGCGGGGACGGCGGCTGGGTCTACATGTCGGTCGACCTCGGTGGCTCCGCCCGGGGCCCGGTGCGCTGCCTCCTGGTGCGCGCCGACGGATCGACGGTCCCGGTGGGGACGTTCTCCCTCAAGGACGGTTACGGCGCCTGGGGCGCCCCGGCGCCCACCGATCCGGCCACGGTGACCGGCGCCCGCCTGGTCTCCCCGAGCGGCACGGTCCTGGCGACGGCTTCGTTCCCGGTGGCGTAGTGGCGTAGGTGGGGTGGCCGGGAGCCGGGAGCCGGTCGGCAGGGTGTCGCCGGGCGGCCGGTCGGGCCCTTCAGACGCCGGTCGTCAGCCGGTCGGCCGGGCCGACGGGAGTCCGGGAGCCGGGCCCGCGAGCGCCGCTCAGTCCGGTGGGCCCGTACGGCGCTCGCGGGCCCGGCGGCCCGGCGGACGTGCGAGCCCGTCCCCCCGACCGGTCCTCCCGGCCCGTCCCCCCGGCCCGGGGTGACCCCGGCCCGCCCTACGGCAGGTCGAGCCGCAGACGGGGAGCGAAACGCTCGCTGCCCTCGGCGACGACCGTCTCGCCCGGGGCGATCTCCGTGAAACCCGCGTCCCGGACCACCGGAAGACCACTCGCGACCAGTGCCGCCCACCGGTCGGCCGGGGCCGTCCGTACGGCCAGCGGGAAGCCCGCGGCGCGCCAGGCCGCGCGGTCCGCGTCCGGCATCGCCCGCCACAGGAGCTGCGCCCCGTGGCCCGCCTGGGCCATCGACTTGCCCGCCGTCATGTCGAGCTCCGGGTTGAACCAGAGCGTCACCGCCCCGTCCGGCACCGGGCCCGGCTCGGCCGGGTCGTCGAGATGGGTGCCCGAGACCTGGAGGCGGGCGAGGTCCTTGGGCCAGCCGTCGAGCGGGACCGGCGGGAAGACCCGTACCTCCGCCTCCTTCCCGGAGACGGTGATCCCCGGGAGCGTCCCGGCGCGCCGCCACTCCGCGCCCCGCGCCCGGCGCACCACCTTGCGGATGCGGGCGTCCTCCCAGTCCGCGACCGCCCGCGCCCACTCGCCCTCGCCGAGGGAACGCTCGTCGGTGAGGATCTCCAGGACGGCGCGCGCGGCCGTCTCCAGGGCATCGGTACGGGCCGGGGGCGCGTCCCGTTCGATCCTCACCACCAGGGGGAGGACGAACTGGGGCTTTTCGTCGCGGAGGTCGGTGTCGTCGCTGCTCACCCGGCAAGTCTGCCACTGCCGGGACGGGGGATCGTTGTGGGAATCGGAGCTTCCGGGACAGGATGCCCGTATGAAGAGCGACCTTTTCGTCGGCGAACACCTCGCCGAGACGTCCGATTTCCCCGGGATGACCCTCCAGAACACGAAGTCGGTCAAGTACACCGTGAACGGCGAGATGCACGCGCGCCAGGGCTCGATGATCGCCTACCGGGGCGACCTCCAGTTCGAGCGCAAGGGCCAGGGCATCGGCGGGCTCCTGAAGCGGGCCGTCACCGGCGAGGGGCTGGCGCTGATGGCCGTGCGCGGCCAGGGCGAGGTGTGGTTCGCGCACGAGGCGCAGAACTGTTTCATCGTCGAGATCGAGCCGGGTGACGCGTTCTCCGTGAACGGCCGGAACGTGCTCTGCTTCGACTCCACCCTCCACTACGAGATCAAGACCGTGAAGGGCGCCGGGATGACCGGCGGCGGCCTCTTCAACTCCGTCTTCTCCGGCCGGGGGAAGGTCGCCCTGGTCTGTGAGGGCACCCCGATCGTCATCCCCGTCACCCCGCAGGCCCCGGTGTACGTCGACACCGACGCGGTCGTCGGCTGGAGCGAGCAGCTGCGGACCTCGCTCCACCGCTCGCAGTCGCTCGGTTCGATGATGCGGGGCGGTTCCGGTGAGGCGGTGCAGCTGAAGCTGGAGGGCCAGGGCTTCGTGGTCGTCCGGCCGAGCGAGCTGACCCCGCAGAAGACGTCGAATTGAGGCTGGAGCGGGTCGGGCGCAGGCACGGTTCGCGGGGGCCCTGGGTCCTCCGCGAGGTCGTCCTCGATCTGCCCGCCGCCGCTCTCGTCCGGGTCGTCGGCGCCAACGGCAGCGGCAAGTCCACGCTGCTCCGGCTGCTCGCGGGGGTCGACGCGCCGACCGAGGGCCGGATCGAGGGGCGGCCGGTCCTGACCGCGTACGTCCCCGAGCGCTTCCCGGCCGCGCTGCCGTTCACGGCCGTCGAGTACCTGGTCCACCTCGGCAGGCTCCAGGGTCTCGGCCGGGCCGCCGCGCGGGCCGGTGCGGGGGAGTGGCTGGAGCGCTTGGGGGCCGCCGGGCACGCCCGCACCCCGATGGCGGAGCTGTCCAAGGGCACCAGCCAGAAGGTCGCCGTGGTCCAGGCGCTGCTGGCCGGGCCGGGACTGCTGGTCCTCGACGAGGCCTGGACGGGCCTCGACGCGGGGGCGCGCACCGTGCTGGACACGGCGGTGCGCGAGCGCCGGGCGGCGGGTGCGACGGTCGTCTTCGTCGACCACGACCCGCGCCGCCTCGCGGGGGAGGCGGACGCGGTGTACGAGGTGGCGGCGGGGCGGGTGTCGGCGCGGCCCCGGGGCGGAGCGGCCGTGCCGGATTCCGGGGTACGGGCGCCGGGCCGGGTGCGGATCGTCGCCTCCGGCGGCTCCCGCCCGCTGCCGGGGGACCTGCCCGGGGCGCCGCTCGTCCTGCCGGGACCCGGCGCGACCACGGTCCTCACGGTGGCCGCGTCCCACTCCGACACGCTCCTCGGGGCGCTGCTCGCCTCTTCGTGGCACATCGAACGACTGGAGGAGGCGGTGACGGCGGAGACGGGCGGGCCGGAGACGGGCGGGCCGCGGACGACGGGTGCCTCCGACACCACAGGTATCCCAGCCGCACTCGACACCCCAGGCACCCCGAACACACCAGCCACCCCAGCCACCGCGACCCCCACGGCGGAACGGCGGCGGACATGACCGCTCTCCTGCGTTACCAGTCGGGTCTGCTGCTGCGTTCGCAGCGCTGGCTCGCGCCGCTGCTGCTGTACACGGCCTGTCTCGTCGTCGGCATCACCTTCGGGGAGCCGGTGCTCGGCTCGCTCGGTCTCGCCGCCGCCGCTCTGCTGCCGGTCACGGCCTGGTCCGTACGGATCTGTGTCACCCAGGAGCCGCCCGCCGCGCGGGGCGTGGTGGCCGCCGTCGCGGGCCGGGGGCGGGCGCACCTCGCGGCGCTGGCCACCGGCGCGCTCTGGCCGGTGCTGGTCGGGGCCTTCGCGGTGCTGGTGGTGACCCTGACCGGGGACCGGCGAGGGGTGGGGACGGGCGCCGCCCTCGTGACCGGGCTCCTCGCGGTGCTGGCCTGCGCGGGGACCGGCGCCGCTGTCGGCGCGCTGTCCTCACGGCCGTTCCTGCCCGCGCCTGGCCGGTCGCTCGGGGCGCTCGTGCTGGGTTCGCTGCTGGCCCTGGTGACGACCGGCTCCCCGGCGAAACACGCGGTGACGGCGCTGGTCACCGGGGCGCGGACGGCGACGGCCGAGCCGCCGTGGCTCGCGTGCGGGGGCGCGCTGCTGCTCGCGGCGGCCGTGGCGGCGCTGGCCCGCGCGGCCACGGCCCGGCTGGAGTGAACCGGGGTCAGCGGCCCATCAGCTCCGACACCTTGACGAAGCGGTAGCCGCGCGCGCGGAGTTCGGGGACGATCCGGCGGACCGCGGTCTCGGTGACGGGGGCGGCGCTGCGGGTGCAGTGCATGACCACGAGGGAGCCGGGCTTCACGCCGTCGAGGACCTGTTCGGCGACGGCGTCCGCGTCCTTGGCGAAGGCGTCGCCGCTGACGACGTCCCACTGGACGGCGGTCACACCGGTGGGGGCGAGGGCGCGCCGGGCGGCGTCGTCGTAGCAGCCGCCGGGGAAGCGGAAGTAGGGGACGACGTTGACGGCTCCCGCGTTCCGGAAGGCGTCGGCGGCGCGTCGTACGTCGGCGGCCATGTCGGGTCCGGCGACGGTCGGCAGGCCGTAGCAGGGGGACGCGAAGGCGTAGTGGCTGTAGGAGTGGTTGGCGATCTCGAAGCGGGGGTCGCCGCCGATGGCCCTGGCCTGGTCGGGGTACTCCTCCGCCCAGCGGCCGGTCATGAACACGGTGGCGTCGACCTTGAGGCGGCGCAGGGTCCGGATGAGCTGCGGATTGTCGAAGTGCTCGCCCCGGGCGGCCCGGGGGCCCTGGTCGGCGGTCATGTCGGCGTCGAAGGTGAGGGCGACGACCTTCTCGGTGCTCCTGGCCCGGTGGGTGTAGACGGGTGTGAGGCCGCCGGGGGCGGGGGCCAGGGTGGGCGGGGCGGTACGGGCGGGAACCGGCTTGGAGCCCGCCGCCGAGGTGGCCCCGGGCGAGGCGCTCCCGGTGCCGGTCGGGCCGGTCGTGGCCGTCGCCCGTGAGGCCGGGTGCCCGCCCGCGTCCCCGCCCGTGCCGCCGCCGCAGCCGACGAGAACCGCGCCCAGAACCCCGAGCGCCGCCAGGTTTCGTACAGAAATGTTCACGTCCGGAAGTTAACTGATCGAAAACGTCGGCGCGCGCGACGCGACAGCGAGGAGTGCGGAGTCCACGCGTCGGGCCGACGGAGCCCGAGTGCCGGGCTACGGAGTCCACGCGTCGGGCGACGGACCGCCGTTCACGTGGCCAGCAGGCGTTCCCGGCACTCCGCCACGTCGAAGTCTCCCGGCGGGTACGCGGGGGCCAGGGCCTCCAGGTGTTCGAGCAGCAGGGTGCTGATCGCCCAGTTCCGGTACCACTTGCGGTCCGCCGGGACCAGGTACCAGGGCGCGTCCTCGGTGGTGCAGCGTTCGAGGGCGAGTTCGTACGCCTCCCGGTACGCGGGCCACAGGGCCCGCTCCTCGATGTCGCCGACGTTGAACTTCCAGTGCTTCTCGGGGTTGTCCAGACGTTCGAGCAGGCGCTCGCGCTGTTCCTCGTACGAGAGGTGGAGGAAGACCTTGACGACCGTCACGCCCTCGTCCGCGAGGGCCTTCTCGAAGCGGTTGATCTGCCCGTAGCGGTGGCCGATCCGTTTGCGCGGGACCAGTTCCCGCACCCGGGCGATCAGCACGTCCTCGTAGTGCGAGCGGTCGAAGATGCCGATCTCGCCCGCCCTGGGCAGCGCCCGCGTGATCCGCCAGAGGAACGGATGGCTCAGCTCCTCCGGGGTCGGTGACTTGAACGCCTGGATGCGGCAGCCCGAGGGGTTGAAGAGACCGATGACGTGCTTGACCGTGCCGCCCTTGCCGCTGGTGTCCATGCCCTGGAGGACGAGCAGCACCCGGCGCCGGTCGCCCGCCGTGCTCGCCGCGTACAGCCGTTCCTGGAGATCGGCGAGGCGGGGCCCGAGGGCGGCGGTGGCGGCGAGCCCCGCGGCCTTGCCCCCGGGCCCGCCGGGGGTCGCGGCGGCGTCGTACGCGGTGAGGTCGATCCGCTCGCCCTCGGGGACGCGCAGCAGCTCCCGCAGGGGGGTGACCCGCCGGCCCTCCGTCTTCTTCCCGGGGCGCTTCCCTCCGGGGCCCTTCTTCCCGTCCGTCTTCTTCCCGCCGTCCTTCTCCGCCACCTCGGTCCCTTCCGCCGCGCCGCCGGTCCTTCCCCGATCCTGCGACGGAACCCGGCCGTCCGCGAGCGCGCGGGCGGCCGGGCGCTCGGACCGTCAGCTCAGCACCAGGGGCCCGTCACGGCGAACGTCGTCCCCGGCGTGTAGCAGTTGACGTACATCGTGCTCCGGTCGGGCGAGAACGCGACGCCCGCGAACTCGCCCCACTCCGGCGCCTCCGGGCTGCCGATGGCCTTCGCGTTCCGGGCCACCGCGTACACCTCGCCCCGCTCGCTCACCCCGAAGACGTGCTGCGCCCCGTCGCCGTCCTCGCAGACCATCAGGCCGCCGGTCGGCGTCAGACAGATGTTGTCCGGCGACTCGCCGGGCAGCCGGACGTCGGTGCTGGGCCCGAAGACGACGACGAGGGTGAGACGGCGCCGGTGCGGCTCGTACTTCCAGACCTGCCCGAAGTGACCCGCGCCGGAGCCGTCCTTGACGCGGGCGAAGGAGGACACGAAGTAGACGGCCCGCCCGCCCCAGTAACACCCCTCCAGCTTCTGGGCGTGGGTGATGCCCCGGGGGCCGAAGTCCTGGTGCCGGATCGGGGTCCCGGCGGCTCCCGGATCGGGTACGGGGACCCATTCGACCTTGTCGAAGCGGGTGCCGGTCTCCTGGACGACGGAGAGGTCCGGCACTCCGGGGACCCGCATGGCCTCCAGGGTGCCGCCCGCGCGCAGCGAGCCCCGGCCGCCGAGCGGCTCGCGGGGGAGGAAGCGGTAGAAGAGGCCGAAGGGGTGGTCGAAGGCGTCCTCCGTCTCGTAGACGACGCCGCTCGCCGGGTCGATCGCGACGGCCTCGTGCTGGAAGCGGCCCATCGCGGTGAGCGGGACCGCGCCGGTGCGGTGGGGGTCGGCGCCGTCGACCTCGAAGATGAAGCCGTGGTCCTTGGTGTACCCCTTGGTCCCGGCCTTGTCCTCGGTCTCCTCGCAGGTCAGCCAGGTCCCCCAGGGGGTGGGGCCGCCCGCGCAGTTGACGGCGGTCCCCGCGATGGCGACCCGTTCGCCGAGGACGTTGTTCCGCCCGTCGAGCTCCAGGGCCGTACAGCCGCCCTTGGCTGCCGGGTCGTACGTCAGACCGGGGACGGTGGGCACGCCGATCTTGCCGGTGACCTTGTTCTCGTGGTTGCGGACGAGGTGCGTCCGGCCCCGCCGTCCGGCGAAGGCGGCCATGCCGTCGGGGTTGCTGGGGACCGGGCCCTCGCCGGAGCGCATCGGGTCGCCCTGGCGGGAGAGGACCCGGTAGCGGAATCCCTCCGGGAGGTCGAGCAGCCCGTCCGGGTCGGGGACGAGGGGGCCGTATCCGGCCGGGCGGCCGGGCCGCCCGGGGCGGGCCCCGGACACGGCGCCCGCGCTGCCGGTGAAGAGTTCGGAGAGCGCGCCGGTGAAGGCGATCCCTGCGACGGAGGCGCCGGTGCGGGAGAGGATCTGACGTCGGGTCGCGGACATGGGGCAACCACTTTCCTGTTGGCGGACAGGTGGGTGTGACGCGTGACCCGCATGTGGTACCACGCACGGTGGTGGCCCGTGAACCATGCGGATCGACGCGTCGCCTCATGTGGCGCAAGAACGCCGGGGGACGATCAGGCCAGTTCGGCGGTGAGGGTGATCGTCGTGCCCGAGAGCGCCTGGCTGACGGGGCAGTTCTTCTTGGCGTCCTCCGCGATCGACCCGAAGCCCTCGGCGTCGAGCCCGGGGACCTCACCGCGCACGGTCAGGTGGATGCCGGTGATGCCCTCGCCTGGCTGGAAAGTGACGTCCGCCTTGGTCTCCAGACGGGTCGGCACGTGACCGGCCTTGGACAGTCCGTTGGAGAAGGCCATCGAGAAGCAGGCGGAGTGCGCGGCGGCGATCAGCTCCTCGGGGCTGGTCTTGCCGTTGGGCTCCTCGGAGCGGGCGGGCCAGGAGACGTCGTACGAGCCCAGACCGGAGGAGTCCAGGGTGACGACACCCGAACCCTTGAGGAGGTCGCCCTGCCAGACGGTGTGGGCGTGACGCACGGTGGCCATGGTGAATCCCTTTCGACGGGGGTACGGCCTCCAACCTACTGCGGCACGAGCCCCTTGGCGTCGCGGGCGAGCGCGGTGAGCCGGGAGATGGCCCGGAAGTACTTCTTGCGGTAGCCGCCGTTCAGCATCTCCTCGCTGAACAGACGGTCGAAGGGGAGTCCGGAGGCGAGTACGGGTATCTCCCGGTCGTACAGCCGGTCCGCGAGGACGACGAGCCGCAGGGCCGTCGACTGGTCGGGCACCGGCGCGACATCGGTGAGGCAGACGGCCGTGAGGTCGTCGGTGAGCGCGCCGTACCGGCTCGGGTGAACCCTGGCCAGGTGTTCGAGCAGATGCGGGAAGTCGTCGAGGGAGGCGTCCGGCGTCGCGTACGCCGTCTCCGTGACGACCTGGTCGGTGTACGGGGCCGGAGCCTCGGGCAGCCCCCGGTGGCGGTAGTCCTCGCCGTCGATCCGCAGCGGCCGGAAGTGCGCGGACAGGCCCTGGATCTCCCGGAGGAAGTCGGCGGAGGCGAAGCGGCCCTCACCGAGCTTGCCGGGCAGCGTGTTGGAGGTCGCGGCCAGCGCCACGCCCGCCTCGACGAGCCTGCCGAGCAGACTGGAGACGAGGACCGTGTCGCCCGGGTCGTCCAGCTCGAACTCGTCGATGCAGAGGAGCCGGTGCCCGCTCAGGGTCCGCACCGTCTCCTGGAAGCCGAGCGCGCCGACCAGATTGGTCAGCTCCACGAAGGTGCCGAACGCCTTCAGCGCGGGCTCCGCCGGGGTCGCGTGCCAGAGCGAGGCCAGCAGATGGGTCTTGCCGACGCCGTACCCGCCGTCCAGGTACACCCCGCGCGGGCCCGTCGGGGCGGCCGGCTTCCGGGCGAACCAGCGGCGCTTGCCCGCACCGGAGGCGTGCGCCCCGCCCAGCCCCCCGGCGAAGGCGGCCAGCACCTCCACGGCCTCGGACTGGCTGGGCTGGTTCGGGTCCGGGAGGTACGTGTCGAAGCGCACCGAGTCGAACCGGGGCGGTGGCACCATCTCCGCGACCAGACGGTCGGCGGGGACACGGGGCTCGCGCGAGCAGAGCGAGAGCGGGGCCGCCGCGGCGGAGGCGGCTTCGATGGGGGCACGGGTCGACACAGTTCCCCACTGTAAGCGCCATGTCAGACTGCCAGGATGCGCCAACTGCTCCCTGTGACGGACATGACAGCCCCCGTGACCTCGGCGGGGGGCGGGGAATGGTCCCTCGACGAACTCGCCGACGCCTACGCCTATCCGGAGCTCCCGTCCGGAGGGAAGTCCTGGCTGCGGGCGAACATGGTCTCGTCCCTCGACGGCGCCGGTCAGCACGACGGGCGCTCCCAGCCGCTCTCCTCGGAGACGGACATGCGGATCTTCGGCACCCTGCGCGGTCTCGCCGACGTGGTCGTCGTCGGTGCGGAAACGGTACGCCTGGAGGGGTACCGGCCCGCACGCGCGCGCGAGGCCTTCGCCGCCCGCCGCGCCGCCGCCGGACAGGGCCCGGCGCCCGCCATCGCCGTCGTCAGCGCCTCCCTGACCCTGGACTTCACCCTGCCCCTCTTCACCTCTCCGCTGGTGCCGACCCTGCTGCTCACCGGGGCCACGGCGCCCCCGGAGCGGGTGCGGGCCGCGCGGGACGCGGGCGTCGAGGTGGTGGTGGCGGGGGACGGCGCCGGGGTGGACCCGGCGCGGGTGGTGGCGGCGCTCGCCGCGCGCGGGCTGCGGCGGCAGCTGACCGAGGGCGGTCCCCGGCTGCTGGGCCAGTTCGTCGCGGCGGACGTCCTGGACGAGCTGTGCCTGACGCTCTCGCCGACGATGACGGCGGGCGGGGCCCAGCGGATCGCCGGAGGCCCGTCCGTGACGGTCCCGACACGCTTCCAGGTGGCTTCCGTGCTGGAGCGGGACGGCTTCCTCTTCACCCGCTACCTTCGGATCTGACAATCGGCGGAATTTGTCGTTCCGCTTACCGTCCGCTGGGCACACTTACTGTCGCAGACCCCGTGCGGGCACGGGGAAGGATGGTTTCCGCAGAAGGGCTCCTGAGGTGTTCACAAGCGTTCTGATGATCGAGAAGCCCCTCACGTCCGTCGACGTGGAATTCGTCACCACCCTGCACGGCGACGAGGGCGTGTCCTTCATCGTTCTCATGCAGCCGCGTGGTGACCAGGCCGATGTACTGCTGCGTGCCATCGACGACGTCGCCATGGGCGAGCTGAAGGAGGCGACCCGCGAGGGCGAGGAACCGGAGGGCAAGGCCGCCCGGCTCCCCGCCGAGCAGGCCCTGGAGCACTCGCTCCGGGCCCTGCGGGACGCGGGCTGCGAGGCGGTGGGGCAGGTGGTCGAGGACCATCCGCTCGACAAGATGAGGGCGGTGGTCGACGAGTCGGAGGCGGATGAGGTGATCGTGCTGACCGCCCCGCACTACGTGGAGGAGTTCTTCCACCGGGACTGGGCCTCGCGGGCCCGCCACAAGGTGGGGGTGCCGGTGCTGAAGCTCTTCGCGCACAGCGACTGACCGCGATGTAGGCCCGTACGTGCCCGTACGTCCGTGCGAGCGGACGCCCGTACGGATGGACTCGTGGCCGTGCCCCGTGCAGGGGGCACGGCCACGCGCCGCATCGCCCCGGGGGCCGGTTCCGGTTTCGTTTCCGCTTCCGGTGAGCGGACCGGGTGGCAGCAAGGGCCCGACTCCGGGCCGGTCCCGGACGGACCCTGGTTCCGGGGCGGAATCCGGCCGGGAATCCGGCGCGGCCGTCCCCAGGTCCGGGCTCGCCCGCACCCCACACCAGGCACGGCCCCTGCCGACACCCCTGCCCCGGCCCGCCGGCCGGGACCGTCACCGCCGCCGCCCGTACGTCACCGCCCGCCCCGCCCGGTGCCGCCCCGCCTCGCCGTCGTCCCCGCCGTGGTGTCCGCCGGGGGCAGTCCGCCGTAGCCACTACGCTGGGGGTTTCCACGCACGTCGCACCCCGGGGAGAGAACCGCATGGCACCCGCCATTCCCGCCGCCATGGAACGGCCGCACTTCATCGGCATCGGCGGTGCCGGGATGTCGGGCATCGCGAAGATCCTCGCCCAGCGCGGCGCGAAGGTCGCGGGCAGTGACGCCAGGGAGTCGGTGACCGCCGAGTCCCTGCGCGCCCTGGGCGCCACCGTGCACATCGGGCACGCCGCCGAGCACCTCGCAGACGACGCCTCCGCCGTCGTCGTCTCCAGCGCCATCCGCGCCGACAACCCGGAGCTGGCGCGCGCCGCCGAACTCGGCATCCCCGTGGTGCACCGCTCCGACGCGCTCGCCTCCCTGATGGACGGCCTGCGGGCGATCGCCGTCGCCGGTACGCACGGCAAGACGACGACCACCTCCATGCTGGCCGTCGCCCTCACCGAGCTGGGCCTGGACCCCTCGTACGCCATCGGCGGCGACCTCGCGGGCCCCGGCACCAACGCGCTGCACGGCGAGGGCGAGGTCTTCGTGGCGGAGGCGGACGAGAGCGACCGCAGCTTCCAGAAGTACGACCCCGAGGTCGCGATCGTCCTCAACGTCGAGCTGGACCACCACGCGAACTACGCCTCCATGGACGAGATCTACGAGTCCTTCGAGGCGTTCACGGCCAAGATCCGCCCCGGCGGCACCCTGGTCGTCGGCGAGCACACGGGCTCCCGTGAGCTGGCCCGCCGGGTCGCGGACCGCGAGGGCCTGGAGATCGTCACGGTCGGTGAGGGCGAGGACTCCGACGCCCGCATCCTGAAGATCGTCCCGAACGGGATGAAGAGCGAGGTGACGGTCGCCCTCGACGGCACCGCGCACACGTTCACCGTCTCCGTCCCCGGCCGTCACTACGCGCACAACGCCGCCGCCGCCCTCGCCGCCGGGGCCCGCGTCGGCATCGACCCCGCCGAACTGGCCGAGGCGCTGACCGCCTACACGGGCGTCGGCCGCCGCCTCCAGCTCAAGGGCGAGGCCAGGGGCGTGCAGGTCATCGACTCGTACGCGCACCACCCCACCGAGATGACCGCCGACCTGGAGGCCATGCGGGGCGCCGCCGGGGCCTCCCGGCTCCTCGTCGTCTTCCAGCCGCACCTGTTCTCCCGTACCCAGGAACTGGGCAAGGAGATGGGCGACGCGCTGGCCCTGGCCGACGGGTCCGTGGTCCTCGACATCTACCCGGCGCGCGAGGACCCGATCCCCGGCATCACCAGCGAGCTGATCGTCGACGCGGCCCGCGCGGCCGGGGCCGAGGTGACGCCGGTCCACGACAAGGCGACGGTCCCGGACGTGGTCGCGGGAATGGCGGGCCCCGGCGATCTCGTTCTGACCATGGGGGCGGGGGACGTCACGGACCTCGGTCCGCTGATCCTCGCCCGCCTGTCGAGCTGATCAGCCGCTGAGGAGCGAAACCATGGCGTACGAGGTCGAGAAGTCGGACGAGGAGTGGCGGGCCCAGCTGAGCCCGTCGGAGTACCAGGTGCTCCGGCAGGCCGGTACCGAGCCCGCTTTCCGTGGTGAGTACACGGATACCGGGACCAAGGGTGTCTACTCCTGCCGGGCGTGCGGGGCGGAGCTCTTCACATCGAGCGAGAAGTTCGAGTCGCACTGCGGCTGGCCGTCGTTCTTCGATCCGAAGGACAGCGGGGCGGTCGAGCTGATCTCCGACACCTCCCACGGCATGGTCCGCACCGAGGTCCGCTGCTCACGCTGCGGCTCGCACCTGGGCCATGTCTTCGAGGGCGAGGGGTACCCGACCCCGACGGACCAGCGGTACTGCATCAACTCGATCTCGCTGCGGCTGGAGCCGCAGGAGGGCTGACGCGGGCCCCCGGCCGTTCGGCCCGGGAGAGCGGCGAGGAGGGTCACGGGCGGGGGGGCGCGGGGGCCGCCCCCCCCGGGCCCCCCCCCCCCGCCGGCCCCCCGGGGCGGGCCCCCCGCCCCCCCGGGGTCAGGTGCCTGAATTTGCCCACCCGCTCCAAGACGTAAACCCCCCCGG
>NZ_JBIUZD010000014.1:59985-177736 GCF_044744885.1 Streptomyces sp. NPDC087215
CGTAGGGGGGGGGGGGGGGGGGGGGGGGCCCCCGGGGGGGGGGGGGGGGGGGGGGGGGGGGGGGGGGGGGGGGGGGGGGCGGGGGGGCCCCCGCGCCCGCCCCCCCCCCCCCGTCCGCGTACTACGAGGGCAGGCCCCCGTACGGCACGGTGATCAGTTCCATGAAGTGCCCGACCGGATCCATGAAGTACACGCCCCGGCCGCCGTCGTGGTGGTTGATCGTGTTCGGCTGCCGCCGGTACGGATCGGCGTAGTGCTCGATACCGCGCTGCTCGATCCGCGCGTACGCCGCCTCGAACTCCTCCTCGGAGACGAGGAAGGCGTAGTGCTGCGGGGTGATCCGGTCCTCGGGGATCGTGGCGAAGTCCAGGGTGACCCCGTTGCTCAGCTCGACCGCGACGAACGGGCCCCCTTCGCCGCTGATCTCAAGTCCCAGCAGCTCCGCGAAGAACCGCGCGGACTCCCGGTTGTCCCGGGCGTGGACGATGGTGTGGTTCAGCTCGACCGGCAAGGAATGCCTCCGAAGGCATCTCCCGACACCTCCATGCCTCACCGGGGCGGTGACCGGCACGCGATGTCGCCGTCCAGCCTAGTCGCGCCCCCGTCCCCCGGCCAGGCGATCCACAGCGGTTCCGTCACCGCTTCCCGTTCGTGAAGGCGCCACGCGCGGGTACGGGCGGCCGGACACCCGGCGAGTGCGGGTGGACTCCCCGTCAGGAACGCCCTGAGGTACGAATGTTCGACATCGTGAACAGTCTGGGAGCGTCTTGAGGAGGCCGTCGGGTACGTCGTGGCGTTCAAACCCCACCCGCTGGGCCACGGCGAGCACAAGCAGCCCTGCCGATCGTGCAGCATTGCCATGGAGATGGCCGGAACCACCGCCTACACAGGGTGAGGAACGACGGAGCACACATGCCGCGCTTGAACACGCCAGAGGACGTCGACGCCTGGTTCCGGGAGTACGGGTGGTTCCCGGGACGCGATGTGGCCGAGACCGTACCGGCGATGATCGCCGGAACCACCGAGGAGTACCGCGAGGAAGGCTTCCCGGTGGAGCCCTTCGAGACGGCGACCGCCTTCCTCGGGGAGCACGGCGGGCTGCGCCCCACCCTCGACGCCGCCCGTGAGGACCATCTCCACCTCACCCCGTACCCGGGCTTCCGGTCCGCCCCCGCCGAGGTCGCCGAGCTGAGCCGTGACCTCGGCGTACGGCTCTTCCCGGTCGGGCCGGACGGCTCGGACGGCTCGGAGGGCTCGCCCGTCCTCATCGACGAACGGGGCCGGTTCTTCTACGTCCACGACACGGGCGACTACTGCGTGGGCGCCGACGAGCGCGAGGCCGTGATCGCCCTCGCGCACGCCCCCGTGCAGGACGCGGAGGACCTCCATGTCTGATCCGACCCCCGGCACGGCGGCCTCGCTGCTCATCCACGGCACGATCACCAGCCGCACCGACCTCACCGGTGACGGCGAGCCGGAGCTGCATCCCGCCGTGCGGGACTTCTTCGACGGACTGCCGCCCGCCCTGCGGGAGCCGTTCCCCGGCCACTGCGCGGAGTCCGCGCTCGTCTCCGACGAACTGTCCGGCCTCGACCGGAAGCGCGGCGACGGCAGGAGCGCCACCCTCGACGAGGCCGTACCGCACTTCGCGGGTGCCGCCCTCGTGGCCCGGAAGATCCGTCCGCACGGCGACCCGGAGCACGGCACGGAGGCGGAGGTGTGCCGCTCCTGCACGGCGCTCCTGGAGCGGCTCGGCATCGGGGTCCTTCACGACCAGGGGTGAGCGTGACGCCGACCGGGGCGGGCTGGTGCCCCGGCCGTGACGCGGGGGAGGCGGCGGTGCCGGCGGTCCTCGTCGTGGCGAGCGTCGGCGCGGAGCTGTTCCCCGCCGCCGAGCGGGCCGTCCGCGAGTTCCCCGGCTGAGCGTCCCTCCCGCCGTGGCCGGGGTCCGGGAGGTCGCCGCCGTGGGCGGTGCCGTCGACCCCCGGCAGGCCCGTTTCGACGTCCCGGCCCCGAACCGGCCCGGCCGCTCCCTCGGCGACCGGCTCTTCCCCCTCGGCCGTACGGACACGGACGCGCCGCTCGCGGTCGACGAGGAGGGGCGGCTCTGATGCCCGGTCCGGGCGGACCCCGGCTCGTGGGCGGGACGGTCCACGAGGGGCTCTCGGCCCTCGCGGGCGACATCGCCCCCGTACGGCTCCGCCCGTTCGTCCGGAGCTTCCCGCTGCCCGCCTGGGCGTGTGGGCGTGTGGGCCGGGGGCTGTGAGCTGACGCTGGGCGTACCGGCCCCTCCCGGAACGGAGGACCCCTGGCCAGGTGGAGTGCGTGGTCACGGTGGGCGGTCGTGCGGAACGCCCGGTCCTCACCCTCTCCGCGGGCCTCTCCGTCTCCCTGGGCCTTGTCGGCGGCTGCCGTCCGCCTGTGCGCGGGCCCTCGCCGACTGGTCGGTGAGGGCCGCTCCCTGAGCCGGACCCCGAGGTCCGGACCCCCGTGGTCCCCGGCGGCAGAATCCTTTTCTCTCCTTGTACGGCATTCGGGTGATATCCAGCATCCGTCACGTTTGGCCACCCTTAAGATCCACTCTTGTGACAGAAAGTCAAAACGCTTCTCCTGTAAGGGACATGGCGGGTTCCGCCGATGTCGTCATCCTCGGCGCCGGCCCCGCGGGACTGGTGCTCGGGAACCTCCTCCTCCGTGACGGGATCGACTGCGTCGTCCTGGAGCGGGCGAGCCACGCGCACGTACGGCAGCGGACGCGGGCCGGGTTCCTCGCTCCGGCCACCGTACGGACCCTGGCCCGGCACGGTCTCGACGAGGGGCTGCGCAAGCGCGGACAGGAGCACGGCGTCTGCGAGTTCCGCACCGAGGACGGGCGTTTCCGCCTCGACTACGGCCTCCTCGGCAAGGGCGAGCCGCACACCGTCTACCCGCAGCACGACCTGGTCACCGACCTTGCCGCGCTCTTCCTCGGGGCGGGCGGACGCATCCTCTTCGACACCGAGGTCCTCGACGTGACCGGCGCCGACGGGCCGCGCCCCTCGGTGACCGTACGGGAGCCGGACGGACGGACCGCGCGGTGGCGCGCGCGGTACGTCGCCGCCTGCGACGGACGGCACGGCGCGGGGCGGCGCTCGCTGCCGCCCCGCGCGGTCCGGCGCCACCACCGGGACCACGGGGTCTCATGGCTCGGACTGCTGGCCGAGGCGCCGCCGAGCCTCGACGCCGTCGGATACGCCACCCACCCCCGGGGGTTCGCCGGACACATGGCCCGCTCGCCCGAGGTCACCCGCTACTACCTCCAGTGCCCGCGCGGCACCGAGACCGGCGACTGGTCCGGGGATCGCGTCTGGGAAGAGCTGGAACTGAGGCTGCGGGCAAGTGAGTTCGGTCCGCTGATGCGAGGGCGCGTTCTGCGGAGCACGGTCGTCGACTTCGAGTCGGACGTTCTCGAACCCCTGCGCCACGGCTCGCTGTTCCTCGTCGGCGATGCCGCGAGCCTGATCAGCCCGTCCGCCGCCAAGGGTGCCAACCTCGCGGTCCTCGAAGCCGAGATCCTCGCCCGCGCCCTCGCCGACGACCTCCACCACGGCGACGCCGAGGGGCTCGACCGGTACTCGGCACGCTGCCTCGAACACATCTGGCGCGCCCAGGAGTTCTCCCACTGGATGATCCAGCTCCTCCACCGTGTGCCCGGACCCGACGGCGGTGCCTCGCCGTTCCAGGAAGGACTCCGCCGCGCCCGCATGGCGGAGCTGCGGAACTCCCCCACCCGGCAGAACTGGTTCGCCGAGCATTACGTGGGCGTCTGACCGCTCTGACCGCTCTGACCGCTCTGACCGCCTGGCCACCCTGACTGTCCTGGCCGCTCGGACTGTCCTGAACACCCCGATCGCCCTGGCGGCTCTCGCCGTCTCGTCCGCCGCGACGGCGCAGTGACCCGGTCCCTTCCCGGACCCGGCCTGACCCGCCCCGGTGCGGGAGTGTCGTGCCGAGTCCGATCCGTCGCGCCTCGATCGACGGTGCCCGGCTCTTCGTCACCGGCCGTCGCGCCTTCCCCGGCCCTTCGCGCCCGCCCCTGCCGTCCCTGCCCGGCGCCCGCCCCCGGTCCTCCCCGGCGGAGCCCCCGGCACCACCACCAGCCAACTCTCCTTCTCCCAGGTGCATTTCACCTGCCCTCCTTCTGCTCCGTGGGCCCGGCCGCCCGGCCGTGGCTCTCCGCTTTCCCGCCCTCCCCGAAGGATGTCCCCTCATGACGAACACCAGCCCGGCTCCGGCCGTCGGCCTCCCGGGTCCCGCCGTTCCCGACGACATCGCCCGGCTGTCGGCCGCCGCCGCGTTCGTACGGGAGCAGGAGACCGCCGACCTGCTGGCGCGCGTCCTGCCGGGGCTCGACGGGCCCGAGCTGCGGGCGACGGCCGAACGGTGCCGGTTCGCGCACGCCGCTCTGCTCGTCTTCCCGCCCGACGAACCTTCCCTGCGCGCAGAGTTGGCCGCCGCCGGGCTCGCCCCGGACGGACCGGCACGGCCCAGCGTGGTGGTACGGGACCGGCTGGCCGTCCGGTACGGCCTCGGGGCCGGGGAGCTGGACGTACGGATCCTCCGGCCGCCGGTCCACGGGCCCGGCGGCGAGGGGCGCGCGGTGGAGGTGTTCGCGCTGACCGTCCCGGAGGGTTCGGGGCTGGGAGCCGTCGCCGCCGAGGAGCGGACGGCGGACCACGAGGCGCACCTCGCCTTCGACGTGCACCGCCCGGACCCCCTGGTCCTGCGCGGGCTGCGCGCGGGCTTCCTGCGGCACGGGGCGGCGCCGGACGGGGGCGGCTGCAACCCGCACGAGGACGGCACCGTCTTCTACTTCGACGCACCCGGAGACACGAAGTCCCCTTACTTTCGGGTGGAGTTGTACGCCAGGGGCGACCACCGGGACGTCCTGGCCGAGCACCTCGCGGGGAGCCCGGAGGTGCACCCGGCGGAATCGCTCCTCCGGCTGCTGACCGGCGCCTGGACGACACAGGCGCTGGCGGCGTGCGCGGAACTGCGGCTGCCGGAGGCGATGAGTCCGACCGTCGCCGCGGGAGCCGGGGAGCTGGCACGGGCGGTGGGTGCGCGGCCGGAGAACCTGGCGACGCTGCTGCGGTACCTCGCCATGGTGGGCGTGGTCGCCGAAGAGCCCGGCGCGCGGGGCCGGTTCCGGTTGACCGGGGCGGGACTGCTGCTCCGTGAGGACACCGAGGGATCGATGCGGAGCCTGGCGCTGATGTACGGCGGGCCGTTCTACGAGTCCTTCGCGCGGCTCGCGCACACCGTGCGCACGGGAGAGCCGGGCTTCGAGGACCGGTACGGCGAGAACCACTTCGACTACTTCGCGCGGCACCCCGAACTCGCCGCCCGGTTCGACCGGTCCATGGCGGCGAGCGCCCGGATGTTCGCACCGCTGCCGGGGCATCCGGTCGTCACGGCCGCCGCGGCGGCCCCCGGAGGACGTACCGTCGTGGACGTCGCGGGCGGCACGGGGGAGCTGCTGGGACGGCTGCTCGCCGCGCACCCGTCCCTGCGCGGGGTCCTCCTGGAGCGCGCGCAGGTCGTCGACGCGGCGCGCGCCCGGCTCGGCGCGGTCGCGGAGCGGTGCGACTTCAGGACCGGAGACTTCGCGGACGTACCGCCGGGCGGGGACGTGTACGTGCTCTCCCGCGTCCTGCACGACTGGGACGACGAGCGGTGCCGGACGATCCTGCGGCACTGCGCGGACGCGATGGCGCCGGAGGCCGAACTCCTGATCGTGGAGCGGCTGTTGCCGGTGGACTCCGCGCCGTCCCTGGCGACCGCGTGGGACCTCCACATGATGTGCAACACGGGCGGCAGGGAGCGTACGGCCGCCGAGTACGCCCTGCTGCTCGCGGACGCGGGCCTGGACCTCGTCGGTCACGCCCCGCTGCCCCTGGAGGCCCATGTGCTGCACGCCCGACGGCGCTGATCACGCGGTGCCGCTGGTGGACGAGCCGGGGGTGGAGCGGCTGCCGGAGCTGCCGAGGGCCCGGCGGGCCGCCTTCCTCGGGGGGCGGCGGTCAGGTGACCGAGCCCTGCTGGTCCCACAGCCACTTCATGTCTCCGCCGAAGTGCGGGCTGTCGTTGTTGCCGCTGGAGTCCTTGTGCTTGCCGCTCGTCACGCCGTTGATCTTGCCCAGGTTCGTGAGGGGGTCGATGGTCCGGAGCCAGGGGCCGCCGCTGCCTCCGCCGTCGAACCCGGAGCCTTCCATCATGATGTTGGCGGAGTTCTCCGTGGAGGTCTTGGTACGGCCCGCGTGCTGGTACTGCGTGTTGCCGTAGTCGTGGAAGACGGGGTAGCCCACGATGGTGAGGTCCTCCTCGTGGGTGTAGTTCCAGGACAGGCCGTTCCCGCCGACGGCGTCGACGACGCGCTGGCCCGCCGCGTTGGGGTTCACGGTGACGAGGGCGAAGTCGTAGGGGCTGCCTCCGCCGTCGAGCCAGTAGTCGAAGGCGCGGAAGGACTTCGCGGTGAACCTGCCGTACGGGGCGGTCTGGCCGTTGGTGTTGTAGGCGGGGATGAACACCCAGTTCTTCATCCAGATGCGGTCGGTGTCGGGCGGCCCGCCGTTGCCGCTGCCGCCCACCGCGACACAGTGCCCGGCGGTCGCCACCATCATCTTGGACGGGCTGTTGATGGCCGCTCCGGAACAGATCTGTGTCACCGTCGGCTGGCGCGGATCGGTGAACTCGACCTTGCCCACGCTGCGGTGGAGCACGGTTCCGGCGGCGAGTTCGGGCGCGAACGCCCGCTCGATCCGCTGGACCGCCGGATCGGGGAGCCCCTTCGCCCACGCCTGGGACGGGGCGACGGGGGCCACGGAGCCGGGCGGGCCGTCGAGCGGTACGGTGCCGGTGGACCTCGACACGACCCGGCCTTCCGGCAGGTCCGCCGTGAGGAGCGCGCGCGTCCCGGCGGACGCGGTGTGGAAGCGTTCCACACGGCGTGCCTCGGCCGGTGTGTCCACGCCGGTCGCGTAGGCGGTCGAGGCGAGGCGCTCGGTCGGCCCCGGGGCGGCGGGCCCGTTCGCCGTCGCTGTCCTCTCCGGGTCGGCGGCGGTCGCCGGTACGCTCGTCAGCCCCACGCACACCAGGGATGCCGACGCGAGCATCCCCCAGAAGGTCCTTCCCCTGCCCCGTGTCCGGGACGTGGACTCCGGCCGATTCATGCTGCTCCTCCCGTCGACGCGGGGCCCGCTGGGCACGCCCCTGCGCGGATCCTCAGGGGCGTTCGGACGCGGAGGGAACGGGGACCGTACGAATCGCGCCTCCGTGTCTCCGGGCCCTGGCCGTTCTTCTGTTTCCGTACGGGCGGCTGAACTGCCGAGACCGGACGATGTGTCGACGAAGCGCGGTCGGCGACGGAACACGACATTGGCCTGATCGCTTGTTCCCCGGCGTCTTCCCGCCGGACGGGCACAGGTGTGCGGCGGCCCGTGTCAGGTGCCGACGGCGTCCCGGCGGGCCAGCAAGTGGGCGTCGAGGTAGCCGCGTTCGGAGGCCGGGTCGTGGAGCAGCCGGGCGAAGGGGGTGAGGCCCGCCTCGGTGAGCAGGGCGGCGAGCGGGTCCACCGGCCAGCTGTAGGCGGGTGCCACCTTGTGGTCGAAGCGGACGGGGCCGGGACCCTCGGTCCCGAAGAACGAGACGAGCAGCAGGCCCCCGGGCGCGAGGACCCGGGCGAGTCCGGCGAGCAGCGCGGGCAGTTCGGCGGGCGGGGTGTGGATGGTCGAGTAGTGCGCGAGGATCCCGCCGAGCTCCCCGTCCCCGGCCGGGAGGTCCTCCATCCGCGCCTCGTCGAACCGCAGCGCCGGGTGGGCCCGCCGGGCGTGGGCGACCATGCCGGGGGAGAGGTCGAGCCCGAAGGCGTCCAGGCCCAGGTCGCGCAGCAGGGCCGTGAGGTGACCGGGCCCGCATCCCACGTCGGCGGTCCGGGTGTTGCCGGTCCCGCGCACCAGCTCGGCGAAGGTGCCGATCATGGCCCGGGTGAACGGCCGGGTCTCCAGCCGGTCGGCGAACAGCGACGCGTACAGTTCGACGACCCCGTCGTAGGCCGCCCTCGTCTCGTTCCTGTGTTCCGTCACGGACCGATGCTAGGGGTGCCGGGAGGCCCGGGGGCCCGGGGGCGCGGGGGCCCGCAAGCCTCGCAGCCGCCGGGACGCGCACGATCCGCCCCGTTCAGTTCAGCGCGCTGAGCTTGCGCCACTCCTTCCACGGCAGGTTCCAGTTGCTGTAGCCGTTGCCCTGCGGCGGGAGGCCCTTGGTGTCCTTGCCGGTGACCGTGAAGGGATCGCCGACCTGGATGTCCCCGTACAGGGAGGCGGCGTTCGTGGTGCTCATGCCGATGCAGCCGGAGCTCTTGTTGGCCTTGCCGAAGTAGGCGGAGTTCCACGGTGCGGCGTGGGCGTAGGCCCCGGACCAGGTCAGGTGCATCGAGTAGGCGACGTCCTTGTCGTACGCGTCGCCCAGGCCCACGCTCTGAGAGGTCATCCTGACCGTGCCCGCCTTGCGCATCAGGACCTGGGTGCCGCTCCAGGACGCTTTGTCGCCGTGGGTGGGGTCGCCGCCGGACACGGGGATCTTCCGGACCGTCCTCCCGTCGCGCCGGAAGTCGAGCTGCTTGCTGTCGAGATCGACCTGCACCTCCTGGGCGGAGCCGATGGTGAAGGAGAGGTCGTAGTCCCTGGCGAACAGGCCGCCGGTGGCGCCGGAGTCGACGCCGTCGAGCAGCGCCTCCAGCCGGACCTTCGTCCCCGGCTTCCAGTAATTCCGGGGCCGCCAGTCGACGCGCTCCCGTCCGTCGTGGTGCTCGATCCAGCCCCAGGACCCCTCGGTGCCGTTGTCGGTGGTCACCTTGAGCGCCTTCTCCACGGCGGCCTTGTCCGTGACGGGGGCGTCGAAGATGACGGAGACGGGGTGGGCGATGCCCACGGTCCGCTCCGTGGGCCACAGCTCCAGCTTGTTGACCTTGTCGGCCTTCGCGGTGGAGAACGACGTCTCCTGGGTGCCCGGGGTGCCGCCGTCGCCCCGGGTCCCCGCGCTCACCCGGTACGTCTCCCCGGGCGCGGCCGGGCGTTCCGAGGTCCACACGGTGTCCTTCGCGGACAGCGTGCCCTTGAGTTTCCGGCCCTCGCCGTCGGTCACCGTGACCGAGGTCAGGGTCCCGCCCCGCGAGGTGACCTTCACGGGGGTCCCGGCCCGTGTCCCGGTGCCGCTCGGTGTCACCGCGACCGTCGCGGCAGGGCCCCCGGCCTTCGTGGGGGCCGCCGCCCTGCCGTCCGCCCCGGGCGCCGGGTCGCCGGAGGCGCAGGCGGTCAGGGTGAGCGGGGCGAGTACGGCGGCCACCATCCCGAGGCGGGTGGAGCGACGACGTGCGAACGGTTTTTTTACGGTACCTATGGGGCGCGGTGAGGCGATGGGCATCTGGGGCTCCAGCGGATGTCGCGGGTGGGAGGTGCGGGGCGTCCGTGGTGGACGCGTCCGGGCCGGGCCCGGAGAGGTCGGAACGGCCCGGTGGGCCGGAATGCTCGGGGCCGTACGGCCCGGTGGGCCGGGAACGAGCGGGGCGGCTCAGGGAGCCGGGGGAGTGTGGCGCCGCTCAGCGGGCCGGAAAGGCGCGGTGCCGGACGGCGCGGCGGGCCAGGAGCGCGGTGCCGCTCGACGGACCGGGGGCGCGGGGCGGTCCAGCGGGCCGGGAACGCGGGGAGCGGCTCATTCGGCCAGGTCCGCGCGGGGGCCCATCACGACCATCGGCTTCGCCCCGGGCTCGAGGGCGCGCAGCAGTTGCTTCATCTGTTCACGGGGGATGCCCACGCACCCCTCGGTGCCGCCGTAGTGGCTGACGTGGAGCCAGATGCCGCCGCCCCGGTCGTCGCCCATCGGGCGGGTGAAGTCGTACGGCGGCTTCCCCGGGACGCGGTTGTAGTTGATGGCCACGACGTAGTCCAGGGCTCCCGCCTTGGGCTTGTTCTCCGGATTGAGACCGGAGGCGGTGTAGACGGGGCCGCGGTTGAGGTCGTACGGCAGGTCGGTGCCGGGGTTCGGCAGCTTGCCGCCCGCGTCGGTGAGCGTGAAGGTGCCGACGGGAGTGCGCTTGTCACCCATCATGTGGTGCTTCGACCAGCCCTTGTGGCCGTTGCGGGCGGGCCAGGCCGCGGCGGCGGGGACCCAGCCACGGGTGGCGTGGCGTTCGTAGAGGCGGACCGTCGAGTGGTCGGAGTCCTCGCCCTCGCCGGTCACGACGACGACCTGGCGGGTGTCGGCTCCGACCGTGGCCCGGGTGCGGGGTCCGAGGCCGGGCAGTTCGGCGGGCGCGGTGGGGGAGACGGAGGGGGAAACGGCGGCGGCGGAGGCGGGGGCCGCCCGGCCGGCCGTCTCACCGGCGGGTGCGCGGCCGTCCGCGGAGCGGTCCGGCTTCTCCGCCGTGCAGGCCGTCAGGAGCAGCCCCGAGGCCAGGGCCACGGCGACGCCGGGCCGTATGCGCCGGGTGCGGGTGGTCGACCGGTTCATCGCTCGGTTCCGTTCTTCTTCTCCGGGGGGTTCGGCGGGTGGTCCGGCTGACGGAACGTCGCTTCCTCGACCATCGTCAGGGCCTCCTTCAAGGTCTGTTCGGGTACGTCGTCACCGGCGCACAGCAGGACTTCGATCGCCGTACGGGGTTCGGGGGAGCCGGGGAGCGTCCCGGTGTAGGCGGTGGCCCGGTCCTGCCCCGAGCAGCCACGGCCGAGGTTCTCGTCGGGCGCGAGCTTCCGGCCGTCGCGGAGTTCGGCGGCCGAGTACCCGTCGCTGCGGTACCGGACGAACTCGACGATCAGGTCGTCCGGCGACAGCTGCTCGGCCGGATCGCACCGCGTGGACTTCTGGCACGGCCTCGGTGGCTTCCTGAGCGGGGCCGTCGAGACGTAGCCCTCGGGGCGTACGCCCGAATCCGGTACGCCCGGCAGCAGCAGGGTGTGCCAGCCCCGGGGGACCTTGAGGACCAGACCGGCCAGTTCCTCTGCGTACAGCGTCGTCGTGGTGACCTTGTCCGTCGGCCGGGCCGGGGTGGCGGGCGCGGCCGTGACGGCGGGCCCCGCCACGACGTCCTCGGTCAGGACGGCGCGGGGGAGCAGCGTCGCCGTCAGGGCCAGCACGGCCCCGCCGAGGACCGCGCCGCCCGCCGCCCGGCGTCTGCGGCGCCGGATGCGTTCCCGTACCTGTCCCAGCCGGTCCGCCGGGGTGGGCAGATACGGCGTGGCGCGGTCCAGCAGGACGCGCAGCTCCCGCTCGGCGGAGTCCTTCTCCGGTTCGTCCGGCGGGGTGTCCCGGTCGTCAGAGTGCCAGGAGCGCACGGCGGTCACCCGTCCCCTCGGCGGTGGGAGGGGGCAGCAGCCCCCGCAGGGTGCGCAGGGCCTTGGACGACTGGCTCTTGACCGTCCCCTGGGTGCAGCCCAGGGTCGCCGCCGTCTCCTCCACGCTCAGGTCCTCGAAGTACCGCAGCACGACCACCGCGCGCTGCCGCGCGGGCAGCGCCCGTATCGCGGTGGCCAGCACCATCTCCAGCTCGACGGAGGCGAAGGGGTCGTACGGGTCCGCCGACCGCGTCCGGAGCGTCTCCGGGGGGAACTCGCCGTGCGGCACCTCCCCCCGCCAGCGTCTGCGCCACCACGAGTTGTGCGTGTTGACCAGCGCCGCGCGGATGTACGCCTCGGGGTGGTCGCGGCCGATCCGCTCCCACTTGGGCCACACCTTCGCCAGCACGGTCTGGAGCAGGTCCTCCGCCAGATGCGCGTCCCCGGTCAACAGCCAGGCGACCCGCAGCAGGCGCGGCCCCCGGGAGGCCACGAACGCCTCGAAGTCGCCGTCGCTGCTCATGGGGCCCATCCCGCTGTCCTCGTCTCACTCGTTCCACACGAGGGGAACGGGGTGGGCGGCGGATCAGGTTGCCCCCGTACGGAAATATTTCCGTACGGGTGTCCTACGGGCGGTCAGGGGGGGCGTTCCTGCGGCCCCGAGGGGGCGGAGGCCCGGGGTGACGGCTCCCGAGGCCCGGATGGGGGCACCGGCCGGTCCTACGGCTCGCGGGCGTCCCGCACCGCCTTCCGGACGGCCGGGTCGGGGTCGGCGGCGAGGGCGTCGAGGAGTTCGGTGACCCCGGGGGTGGTCCAGTGGGAGACCCCCCACACCAGGTACTCCCGTACGCCGGGGTCGGGATGGGCGGCGAGGCGGGCCAGCCGGGGCAGCGGGCCGCGCCGCCGCATCGCGAACCAGTCCAGCGCCTCCCGCAGCACGACCGGGTCCCCGGGGTCGCCCGCCGCCTCGATCCTGGCGAGCAGGACGGCGGACGGCGGCGGCGGTCCGTCCGCCGGGCGCGTCAGGCGTTCGCGCAGGCGCCGTGCCCCGTACGCGCCCCGCACCTGGCACCCCTGGCAGACGCAGGGCCGGGTGCCGTGCGAGTCCGGCCGGTAGCGCCAGCCCGCCACCTGGGGCGCGGCGCGGATGCGGTGGATCTCGCGGGGGAGGATCGCCCGGGGGACGAACACCTCCCAGCCGCGCGGGTCGTCCAGCGCGCCGATCCGCCGTACCGCCTCGGCGGCGGGGACGGTGGCCTGGGCGTCCCGCCACCGGTCCGAGTAGTGCCCGACCAGGACGGGCTGTTCGTCGTCGAGCCGGACGTGGACGGCCACGAGGCCGCCCCGCCCGCGGAACCGGGCCAGCTCGCGCAGCCACTGGTGGGTGAGGGTGTGCGACGGCAGTACGGGGAAGCAGTACGCGCCGCGCGCGCCGCCCTGCCCGTGACTCACCGCCCGGACGCCGGACCGCCGGACGCGCGGGACGTCCGCCGCCGACGTGAGGTGTACGAACATGGCCATGACCAAGGATGCTAGGCCGTGTTTCGAGAGTCCCGCCTGCCTGGCGTCTGGCACGCACGCTCGCCGCGTTGTCGGGACACCCCGATACAACCGGTATCGGGGCGACCCTCCGCCTTGCGGTCGCACGCACCGGACGCCGCCGGGCCTGCCCTCCGGGCAGACGGCGCTCCTTTCGAAACACGCCCCAGCGCCGGGGGTACGGGCCCCAGGGTGAGCCTCTGTCCCCCGGCCCCCTGGCCCTGGCTCCTGACCTGCGGCCCCCTCGACGCGATTGGCCGGTTCTCGTCTGCCGTGAGGGGCGGCGGAGGCGCTTAATGGGGCTCCCGCGCGGGACGCGGGGTGAGCGGGGTGAGTGGACACGCGCACGGGGGAGCACATGGACACCACGGGGAACCTGGGGAACTCGGGGCCGCCCGAGCGGCCGGTACCACCGGGAGCGTCGACCGGACCGGAGCGGCCCTGGAGGCCGGGGGCCGGAAATCCGGCACCCGGCACGCGGGGCGGGGCGGACTCCGGTACGCCGGGCGGGGCGGACTCCGGGCCGCCCGGACGGCCGCCGGGGGCACCGCCCGCGCCGCCGTCCGAGCCACCGCGCGAGCCTCCCGCCGGGCCGTCGCGGCCGTTCCCGCCGCTGCCGCGCCCGGGAGACCTGCTGGAGATCTCGGTGCGGCGCCGGATGCTCTGGGTCGGTGCGGCGGCCTTCCCGCTGCACAACCTCAGCCGGGTCCAGGCGACCAGGTACCGGCCCGACCGGGGCGCTGCCCTGCTCAGCCTCCTGAAGTGGCTGCTGGCCGCCGTCGTCGCGTTCGCGGTGCTCACTCTGATGTTCGGCGGCGGCCCGGACTCCGTGGGAGAGAACGGAGGGGTGCTGTTCATCGTCCTCGTCCTGATCGCCGTCTTCGTCGGCAGGTCGCTGTTCGAAGCGGCGACGCCGATCCTGATCCTGGAGACGGCCGGGGGCACCTGGACGATCGTGACCCTGCCGAACGTGGACGAACTGCGGGACATCGCCGGGCGGATCGTCCACGCGATCGACCACCCGGAGGCCGAGTTCACGAAGAACGTCTACCAGTTCACCCAGTACAACGGATCCGTCATCCAGCAGACCGGCAACAAGAACAGGGCGAAGAATCTGTGAGTGAGCCGACCCACCACCACACGGTCTACAACGGCCCCGTCATCCACCAGCAGGGCGACAACAACCACGCGACCAACCACGGTTCCGTCACCATCGGCCACGGCGACCAGGAACTCGCCGCCGCCGTGGGGGAGCTGCGCGAACGGCTCCGCGCCATCGAGGACCGGCTCACCCCGGACCAGGCACGGCTCGTCGAGGAGGCCCGGCCCGTGCTGGACCTGAACCGCGAGGAGATGGCCGCGCGCGGCCTCACCCTGGCGCGGCTCGGCGGGCTCGCGAACGTCATCGGCCCGATGGCCCAGCCGGTCGCGGACGCGGTGGGCAAGCTGATCCAGCTCCTGGGCTGAAGGGCTGCCGGGCCCCGGCCCCGCTCCTCCCCGGCCCCTCCGGGACGAGGGCCCGCTCCCGCCGGGCAGGCACGTCCCGGTCAGTGGACGGAGAACCCGCCGTCCACGAAGAGCGACTGGCCCGTGACGTACGCGGAGGCGCGGCTCGCCAGGAAGACCGCAGCGCCCTCGAAGTCCGCCGGGAGTCCGTTGCGGCCGGTCATCGTGCGGGCGGCGAGGGCCGCCACCTTCTCCGGGTCGGAGGAGAGCCGCTGGTTGAGCGGGGTCATCACGAAGCCGGGCACCAGGGTGTTGGCCGTGACCCCGTACGGGGACCAGGCCTCCGCCTGTGAACGGGCCAGCGACTCCAGGGCGCCCTTGGACACCCCGTACGCCCCGCTCCGCACGAACGCGCGGTGCGCCTGCTGGGAGGTGAGGTGGATGATCCGGCCGAAGCCCCGCCCGGCCATCCCGGGGCCGAAGCGCTGCCCCAGGAGGAACGGCGCCTCCAGGTTCACCGCCATCGTCGTGTCCCAGACCTCCTCGCCCAGCTCCCCGAAGGGCGGGCGCAGGTTGATCCCGGCCGAGTTGACGAGGATGTCGGGCTCCCCGAAGACGCCCGCCGCCTCCTCGGCGCCCGCCTTGATGCCCGTACGGCTGCTCAGATCGGCGCTCACCCAGGCGGCCCGGCATCCTTCGGCAGTCAACTCGTCGACGGTGGAGGCAAGTTCGGCCTCCTTGCGGGCGAGGACGACCACGCTCGCCCCGGCGCGGGCCAGCGCCCCGGCGACGGCCCGGCCGATGCCGGAACTGCCCCCGGTGACGAGGGCGGTGCGCCCTTCGAGGGAGAAGAGGCCGGAGAGGTATCCGCCGGGCGTGGTGCTCATCTGGACTGTGCTCCTCGTGTCGTACGGCCACCAGGCCGTCCGGGTGCGGCGGGCGGCCGGTGCCCGCATCCTGGCACACGGCCTCCGTGCATCCTGCACGTAGGTGGCGCGGGCTCGCCGCAGGTGAGAGGTGCGGTCGGTGGCGCGGGCTCGCCGCCGATCGCCCCACCTGAACGGGCTCTCCGGGAAGGCCCCGTACGGCCGCCGTCATCGCAGCAGCGTGCGCCAGTGGTCGGCCGACTCCTGCATGTCCCCGACGACCCGTTCCAGGAACGTCCCCGCCTTCAGGAGCCGCTGTCCCACCGGCGATCCGGGGCCCAGTGTCTCGGCCGCCTCCTTCGCGGCCCGCGCCGATTCGAGTGTCTGCCGGGTGCTGATCGCGACCGAGTGGTACCAGGCCTCGTCGTCCACGACGTAGATGTCCCGCCGCCGCAGCGGATCGCGCTCGCGCCGCACGTATCCGTGCTCGACCAGGGAGTTCACGGCCACCGAGACGGACGCCGGGCTGACCTTCAGCCTGCGGACCAGATCGGCCGCGGTGCGCCTGCCGTCCTCGGACAGCAGCAGGTCGACATGCACCCGCGCCATCATCCTCGGCATCCCCGACCTGACCGCGAGCTCGACGATCCGGTCCTCGGCCGTGCCGCCCAGGGTGCCGCCCGCAGGGGTGTGCCCCGGGGCGTCCGCCGGGGCGCCCCGGGCCCGCTGGGCCGTCGCCCGGTGCGCCGACTGGGGCCGGTAGTCGCCGGGGCCGCCGTTGCGGGTCACCTCCCGGCTCACGGTCGAGGTCGGACGTCCGAGCCGCCGGGCGATCTCGGCATAGGACAGGCCCTCGGCGAGTCCGGCCGAGATCCGCTGGCGTTCCTGCTGGGTCAACCGTCCTCCTGGCATGTCGCCAGTATTGCCTTCGCCTTCAATCATTGCAACGGGCTCGTTGCGTTTGGCTTCAATCGTTGCATCAATTTAGCGCTGTCCAGCTGCGATTATGGGTTTCATTGATTGACGACATCGTGAATGCAACGTAGCTTTCGAGTGGAAGCAAACACGTCATATCGCGAACCGGGGGATGGTCTTCATGAGTGAGTCCGTACACACCGTCACGGCCCTGCCGACGGAGCGGAGCGGGGGCTGCCCCTTCGACCCGCCGGCCGAACTGCTCGACGCCCGTCGTCACGGGTCCGTCAGCGGCTTCACCCACCCCGGCGGGAAGCCGGGCTGGGTGATCACCGGATACGAGGCGGTGCGGTCCGTCCTGGCCGACCCCCGGTTCAGCTCCCGCAGGGACCTCATGAACGTGGTCGACTTCGAGCTTCCCCCGGCGCCGCCCGGCGAGTTCCTCCTCATGGACGACCCCCAGCACAGCCGCTACCGCAAGCCCCTGGTGGGCAAGTTCACCGTGCGGCGGATGCGGATGCTCGGCGAGCGCATCGAGCGGATCACCGCCGACTGTCTGGACGCCATGGCGGAGACCGGGCCGCCGACGGACCTGGTGACCGCCTTCGCCAAGCCCATCCCCACCATCGTGATCTGCGAGATCCTGGGCGTGCCGTACGAGGACCGGGCGTCCTTCCAGGAGCAGATCGACACGTTCATGGGCGGTGAGGTCGGCGACGAGGAGCTGATGGCCGCCTACACCGCCACCCAGGAGTACCTCGCGGGGCTCGTGACCGAGAAGCGGGCCAGGCCCACCGACGACATCCTCAGCGAACTCACCGACAGCGACCTGACCGACGAGGAACTGAAGGGCATCAGCCTCATCCTCCTGGCCGCCGGATTCGACACCACCGCGAACATGCTGTCCCTCGGCACCTACGCGCTGCTGCGGAACCCGGACCAGCTCGCCGCCCTGCGCGCCGATCCCACCCTCACCGACGGCGCCGTGGAGGAACTCCTGCGGTACCTCAGCGTCGCCAAGACGTTCCACCGGACGGCCCTTGAGGACGTCGAGCTGGACGGCCGGACCATCGAGGCCGGAACGACCGTCCTCCTCTCGTTCAACACCGCCAACCGCGACCCCGACCGCTTCACCGACCCCCACACCCTCGACCTGCGCAGGCAGTCACCCGGACACCTGGCCTTCAGCCACGGCATCCACCAGTGCCTGGGCCAGCAGCTGGCCCGCGTCGAGATGCGGGTCGCGTTCCGCGCGCTGGTCGACCGCTTCCCCGGCCTGCGCCTGGCCGTGCCCCCCGAGGAGGTCGTGCTGCGCCCGGAGACCGCGGACATCTTCGGGGTGAAGAGCCTCCCGGTCACCTGGGACACGAAGTGAACGCGCCCCATCTGGGACTGGACCGTGAGCGCTGCATCGGCGCCGGAATGTGCGCCATGACCGCCCCCGACGTCTTCGACCAGGACCCGGACGACGGCCTCGTGATTCTGCTGCGTGCCGAGCCGGACCCGGCCCACCGGACGGCCGTGCGGACGGCCGCCGGGGTCTGCCCCTCCGGCGCGATCACCTTCACCGCGCCGGACCCCGGCGGGGCGCCCTGAACCGGCCGTGGCGTGCGGGCCGTTCGGCCCGGACGGCCCCCGCGCCACGGCCCCGAAGGCCTCAGATGTCGATGACCGACCCCATGGGGATCGAGTTGAGCACGACGTCCCGGAGCGGCTGGACCTTGTTCGCGTCGAACTGGAAAGCGGTGAAGGCCGAGGTCATGATGTACCGCCGCTGGCCGTTGGAGAGCAGCCATCTCGCGCCCGTGGTGGGGGACTTGACCAGGTGGGCGTCATGGCTGAGCTGCCCGCCGAACGGGATGCTCTCCAGGTCGACCACCTTGAGGGTGTTCGCGTTGTAGAACAGGTTGTCGTAGGTCTGCATGTCGGGGATGCCCCATCGCTTCCCGTCGATGACGACCCAGATGCCCATGACCCCGAGGGCGTCCTCCAGGCGGCGCCCGTTGTAGGCGTGGGGGTCCACCTGGATCTGCGCGGCCGTGACGGTGGCGGGCCGCTCGGCCGCCCCGGCGGTGGCGGGGGCCGCGAGGCCCAGCGGGACGGCCAGGGCCAGACTGATCACGCCGACCGCCGTGCGTCGGCGAAGGGTGACGGACATTCTTCCTCCCCAGAAGATCCACGCGGGGACGGCCGGACTCGGGTGAACCCGGCCCCCGCGCTTGTCGTTGACCCGGCTCATGCTGCTGGTCCCGGTGTCCCGACCGCATGGGGCGGCGGTCCCGGTCGGCCGGGACGGGGGCGGTCCGTCGCGGCCGGACGTGGGGCGGCGGTCCTGGTCCCTCGGAGCGGGGCTTTCACGACGCACCCCGGCCGGGGGCCGACGTACGGGAACCGCCTCGCGCGTCAGCCCCTGAGCTGATCGCGCTGGATCTGGTACGCGACGGTGCGGCGCACCGATGCGGAAGCGGTGGTGGTGGTGACTCCCGAGGGGACGTCGAGACCACGGCTGATCTGGTCGTACGCGGCCCGGTGGCCGCCGGGCAGCTCTGCCCCGTGCAGCCTCAGGTCCTCCTCGACGAGACGCCTCAGCCCGTCGACGTTCTGAGGTGTGAAGCGCTTCTTCCCCCGGGCGAGCGTCTGGACGCAGCGGGTGCAGTGCGCGGTTTCGCCCAGGGTCCGGGAGATCTCCTCGGCGAGGCCCCAGAGCCGCCCTTCGAGCCAGGGGATGTCGCGCTGATCGAGGGACACCTCCATCGGGGGCCGTGGCTCGTCGCTCCTGTGCTTCGCCATCCGCTTGGACACGGCGGGCTGGCTCATGCCGGTGAGCCGCGCGATCCGTTCCTGCGTCCAGCCGAAGCCCGCGAACACCTCGATCATCTCGGCGCGCAGCTTGCGCATCTCCTCGCCCGCGCGGATGACCTCGTTCATCCCGGCGAGCATCCGCCCGGCCTGTTCCTCGGTGAGCGTCGCGGGGATCGGATGGGTGCTCTCTTCATCTGTCACCACCCGGTTATATCCGAGAGCACCCTCTCTCCATAACCCGGTTGTACAACCGGGTTATGGCTGGCAGGGTTCCGTCCCGTGCCTACCTTCCCCGCATCTGACGGAACCCAGCTCTCGTACCGTGTGACCGGTGAGGGCGACCCGGTCGTCTGCGTCCCGGGAGGCCCTGCGGACTCCGCCTACCTCGGTGACCTCGGTGGCCTGTCCGCACACCGCCGGCTGATCGTCATGGACCTTCGCGGCACCGGCCGGTCCGCGATTCCCCGGGACACCTCCACCTACCGCTGCGACCGTCTGGTCGACGACGTCGAGGCGCTGCGCGAGCACCTCGGTCTCACGCGGATGGACCTGCTCGGCCACTCCGCCGGTACGAACATCGTGACGCAGTACGCGGCCCGGCATCCGGAGAACGTCGGCAAGCTCGTCCTCGTCGGCCCCAGCCCCCGGGCCCTCGGCGTGGCGGTCACGGGAGAGGCGCGGCTCGACGTCGCGCGGCTGCGGAAGGACGAGCCGTGGTTCCCTGCGGCGTTCGCCGCCCTGCGGGCGATCACCGAGGGCGCGGACGGCGACTGGCAGGCGGTGGCCCCCTTCTTCTGGGGCCGGTGGGATGCCGAGGCACGGCGGCACCACGCGGCCGGTCGGCCCCGGAACCAGGAGGCCGTCGCTCTCTTCGGGGCCGAGGGAGCGTTCAGCCCGGGGAACACGCGTGCGGCGCTCGCCTCCTGCGAGGCTCCCGTCCTGCTGCTCACCGGAGAGTTCGACGTGAACAGCCCGCCGGTGACGGCGGCCGAATGCGCGGAGGCGTTCCCCGACGCCACGCTGACGGTACAGCCGGGAGCGGGCCACCACCCATGGCTCGACGACGCCGAGCGATTCGCGGCGACCACGAGGGCGTTCCTCCGCGGACGCCCCGACTCACGCCCCTGAAGTCCGCCGTGAATACGGACGGCTCCCCTAGGCGTGAGGGGCCGAGTGCCGTCACCGGCGACGGCCGGGATCTGCGGGCGGCTGCCTCGATCGGCGGGGTACGTGAGGCCGGGCATCGGTCCCCACGGGCGGGCCCAGGCCGAGTCTCCCGCTCCCGCGCGCTCTTGAGCTGCCGATCGGCCGTACCACGGTGCCGCGCCTCGCGCCGGGTTCGGCGGTGCGACGAACGGCGGTGCGGGACCGGTCCGTGTACCGCTGGCGCCAGTCGCCCTAGCCGCCTGCCGCCCGTCACACCGGGCGGGGCCCTGAGGCGGCGGCGGCCGTCCGTACCGTTTCGAGCAGCGCGGCCAGGTCGGGGGACTGCTCCCATTCCTTGGCCGTGGGGTGCCAGATGAGGCTTCCGCCCGGGGTTTCCGGCCGACCGTGGGCGATCATCACGGTCCGTCTCCCCTTCCGGTCCGGCCCGGTCACGCTCAGATGCATGTGCCGGACGTGGAAGCGGCGGGGGTACTCACCGCCGAAGATCTCCAGTACCCGGCCGTCGAAGGAGTAGAGGTCGGAGCCGACCGTCGCGGTGATCTCATCATGCATGGAGGGACCGTACGCAGGGTGCTCGACCGGTGCCAAGCCCCTCACCGCACCGCCTTCGCACCCGTACGGCGCCCGTACGGCGCCCGCGTGGCAGGCTGCGGGCTGGGCCCCGGCGGCCGTCACTCCGAGAGGGGGGGCAGGCCGCCGACGCGACGGCCGCCCGTACCGTTTCGAACAGCGCGGCCAGGTCGGGCGCCGCTCCCGTCGCGCGGCCGTGAGGTGCCGGACGGGGCCTGCCCCCGACCCGCCCGACTCGCCCCTCCGGCTCGGAGCTGCTGTCCGACCCGGATCCGCTCGAACAGGCTCCCGCCGATCCGATCCGATCCGATCCGGCTCAGCCCTGCCGGACGGCCGGAGCCCTGTCCGTGGCGGTCACGCGGCGGGTCAGCACACGAGTGGTGCTGCCGTCGTCCTCGTCGATGTCCCGGACGTGCTCGAATCCGAGACTGCCGAGGAGGGCCAGCGAGACGCTGTTCCGTGCGGCCACGGTGGCGTGCACCTCGGTCAACGCGAGGGCGTCGAAGCCGTAGGCCACGAGGGCCTGGGCCAGCTCAGTGCCCAGACCCGATCCCCACGCCGCCGGGGCCAGCGCGTAGACGATCTCGTGGCCCCCGGTCTCGTCGGTCGGCTTGATCTCGGCGTGTCCGATCAACCGGCCCTCTCGGCGAACGGCCCAGACGTCGAACAGGTTCTGGGCGTAGACCTTCGTGAAGACGCGCCCGAACACGGCCCGGTCCTCTTCCTCGGAAGCCAGGCCGTCCCCCATCCACCGCGACACCCTCACATCCTGGAACAGCGCCACGAAACCCTCTTCGTCCCCGGGGACATAGGGGGCGAGGAGCAGGCGTTCGGTGCGCAGAATCGGGGTCATGGACGGCGACACCAACCACCCGACGCCACGCCCGCCAAGCCACTTTCACCAGCGCGGACTCCGCTCAAACCCGCAGCCGTACGGCCCGGGGTCAGTCGCGGCCGTCCTTCCTCCGCTCACTGCGCCGCAGGGCCCGACGTTGCTTGCCCGGCAGAGTGTCGGCCAACTCGCCCACGAGACAAACGTCGTGGTACGAGCCGTCCCGGCCGCCCCGGCACCACCACACCGGCGGGCCCGCCGGGTCCGCTTCGCTCGGGTACCAGCCGTTGGCGGTTCCGGCGGGCCGGGGATGCATCCCGATCTTGTGCGCGGAGCAGAGCGGCCAGACCTGCCAGAGCAGTTCCATGACGGTCTCCTGCGCCGCTTCCGCGACCACGGTCAGAACCGTCGTGGCATCGTCCTGCTCCGGCGGGTCGCTCTCCTCCGGATCGTACGAATGGACCGAGTTGCCGTGCCAACGGCCGTCCGCCATCGCCACATAGACCTGACCGTGGTCCACGGGGCTCCGGGGCGTCGGTTCCGAGGACGGGGAGAACATCAGGATCAGCGGGTCCTGGTCCGGCAGGGTCGCCGACAGATCGCGGTTGACCACGGCGAGCGCGGCCTCCAACTCCGGCCACCGGCCGGGCTCGACCGGGTGGGGTTCCGGGAAGTGCGGCCAGCCGTGACCAGGACCGATGCTGAGACGCGAGAAGTCGTTCACCGGGGCATCGTCCCAGCCGTTCCGCAGTAAGGGGAGAGGATTTCTCCCCGCCGGGCCCGTCGAGGTCTCCGGCCGACGGGGGTGTGGGGCGCGAGGCCGGGGTCCAGTCGAGTGAGGTCGCCTCATGGGCCGACCTCGATCCGGACCCGGCAGCGATCCGGACCTGGCAGCTGGCACGGCCCCGATCGAGGACCTGATCACCTCGGAGGCCCACCTCGGGCGTGGTCACGCCGACGCCGTCCTGACCACCGCCCTGCGCCTGGCCGCCGACGAGGGCTGCGGCACCCGGTTCCTGATCGCGGAGGCGGCGGACTGGCCACGGCACTGGTACGAGCGCCGGGGCTTCTCGGTCATCACCCGCTCTCACGGCTTCGAACGGAGCTGACCCCGAGACGCCGGGCGGGATGTGTCACCGCTTCCGCGTCGATCAACTCCGTTGCCCGTACGGCGGAAGGCCGCACGCCGTCCTGGCGTGCGGCCCTCGGGGTGTCCCGTGTCAGACGAGTCGCGTGAGGAACTCGCTCCAGGCGGTGGGCTCAAGTGTGAGCTGGGGCCCGTTGGGGTTCTTGGAGTCGCGGACGTGGACGGTGGAGGGGCAGGCGGCGACTTCGACACAGTCGTCACCGCTGCCGCTGCTGTGGCTGGACTTGTGCCAGGGCAGGGCGACTTCCACGCAGTTGTCGCCGCTGCTGCCGCTGTAGCTGGACTTGTGCCAGGAGAGGGCGACTTCGACGCAGTCGTCGCCGCTTCCGCCGCTGTAGCTGCTCTTGAACCAGGTCAGATCGGTGACGTTCATGGTTCTCCTCTCGTCGGGTCCGTGCTCCTTGCGTGGCGCGTACGGCGGAGGGCCGCACGCCATCCTGACGTACGGCCCTCCGGGTGTCCCGTGTCAGACGAGCCGCGTGAGGAATTCAGTCCAGGCGGTGGGGTCCAGGGTGAGCTGGGGGCCGTCGGGGTTCTTGGAGTCGCGGACGTGGACGGTGGAGGGGCAGGCGGCGACCTCGACGCAGTCGCCGCTCTCTCCGCTGCTGTAGCTGGACTTGTGCCAGGAGAGGGCGACTTCGACGCAGTCGCCGCTTCCGCTGCTGCTGTAGCTGCTCTTGAACCAGGCCAGTTCTGTGACGCTCATAGTGCTCCTCGCATCTCCCGCAACAGGCTCAGGGAATCTTCCACGGAAAGAGCCTGTGCCCGCATCCTGGCATACCGCTTCTGCAGGATGCTGACCACTTTGGAGTCGGAGGAGAGGAGCCCGTTCTCCTGGCCTTCGCAGTAGGCGTACCACTGGTTCTCCGGGGTCTCCAGGAGCTGCATGGGGCCACCGATACCTGCGTGATGGTCGCGCGACTGCGGCATGATCTGGATGTCGATGTTACGCCGGGCGCAGATCTCGATGATGTGATCGAGCTGTTCCCGCATGATCTCCGGACCGCCCGTCAGGCGGCGCAGGACATGCTCCTCGATGATGAAGCTGTAGATCGTGTGGGGGCGTTCTGTCAGCAGGTTCTTGCGCTCGGCGCGCGCTACGAGCTGAGCTTCGATCTCGTCGTCACCCATCGCAGGGATGCGCTTTTCGAACAGCGTCCTTGCGTACGCCGGGGTCTGCAGCATTCCCGGCACCAGGCGGTTCTCGAACGTGTACAGCGTTACGGCGGTGAGTTCCAGCTGAGCCCACTGCTGGAACCACCGAGCCAGCCCCCGCCTGCGCGTCAGGTGCATCGCCGCCGCCCGGATCGCTCCGAACGCGTCCAGGATCTCCTCCGCCCGGTTCACGAAGGTGACCGACGGTAAACGCCGACCCTGCTCGACCGAGCCCACCGTCGCCATCGAGTACCCGACGAGCTCGGCGAACTCCTCCTGCGTCAGCCCCGCCCGGTTCCTGAAGACCTTGAGCACCGCCCCGAACGCCTTGAGTCCGTCCGTGGGTTCCGGCTCGCCCCAGCCGAGACCTTCACCCGGAATCTCGTCCATCATCTGGTCACCTCCCGCACCCGTGCCCTCGCACTGATCGCGCCCCATGCTTACGGTTTGTGATGAGTACGGTCCAGAGGGTGAGCTCGTACTCTCTCCGGAGTACGAGTGGCTGACCTGGGGACAGGCCCCTGACATGGCCACATTGGCACCATGACCCCACCCCTCACCCACGAAGAGACCGTCACCGTACGTGTGTTCGCGCAGCGGTTCAGTTCGACTCCGCGCGGTGCCCGGCTCGCCCGCAGGCTCGCGCTGCTCCAACTCCACTGCTGGCACTTCCCCTACGGCTGCGAGCTGTCGGACACCGTCGGGCTCCTCGTCGCGGAGCTGGCCGCGAACGCCGTCACCCACGGCCGGGTGCCCGGCCGGGACTGCGAGCTGGAGCTCAGCTATCTGCCCGGCCGGCGGCTGCGGATCGAGGTCTCCGACACCCGGGGCGAGCGGCGGCCAGCCCCCGGGGAGCGGTCTGCGCCGCGCCCCCTGGACGAGGGCGGGCGCGGGCTGCTCCTCGTGGCGGCCCTGGCGACCCGCTGGGAGGTGCTCGACCGGCTGCCGGTCGGGAAGACCGTACGGGCCGAGATCGACCTCGGCCCGTACGAGCTCCGCCCCGAAGGGGTCAGCCCTGCGGACGGGGCGCCGGGGCGTACCCCGCCGGGCGGGTCGTGAACGTGCCACGGCCCTGGGTGCGGCCCCGCAAGCGGGAGGCGTAGCCGAACAGTTCGGCCAGCGGCACGGTCGCCGTCACCACCGCCGTACCGCCCCGGGCCGTGCGGTCCGTGACCCGGCCACGGCGGGCCGCGAGGTCACCGAGGACCGCGCCGACGGACTCCTCGGGGACGGTGACCGTCACGTCGGCCACCGGCTCCAGGAGCGTCATCGCGCACGCCCGCAGGGCCTCGCGGAGCGCGAAGCGGCCCGCCGCCCGGAAGGCGAGCTCCGAGGAGTCCTTCGGGTGCGTGGCGCCGTCCGTGAGCGTGACCCGGAGGCCGGTCACCGGATGGCCGCCGAGGGGGCCCTCCGCGAGGGCGTCCCGGCAGCCCGCCTCGACCGCGCGGACGTACTCCTGCGGCACCCGCCCGCCCGTCACCGTCGAACTGAACACGAACTCCTCCTCCGTATCGGATGAGTTCGGGGCGAGGGGCTCGACGTCGAGGACGACATGCGCGAACTGGCCCGATCCGCCGTCCTGTTTGACGTGCCGGTACAGCAGCCCGGTGACGCCCTTGTCCACGGTCTCGCGGTAGGCGACCTGCGGGCGGCCCACCGTGACCTCAAGGCCACGGTCGCGCCGCAGCTTCTCCACCGCGACCTCCAGGTGCAGTTCGCCCAGGCCGGACAGGAGGGTCTGGCCCGTCTCCGGGTCCGACCGCACGACGAGCGACGGGTCCTCCTCGGAGAGCCGCGCGAGCGCCGTCGCCAAGCGGCCCGTGTCGGTGCTCCGGCGCGCTTCCACGGCCACCGAGACCACCGGCTCGGCGGTCGAGGGGGGTTCGAGGACGAGCGGCGCGTCCGGGGCGCACAGGGTCGCCCCGGCGCGGGTGCCCTTGGGCCCGACGAGGGCCACGATGTCCCCGGGGCGGGCCCGGTCGATCTCGGTCCGCCGGTCCGCCTGGACCCGCAGCACGCGGGCGATCCGCTCGGTGCGGCCCGACGCCGTGTCCAGCACGGTTCCTCCCTTCTCGATCGTGCCCGCGTACACCCGGACGTACGTCATGCGGCCGGTGGCCGTCGCGGTCACCTTGAACGCGAGCGCGGTGAACGGCGCCGCCGGGTCGGCCGGGACCGTCCCCCGAACCGGCGGCATGTCGGCGGGAGACGGGAGGTAGGCCACGACGGCGTCGAGGAGCGGTTCGACACCCCGGTTCCGGTACGCCGAACCGCACAGCACGACCACCGCGCCGCCGTCGAGGGTCAGTTCGCGCAGGGCGCGCCGCAGGGTCGCGGGGGACAGCTCGCCGCGCTCGCAGAACTCCTCCAGGGCGTCCGGACACAGCTCCGCCACCGTCTCGTCCAGCCGTCGCCTGCGCCGTAGGGCCTCCTCTCGGAGGTCGTCCGGCACCTCCCCCTCGATGAAGGTGCCGCCGCCGTCTGGCCACACGTACGCCCGCATCCCGACCAGGTCCACGACCCCGGTGAAGCCGTCCTCGCGGCCGATCGGGAGCTGCACGGGCAGCGGGACGACGCCGAGGCGCGTACGGATCGACTCCACGGCGGAGTCCAGGTCCGCGCCCGCCCGGTCCAGCTTGTTGACGAAGGCGATCCGGGGCACGCCGTGCCGGTCGGCCTGCCGCCACACCGCCTCGCTCTGCGGCTCGACGCCCGCGACCGCGTCGAAGACGGCGACGGCGCCGTCCAGGACGCGCAGCGAACGCTCGACCTCGTCGGAGAAGTCCACGTGGCCGGGGGTGTCGAGCAGATCGATCCGGTGGCCCGCCCATGCGCAGCTGACCGCCGCCGCGAAGATCGTGATGCCCCGGTCCCGTTCCTGCGGGTCGAAGTCCGTGACGGTGGTGCCGTCGTGGACCTCGCCGCGCTTGTGGACGGCGCCGGTGAGGAAGAGGACGCGCTCGGTGAGGGTGGTCTTGCCCGCGTCGACATGGGCGAGGATGCCGATGGCGCGGACGGTGGTGACGCTCTCGTGGGTACGCACGATGTCGTGCCTTTCGCTGCCGAGGTGAGAAGAGGCAGCGCGATTCCCGGACAGGACGGACCGTCAGAAAGGCTTCTGGGGAACGGGGTTCGTCACGGGCGACGATGGCGGGCGCGCAGCCGCCACCGGCCGGACGAAGAGGCGAGGATCACGTCGTACCGGGCGCGGGAGGAGGACACGACGGCGGCACTACGGCTGCGCACGGCGGTCTCCCCTCGGACGGACATCGCTCCCACGGCACCACCGGACGGCGGGCCGTGGGACGCGAGTGTAGGGAGGGCGGCGGGCCGGGCGACAGCGAATTAAGCGGGGTTCCTACGCGGAGGCGGCGGGCTGGAGCAGGTCCCAGCGGTTGCCGTACAGGTCCTCGAAGACGGCGACGGAACCGTACGGCTCGTGGCGCGGCTCCTCCAGGAACTTCACGCCCGCCGCCGTCATCCGGGCGTGGTCGCGGGCGAAGTCGTCGGTGTGCAGGAAGAAGCCGACCCGGCCGCCGGTCTGGTTGCCCACGGATTCCTGCTCGGCGTCGTTCTTGGCGCGGGCCAGCAGGAGACCGGCGTTCCCGACGCCGCCGACCCCGGCCGCACCGGGCGGCCGGACGACGACCCAGCGGGTGCCACCGCCCCGGTCGGTGTCCTCGACCAGGTCGAACCCGAGGGCGTCGGTGTAGAAGGCGATGGCCTCGTCGTAGTCACGGACGACGAGGGTGACGAGTGCGATGGACGGCATGGGAGCCAACGTAATACGGAGGAATCTACCCGCGTCAACCGGCCGGGCCGGTGCGAGAATGCCCGACATGCGCACGCAACAGTTCGAGACCCTGGTGGAGGCGGCGAGGGCGCTGGCGGGGGAGACGGCGGGGGCCTCCGGGGCCGGGGGACCGGCCGGGACAGGGGCGGCCAGCGGGTCCGGGGTGACGGTCGGGGCCAGGGTGGCTCCTGGGATCGGAGTGACTACCAGGGCAGGGGTGAACGCTGGGGCCGAGCCGACCGCTGGGGCCGGGGAGTCCCCGGTCACTGCCCCGGGCGGGCGGCGCGAGGTGCCGGGGGTCGCCCCGGCCGGGCGGCGGCGCAGGCTGCTGGGGATCGCGGGTGCGCCCGGCGCGGGGAAGTCCACCCTGGCGGAACGGCTCGTCGCCCGGCTCGACGGGCTCGCCGTCCTCGTCCCCATGGACGGCTTCCACCTGGCGGGCGCCGAACTGGAACGGCTCGGCAGGGCCGACCGGAAGGGCGCGCCCGACACCTTCGACGCCGCCGGGTACGCGGCGCTCCTGGCCCGCCTCCGCACCCCCGAAGCGGGCACCACGGTCTACGGCCCGGCCTTCGACCGGTCCCTCGAAGAGCCGATCGCCGGATCGATCCCGGTCGCGCCGGAGGTCCCGCTGGTCATCACGGAGGGCAACTACCTGCTCCACGACGAAGGAGCCTGGGCGTCCGTCCTGCCCCTCCTGGACGAGGCCTGGTACCTCCACCTGGACGCCGGAACCCGCGTCCCCCGCCTGATCGAACGCCACATCCGCTTCGGCAAGGACCGCGCCCACGCCGAACGCTGGGTCCACACCTCGGACGAACCCAACGCCCAGCTGATCGCCCGGGGCCGGGAGCGAGCCCACCGGGTGATCACGCTGGACGGGTGACGGGGCGCGGCCGGTGTGCGGCGCGTCGCGCGTGGCCGGAAACTTCGCCGACGGCCCACTGTGCTGACACGGTGTCGCTCCTAGAGTGGGAAGCCGGGCCGGACCGAGGGAGGCGCGGAACATGGGCGGCCACAACGACGGGCGGGCCGACGGCCACGGGCGCGTCTACCAGGCGACCGGTGACCAGCACATCACCGAGCACCACCACCACGGCCCCTCCGGGCCCGGCCCCGACTCGGTGCGGCGTCCGCCCGTCGGCCGGGCACCGGCCATCCTCCGGGACCGGGGCGAACTCGTCCGGCGGCTGCGCGAGACGGTCACCGAGGACGCCGGGAACACCGTGCTCGTCCTGCACGGTCTCGGCGGAGCCGGGAACCCGAAGTCGGGAACCCGGCGCCGTGTCCCGGGCTACTGGCTCTTGAACGACCGGATCTGGTAGTTGCCCTGGAGGTTTCCCTCCCCGCCGGACGGGGTGGAGCCGACCCGGGAGTTGTAGTTGGTCTGCGTGTAGTACTGCACCCGGTGGTTGGTGCCGTTCCGCACCGAGCGGACGTTCTCCCCGCGCTGGATGAACGAGCAGTCGTCGGCGGTATTGGCCTTCCTCTCCTGGGACCACTGGCATCGGGTCCCGCCGCCGTTCCAGTCGCTGTAGATACAGAAGTAGCCCGGCGAGCACGAATAGGCCATGGCGGTCGGTGCGACGGCGGTGCTGGTGGTCGGAACGATCCCGAGAGCGGCGATCGCGGTGACCGAAGCGAGAACGAGCGAACGAAGACGAAGCACGAGGAACTCCCTTTCGAAGCGGGCGCACAGCAGCGTGGTCTCACGCTCGGTGCCCGACTGGATCCGTTGCGTGACGTACGTTGCCATCGCTTCCCTTCCGCCCCCAGGCGTACGGCTCTCCGACCGGAGGCAACCGAAGCGCACCCGCGCGCACCGGGACCGCCGCACGCCCTTCGAGGCCACCGGAGCCGGGGCGTGCCTTCCGGATCGTGCCGGGCTCACGGCCCCCGGCGCGCACGCCCGCACGCTCGCCGCGTCGTCGTCGCTCGCCGACGCCCCGGGTCCTGTTCTTCCTCCGCGTACGGGCGGACGCCGAGGCCCTGAACGACTTCACCGGCCGTCTCGGCGACCGAACCCGTGCGGGAGGGCCGGGTTCACCCGACGGCCCAGGGCCGGACACCCCCAGTCGCTAGGCTGGCCTCAACGGCGACGGAAGGCGGGCTGGCGTGGGGTGGTTGCGGCGGGGGCCCAGGCGGGACGGCGAGGACACGCCGAGGGATCCCGGGTTCGGTTACTTCTCGCAGCGCGAGGCCGCGCTGTTCCGGGGCCGGGTCCGGGAGACCTTCGCCGAACTCGGCCTCGAAGTCACCGTCTACGCCGACCACGTCATCGACGACAAGGGCCGCCGCTTCGGCCTCGGCAACCTCGCCGCCGTCTGCCACCAGGACCGGCGCGGCCCCCGCGTCTGGCCCGCCACCATCCACCGGCACATCGGGCTCGTCGTCCGCGCCATGGACGGGCCGTCCGCGCTCGACACCCTGCCGCCCGAGCAGATCCGCTCCCAGCTCTACCCCCGGGTCGTCAGCGGCGACGGCATCGACGCCGCCGCCTTCGGCTACGCCAGGACCGTCGCCCCCGGACTGTACGAGGTGCTCGCCCTCGACCTTCCCGAGAGCGTCATGATGCTCACCGACGAGGCCCTCGAACGGCTCGGTGACCACGCCCAGCTCCGCGACCGGGCCCTGCGCAATCTGCGCGGGCTGCCCGTCGAGGAGCACGAGACCGTCCGCGACGCCGACGGGATGCGCTTCGAGATCATCCTCGGCGACTCCTTCTACACCGCGAGCCGCGTCCTCGACCTCGACGGCGTCGTCCGCCGGGTCACCGGGGCGCCCCTCGGCGAGCACGGCGCCCTCGTCGCCCTGCCCTTCCGGCACCAGCTCGCCTTCCACCCCATCCGGGACACCACGATCATCCCCGCCCTCGGCGCCATGGCCTCCTTCGCCGCCTCCGGGTACGAGGACACCCCGGGCGCCATCAGCCCGTACGTCTTCTGGTGGCGCGGCGGCACCCTCACCCAGCTCAGCGAGCACGACCAGGAACGCGGAGAGCTGCGGATCGTCGTCGGCGACGATTTCCAGGAACTCCTGGAACGGCTCATCACCCAGGGCCCGGACCGCCGCTGAGCGGTCGCGGCGGCGGACCGTCCCGGGCAGGATGCTGTACGACGGAATCCCGGGGACGCGTACGGCCCTGACCGCGTACGGATCTGACCACGTACGGACCTGACCCCGTACGGCCGGGGCCGCACGAGGCCCGGCGAGGGAGGGACCCGGGGCTGTGAGAAGCCCCGACCGTGAGCGGCCGGGCCGCGCCAGCCTCCCCCGGCCATGAGACCCCGGCCATGAGACCCGAGGCCGCCGAGAAGGAGCCCCGCCATGACGAGCACCGGTCCCACCGACGAGGTCGTGCCCTTCACCACGGACGACTACCGCGCGCGGATGGCGCGCGCCGCCGAGTCCGCCGCCGACGCCGGACTCGCGGGCGTCCTGGTGGCCCCCGGCCCCGACCTCGTCCACCTCACCGGCTACCGGCCCACCGCGATCACCGAACGGCTCACCGTCCTCGTCCTCGCCGTCGGCCAGGCACCCGTCCTCGTCGTCCCCACCCTGGAGGCGCCCGACGCGGCGAAGGCCGAGGGCGCCGCCGCGCTCACCCTCCGCGACTGGACCGACGGCAAGGACCCGTACGCCGTCACCGCGCCGCTCCTCGACGTCGACGGCCGCTTCGCCGTCAGCGACAACGCCTGGGCCGCGCACATCCTCGGTCTCCAGCGGGCCCTCCCCGGCACCTCGTACGTCTCCCTCAGCGAGGCCCTGCCGATGCTCCGGGGCGTCAAGGACGCCCATGAACTCGCCAGGATCGCCGCCGCGGGGGCCGCCGCCGACCGGGCGTACGGCGAGATCCTCAAGGTCCGCTTCGCGGGCCGCCGGGAGACCGAGGTCGCCGCGGACCTCGCCGCCCTCCTCCTCCGCTTCGGCCATTCCCAGGTCGACTTCACCGTGGTCGGCTCGGGACCCAACGGCGCGAACCCGCACCACGAGGCCGGGGACCGGGTCGTCGAGCGCGGCGACATGGTCGTCCTCGACTTCGGCGGGCTCAAGGACGGATACGGCTCCGACACCACCCGTACCGTGCACGTCGGCGAACCCACCGACGAGGAGCGGCGCGTCCACGACCTCGTACGGGAGGCCCAGCAGGCCGGATTCGAGGCGGTACGCCCCGGGGTCGCCTGCCAGGACGTCGACCGGGCGGCCCGCAAGGTCATCACGGACGCGGGCTACGGCGAGTACTTCATCCACCGCACCGGCCACGGCATCGGCGTCACCACCCACGAACCGCCGTACATGGTCGAGGGCGAGGAGCTCCCGGTCGTCCCCGGCATGTGCTTCTCCATCGAGCCCGGCGTCTATCTGCCGGGCCGCTTCGGCGTGCGCATCGAGGACATCGTCACGGCCACCGAGGACGGGGCCGGCCGTCGCTTCAACAACACCCCGCGCGAGATGGCGATCGTCGACTGAACGGCGGTCGTCCTCCCGCCGGCCGACCGGAGACCGCCCCGGCCCTCAGCCGTCCGTGAGGACGACGGCCGACTCGCCGGGGAGCCGCAGCACCCCGTCCGCCGTCGGCGCCGCCACCGGCCCCCACGCCGCCAGGACCCGGTCGTTCCCACGGGAGCCGATCGGGATCTCCGCCGCCTCCGCGCCCAGATTGACCGCCACCCGCAGCACCCCGCGCCGGAAGACCAGCCAGCGGGCGTCCTCGTCGAAGGCCACCCGCACCCCCGCGAGGTCCGGGTCCGTCAGGTCCGGCAGGGTCCGGCGCAGCGCGATCAGCTCCCGGTGCCAGGCGAGCAGCCGCTTGTGCGGGTCCCGCTCCCGCTCCGTCCGGTCGAGCACGGAACGGTCCCGGGTCGCCGGGTCCTGCGGATCGGGAACCTCCTCCTCGTCCCAGCCGTGCGCCGCGAACTCCCGCCGCCTGCCCCGCCGTACGGCCTCCGCCAGCTCCGGATCGGTGTGGTCCGTGAAGTACTGCCAGGGCGTCCCCGCCCCCCACTCCTCGCCCATGAACAGCATCGGCACCGAGGGCCCCGTCAGGACCAGGACCGCCGCGCAGGCCAGCAGCCCGGGGGAGAGGGACGCCGAGAGCCGGTCCCCGAGCGCCCGGTTGCCGATCTGGTCGTGGGTCTGCGCGTACCCCAGGAAACGGTGGGCGGGGGTCCGCTCGCGGTCCACCGGCCGCCCGTGCCGACGGCCCCGGAACGCCGAGTACGTGCCGTCGTGGAAGAACACCCGGGTGAGCGTCTTCGCCAGCGCCGCCATCGGGGCGCGCGCGAAATCCGCGTAGTAGCCCTGCGACTCCCCGGTGAGCGCGGTGTGCAGGGCGTGGTGGAAGTCGTCGTTCCACTGGGCGTGGACCCCGAGCCCCCCGTGGGTGCGCGGAGTCGTCGTACGCGGGTCGCCCAGATCCGACTCGGCGATCAGGAAGTGCCTGCGCCCCTGCTCCACGGCCAGCTCGTCGACCGCCGCCGACAGCTCCTCCAGGAACGTGTACGCCCGGGTGTCCGCGAGCGCGTGCACCGCGTCCAGCCGCAGCCCGTCGATCCGGTAGTCCCGCAGCCACGCGAGCGCGCTCCCCAGGAAGTACGCCCGGACCTCGTCCGAGCCCGGCGCGTCCAGGTTCACCGCCGCGCCCCACGGGGTGTGGTGGGTCTCCGTGAAGTACGGGCCGAAGGACGGCAGGTGGTTCCCGGACGGCCCCAGGTGGTTGTGGACCACGTCCAGGACCACGCCCATGCCGAGACCGTGCGCCGTGTCCACGAACCGCTTCAGCGCCTCGGGACCGCCGTACGGCTCGTGCACCGCCCACGGCGCCACCCCGTCGTACCCCCAGCCCCGCACCCCGGGGAAAGGACACAGCGGCATCAGCTCCACATGGGTGATGCCGAGCCCCGCCAGCTCCCCCAGCCGGGCCGCCGCCGCGTCGAGGGTGCCCTCCGGGGTGAACGTGCCGATGTGCAGCTCGTACAGGACAGCGCCGCGCAACCGCAGCTTCGGGACCTCGTGCCGCCACTCGTACGCCGAGTGGTCCACGACCGAGGCGAGCCCGTCGGGCCCCGAGGGCAGCCGCCGCGCGCGCGGGTCCGGCAGCACCGGACCGCCGTCCAGGGCGAAGCCGTAGTGGTCGCCGTCCCCGGCGGCCACGACCCCCGTCCACCAGCCGTCCCGCTCGCTGTCCCGGTCCAGATCGTGCCGGGAGCCGTCCAGCTCCAGCGTCACCCGCTCACGCGCGTGCGGCGCCCACACCTCGAAGAGCACGGGAATCCCCTCGTCGAAGGTCCAGTCGGAAGATCCGGTGACCGCCCGTGCGCGAACGGTCACCGGAGCCATCCTCCCAGTCAGGCCCCCGCCACGCCCGGCACGTCCCACACGTAGTTGACGGCGCGCTCGAAGGCCACGTAGCCCGTCCGGGCGAAGGACTCCGCCATCGGTACGTTCCCCAGGTCCGTCGCCGCCCGGACGCGCGGCACGTCGAGAGCGGCCAGGACCCCGGTCCCCTCGGCGAGGAGCTCGTCGGCGTACCCCCGGCCCCGGTGCGCGGGCAGCACTCCGATGTACGCGATCGTGTGGTGGTAGTTGTTGCGCGCGGGGACGACGAAACCGACGGGTTCCCCGGTCCCCGGCAGCTCCGCCACCCGCCACCACGCGCGCGGCGACGCGTACCGCCCGAGCTCTTCGTCGTAGTGCAGCTCGGCCGCCTCCCGCGCCGACAGGCCGGACGCCAGGTCCGCCCGCCCGTGCGCGTCGAGCGTGCCCTCCATGACCGGCGTCATCAGCGACACCAGGTCCTCGCGGTCCCGCACCGGCCGGAACAGCAGCCGGCCCGTCGGCTCCGGCAGGGGAGTGCCGGGCCGCCACTCCAGTCGCAGCCGCTCCACCAGGGGCCGGGCGCCCGAGGCGGTCAGGACACCGAAGAGGGACTCCAGGAGGGCCCGGGTCTCGGGCACCTCCCGCCAGTCGGCGGGCAGGAACCGCGTGTACTCGGGACGCGGCGCGCCCGCCGGGACCACGGCGGCGGTCGCGGTCTCCAGGAGCCGCAGCCCGACGTCGGCACGCTCCCGGGGGGAGAGGGCCGGGTCGAGGTCGAAGAAGTCGAGGTGCTCGGGCGGGCGTCCCGGTGCCTTCGCCCACCAGGACAGCCGCCCGAGCAGCCGGTCGCCGTCGAGCGCCACCCACATCCACTCCGGCAGCCGACGGCCCCCGGCGAGGTCGTAGGCCAGTTCGTGGTCGAGCGTGTAGCTCAGGCCCAGGAACAGGCCGAGTTCGCCGGGCTCGGCGAGTGGACGGACGACGAGGTCGTGATGGCTCGTGGAAGACGCTGAAGATGCCGAAGGCGCGGTCACGTGGTGTTTCCCCCGGGGAGGTCATGGTGCGGAACCGGCAGACCGTAACAGGGGCCGGACGGGGCCGGACACGGGTTTTCCGCGCCTGCGCCCTTCGGGCGTACCTGCCGGGAACTCCAGGTCAGGGGCGCTTCTGGACACTGCGGGCCCGCCGGACCGACAATCACCGGTGTGACGACCCCCTTCGAGCTTCCGGCGAACACTCCTCGGCTGACCGATGCCGAGCGGGACCGCGCGCTCGGGCTGCTCCGTGAGGGCGCCGCCCAGGGCCGCCTCTCGCACGACACGTTCCTCTTCCGGATGGAACGCGCGCTCCAGGCCCGGCGGCCGGACGAACTCGCCCTGCTCACCGCCGACCTGAGGACCGAGGGCGGCTGGACCCGGCGCGTGGTGGGTGTGGTCGGACGCATGTCGGCCTTCACGGCCCGTCTCGGCCGCGCCTGGCACGCGGAGCGGCTGCCGAAGCTCCTCCTGCCCACCCCCGGCCCGCATCCGCTGCGGATAGGCCGCGACCCGGTCAACGGACTCCGTCTCAGCCACGAGACGACGTCCCGCCTCCACGCGGAGCTCTCCCTCCAGAGCGGCATGTGGATCCTCCGCGACCTCGGCTCGACGAACGGCACGACGGTCAACGGCCGCCGCGTCACGGGCGCGGTCGCCGTCCGCCCCGGCGACGTCGTCGGCTTCGGGGAGATGTCGTTCCGGCTGTCGTACGACTGAGCGGACCGGGGTCCGATGCGCCCCGGACCCTCCCGGACGTCCCCGGCTCTCCGGGCGAGTGCCGGGCCCGCCGCCGGGAGGGAACCCCGTGGGCCCCCGCCTCCGGGCGAGTGCCCTTTCGCGCGCCCGGCGCCGGGCCGTACGAGGGGAGGGCCACGGTCGTACGTACCTCCGGACCGGGGCCCGTCCGTACGAGGGCAGGGCCACGGCCCGCCCCCCCCATCGACCACGGCCCGTAACCGTCTCCCGGCCGTGGCCCCGGGCTCCTACCCCTCCCCCGTACGGCCCCCGGCCCGCCGCTCCCCGATTTCACCCGTCCGGCGGTACGCGGCGGGCGGTGGCGGCCCGGTGGTGATGGGCTGTGGGGACGCGTGCCACGGTCTGTCGGCCGGGGCACCCACCGCCGACCGACAGGGGGCGCGATGAGCGACGAGCCGAACCGCGAGCCGGGCCGGGAGATACCCGGCGACCCGCCCCGGACGCCCACCGGCGGGCCGTGGGCCGCCTCGGACCCCTGGACCCGCCTCCCGGCCATGGCCCCCGCCGCGCTCCGGCGGCCGGGCACCCCCGGACGGGTCCGCGACGCGTACGGCCCCACCACCGACGGCCCAGGACCCGGCGCCCGGACCGTCGCCCCCAGCCCCCTCGACCCGGGCGCCTCGCGCGACCCGCACCGCGTCCACCGCGCCCTGCGCGAGGACTTCCCGCTCACCCACGACCCGCTGCTGCGCGCCTGGGTGCTCAGCCGGTACGCGGACGTGGCCACGGCCCTCACCGACCCCCGCTTCACCCACGGGCACCGGCCCGGCGACCCGCCGTGCGCACGGGCCCACGTGGACGTCGACACCGAGGCCCTGCGGGCCGTCGCCGAACGCACCGCGTACGTCCTGGCCCGCCGGATCGCCGGGTGCCCGCAGACCGACCTGGTCGCGGACTTCTGCCACTGGCTGCCCGCCGGGACGGTCGCCGCCGCCGTCGGCGTGCCGTACCGGGACATGATGCGGCTGGTGCGCGGCCGGGCCGCCGGGGCCCTGGCGGGCGAGTGCGGCGGGCAGATCGCCGTACGGGAGAAGGCGCTCGCGTCCTTCCTCGGCAACGTCCTCGCCGACCCGGACCAGGTGGCCGCGCTCCGGGACGCGCCCGCCGGGCTCGTCGCCCGTGCCTGGAGCGAGTCGCTGCGCCGGGACCCGCCCGTGCAGATCGCGGTGCGCCGCACGGCGGCCGAGGTGCCGGTGAGCGGCGGGATCGTCCCGGCGGGCGCGTCCGTCGCGCTGCTCCTCGGCTCGGCGGGCCGCGACCCGGAACGCTTCCGCGATCCCGACCGGTTCGATCCGGCGCGCGACGACCCCGGGCAGCTCACGTACGGCACCGGGTTCTGCCCGGCGGTCCTCCTCTCGGGCTTCGAGGCCGAGTACGCCCTGCGGGCCCTGTTCGAGGCGATGCCCCGGCTCCGGCTCGCCGACGGCTTCCGGCCGGTGTGGTCCGGTCTCATCACCCGGGGGCCCCGGAGCCTGATCGTCCGCCCCGGCGGCTGACGGGCGGCCCCGGGCACGCCCCTCCCGGAGCCCGGAGCCCGGAGCCCGGAGCCCGGCGTCCCCGAGAGCCCGGCGGCCCGCCCCGTCCGCGCTCGCCCTCAGCCCCCCACCCGCGCCAGCAGCGCCACCGGCCGTTCCGCGAACAGCTCCGCGAGGCGTACTCCCGCCGCCGGACCACCCCCGAACTCCCTTCCCCCGTCCAGGACATCGGTCCACCGTCCGTCCGGCAGCACGAGACCGGTGTCCTGCCAGCCGCCCGCCTCCGCGAGGCGCAGCGAGAGACGGGTGACGGCCGTGACCACCTCGCCGGAGCGGGCGAAGGCCAGACAGTGGCGGGCGGCGGGGCCCTCGGCGGTCAGCGGCGCGTACGACCCGACCGCGCCGAAGGCCGCCGGACGTTCCCGCCGCAGCCGCAGCGCCGCACGGACCAGGGCCGTCCGGTCGTCGTCGGGACCGGCCTCGAACAGGCCCCGGTTGTCGGGGTCCACCAGCGCCCGGTAGGCCCGTTCCGTGTTCTGGTACAGCTCCGGCACCCCCGGCATCGTCAGCTGCGCGAGGAGCGTGCCGAGCGCGTGCGCCCGGATGTGCGGTTCCAGGGCGAGGGCCGCCGCCGAGGCTCCCCGCAGCGGAATCCGGCCGGGTCCCGCCGCCGTGAACGCGGCCACCGCCCGTTCGTACTCCGTGTCCGGCTCGGTCCAGCTGGTCCGCAGCCCCGCCTCCCGCACGGACTTGAGGACGGCGGGGCCGAGCCGGTCCGGGTCGGGCGTGCCGAAGCCGAAGGCGGTCTGCCACGCGGACCAGGCCACGTGCGGGTCCGGGGCGGGCACCCCGGCGACCCCGGCGAGCAGTTCCGCCCACACCTCGGGGCACTGGGAGAGGACCGCGATCCCGGCCCGGACGTCGGCGCTGCGCTTGGTGTCGTGGGTGGACAGCACGGTCCCGGTGTCCGGCCAGTCGCGGGAGATCCGCAGACAGTACGCGTGGAACTCGTCCACCGGCACCGCCGGGCTGCCCGCCTCGCCGCCGACCTCGTTGGCCGAGAGCAGGGGTACGTACCGGTAGAACGCGGTGTCCTCGACGGACTTGGCCCGCAGCGCCGACGACGTCTGCGCGAACCGGGCCCGGAACGCCCGGTGTTCGGGCCCTTCGCCCAGCGCGCCGAGCGCCAGGCCCCGGACGACGTCCACCGCCGTCGCCTCCTCCGGCACGGTGAACACGGCCTTCGCGGCGCGCGCCGCCGCCGGGGTCAGGACCTCCTCGCCGCCGGTCCGGTAGGCGCGGTAGACCGGTACCCGGACGAGGAGTTCACGGACGGCGGTGCGCAGCGCCCAGGGCGCGTGGTCCCGCAGGGCCGGGTCGGCGGCGCAGATCCGGCCCGCGAGCCGGGTGAGGACGGCCGTCTCGGCGGCCAGGTCGTGCCCGGCGACCTCCTGGGCGGCGCGTTCCTCCGTCGGTTCCCAGCGACCTCCGGCGTCCTCGTGCTGGCCGGTGAACTCCCGGTAGAGACCGGTCAGTCGCCGGGCGCCCACCGGGTCGGTGAACACCCCGTCGAGACGGCGCAGGGCGTCGTAACCGGTGGTTCCGGCGACCGGCCAGGCGGCGGACAGCCGCTCGGACCCGGTGAGGATCTTCTCGACCACGGTCCAGCACCGCCCGCCGGTCGCCGCCGCCAGGTCCTCCAGATAGCCCTGCGGGTCGGCGAGCCCGTCCGGATGGTCGACGCGCAGGCCCTCCACGACCCCGTCCCGGACCAGCTCGACGATCTTCGCGTGGGTGGCCGCGAACACCTCCGGGTCCTCCATCCGGACCCCGATCAGCTCCGAGACGGTGAAGAAGCGCCGGTAGTTCAGCTCGGTCCGGGCGAGCCGCCACCAGCCGAGCCGGTACCACTGGGCGTCCAGGAGCGCGTCCAGCGGCAGCCCCTCGGTGCCGGGCCGCAGCGGGAACTCCTGGTCGTCCAGGCGCAGCACCCCGTCGCCGACCCGCAGCCGGTCCCTGACCTCGGGGAGGCGCGCGGGCAGCACCGGAAGCAGCAGCCGCCCGTCCCCGGCCGAGCGGTCGATGTCGAACCAGCGGGCGTACGGCGATCCGGGGCCGTCCCTGAGCAGCGCGCGCAGCGCGTGGTTGTGGCGGGGCGAGGCCGCCATGTGGTTGGGCACCAGATCGAGGACGAGGCCGAGGCCGTGCGCCCGCGCGGTCGCGGCGAGCTCCCGCAGGCCCTCCTCGCCGCCCAGTTCGGCGCGGACGGACCGGTGGTCGGTGACGTCGTAGCCGTGGGCCGAGCCGGGGACCGCCTCCAGGACGGGGGAGAGGTGCAGATGGGAGATGCCGAGCCCGGCCAGGTGCGGCACGGCCCGTCCGGCCGCCGCGAAGGGGAACTCCGGCCGGAGCTGGAGCCGGTAGGTGGCGGTGGGCGGGACGGGACGGGCGGACGCGGAACCGGCCGTGAGGGAGGTCATGCGAACGTACGTACCCGGCCAGGAGGCTTCTGTGTCATCGGCCCATGCACCCGTTCGAGTGCATCGCGTTACGGTCGCCCGATGTTCCGGACCCACCGCGACACCTTCGCGCTGCTCGGCCCCGTTCTCCCCGTCGTCTCCTTCCTCGCCCGGCTGCCCACCGCCATGTGCCAGCTCGGCACCCTGCTCCTGGTGGCGGAGACCAGCGGTTCGCTCGGTACGGCGGGCCTGGTGGGCGGGGCGCTCGCGGCCGGACAGACCGTGGCGGGGCCGGTCGTCGGGCGGCTCACCGACCGGCACGGACAGCGCGGGGTCCTCCTCGCCGCCTCCGCCGCCAACGCGCTCGCCGTCACCGGACTCGTCCTCGCCGCGCTCGCCCACGCCCCCACCGGCCGGCTGGTGGCGGTGGCGGTGCTCGCCGGGGCGTCCGTGCCGCAGGCCGGGCCGCTCGCCCGGACCCGTTCGGTGGCGCTCGCCCGCCGGTCCGGCGCCGACGGGCGGCTCGTCGGCACGGTGCTCTCCTTCGAGGGCACCCTCGACGAGGTGTCCTTCGTCCTCGGACCGGCGTTCGTCGGGGTCGCCGTCGCCGTCGCGCACCCGGCCGCCGCCCTCCTCCTCGCGGCGCTGCTCCTCGCGGTCTTCGGCACGGCCTTCGCCCTGCACCCCTCGGCCGCCGCCACCGCGCCGGACCCGGCGTCCACCCGTAAGGGCTCCGCCGAACGGACGAGGCTCGCGGGGACCGCGTACGCGCTGCGCGGGGCGATGGTCCTCCAAGGCGTCATGTTCGGCGCCTCCCAGGCGGGCATCACCGCCCTCACCGAGGACCTCGGCGTCCCCGCGCAGGCGGGGCTCGTGTACGCGGCGATGGGGGTGATGAGCGCCGTCGTCGGGCTCTCCCTGGCCGCCCTGCCCGCCAGGATCGGCCTGACGACCCGCTGGCGCGCGGCGACCGCCGGGCTCGTCGGGCTCTCCCTGCCGCTGCCGTGGACCGGCTCCCTCGGCGGCCTGTACGCGGTCGTGGTCGTCCTCGGAGCCGCCTACGCCCCGCACCTGATCACCGTCTTCGGGCTCACCGAGCGGGCCGTGCCCGCCACCCGGCTCGCCGAGTCCATGGCCTTCCTCACCAGTGGCGTCGTGGCCGGTCAGGCGCTCGCCCTGGCGTTCTCCGGGCGGCTCGCCGAACGGCACGGCGCGCCCGCCGCCTTCGCGGTGGCGGTGGGCGCGGCCGTGGCCTGCGCGGCCCTGTCCTGGGCGGTGCGGACCCGGCCCGTACCGTCCGCCCCGGCGGGGCCCGCCGTCAGACGGGGCGTCGCAGGACGCTCAGGCTGAGCGGCGCGAGCGTGATCCGTTCGCCGCCCGCCAGCTCCGGGCCCTCCCGGGGCGGCATCCCCTCCGGGTCGGAGGTGTCCACCACCGTCCGCCAGCAGGCCCCGTGGCCGTCCGGGACGACGAAGTCCAGTTCCCGCGAGGAGGCGTTGAACATCAGCAGGAAGGAGTCGTCGGCGATCCGCTCGCCCTGCGGGCCCGGCTCCGAGATGGCGTTGCCGTTGAGGAAGACGGTCAGCGCCCGCGCGTGCGCCGCCTGCCAGTCGCGGGACGTCATCTCCTCGCCCCCGGGCGTGAACCAGGCGATGTCGGTCAGCTCGTCGTGGGTGCCCTCGACGGGCCGTCCGTGGAAGAAGCGGCGGCGCCGGAACACCGGGTGCTCCCTGCGGAGCCGTACCATCGCGCGGGTGAAGCGGAGCAGGGTCGCCTCCGCCTCGCTGTTCTCCTTGGGCCAGCGCACCCAGGACACCTCGTTGTCCTGGCAGTAGGCGTTGTTGTTGCCGCCCTGGGTGCGGCCGAACTCGTCGCCGTGGCTGAGCATCGGGACGCCCTGCGACAGCATCAGGGTGGCGAGGAAGTTGCGGGACTGGCGGGCGCGCAGCTCGACGATCCCGACGTCCTCGCTGTCGCCCTCCACCCCGCAGTTCCACGACCGGTTGTGGCTCTCGCCGTCCCGGTTGCCCTCGCCGTTGGCCTCGTTGTGCTTCTCGTCGTACGAGACGAGGTCCCGCAGGGTGAAGCCGTCGTGGCAGGTCACGAAGTTGACGGAGGCGAGCGGTCGGCGCCCGTCGCCCTGGTAGAGGTCGGAGGAGCCGGTCAGCCGGGAGGCGAACTCGGCGAGGGTGCGGGGTTCGCCGCGCCACAGGTCCCGCACGCAGTCCCGGTACTTGCCGTTCCACTCGGTCCACAGCGGCGGGAAGTTGCCGACCTGGTAGCCGCCCTCGCCGACGTCCCACGGTTCGGCGATCAGCTTCACTTGGCTCACCACGGGGTCCTGCTGCACCAGGTCGAAGAAGGACGACAGCCGGTCCACCTCGTGGAACTGGCGGGCCAGGGTGGCGGCCAGGTCGAAGCGGAAGCCGTCCACGTGCATCTCGGTCACCCAGTACCGCAGACTGTCCATGATCATCTGGAGTACGTGCGGGGAGCGCATGAGCAGCGAGTTCCCGGTGCCCGTGGTGTCGGTGTAGGTCCGGGGGTCGTCGCCGAGCCGGTAGTACGAGGGGTTGTCCAGGCCCCGGAAGGAGAGAGTCGGGCCCAGGTGGTTGCCCTCGGCGGTGTGGTTGTAGACCACGTCGAGGATGACCTCGATGCCCGCCTGGTGCAGTGCCCGCACCGCCGACTTGAACTCCAGGACCTGCTGGCCCCGGTCGCCCCAGGACGCGTAGGCGTTGTGCGGGGCGAAGAAGCCGATCGTGTTGTAGCCCCAGTAGTTGGAGAGCCCCGCGTCCACGAGCCGGTGGTCGTTCACGAACTGGTGAACGGGCATCAGTTCGAGCGCGGTGACGCCCAGTTCCTTCAGGTGTCCGATCACCGACGGGTGCGCGAGCCCCGCGTACGTCCCGCGCAGCTCCTCCGGCAGGTCCGGGTGCAGCATCGTCAGGCCCTTCACATGGGCCTCGTAGATCACCGTGCGGTGGTACTCGGTGCGCGGTCGCCGGTCGTCGCCCCAGTCGAAGTACGGATTGACCACGACCGAGGTCATCGTGTGCCCGGCGGAGTCCAGGTCGCTCCGCGCGTCCGGCCGCCCGAAGGGATACCCGTACACCGCCTCGCCCCACTCGATCCGCCCCGACATCGCCCGCGCGTACGGGTCGAGGAGCAGCTTCGCCGCGTTGCAGCGCAGCCCGCGCTCCGGCGCGTACGGGCCGTGCACCCGGAACCCGTACCGCTGTCCCGGCATCACGCCCGGCAGATAGGCGTGCCGCACGAACGCGTCGGTCTCGCGCAGTTCGACCGAGGTCTCCGCCCCGTCGTCGTCGAGCAGACACAGCTCGATCCGGTGCGCGGTCTCCGAGAAGACCGCGAAGTTGGTGCCCGCTCCGTCATAGGTGGCGCCCAGGGGGTACGCCTGTCCCGGCCAGACCTGCATGAGTATGAAAATTCCTCTTCTGTCCGGGTTCGGGGGTTGCTCTTCGGCCGCATCCTGCCTGAAAGAGGCGCAACCTCCTAGGACTTCACCCCGTCCTACCGGGTGACCGCAGAACAAGAGGGGGAACGAGGGGGAAGTGTGTACGAAATAGCGCGCCGCCACCTGGGGAAGGTGGTGGCCGGAGCGGCCATGGCGGTGACGGGAACCGCCGTCGCGGTCGCGATCAGCCTGCCCGGCTCGGCCGGAGCGGACGACACGCCCGGCGCCCGGGGCCCGGCGGCCGGAACCGCCGGAGCGTCCGGAACGGCCGGAGCGTCCGGGACGGGACAGCAGGGTGGTGAAGGAACCGCGGGCGGGGGCGCCGTGCCCGCGCCCGCCACCGTCGTCCCCGTCGCCGCGGAGGGCGCCCGGGGCATCGGCAGCGATCCGCTGACCGACGACGAACTGACCCGCGCCGAGGCCCTGGCGCTCGCCCAGCCCGGCGCCGCCGCACAGCAGGACGTCGTGGGCGGCCGGGGGCCCCAGCACCTCGGCACCGACCTCGCCGACCCGCTGGCCGGCGACCCGACCCGCCGAGCCGAGGTCCGCCTCTACGACTACGCGCGGGACGAGCTGATCACCCGGACCGTCAACCTCGACACGGGCAAGGTCGAACGCTCCGCCGCGCAGCGCGGGGTCCAGCCCTCCGCCCACCCCGAGGAACTCCGCAAGGCGCTGGAACTGATCCTCGCCAGCCCGCTCGGCAAGGGCGTCAAGGAGGACTACGAGGACGCCACGGGCAAGCGGCTGACCTCCACCACCCAGCTGTGGTTCAACGGCGACGTCTACCGCCCCTACCGCGAGGCGAACGTCCCCGAGGCGCTCACCGACTGCGGGAAGCACCGCTGCGTCCGGCTCGTCACCAAGGTCCTCAACGGAGCCTGGATCGACACCCGCAACCTGATCGTCGACCTCTCGGCGAGGACCGTCACCCGCGTCGGCTGACCGCCGCCCGCCGCATCTCCGTACCGATCTCCGTACCGAGGAGTACGTTCCCATGTCCCATCAGTCACACCGGCGTACCCGCCGGGGCGCCCTGCTGACCGCGGCCGCCCTGCTCGGCACCGCCACGGCCGCCGCGGCCCCCGCGACCGGGGCCACCGCCGCCCCCCGGCCCCCGGCGCCGACCCGCACGCCCGCCCCGCCGACCGCCGACTGCTCCGCCGCCTACCGCATCACCCAGAAGCTCGACGGCGGCACCACCTGGCGCATGTGCTGGCGCTACGACACCGACGCCGGGCTCACCCTCGACAACATCACCTTCCAGCCGCCCGGCGCCACCGCGCCCATCAAGGTCCTCGCCAGCGCCCGGCTCGCCCAGATCCACGTCCCGTACGACGACGGCGTCTCCGAGTACGACGACCTGACCGGCGCCGGATTCGGCTGGGGCCTGCAGAGCCTCAAGCCCGCCGAGTGTCCCGGCGGCACCATCACCACGATCAAGGTCCCCGAGGTCGGCGAGGCCAAGGGCCTGTGCACCACGACCCGGGCCCGCGGCCACGCCTACCGCATGGCCAGCGACACCGGCAGCAAGGTCTACCAGGCCCAGGCCAAGGACCTGCTGGTCTACACCGTGAACAAGGTCGGCTGGTACGAGTACATCACCGAGTGGCGCTTCTCCGCAGACGGCACCATCGGTGCCAACGTCGGGGCCACCGGCAGCCTCTCCCCGGTCGACTACAACGCCACCGACGGCCGGGGCTGGCCCCTCGGCAAGGGCGCCCGGGGCTACGCCACCAGCCACGCCCACAACGTCTTCTGGAAGCTCGACTTCGGCCTCGACGGCTCCACCAAGGACCGCATCGAGCAGTTCGACTCCACCGTCACCGCCCCCGCGGCGGGCGGCGGCGGTCCCACCGTGAAGACCCAGCGCAGCGTCGTCACCAAGGAACTCGCCGGGGACGCCAAGAACATGCGCTGGTGGCGGGTGGTCAGCGGCACCGGGAAGAACGCCGACGGCCACGCCCGCTCCTACGAGATCGTGCCCGGCCACAGCGACACCCACGCCGGACGCGGCTTCACCAAGCACGACATCTACTTCACCCAGGCCCGCGCCTGCGAGAAGTTCGCCAGCAACAACATCGGCAACTGCGGCGCCAACGCCGGTGACAGCGTGGACAAATGGGTCAATGGTGAGACTCTGACCAAACCGTCCGTCTGGGTCAACATAGGGTTCCACCACATCGCCCGGGACGAGGACCAGCAGCCCATGCCGGTCCACTGGCAGGGCTTCCAGCTGGCCCCCCGCGACGTCACCGCTATGAATCCGCTCACTCCGCCGGAGCTCGCCTCCGAGAACGGACAGCCCGATCTCGGTAGTTGACGAAGCAGCCTGACGATCCTGCTGCACCGCCTCCCGCTCCCGGAGTACCCTTCCTTGATCGTTGTCGGACCGGTCGACACGGGCGTCCAGGAGCAGAAGGCGGTGCGCGGGTGAGCTCGGGAGGTCTGGAGCTGCCCCCAGGTGACGAGGGTCACGAGGGGGGCCCGGCCGGGCCCGCGGAGGCGACGCCCGGCGCGGTCACCCCGCCGGGCGTGCCACCGGGCACGGTCACCGTCGTCCGGCCCGTGGAGATAGGGGCCGAACTCGACTGGGGGGCCGAGGCGTGGAGCGAGGTCCGCACCCGCGCCCAGCGCGCCGGACGCGCCTACATCTGGCTGAACCTGGTCGAACAGCGGCTCCGTGCCGTGGTCGCCGCCGTCCTGCGGCCCGTGTACGAACCCGTGCACGGCGAGGAGTGGGTGGTGGCCGCGGCCGGTCCCGCCGGCCAGGAATGGGTCCAGCGGGCCGTCGCCGTCCGTGAGGTCTCCCGCCGCAAGGGCTACCTCCTCGACCCGGCCGACGACAACGTCCTCAGCTTCCTCACCCTGCCCCAGCTGCGCGAACTGATGGTCCAGCACTGGCCCTGCTTCGAGCCCTACTTCGACGACCGGCGCGAGGTCGAGCTGGCCCTGGACGAACTGGAGGTCACCCGGAACGTCGTCTCCCGCAACCGGGCCCTCTCCCTGACCGTCCTCGCCCAGTCCGAACGGGCCTCCGCCCGCATTCTGGAGATCCTCGGCAGCGGCGCCGCGGTGCCCTCCGCCGACCGGCTGCCCGTCGACGCGGTCGAGGACCTCGTCGGCGACCGGTACGCGGACGTCGTCTCCGTCCACCCCGACCGGGTCCGGCTCCAGCGGCAACTGCCCGCCGAGGACCTCTTCGGCGGGGCCCGCCGCCTCGACGCCACCGGTATAGGCCTGAACCTGCTCGTGCAGAACTTCTCCGGCCGCCGCATGGTCCGGCTCGCCGAGTCCGGCTGCCGCACCCGGCTCCTCTTCCTCAACCCCGCCAGCAGCGCCGTGAAGCGGCGCGAACGCGAGCTCGGGCTGAAGAAGGGCGAACTCAGCCGCTCGGTCGAGATGAACATCCTGCACATGCGCCGGGTCCGCTCCAAGCTCCGCGACCCCGGCGCCTTCCAGATCCACGTCTTCGACGAGACCCCCCGCTTCACCGCCTACCTGGTGGACGGCGACGGACCGGACGGCGTCGGCGTCGTCCAGTCCTATCTGCGCCGCGCCCGGGGCATGGAGGCACCCGTCCTCGTCCTGCGCGGCGGCCGGAACGTGGTCCGGCACGGCCAGGGCGCCCGTGACGGCGACCACGGGCTCTTCGAGACCTACCGGGAGGAGTTCGAGTCCGTCTGGCTCGACTCACGGCCGGTCTCCTGACCCGCCGCCGGTCTCCTGACCCGCCGCCGGTCTCCCGACCCGCCCCCCGGCGGGGGCGACCGACGGCGTTGTCAGTGGCGCGTGCGAGGGTGGTCAGCACCACGGGGGAGATCACACGAGGAGGACCCGATGGCTTGGCATGGGGAACCACTGGCCGGTTTCGACCTGGAGACGACCGGCACCGATCCACTGGAGGCCCGCATCGTGACGGCCTCGATCGTCGAGGTCGACGGAGCGGGACACGTCGTCCACCGCCGCGACTGGCTCGCCGACCCGGGCGTCCACATCCCGGAGCAGGCCGCCGCGATCCACGGCATCAGCACCGAGCGCGCCACCGCCGAGGGCCGCCCGGTCCGCGAGGTCGCCGACGAGATCGCGGCGACCCTCGCCGCCTACTGGGAGGACGGCGTCCCGGTCGTGGCGTACAACGCCTCCTTCGACCTGACGCTGCTCTCCGCCGAGCTGCGCCGCCACGGACTGCCCTCCCTGAGCGAGCGCATCGGCGGCGTCCCCGTCGGACCCGTCGTCGACCCCTACACCATCGACCGGGCCGTCGACCGCTACCGCCGCGGCAAACGCACCCTGGCAGCGGTCTGCGGGGAGTACGGGGTGGTCCTCGAAGCCGCCCACGAGGCCGCGGCCGACGCGCTCGCCGCCGTCCGGGTCGCCGTCGCGATAGCCGAGCGGCACCAACGGGTCGCCGCACTCGACCCGGCCGAACTCCACGAGCGCCAGATCGACTGGTACCGCGCCTGGGCCGAGAACTTCCAGGACTTCCTGCGCGGCAAGGGCGACACGGACGCCGTCGTCGACCCGACCTGGCCCCTGCGCACACCGCTCGCCCTGGCCGTCGGCTAGCGGTCGGCACCCCGGCGGGCCCGCGAGGACCTCACCGGGGCGCGGGGGACACCCCTCAGCCGTTCTCCTTCAAGAAGGACAGCAGCAGCTCGTTGACCTTCTCCGGCCGCTCCAGCGGGAACCAGTGCCCGGCGTCCTCGACCCGCTCGAACCGCCAGGAGCCGGAGACGTACGCGCCGGTGTCCGCCATCTGCCGCTCGCCGAGATAGCGGTCGCCGGTGGAACAGACGCCCATCACCGGGACCGTCAGCGGGGGCGCCTCCGGGACGGGACCCAGCTGCAGCTCGACCGGCAGCCCCGCCCGGTAGATGCTGAGCGCGGCCGTCAGCCCGCCCGGAGCGCACAGCGGCTCCAGGACCTCCGCCGCGTCCGGGTGGTCACCGAGCATCTCCCGCAGGTTCGCGTGGTCGTCGCGGGAGAGCCACTCCTCCGCGAGCCCCTCGTGCTGGAACATCGTGACGTGCCACAGGCGCTGCCGCTGCTCCCACCCCGCCCGCAGGATCGCGGCGATGTTGCCCACCGACATCAGGGTCACGCTCGCCACCCGGTCCGGCACGAACTGCGCGAGGCCCTGGACGATCCCCGAACCCCAGTCGTGCCCCACCAGATGCACCCGGTCGAGCTCCAGCCGGGCCAGCAGCTCCAGCAGATCACCCACGTGCTTCGCCGGGTCGTACGCCTCCGGCCCGCCCTCCGGACGGGACGAGGCCCCGAAACCGCGCAGGGTGGGGGCGACCGTCGTGAAGCCCGCCGCGTTCAGCGCCGGGACCTGATGACGCCAGAGCCGGTGACTGTCGGGGAAACCGTGCACGAGGAGCACGGCCGGACCCTCCCCGCTCACCTCGACGTCGAGCGTCACCTCGGACAGTTCCACGTTCATCCCCAACACCCCTGTAGATCGGCCTGGTTCGACCGGGCCATGATGTCAGAACGGATACCAGCGCACCTCGGGATCGCCGTCCCGCAGCGAGGCCACCCGCCGCTCGAACTCGACGAGGGCCTTCGGGTTCGTCGGCGCGTGCTGCGCCACCCACGCGCAGCTCGCGGTCTCCCGCGCCCCCCGCAGCACCGCGCACCCCTCCCACTCCCGCACGTCCCAGCCGTACGCCTCCGTGAAGGCCTCGTACGCCGCCGGGTCCAGGCCGTACCGGTCCCGGGAGAGCGCGAGCACCACCAGATCGTGCTCGCGCAGATCGGACGAGAAGGTCTCCAGGTCCACCAGGACGGGACCGTCGGGGCCGATGTGCACGTTGCGGGGGAGGGCGTCGCCGTGGATCGGACCCGGCGTCAGCCGGGGTGTCAGCGCGGCGGCCGTCGGCGCGAACGCGTCGCGCCGCTCGCGCAGGAAAGCCGCGTCCGCCGGGTCGATCGCGTCCCCCGCGAGACGCAGCCACCGCTCGACCCCGCCCAGCAGCTCCCGCCGGGGCAGCGTGAAGCCGGTCGGCTCCGGCAGCGCGTGCACCCGCCTCAGGAGCGGCGCCAGATCGCGAGGCTCGGCGGGCCGCACGGCCTCGGGCAGCCGGTGCCAGAGGGTGACCGGGCACCCGTCCACCCGGCGGGGCGCGTCCTCCGCCGGGCGCACGGCGGGAACGTCCGCCTCGGCGAGCCAGGCGGCGAGCGCCAGCTCGCGCTCCGCCCGCTCGAACACCTCGGAGTCCCGGCCGACCTTCACGGCGAGATCCCCCACCGCGAAGACCGCGTTCTCACCGAGGGCCAGCAGTCGCGCCTCCGCGACCGGCAGCCCCGCCCCGGCCAGGATCTCCCGCGCCCGCGCCTCGTCCATCGACCTTCTCCCTCATCCGTGCGATCGAGCCGAATTCTCCCACCCGCACCACGAGCCCCCGAGGCCCACCCGTCAGAGCAAGGAAAAGAATGATTGCTTCCGTTTTCGACCTTACGAAGTGTTGTTGAATAAATCACAGATGGGTGGCGGCTCTTCTCCCGGCTCCCCTTCATCGGACAGTGTTCGGACCGGTCACCGCGCCACCCCCCACGAGGCGCGGTGACCGTCCTACGCTGACCCCATGACGCAGACGTACGCGCTCCTGCTCCGCGGCATCAACGTGAGCGGTCGCCGCAAGGTCCCCATGGCGGATCTCAGGTCCTGTCTCGAAGGGCTCGGCCACCGGGACGTCCGCACCTATCTGCAGAGCGGGAACGCGGTCTTCACCACCGCTGCCCCCGCTGCCTCCTCCGCCGCCGCCTCCGACGAGGCGCTCGCCTCGGAGATCGAGGACGCGGTCGAGCACCGGTTCGGCTTCCGCGTCGACTGCCTCGTCCGGGACGGCGCCTATCTGGCCGCGGTCGCCGCCGCCTGCCCCTTCCCCGCCGCCGAACTGGAGGGCAAGCAGCTCCACGCCCTCTACCTCTCCGAGTCCGCCGACCCCGGACGCTTCGCCGGGATCGACCGGGAGGCCCATCTCCCCGAGGAGTTCGCGCTCGGCGACCGCGTCCTCTACCTCTACGCCCCCGAGGGCCTGGGCAACTCCAAGCTCGGCGAGGCGGTCTCCCGCGCCTCGGTCGTCAAGGGCCTGGTCGTCACCGGACGCAACTGGAACACGGTCCGCAAGCTGGTGGAGATGACCGGCGGGGAGTGACGGCGGGAACGACGGCGGGGAAGGGGTGACGGAGGGAGCGGTGGCCGGAGTGGCGGCGGGCCGTGGAAAGCGGCCCACTCCGGCCGTGCCCGATTGGACCAGAGGGGCAGGCCACTCGGTGGCTAGATTCGGCGTATGACGACTACGGGGATTGCAGAGACCACTCAGACCGCAGAGACCGCAAAGGCTGTCGGGGCTGTCGGGGTCGCCGAGAAAGCCGGGGCCACCGGAGAAGCCGGGTTCGCCGCTCCCGGTGGACCCCGGCCCGTCGTCGACTTCTACTTCGACCCCGTCTGCCCCTTCGCCTGGATCACCTCCCGCTGGATCCTGGAGGTCGAGCGGCTCCGGGACATCGACCTCCGCTTCAAGGTCATGAGCCTCCACCTCCACAACGAGGGCAACACCCTGCCCGACTGGTACCGCACCCTCGTCGACGCCTCCGTAGGGCCCGTCCGGGTCGCCGTGGCCGCCGCCGCGCGGCACGGCGAGGACGTCCTGCGCCCGCTCTACACCGCGTACGGCACCCGTATCCACGAGCGGAAGCGGGACGACCTCGACGCCGTCGTCGCCGAGTCCCTCGCCGAACTCGGCCTGCCCGCCGAACTGGCCGCCGCCGCCCACGACCCGGCGTACGACGAGGCCGTCCGCCGCAGCCATGACGCGGGCAAGGAGCCGGAGAGCGGCGCCTATGTCGGCACCCCCACCCTCCACGTCGACGGCACCGTCTGGTTCGGACCGGTCCTGCGGGCCGTCCCGCGCGGCGAGGCGGCCGCCGAACTCTTCGACGGGTTCCGCGTCCTCGCCCGCCATCCCGACCTCTTCGAGCTCAAGCGGACCCGCACCGGAGGCCTCGACTTCAGCTGAGGCCCCGGAGCACGGCGGGATCAGGCCGCGTCGGCGACCCGGCGCTCGACCGGGATCACATGGGAGAGCCCGTGGGAGGCGAGCGGCGCGCGGAACGGCTTCCACAGCGCCGGGTCGGTCAGATTCGTGAAGAGCCCCGGGCAGGTGTTCGTCTCCCCGGTCACGAGGCCGTAGACGACGGCCCTGCCGGACACGTTCGGGGCGAACAGCGGACCCCCGCTGTCACCGGGCCCGACCCGGACCGTGTCCGTGCCCGCGCAGAGGAACTTCTTGTCCCAGGTGCCGCCCTCGTCGTCGAACTTCCTTACGGGAAGCGCCGCTTCCCGCAGACGGGACGGCTTGGCCGGGTCCCCGAGGTCGGTGCGCCCCCAGCCCGCTGCGCGCAGCACCCGGCCCGGCCGGGGATCGGCACCCAGCGGGGGAAGGGACGCGGCGGTCTCCCGCACGGGCCGGTCGAGCACGATCAGCCCCAGGTCGGAGTTGGTCGCGACGGAGAAATCGGGGTGGCTGTGGACGGTGAAGCGCTCGTCGGTCAGCACCGTACCCGCCGACGACGCGGAGTCGGACCGTCCCAGCACGAGCCGGATCTTGACCTTGCCCCGCTCGGCCCACATCGCACAGTGCGCCGCCGTGGCCACGACCCGGCCGTCGATCAGCGCCCCGCCGCAGAAGTGCGACCAGGTGCCGTCCGCGTCCTGCTGCTCGATCTGTACGACATGGGGCCGCGCGCCGTCCGCGACCGGGGCGCCGCCGACGATCGCCGAGGCGGAGGGGGTGGCCGTGCCCAGGATGCCGAACGCACCGATCCCCGCGAGGGCCGCGACCGTCCGGCGGCTCATTGACTTGCGCAAGGTGAACCCGCTTTCGTCTGCCGCCGGGCACCGCCCGGCGGGCTTGCGCGAGGCCGGCGTCCGGCCGCCCCCGTCCGCCCCGATCCTGACCATGCTTCCCGTCCGGCCCGTCTCGGCCGGGTGTCGGGCGGATCAGGAGATCACTTCAACCGTGTAACGGAGCGGCGGAGGAGGGGCGGTGCCGGTGAGGGCGAGAACCCTTGCGGGCGGTGGAATTGACGGAGCGTCGACCGTGAGGACGGGTCTTGTCGTGCGGAGGGCCTCGGTCGCGTTCTGTCCGCCGCGCCCGGGAGGACGTACGACCGGGCGAGGCGCTTCAGGGGGCGTGCGGCCGCGGGACCGGGGCCGTAAGACCAGGGCCGTCAGGCCGTCCGGGCCATCGGGCGGGCCGCCCGCGCGCCGTCGTACCGCTCCAGGAGCAGCCGGGCCAGTTCCGGGGACGGGCCCAGGACGCCCGCCAGGACGTCGGCGCCCGCCGCCCCGGCCGCGATGCGGTCCGGGAGACGGCCGGGGGCGATCACGTACGGGGCGACGGCCACCCGGCCGACGCCCGGCTCCGCGCGCAGGGCCGCCACGGCGTCCTCCGTACGCGGAAGGGATGCGGAGGCGAACGCGGGCCGCACGGAGCACCAACCGGTGCGCCGCAGCTCCCGCGCCGTTTCTGCGATCACCGCGATCGCCTCCGGGTCTGTGGAGCCCGCCGAGGCCAGGACGACCCCGGTCGTGCTCCGGTCGCCGGGCGTCAGCCCGGCCTCGTACAGCCGCCGTTCCACCGCCGCGATCAGCAGCGGTGAGGGTCCCAGGACCTCCGCCCGGCGCACCCGTAGCGACGGCGGGGCCTGCCGCAGGACGGCGGGGATGTCGGCCTTCGCGTGGAAGGCCCGGGTCAGCAGCAGCGGCAGCGCCACCACGTCCCGCACCCCGTCCGCCGCGAGCCGGTCGAGCGTCCCCGGCACCGACGGCAGGTCGAAGTCGAGGAACGCCGTCTCCACCCGCAGCCCTGGCCGCAGCGCACCGGCCCGGCGCACCAGCGCCCGGACGGTCGCCGCGTGCCGCGGATCACGGCTGCCGTGGGCGATGACGAGGAGGACGGGACGGTTCACGGTCGGCTCAGAGCTCACTTCACCAGGAGGCCGCGGCTGCGGAGCACCCAGCGCTCCAGCGGGCTGAAGATCAGCAGGTCGATCGCGATGCCGACGACCAGGATGAGCAGGATCGCCAGGAACACACCGGGCAGGTCGATGTTGTTGCGGCCGTTCTCCAGGAGCTGGCCGAGGCCGAGGCCCAGATCGGGGGAGGAGGCGATGATCTCGGCCGCCATCAGCGAGCGCCAGGAGAACGCCCAGCCCTGCTTGAGCCCCGCCAGATAGCCGGGGAGCGCGGCCGGGAGCACCACGTGCCAGGTGCCCCTGAGGCCGGTGGCGCCCAGGGTGCGGCCCGCCCGCAGGAAGAGCGGCGGGATCTGGTCGACGCCGGAGACCAGGCCGTTGGCGATGGACGGCACGGCGCCCAGCAGGATCACGGTGTACATCATGGCGTCGTTCAGACCGAACCAGAGCACGGCGGGCGGCACCCAGGCCACCGAGGGCAGCGACTGGAGACCGGACAGGATCGGTCCGATCGCGGCGCGCACGAACTTCACCCGCGCCACCAGCAGACCCAGCGGGGTGCCGATGGCCAGGGCGAGCAGGAAGCCGGACAGACCGCGCGAGACGCTGGTCCAGATGACTTCGAGCAGGGTCCCCTGGAGCCACATGTCGGTCAGGCCGTTCCACACCGCGGACGGCGCGGGCAGCTTGGTCTCCTCGGTGATCTTCGCCGTGACGAGGATCTGCCAGACGACGAGGACGAGTCCGACGGCCAGCGTCGGCGGGAGGACCTTCTTGAGGAGGACCTCCCGGACCGGGGTGCGACGGATCTCGACCGCGTCCAGGGCGTCGAGTCCGGCCTCGAGACCGGCGAGGTCGTCCCGCTTGGCCTTCGCGGTGGTGTCAGTGCTGGCCATGGCGGCGGATCTCCCCACGCAGGTGCTCAGTGATCTCAAGGGACAGCTCGGCCACGTCCGCGTCCTCGATGCGGCGGGGCTGCGGGATGTCCACGGTCCACTCCTTGGCGACCCGGCCGGGCCGGGAGGAGAGCAGGACCACGCGCTGCGCGAGGCGGACGGCCTCGCGCACATTGTGTGTGACGAAGAGGACGGAGAGGTTCCCCGTGGCGGAGCCACTGGTGTTCGAGGTCTCCCAGACCCGGGTGAGCTCGCCGTGCAGCACGTCCCGGGTGATGGCGTCGAGGGCCGCGAACGGCTCGTCCATCAGCAGGAGCCGGCTGTCCTGGGCCAGGGCGCGGGCCAGTGCCACGCGCTGCCGCATACCGCCGGACAGCTCGTGCACCCGCTTGCCGTACGCGCCGCCGAGCCGGACGAGGTCGAGCAGCCGCTCGGCCTCCGTCCGCCGGTCGGCCCGGGACACCCCGCGCATCCGCAGGGCGAGTTCGATGTTCTTGCCCGCGGTCAGCCACGGGAAGAGGGCGTGCTCCTGGAACATCAGCGCCGGCCGGCCGCCCGGGGTCGCGATGGACCCCTGGGTCGGCCGGTCGAGGCCCGCGACCAGGTTCAGCAGGGTGGACTTGCCACACCCCGATGCCCCCAGGATGGTGACGAACTCGCCGGGCGCGACGTCGAGACTGACGTCGTCCAGGACGAGTTGGCTACCGGCCGGGCCGGAGAAGGACTTCGAGACGTGCTCGATCCGGGCGGCGTGCGTCTGCTCCCTCACGGTGCCCTCGGCAGCCTTGGCGAGTGTCGTGGCCATGGTCGTCACCTCCTGGGGTTACGGGATCTCGGACTGGTCGCGGTTACTTGACGCCGAGACCGGCGTCGGAGACCTCGGGCTCGCCCGCGGCCTTCAGCACCTTGTTCAGGAGCTTCAGGTCGTAGATGCCTGCCAGGTCGGGCTGCTTGATCAGTTCGGCCTTGACGGCCCACTCGGACTGGGTCTTCAGCGTCGCGGCCAGCGGGTCGTTGGTGATGGCGATGCTCGGCCACGCCGGGTCGATGACCTTGTCGGCCAGGGCCTTGCCACCGAGGGCCTTCAGGGCCGCGTTGGCCGAGGCCTTCGCCTTGTCGGGGTTGGCGTTGATCCACTCGTTGGTCTTCACCGTGCCCTTCAGCACCGCCTCGACCACGTCCGGGTGCTCCGTGAGGAACTTCTGCGACACGATGATGTTCGTGATCACGAACTTCTTCTCGGGCCACAGGCTGGTCTCGTCGAGGAGGACGGAGCCGCCCTCGGAGACCAGCTTCGACGCGGTCGGCTCGGGGACCCAGGCGCCGTCGATGGAGCCGGACTTGAAGGCGTCCGGGGTGACCTTGTTGTCCGTGCGGACGACGGAGACGTCACCCTTGCCGGACTCCGGGTCGACCTTCCAGCCCTTCTCGGCTATCCAGTTGAGCAGCGCGACGTCCTGCGTGTTGCCCTTCTGGGGGGTGGCGATCCGCTTGCCCTTGAGGTCGTCCAGGGTCTTGATCTTCTTGGGGTTCACGACCAGCTTCACGCCGCCGGAGGCGGAGCCGGAGATGATCCGCAGGTTCTGGCCCTTGGACTTGACGTACGCGTTGATGGAGGGCGAGGGGCCGATGAAGCCGATGTCCAGGGAGCCGCCGTTGAGCGCCTCGATCTCGGACGGGCCCGCGTTGAAGGTCTGCGGCTTGAGGGCGGTGGCGCCCAGTTCCTTCTGGATCAGGCCGTCCTGGACGCCGATCAGCGCGGTGGCGTGCGTCAGGTTCGGGAAGTAGCCGAGCCGTACTTCGGAGGCGGAGAGCTTCTTGGCGTCGGCCGCGACCGGGGCCTTCTTCTCCGAGGCCTCCTCCTTCTTGGCGTCGGAGCCGTAGCCGCAGGAGGCGAGGGCGCCGATCAGGAGGGGCAGCGCGGCGGCGGCGACGACGCTCCGGCGCAGGGTCTTACGGGTGGTGCGGGCGTTTCCGTTGGACACGGGAGGCTTTCCTCTCGATACGTGGCTCATGACCACGTCTTCGGCGGTGGAGCGGGATCGGGTACGGCTCGTGGGGGGTGTGGGCGCGCAGGCGGTGCGCGTACGTCATCACGCACATCGCGCCACACCTCCCTGGCCGCTGCCGAGGGTGCCGCTGCCGACGCGGCCCCCCTCCTTCGCGAAGGTCGAGTAGATGTCGGAGAGCATGGTCTAGAAGTCCCACCCTTCTTCGTCCGCGACGTCCACGACGGCCTTGGCGGTGGCGAAGGACTCGCCCGCCATGCCCGCCGCGAGCGTCGTTCCGTCCGCCGGGTCGATCAGCAGGAACGAGCCGGTGCGGCGCGAGTCCGCGTAGGCGTCCAGCGCGAGCGGCTCGGCCGTGCGGACCACGACCCGGCCGATGTCGTTGGTGACCAGCTGACCCGGGTCCGGGTGCTGGGAGAGGTCGTCCAGGGTCAGCCGCGAGGGGATCTCCCTGACGATCGCCTTGACCGTGCGGGTGGTGTGCTTGAGCAGCACCCGCTGGCCGACGGTGAGCGTCCGGTCCGCCACGTGGCAGACGGTCGCCTCGATGTCCTGGGTGGTCGCCGGGGCGTCACCGCTCGGGGCGAGCAGGTCGCCGCGGGAGACGTCGATGTCGTCGGCGAGCCGGATCGTCACCGACTGCGGTGCCCAGGCGATGTCCACGGACTCGCCGAGCGCGTCGATCCCGGTGATCGTGGAGGTGCGTCCCGAGGGCAGTACGGTGATCTGCTCGCCGACCCGGAAGGCTCCGGCCGCGATCTGCCCGGCGTAGCCCCGGTAGTCGGGGTGCTCGGCGGTCTGTGGACGGATCACGTACTGCACGGGGAACCTGGCGTGACAGGCCGTCAGGTCATGGCTGACGGGGACGGTCTCCAGGTGTTCGAGGACCGTGGGGCCGCCGTACCAGTCCATGTGCGCGGACGGCTCCACCACGTTGTCCCCGGCGAGCGCCGAGATCGGGATCGCGGTGATCTCCGGGACGCCGAGTTCGGAGGCGTACGTCGTGAACTCCTCGGCGATCGCGGCGAAGACGGACTCCCGGTAGTCGACCAGGTCCATCTTGTTCACGGCCAGGACCACGTGCGGGACGCGGAGCAGGGCGGCGACGGCGGCGTGCCTGCGGGTCTGCTCGACGACGCCGTTGCGGGCGTCGACCAGGACCACGGCCAGCTCGGCGGTGGAGGCGCCGGTGACCATGTTGCGGGTGTACTGCACGTGGCCGGGGGTGTCGGCGAGGATGAAGCGGCGGCGGGACGTCGCGAAGTAGCGGTAGGCGACGTCGATGGTGATGCCCTGCTCGCGCTCGGCCCGCAGGCCGTCGGTGAGGAGCGCCAGGTCGGGCGCCTCCTGGCCCCGGGAGCGCGAGGCGTGCTCGACGGCCTCCAGCTGGTCGACGAGGACCGACTTGGAGTCGTGGAGGAGACGGCCGACCAGGGTGGACTTGCCGTCGTCGACGGAGCCGGCGGTGGCGAAGCGCAGCAGGGTGGTGGCCGCCAGCTGGTCGGACAGCAGCTCGGTGGACGTGCTCATTAGAAGTACCCTTCGCGCTTGCGGTCTTCCATCGCGGCCTCGGACATCTTGTCGTCGGCACGGGTCGCGCCCCGCTCGGTGAGCCGGGAGGCGGCGATCTCGGCGATGACGGCGTCCAGCGTGGTGGCGTCGGAATCGACGGCCCCGGTGCAGGACATGTCGCCGACGGTGCGGTAGCGGACCTGCCGCTTCTCGACCGTCTCGGACTCCTTCGGGCCGCCCCAGTCACCGGCCGTCAGCCACATGCCGCTGCGGGAGAACACCTCGCGCTCGTGGGCGAAGTAGATCTCCGGGAGGTCGATCGCCTCGCGCTGGATGTACTGCCAGACGTCCAGTTCGGTCCAGTTGGAGAGCGGGAAGACCCGGACGTGTTCGCCGGGGGCGTGGCGGCCGTTGTAGAGCTGCCACAGTTCGGGGCGCTGGCGGCGCGGGTCCCACTGCGAGAACTCGTCGCGCAGCGAGAACACCCGTTCCTTGGCGCGGGCCTTCTCCTCGTCGCGCCGCCCGCCGCCGAAGACGGCGTCGAAGCGGTGTTCCTGGATGGCCTCGGTCAGCGGGACGGTCTGGAGCGGGTTGCGGGTGCCGTCGGGGCGCTCGCGGAGCTTCCCGGCGTCGATGTAGTCCTGTACGGAGGCCACGTGGAGGCGCAGTCCGTGCTCGGCGACGACCCGGTCGCGGTATTCCAGGACCTCGGGGAAGTTGTGCCCGGTGTCGACGTGCAGCAGCGTGAAGGGGACCGGCGCCGGGGCGAAGGCCTTCAGCGCCAGGTGGAGCATGACGATGGAGTCCTTGCCGCCGGAGAAGAGGATCACCGGCCGCTCGAACTCCCCCGCCACCTCGCGGAAGATGTGGACGGCCTCCGACTCCAGGGAGTCGAGGTGGGACAGTGCGAACGGACTGTCGGTCTCGCCGTGAACATGGGCAACGGTGGTCGTCATGCCAGGCCCTTCTCGGTGAGCAGCGCGTGGAGTCGCGCCGCGGACTCGCGCACGGTCTGGTTCTGTGACTCGATCCGCAGATCCGGGTCGGCCGGCTCGTCGTACGGGTCGTCGACCCCGGTCAGGCCGCTGATCTCGCCCGCGGCCTGCTTCGCGTACAGCCCCTTCACATCGCGTACGGAGCAGACGTCCACCGGGGTGGCGACGTGTACCTCGACATAGGGGGTGCCCTCGGTCCGGTGGCGCTTGCGGACCGCCTCGCGGCTGTCGGCGTACGGGGCGATGACCGGGACCAGTACCTTCACGCCGTTGGAGGCGAGCAGTTCGGCGACGAAGCCGATGCGCTGCACATTGGTGTGACGGTCCTCGCGGCTGAAGCCGAGGCCCGCGGAGAGGAACTCGCGGATCTCGTCGCCGTCGAGGACCTCCACGCGGTGGCCCTCCGCGCGGAGCCGGTCGGCCAGCTCGTACGCGATGGTGGTCTTCCCGGCGCTGGGCAGGCCGGTGAGCCAGATGGTGGCACCCGTCACGTGCTTCTCCTGAACTTCCTGAGTGTCCGTCATCCGTGCAGTCCGCACTCGGTCTTGGCCCGTCCCGCCCAGCGTCCGGCGCGGGCGTTCTCGCCCTCCGCGACGCGGCGGGTGCAGGGGGCGCAGCCGACGGAGGCGTAACCGTCCATGAGGAGCGGGTTGGTGAGGACACCGTGCTCGGCGACGTACGCGTCGACGTCGTCCTGAGTCCAGCGGGCGATGGGGGAGACCTTGACCTTCCGCCGCTTCTCGTCCCAGCCGACGACCGGGGTGTTCGCCCGGGTGGGGGACTCGTCGCGGCGCAGCCCGGTGGCCCAGGCGCGGTAGCGGGTCAGGCCCTCTTCGAGGGGCTTGACCTTGCGCAGGGCGCAGCACAGGTCGGGGTCGCGGTCGTGCAGCCGGGGGCCGTGCTCGGCGTCCTGTTCGGCCACGGTCCTGCGCGGGGTCAGGGTGATGACGCGGACGTCCATCACGGCGTCCACGGCGTCACGGGTGCCGATGGTCTCCTCGAAGTGGTAGCCGGTGTCGAGGAAGACGACGTCCACGCCGGGCCTGACGCGGGAGGCGAGGTGGGCGACGACGGCGTCCTCCATGGAGGAGGTGACGCAGAAGTCCTCGCCGAAGGTGTCCGAGGCCCAGCGGAGAATCTCCAGCGGGGAGGCGTCCTCCAGGTCGCGGCCCGCCTGCTCGGCGAGTGCCTTGAGCTCGGCCGAGGCGACGTCCTGAATGGTCGTCATATCTCTTCCCTTCCAGGGTTTTTGCCCGAATTTCCGGGGGCGAGGAGCCCCAGGAACTTCAGCTGGAAGGCCCGGCTGCACGCGGCGCATTCCCAGGCGCCGTGCCCCTGCTCGTTGGGGCGCAGGTCCTCGTCCCCGCAGTAGGGGCAGTGGAAGGGGGCGGCTCGCTCGCTCATGAGAGGGCCTCCTCCGAGGCGCGGGTGGCCCAGGTGGCGAAGCGCTCGCCGGTCTCGCGCTCCGCCTGGAAGCGCTTGAGGACCCGCTCGACGTAGTCGGGCAGTTCGGCGGCGGTGACCTTGAGGCCGCGGACCTTGCGGCCGAACCCGGCCTCCAGGCCCAGGGCGCCGCCCAGGTGCACCTGGTAGCCCTCGACGCGGTTGCCCTCGTCGTCCAGGACGAGCTGTCCCTTGAGGCCGATGTCGGCGACCTGGATGCGGGCGCAGGCGTTGGGGCAACCGTTGATGTTGATGGTCAGCGGCTCGTCGAAGTCCGGTACCCGGCGCTCCAGTTCGTCGATGAGCGAGGCGCCCCTGGCCTTGGTCTCGACGATCGCGAGCTTGCAGAACTCGATGCCGGTGCAGGCCATCGTGCCGCGCCGGAACGGCGAGGGGGTGACCCGCAGGTCCAGTGCCTCCAGGGCGGCGACGAGCGAGTCGACCTGCTCCTCCTCGATGTCGAGGACGAGCATCTTCTGCTCGGCGGTGGTGCGGACCCGGCCCGAGCCGTGCTGCTCGGCGACGGCGGCGATCTTCGTCAGGGTGGGGCCGTCGACCCGGCCGACGCGCGGCGCGAACCCGACGTAGAACCTGCCGTCGAGCTGGCGGTGGACGCCGACGTGGTCGCGCCAGCGTCCGGCGGGCTGCTCGGGCGCGGGGCCGTCGGTCAGCTTCCGCTTCAGGTACTCGTCCTCCAGGACCTGGCGGAACTTCTCCGGGCCCCAGTCGGCGACGAGGAACTTCAGACGGGCGCGGTTGCGGAGCCTGCGGTAGCCGTAGTCGCGGAAGATGGAGATGACGCCCTCGTAGATGTCCGGGACCTCGTCGAGGGAGACCCAGGTGCCGAGGCGGACGCCGAGCTTGGGGTTGGTGGAGAGACCGCCACCGACCCAGACGTCGAAGCCGGGGCCGTGCTCGGGGTGCCGGACGCCGACGAAGGCGATGTCGTTGATCTCGTGCGCCACGTCCAGCAGCGGCGAGCCGGAGATCGCGGACTTGAACTTGCGGGGCAGGTTGGAGAAGTCCTTGTTGCCGACGATCCTGCGGTAGATCTCGTCGATGGCGGGGGTGCCGTCGATGATCTCGTTCTCGGCGATGCCCGCGACGGGGGAGCCGAGGATGACGCGCGGGGTGTCGCCGCAGGCCTCGGTGGTGGACAGGCCGACCGCCTCCAGGCGGTTCCAGATCTCGGGGACGTCCTCGATGCGGATCCAGTGGTACTGGACGTTCTGCCGGTCGGTGATGTCGGCGGTGCCCCGGGCGAACTCCTCGGAGATCTCGCCGATGACGCGCAACTGCTCGGTGGTCAGACGGCCGCCGTCGATACGGACGCGGAGCATGAAGTACTCGTCGTCCAGCTCCTCCGGCTCCAGGACACCCGTCTTGGTGCCGTCCAGCCCCTGCTTGCGCTGGGTGTAGAGGCCCCACCAGCGCATACGCCCGCGCAGGTCGTTGGGGTCGATGGAGTCGAAACCGCGCTTCGAGTAGACCGTCTCAATACGTGTCCGCACATTGAGACCGTCGTCGTCCTTCTTGAACTGCTCATTGCCGTTCAGCGGGGTGAAGTGCCCCACGGCCCACTGACCCTCGCCACGGTGGCGTCCGGCCTTGCGGCGGGCAGTGGCGGGAGTGGGGTTTTCCGGGGTGGCGGCCATGGCGTCTTGTCCTTCGGGACTGCGAGAGGGCGGCTCTGACCTGCGCACTCACGCTCAGGTCAGAGAATGGCGCGGCAGTGCGCAGCAGGGTGGGGCAGAGTCGGGTGGAGAGGAGATCGCGGCGGTGCTGGTTCTCTCAGCGCGCCGGACAGATGGCGCTGGACATGCGGCCGAGATCGACGTGTCGTCGACTCACCAAGGCAATTCCAGTTCCAGGCATGGCGGAAGCGTGTCACGGGACTTTGGACCCAGTCCAGCTTCGTCCAGGATGCGGACGATGTCGTCTCGCTCGTCGAGATGGTGTGTGCTGGGTCACTCAAGAGGGGCCCTGGTCAGGGCCCCTCCGGGGTGCCGCGGAGACCTGTACCGAACGGTCTCGGATGCCGGTACGGCCGGGGAGAGCGCCGGGGGCGCCCACGGGAGCCCGGGGAGTGTTCCGTGAGGGTCAGGTGCTCCGGGAGTGTTCCGGAGTGGCTCCGGGACACTCCCGGGGTGGCTCATTTCGGCCCGTACGGGTCCTTCCTGGCTCAGGCGTGGGCGCCGGGCCACGGGCCGGGGGTCCGCGAGTCCTCGGTCTCCTCCACCTTGGTGTCGAAGAGCCGGAAGCCGCGCCGCTCGTAGTTGGCCATCGCGTGCGGGCCGTCGAGGGAGCAGGTGTGCACCCAGACCCGCGCGGTCTCCTCGCGTCCCGGCCAGCGCCCGGCCAGGTCCCAGGCGCGGGCCACTCCGTAGGAGAGGAGGTGGCCGCCGATCCCTCGGCCCCGGAAGGCGGGGATCAGGCCGAAGTAGGCGATCTCCACCACGCCGTCGGCCTGGGCGTCCAGCTCCACGTAACCGGCCGGCGTGCCCTTCTCGTACGCCACCCAGGTCTCGGTGCCGGGCTTCTCCACGATCTCCTGCCACTGCTTGTACGACAGCGGCAGCCGGTCGGACCAGTGGATGTCACCGCCGACCGCAGTGTAGAGGTAACGGCTGTACTCGGGGGACGGGACCGCGGCCCGGACGATCGTGATGTCGTCGCCCTCCGGGACGCGGGAGGGCCGGAGATCGGACGGTGCCGTCTGTTCGAGGGACCAGGTGGTGAGAGAGATGCGCATGGGGTCATCGCATCACGGCCCGACGGGAGGGGGCGAGGGGGGTAGGGGGAGGGCGGAGGAAGGGGGCGGGCCGGGCCGGGGCCGGACCGGGGGCGCGGGGTGACGCCTCCCGTGAGGGGGCTGTTGTACGGGGCCTTGAGCGCGGTTTCCCGAGTACGGGACTCCCAGTACGGGTTCTTCCGTACGGGTTCTTCCGTACGGGTTCTTCCGTACGGGACCTTCCGTACGGGACCTTCCGTACGGGACCTTCCGTACGGGTTCTTCCCTACCGGTCCCGCGAGGTGTTCGGCCTGGAGACCGGTGGGCGGGCCGGGGTGTCCGGATTCTGGACAGTCAGGCCCGGCGGCCCGGCGGCCCGGCGGTCGCAGACCCCGGCGGCCCCGAGCCGTGATGGGCCCGATGGGCGGCGGCCCGGTGGGCGGCGGTCCGTGGTGAGGGTCAGGGCGTGGCCGCGCGGACCGCGGGTGCCAGCGAGTGGGGGAGCAGGTCCTCGGGGTGCTCCGGCCGCAGCACCTCCACCACCACCTCCTCGCGGAAGCGGTACGGGCGGTGGGCCAGGACCCCGGCCAGGTTCCGCCGCACCCGGGACATCTCCGCCCGTACGGTCACCGTCCTCGTACGGTCCCCGAACACGTCGTCCGCCAGCTCCGCCGCCGTCCGGCCGTCCCGGTGCAGCGCCAGGACGTAGAGGAGTTCCGCGTGCCGGGGGCTCAGCTCCAGCTGCCAGCTGCCCGCCTCCCCCGTGACGGCCACCGTCCAGCGGCGCGGCCTGCTCAGATCGAGCACCACCCGGCCCGTGGCCCCCGCGCCCGGGTCCGCCGGAGGGGTCTCCTCCTCGACCCGCAGCAGCCAGCCGCCGGGCAGCGGCTCCACCGCGCACGTCCCGAGCGAGGGCAGCCACATCCGGCCCGCGCCGAAGGACTTCGGCAGCGGGACGCGGTCCGTCGGCGCGAGGCCCGTGACCGCCGCCGTCCAGCCGTGCTCGTCCACCGCGACCGCCCGGCCGCCCATCCGGCACAGGATCGGCGCGGCCACCGCCCGCAGCCGGTCCACCGAGCCGCGGTGCCGCTCCCGCATCTCGGCCTCCGCGAGCCGGGCCACCGAACCGACCAGCGGCAGCATCGCCGGATGGAACGTGGACGCGGGACCGCTCACGTCCAGGATGCCGAGCAGCCGCCGGTCGCGCGGGTCGTACACGGGGGCGGCGGCGCAGGTCCAGCCGTGGAGGGCCTGCACGTAGTGTTCGGCGGAGTGCACCTGCACCGCGCGGCCCAGGGTGAGCGCGGTGCCGACCGCGTTGGTGCCGGTGGTGTGCTCCGTCCAGGCCGCGCCCTCCTCCAGGCAGATGCCGTTCGCCCGCCGCAGCACGGAGGAGTTCCCCTGCCGCCACAGCACCCGGCCGTGCTCGTCGGTGACCACCATGATCTGGAGCGAGGCGTCGGCGATCCCGGCGAGGCCGCCGGTGAGCGTCTGCAGGACCTCGGCGAGCAGCGTGGTCCTGCGCCGCTGCTCCAGCTCGTCGCGCCGGAGCAGCACGCTGCTCGTGCCCTGGTCCGGGTCGAGACCGAGCCGGGCCATCCGCTGCCAGGAGGCGTCGATGACGGGGCGGGGCGCGATCGGCGGCCGTCGCCCGGCCAGCGTCTCCTCCCGCACCCGGTGCAGCAGCCGGGTGGCACGGGCGGCGTCCATGGCGGCGAGGCGCTTCATGTCGAGCTGCGTGTTGTTCATCGGTCTCTCCCAGCCACCCGGGGTGCTGTATCGGTTCTGCACAGGGCGGCTGCCCGGAGTGTCGGTGCCCATGGTGCCGCTCGGAACAGGCCGACGCGGCCCGGTTCGGGTAATCCTGCAACCCTTTGCAACTCTGGCCGTTCACCGTCCTCCTGGGCGACAGTGCTCGGAGCGGCGGGTGGTGCCGTGTCGGCGCAGCACCACCCCCGCTTTTTCCGCGCGTGCCGACCCCCTGCGGTCCACCCCTGGTACGCGTGGCGATCTTCCCGCCCCCGCGCCGGGCACGAACGACCCCGCCCCCTCGGACGACACCGCTCCCGCAGGTCTCCGGGCTGTGGAACGAGCGACCGTCCGGGTGCCGCCCACTCCATGGATCGCTGAGGACGGCGATCCTCGGGTCCGGATGGTCGGCGGTCACCTCGATGACCCGGCCGTCGGCGGGGGCCCGTGCCCCCGCTGGTCCGCCGATGTCTCAGGTCGTGGGCAGCGCGGCGCCCGCCGGGACGGTCGGCTCTGTCGCGGCCTGGCGGCCCTGGAAGGGGTTACGCCAGTCGCCGGTGCCCCGGTACAGCCACTCCGCCACACTCCACACTCCGCTCTTCGCCCCGAGGCCGAGCAGGTCCGGGCTGCGATCGCCGGAGCCGACCTCACCGGCGATCGCCGGTGAGGTCGGCTCCACCCGCCAGCGGTTCGTGGGCTCTGCCGGCCCGACCCGATCCGGACCCGGGCGGAGAAGCCGCTCCGCCCGTTGCCCTGGTGCAGCCACCAGCGGCCCTTGGCGGGCAGCTCGGTCGCGTTTCCCGGACGGCGTCCCGGGCTCCGGCCCCGACGGCGCTGGCCCGCACCTCGTCGGGGCCTCGGGACTCACCCTGGAAGGGTTTCAGACCCTCCCCGCCCCTCCCTGGCCCGAGTGCGGCCACAGCGCCCCAGCGCGCCGCCCACGACCGCCTGCCCGCCCGGCCGGTGAGCACCCATGAGAACTCCCCTCTTCCGAAGGCATCCCTCCGGCGCTCACGGCAGACCATGAGGCAGGGAAGCCGTTCCAGCAGGACCTCACGCTCTCGTCCGCCGCCGGACGCCAGGAACAGATCCGCTCTGGCCTTGCCGCCGCTCTTCCCCGGCGCGGGCGCCGAACCGCGGCCCGAAGCAACGGTCTTCCGCCGAGGCCGCCCTCACCCTGCGGCGCGGGCCACCGAAGCCGCGCGCCCGTGACCCGCCGGGCCCGACCGAACACTCCGGACGGTCCTCGCCATCCGTACCGTCGCCATCGCGGTGAGAACCCGTGGGGCCCTGGGCGAGGGGGCGGTGCGGACGAGTCGGGGCGAGCGGTACGGTCCCTTCTCGCGGCGGGATCGCAGACAGACGCCCCGTCGCATCCAGGGAGGGAACGCATGACCACACCCCTGTCCCGGCGCCTGGCCTCGACGGCCGTCGCGCTGGGACTCACTTCGCTGACGCTGTTCGGCGCGGGCGCCGCGCCCGCGCAGGCCGCCACCGTGCGGGGCTGCCCGGACGGCTACTTCTGCGCCTGGGCTGGATCCAGTTACTCGAGCGCCATGTACAAGACGAAGAGCAGCAAGCCGACGCTCGGCTCCTGGGACAACAAGATCCAGAAGATCCTCAACCGCAGCTCGCTGATCGCCTGCACCTACGACGAACCGAACTACATCCGGCGGGAGGGCACTTACCGGAAGGACATCTACGGAACCAACATGGGCCCCAGCTCGATCAGTTCGGTCAAGATGGTCCCCACCGAACGGGAGTGTTCGGCGAACCCCTACCCCTACTGGAGTTCCGAGACCTCGCCCAGGGCGCTCGGGTTCGGTGACCTGAACGGCGACCGGACGGCGGACCTCCTCGTCCGTGACCTCGCCGGGCGTCTGTGGTTCCTGCCCGGTGACGGGCGTGGCCGTCTGGTCGGCAGCGGGGGCTGGAACGGTATGAACGCCCTTGTCCGGCACGGGGATTTCAGTCGTGACGGTCGTGAGGACGTGATCGCCCGTGAGGCCGCTACGGGCAAGTTGTGGTTGTATCCCGGTGCCGGGACCGGCGCTCTGGGTGCGCGCAAGCTGATCGGCAGTGGCGGCTGGAACTCGATGAGCAGGATCGTGGCCTTCGGTGATCTGACCGGTGACAGGCGGTCCGATCTGCTCGCGGTGGAGAAGGCGACCGGCAGACTGTGGTTGTACCCGGGGACGTCGACGGGCACGCTGGGCGGCCGGAAGCTGATCGGCAGCGGCGGCTGGAACTCGATGAACGCGCTGGTCGCCCCTGGTGACATGGATGGCGACGGCCGGGCCGATCTGTATGCCCGGGAGGCGTCCACCGGCAAGCTCTGGCTCTACCCGGGCAGGACCAGCGGGATCGGTGCCCGCAAGCTGGTCGGCAGCGGCGGCTGGAACTCCCGTACGTCCCTGATCGCCAACGGCGACTGGTCCGGCGACGGAAAGCCGGACCTCCTCGCGACCGCCGATGGCGAATGGCTGGTCCACTACAAGGGCACCGGGACGGGAGGACTCGGGAGAGGCCATCAGGACAACGGCAGCTGGTGGCTCCTGAACGGCACCTTCTGAGACGGACGGAGCTCGTCTCCACGTCCGCTCCAGTGCGCGTGAGCTGCCTCCCGGCCTGTGCCACGCGCGCCCGGTGGGTGAGGAAGCCGGTCGCTGTGTGAGCGTCAGGTCCAGAACCCAGGCCAAGGCGACGGCGACACCGATGGCGTTCGCAGGCATCGTCCCGGTGCGGTTCCCCGTTCTCGCCGTCGCCGTCGCCGTCGCCGTCGCCGTCGCCGTCGCCCACTCGGCCATCAAGGTCGGCATCGCCTCCGAGTGGGCGCATTTCCAGCAGATCACCGACGTGGCCGACCTGAAGCGACCGGTTCGCGGTCCGTCGAGGACGCCGCCGCGCACAGCGCGTTCCTGGCCGCCGAGAGCGCAGCGCGGTCGCGGACGACGAGCGCCGTCCTCCTCGGTGCCGACGATCACGGCAAGACCGCTCCGGCCGCCGCGACGGCCACCGTCCTCGATCTGGGCGTCGGGAAGGCCAACCCCTGCTCCGCACTCGACAAGGCCGCCACCAGCGGCGGGAACCCCCGGCGGTGGTACACGATGATCGACATGCCGGACACGGTCGACGGCCAGGCACTGCTGTCCGGCGGTGGCGGCCGGGCGCACGCGAGCGTCCCGGCGCCGCCCGGGTCACGTGTACGTCCGCTGGCGCGGCTCAGGCCGCCTTCGAGGCCGGGAACCTCGCGCCCTCTCCGCGAGGGCCGAGGTTACTCGTCGAAGGGCTCGCCCGGTCCCGCGGACAACGCGGGGAAGTCCGAGCGGTGTTCGTGGGGCGGTCCTTCGGTGTTCACTGGACCGGACCGGACTTTTGGAGCGCTCTGTCACCTGGGGGTGTGATGCCGCAGATCGTGCTGTCGTCCGGAACGATCGACTACCAGGACACCGGGGGCGACGGACCGGTGCTGGTGTTCTGCCATGGTCTGCCGATGAACGAGACGCAGTGGCGCAAAGTGGTGCCGCTGCTGCACGGGTACCGCTGTGTCCTGCCCACGCTGCCTCTCGGCGGACATCGTCGGCCGATGGCCCCGGACGCCGATCTGTCCCACCGCGGCGTCGCGCTCCTCCTGAGCGAGTTCATCGAACGGCTCGGTCTTGACGACGTGACACTCGTCCTGAACGACTGGGGCGGTGGCCAGTTCCTGGTGTCGGAAGGGAAGGCCCAGCGGGTCGCGCGCCTGGTCCTGGTGGCCTGCGAGGCGTTCGACAACTTTCCCCCCGGACCGGCCAGAGCGGCGGCCGCGGTGTGCGGGGTTCCCGGTGGCGTGTGGCTCCTGACGCGCCTCATGCGTATCCCCGCGTTCCGGAACAACCGCAACGGCTACGGCGGGATGAGCCTGCGCGGGATCCCGGACGAGATCATGGACGACTGGTTCGCTCCCGCGACCCGCAGCCAGGCCATCCGCAGGGACTTCGCCAAGTTCGCCACCTCGGCGCCCAGGCGTGGGACCCTGCTGGCCTGGAGCGAGCGACTGCGCGCCTTCGACCGCCCGGTACTGGTCGTCTGGGCGACGGAGGACAGACTGATGCCGCGTGAGCACGGCCCCCGTCTGGCCGAGCTGTACCCGCAGGGCCGACTGGTCGAGATCGCCGACTCCTCCACCCTCGTCCCGGAGGACCAGCCCGAGAGACTCGCCGAAGCACTCACCGACTTCCTGACCCAGACCGGAGCGGAGCCCGACCTGCCCACCGGCTGAATCGAGAACAACCGCTCCTCCCCCTACGATCTCCGGATCCCCGCCCCCGAAGCACGGCCGCCGGACAGCGCTGAGCCCCGCTGGGCCACCCGGCCCACATGGCCCGGTCCCCGGCCTGGCGGCGCGGCACCGGACCGCGCCCACATGGCCCGGTCCCCGGCCTCGCGGCGCGACACCGGACCGCACAGACCCCGGCCCCTCCGCCCCTGCGGGCCCGGTCCCCTCAGGTCTCCACCCGGGCCCGTTCCACCAGGCTCCGCAGGTCCAGGGTGTGCGGCAGGGTGCCGAAGGCCGCGCCACCGTCCCCGCCCAGCCGCGCCGCGCAGAACGCGTCCGCGACCTCCGGCGGGGCCCAGCGCACCAGCAGCGCCCCCTGGAGGACCAGCGCCAGCCGCTCCGCGAGCCGCCGGGCCCGCGCCTCGACCCCGTCCAGGTCCGCCAGCTCCCCCAGGAGTTCCCGGATCGCCCGGTCGAGACGGTGGTCCGCGCCGCGCGCCGCCCCCACCTCCCGCAGCAGCGCGTCCAGAGCGGCGGGCTCCGTCCGCAGCACCCGGACCACGTCGAGGGCCTGCACGTTCCCCGAGCCCTCCCACACCGAGTTGACCGGCGACTCCCGCAGCAGCCGGGGCATTCCCGACTCCTCCACGTAACCGTTGCCGCCCAGGCACTCCAGGGCCTCCGCCACCAACGGCGTACACCGCTTCGTCACCCAGTACTTCGCCGCGGGCACCGCGATCCGCAGCAACGCCCGCTCCCGCTCCGTACCGGCGTCGTACGCGGCCGCGAGCCGCATCCCGAGGACGGTCGCCGCCTCCGACTCCAGCGCCAGATCGGCCAGCACGTTCCGCATCAGCGGCTTGTCGACGAGCAGCCCGCCGAACGCGCCGCGGTGCGCGCAGTGGTGGACGGCCTGCGTCACCGCCTGCCGCATCAGCGCCGCCGAACCGAGGACGCAGTCCAGCCGGGTCGCCGCCACCGCACCCATGACGGTGCCCAGCCCGCGGCCCTCCTCGCCGACCCGGCGCGCCCACGTCGTACCGTCGAACTCCACCTCGGCGGAGGCGTTCGAACGGTTCCCCAGCTTGTCCTTCAGCCGCTGGAGCGCGAAGGCGTTCCGCGAACCGTCCGCGAGCACCCGGGGCACCAGGAAACAGGTCAGCCCCTCCGGCGCCTGGGCGAGCACCAGGAACCCGTCCGACATCGGCGCCGAACAGAACCACTTGTGCCCCGTCAGGACGTACTCCCCGTCGGCCGCCAGCGGGCGCGCCTCCGTCGTGTTCGTCCGGACGTCGCTGCCGCCCTGCTTCTCCGTCATGGCCATCCCGAGCAGGACCCCGGGCTTCTCCGCGACCGGCCGCAGCTCCCGCTCGTAGACGGAGGAGAGCGCCGCGGGCTCCCACACCTCGGCGAGTTCCGGCTCGGCGCGCAGCGCGGGCACGGCGGCGTGCGTCATCGACAGCGGACAGCCGTGCCCCGCCTCCGCCTGGGACACCACCAGGAACCCGGCGGCCCGCCGGACATGACCACCCGGACGGCCCCACGCGTTCGTCAGGCCCGCTCCCACCGAACGGCCCAGGAGCCGGTGCCAGGCCGGATCGAACTCGACCTCGTCGATCCGGTGACCGTACCGGTCGTGGGTCCGCAGCCGGGGCGGGTTCGCGTTCGCCCGTTCGCCCCACTCCCGTACCTGCACCGATCCGGTCGCCACGCCCAGCGCGGCGAGCTCCTCGCGGGCCTCCGGGAGGACCTCGGGGGCGAGGTGGCGTTCGACCGCCTCCGCCAGCGCCCGGTCGCTCGTGAAGACGTCGTGTCCCACCAGGGGAGGGGGCTGGTTGGTCACGGTGTGGGTGCTCGGTGCCATGCGGATACGGTAAGCAGGTGCAGGCAGCAAGCGAAACACCCGAACGGCCCGAGCGGCGGCCCTGGAGCAGGCTCCACCGCGCGCGCGTCCTCTACCGCAACGTCTCGAAGCGGAAGATGGCCTGGCTGCTCCTCAAGGACACCGTGAACTCGTGCATCGAGTACCGCATCCTCGGGCTGGCCGCCGAGGCGGCGTTCTTCACGCTGCTGTCCCTGCCACCGCTGCTGCTCGGTCTGATCGCCGTCCTCGGCTACGTCGACGGCTGGACGAACACGGACACCGTCGCCAGCATCCGGGAGAACATCCTCCACGCGGCCGGGACGGTCCTCTCCGACCGGGGTGTCCGCGACATCGCCGAACCCCTCCTCGACGACGTCACCCAGGGCAAACGGCCCGACCTGATCTCCCTGGGCTTCGCCATCGCCCTCTGGTCGGGCTCCCGCGCGGTGAACGTCTTCATCGACACCATCACCGTCATGTACGGCCTCGACGGGCACCGTGGCATCGTCAAGACCCGGCTCCTCGCCCTCCTCCTGTACATCGTGGCGCTGCTCATCGGAGCCGTCGTCCTGCCCCTCGCGGTCGTCGGTCCCGACCGGGTCGTGGCGCTGTTCCCCTGGGGCACGGAGGTCGTCTCCGTCCTCTACTGGCCTGCCGTCATCCTGCTCTCCATCGCCTTCCTCACCACGCTCTACCACGTGTCCGTGCCCGTGCGCTCGCCGTGGATCGAGGACATCCCCGGCTCGCTCGTCGCGCTCGGGATGTGGGTGCTGGGGAGCTTCGTGCTGCGGATCTACCTCACCAGCCAGGTCGAGGGCCCCACGATCTACGGCTCGCTCGCCGCCCCCATCGCGGTCCTCCTCTGGATCGGCATCTCGGCCTTCGCCGTCCTCGTCGGCGCCGCCGTGAACGCCGCCATCGACCGTGTCTGGCCGTCCGTCGCCACGGCCGCCGCCCGCGAGGCGAACGACCGGGCCCGCGCCGTCCAGGCGGCGGAACTCGTCGCCCGGGTGCGGGCGGAGGCGGAGGACGTGGACGAGGACGACCCGGACATGCCGTCCGAGTTCCCGGAGCGCTGGTCCCGGTTCCTCCCCCCGGACGACGTGAAGTCCCGGCTGCACTCCGGCCGGGAGAAGGACTGACGGGCCCGTGGGACGGGGCTCGGAGGTCGTCTTCTCCGGTTGTTCCGTCCCGTTGTACGAGTGCGTTCCGGCGGTGTCGGCTCGCGCCAGGAGACCGTGCTCGCCGCTTGGCGAAGTAGCCGTGGACGCTGTTCCGGTGCGGGACGTCGTACGGCAGGCAGCGCCACCACCCCGGTGCGGTCCACGTACAGGATCGCGTTCATGATCTCGCGCAGGCCGAGCCCGGCCGGTCGGTCGAAGCCCGGCGCCCGGCCGTGGTGCTCGTAGCGCCACGCGGACAGCACCGGCCCGGTCGACTCCCAGCGGCATCTGACGGATCGCTCGGATACGCACCACGGTCAGCCATGACCTGGAGATGTCGCCGCCCCGGGGCGTGCGCCCAGGCGCGTGTCCAACCGTGTCGAAGCACGGGACGCACCCGGGCGTCCTGAAACAAGACAGGCGAAAAGCCGCTCTCCGCCCCAGGCGTCACACCGCTCGTCACGACATCCGCACCAACCCGATTGCCTCACCGGCACCAGATCGCCGGACGGCAGAAAAATGGCCATACCGCAATCACTCGGGCTGAAACAACATCGCAGGCGGACTAGGGATACTCCACCTGAGCCGGAGTGACGGCGACCGAGCCGGGCAACATGGCCTGAGGCCGCAGGAAACTCCTGAACAGATGGTCAAGCAGTTCTTCAGGCGGTTGCCGGAACATCGCCTGTGCTACGGCAGCACCGTTTCCTTCGTTCATGCGGAGGAGTTCGAGGGTGCAGCGGGCGGCGAGCCCGGGAATGATGTCCGCGCCCGCGAGTATGTTGCCCTGGAGTCGTTCCTTGTACGAACTGTATTCCTGGCGGGCGGCATCTCTGTAGTATCTGGACGTCCCCTTGCCGGATTCAAAATCGCCGTGGTCGAAATCTCTGACCATCAGATCATTTCTCGTACCCTGTTCGATCAGTCTTCCCCACTCGGCAGTAAGACCGCTCTCGTACGCCTGCTGAGCGAGCTGCGCTCGACCCCATTTTGCAAGCAGGATGTCCCGCTTCCCGGGGTTCTCTGCGAGCTGAGATTCAAGGCCTTCTCCGTATTCTTTCAAGTCATTCTGGGATTGATTTATCTTCTGAGGTATTTCATTCGCCGCTCCTTCCGGTGAGAAGTTGCCGTAGACGTCGTCCCTCTGGTGCGCGAGGAGTCCTTGGCCTTGGCCGGTGCGCAGGGTGAGGAATTCCATGCCGTTGAAGTCGTGCAGCATGATCCAGCCGCTCTCCGTCAGCTTCCGGATCGGTACGGTGATGCGTGCCGGATTGTCTCCGGCGAACCGTGTCGACCGGAAACCCGCGCTCTCCTGCTCGATGAAGAAGAAGACGAATCCGTCATTTGCTATCTCCGTGAGGTCCAGCGGGCTCGTGTTGCTCCGACGGTCGGTGTTGCCCTCCCGGTGAGCCATTTCCTGGAGGGCTCTGTCCGACAGGAGCCCGCCGCTGCCGAGTATTCTCTCTATCGATCCGCTGTCGGTGTAATGCCGGAGTACGCATTTCTCGATAGCCTTCTCCATTCTTTCCCGGAATGCCTCGATATCTTCGATGTCCATGCCCGGTTCTTCACGCTCTTCATTCAAGCTGCTGTATTTTTCGATCTTCCGATTCATGGAGAAGGTGTTCATCTCGGACATGCGCGCAACCAGGTCGCGCCCCTCCAGGTCCCCATTCCTTGCTGCGGAGCGAGCTCTCGGCCACATCTCTCCGAGCCGTGTCATGCCATCGTAGATATTTCCATGCCCCTCTCCTGTGGCCCAGTGCGGGTCGGTGGGATACGATTCAAATTCCTCCATGGAATTACTCTTCACGTATTCGTCTTCGGAGTCATCCGAATCGGTTTCGTAATCCTCCACAAGGCGTTCGTTCGGGATGCGTTCCTCTATCTCCTCCGATGCCATCTCTTCGTCTTCGTCTTTCTTTTTCTGCTTCTTTCTCAATTTTTCGAGGGATGCCGGATCGTATTCGTCGTCCATGCTGGAGCCGGAAATGGTGCGCTGGACATCTGTGGAGGTTCCGCCGGATACCGCGTGTCCTGGCGCGGTGGCGCGCTGGACGTACGCCTCCGCGGGCGCTGCCCCCTGCATCACCCGGGTGGCGTTGGCTTCGGCTTCGCGTTCGAAGTGGTCGCCCGGGTCGCTGACAGAGAGGCCCGCGCCGTTGTCGGTTCCCGCGACGGGGCCTTGGCGTTGTTGGATGACGTGGGTGAGTTCATGGGCAAGGGTGTGGTGGTCGCTTCCGCCGTCGCCGATGACGATGTCGGTGCCGCTGGTGTAGGCGCGGGCGCCGATTTCGGTGGCGGAGGCGCGGGCGGCGGTGTTGTCGTGGATGCGGACGTCCGAGAAGTCGGCGCCGAGGCGGGCTTCCATTTCCTCACGGAGCGGGGCGTCGAGGCGGCGGCCGGTGCTGGCGAGGACGTCGTGGACGGCCGAGCGCTGCACAGTCGGCTGCTGCTCGGGGGTGGCCTGCTGGTGACCGCACCCCCCGCCGTGGACGTGCTGCCCGGCGGTCTGGTTCTTGCGCTGGACGGAGGGCTGGGCGTAGGGGTGGCTGGAGAGCTGGAGCATCCGCAGGACTGCGGCGTTGCCCGCGGTGCGCTGGAGCGCGAGAAGTCCCGCGGGGTTCGTGTGGGCGGATCTGGCGGGCGCCGGGAATTTGGGGCTGGTCTGCTGCTCTTGGTGGTGTTCGTGCTCTGCCAACGGGCTGCCTTTCAGAGACAGGGGGACGTTCCCACGAAACCTGCTCAAGGATTCCGCGAGTAGTGCTGGAAGGGCACTGCTTGGGGCAATGAGTCCGGTCCTTCCGGCCGCGAGCTCGCCCCGAACCGCCGGCAGTTCCCGTGCGACCGCCTTCGCACGGTCGCCGTGCCGACGCCGTCACCGGCGGCGGTTACCGGCTCGACGCCCCGGCCACCGACGGCTCCGGCCCCGCCGAGTTTCCGATCGCCGCCGCCCACTCCACCGAAACGGCGGAAGGCCGGAGCGTCACCACCCTGTGGGCCGACCTCGGCATGGCTTTGTCAGCCGGTGCTCGAGACCTGCACAGCGACCGGCACTGTCATCGCGCTGGTGAGGTGATCCGCTGGGGCGCAGATCGACAGGGCCGTGGCGCCTCCGGTTGCCGGTGACGTTCATTCCGGAACGGGGCGTCGGCCCAGGCGCACTGCCGCTCGTGATGGGGGGCGATCGCGTCCCCTGCGCGTCCGGGTCGGCCGCTCAGCCTCGGCGGGCAAAAGTACGCTGCCCTCATGACGCTCTATTTCGACGCGGCGGCAGCCCTTTCCCGGGCGCACCTGAGCGGCAACGGCCGCTGGGAGGACCGTCTGTGGCTCAATGTCCCCGGGCCGGTGTACGGAGGCGAGACGGACAACTGCGCGACCGGTCGGCTCGAAGCCCCGCGTCATGTCCACTACGGCGGCCAGTACTTCAGTGAGTACGTCTACCGTCAGCCGCGCACGCCGGACGAAGTCAGGGACGTGCTCGGAGCCATCGAGGCGGACCCCATGGACGGCTATGCCTGGGACGGCGACCAGCGGTGGACACCGGAGCTGGTACGGGAGTGGTGGCGGGACCGGGGGCGGGTCCTGGACCACCTGAGGGAACAGGTACACGAGTGGGAGCGGTACGACCAGTGGATCCCGAACCAACGAGCGGTGGAGGGAGCCAGGGACTTCGCGGCCCACATCGTCGGCGGCACCGACTCCGGGAGCCTGGAGACGGACCTGCGGGTCTACCTCTACTGGCTGCGGGAGCACCGCTCTCCCACCCCGGACGACCTGCTGCCCGACCTGTAGACCGCCATGCCCCGACGTGCCCGGGACGGGAAGCCGACACGGCGTCAGCACCGCACCCCGTCACCGGTATGTGTCATGGCGGCCTCACAAGCGGGCAGTCAGACGCCGCGCCACAGATTGGCGAAGGCGGAGCCTTCGATGGCCCGCCGCTGGCGTACGGCCTCCAGCTCCATCACCGCGTCGTGGACACCGGCCACCACGGCGGTGACCGCGTCGTCACCGAGGTCGGGCCCACCGTATACGGGCCCACCGTCGACGGGACCGTCGTCGTCGATGTCGGTGCCGTCACCGTCACCGTCACCGTCACCGTCACCGTCCCCGCCGGTGTTCGCCTCCGTACCGTCGTCGGATCCCCCGGAGAGCCCCTCGCCGATGCCCACGGCCGAGGCCAGGGCGGCCAGTACCGGTTCGCCCTCCCGTCTGCGGTCGGCGGCCCGCACCCGCGCGGGCGTGTCGGCCGGTTCGACGTGTCCCGCGCCGAAGGGCGACCGGCGGTCGCGCTTCCGGGTCAGCTCGCCGTCCGCCTCCAGCGCCTCCTGGTACGTGGCCGAGAGGTTCCGGCCCCGGCGCCACAGCCAGTCCTCGATCGGTTCGGGGGACGCCTGACGGCCGACCTCCGCCACGGCCTGCCGAAGGAGCGGATCGTCCGGCGCCCAGGCCCCGCCCGGCACGACGCGGTCGCCGTCCACGGTCACCGCCCCCGCCCCGATGAGATCGATCAGTTCGGCTCCCGCGAGCGCGAGCGACAGGTCGCCCTGCCCCACGGAACGCCCCGGCTCCATGGCGGTGAGGAACAGGTCTTTCGCCGTGGTCATGGAACGGCTCCCCTCGAAAGGCTCCGACGACGACACCCCAACGGCCGACCCCCTCCGGAGCGGGTTCGGCGCTGGGGCGATTCTCACGCCCAGTATCCCCCTCGCCCGCCCCGAAGGCCGGGCAGGAGGGAGACCGGCAGGGCACCCCGACCCGCTCCGCTCCCGGACCTGACGGACCGCCCCGAGGTGCCGCTCAGCGGCAGAACTCGGCCTCCATGAGCCGCCGCTCGCCCACGACCCAGTCGGCGTTGGTGTGGAAGGCCGCCACGTGCCGTCCGTCGCGGGTGGTCAGCGCCACCGTCGACGAACCGTGGATGCCGCCGTCGTGGCCCCAGAGCGTGACCCCGCAGCTCAGCCTCGCGGTGCCGATGCCGAGCCCCGGGCCGCCGGTGGCGGGGACCATCTCGGCCATCTCCGCCCGGGGCAGCAGCTTCCCGCGCATCAGGGCCGAGTAGAAGCGGGTCAGGTCGGCGGTCGTGGAGATCATCTCCCCGGCCGCACCGCCCCAGGAGGGGTTCAGCTCGGTGGTCTCCAGCGGGGTCGTGCTGCCGCCGAACAGCGTGGAGTAGCCGAGCGCGTGCGGCCGGGGCATACCGGCCGCCGTGCCGGGCAGGCTCGTCCCGGAGAGACCGAGGGGCCGGACGATCCGCCGCTCGATCTCCCGCCCGTACGGGCGGCCGGTGACCTTCTCGATGATCATCCCGGCCAGGATGTAGTTGGTGTTGGAGTACGAGACCTTCTCCCCCGGCTCGAAGAGCCGGGGGTGGGAGACCGCGATCCGCACCAGATCCTCGGGCCGGTAGGTGTCGTAGCGGTGCGCCAGGAAGGCGGGCGAGGCCAGCCGCTCGATCATCAGCGGGTCCTCGTCGTACGAGAACAGCCCGCTGCGGTGCCCGAGCAGCTGCCGGACCGTGATCACCGGGCTGTGCGTCCCGTCGGGCGGCACCACCCCGGGCAGCCACCTCTCCACGGTGTCGTCCAGATCGAGCCGCCCCTCGGCCCGCAGTTGCAGCACCACCGTCGCGGTGAAGGTCTTCGTCACGCTCCCGATCCGGAACCGCTCCCGGGCCGACCGCGCCCGCCCGGTCGAGGTGTCCGCCACCCCGACGGCCGCCGACCAGCCGCCGTCGCCCTCCCGGACCCCCGCTATCGTCCCGGGCAGCCCCTCGTCCCGTACGAGCTCCGCCATCGCGGCCCGGGTCGCACCGTGCCTCCCGTCCCCACCGGCGGCCGAGGCCGCCGTCACCGTGCCCGCCGTCACCGCGACGACCACCGCCACCACACCGAACCCGCGCCGAAGCGCCCCTTGCCGAGCCATACCGACCTCCACGGTCCAGATCCGCTCGCCCCCCGGGTCCGGACATCCCAACGGCCGTGGGACCGGGGGAGTTCCCGGCGGTGACGGCCTAGGCTGGAAGGGTGTACGAGGAACGCCCCGCCCTGTTCGACGGCGCCGTCCTGTGGAGCCGTACCGCAGTCCCCGACGAGGGGCCGGTCCGGGCCGTGCTGCCCGACGGGTGCATGGACCTGATCTGGGCCGACGGGCACCTCATGGTCGCCGGACCCGACACGCGCGCGTACGTGCCCGGTGAGACCGCCGCCCGGTACGCCGGAATCCGCTTCGCGCCCGGTGACGCGCCCCGCTTCCTCGGCGTCCCCGCCCACGAACTGCGCGACCGCAGGATCGACCTCGGCGCGCTGTGGGGCGGGGCCGAGGCCCGACGGCTCGGCGAACGGATCACCGCCGCCCCGGACCCGGCGACCGCCCTCGACACGCTGGTACGGGTCCGGGCCGCCGACGTCCCCGCCCCCGACCCGCTGCTGCGCACGGTCGTCGCACGTCTCGGTGCGGGGCGGGCCGTCGCCGAGACGGCCGACGAGGTCGGGCTCGGCGCCCGGCAGCTCCACCGGCTCTCCCTGGACGCCTTCGGCTACGGCCCCAAGACGCTCGCCCGGGTCCTCCGCCTCCAGCGTGCGCTGGCCCTGGTCCGGGCCGGAGTGCCGTACGCCGAGGCGGCGGTCCGCGCGGGCTGCGCCGACCAGGCCCATCTGGCCCGCGAGACCCGGGCCCTCGCGGGGACCACCCTCGGCGCCTACGCGGCCTCGCTCCCGGAGTCCGCGAAGAGCGACACTCCGGACCCGTCCGGGTCGAGGACCACGGCGTAACGCTGGCCCCAGAAGGCGTCCCAGGGCTTCAGATGACCCTGGTACCCGGCGGCCGTCAGCTCCGCGTAGACCGCGTCCACGTCCTCGGGCGCGGCGCACCGGAAGGCCAGCTCCACGCGGTTCCCGCCGACGGGCCGCGTCCAGCCCGGGTCGAAGGACCGCACGGTCTCCTCGGTGTCCCAGGCGATCCGCAGCCCTCCGGGCAGTACGGCCTCGACGTGCGGCGCCCCCTCGCTCCCTTCGGGCACTTCGATCCCGAGCCGCCGGTAGAAGCCGAGCGAGGCGCCCATGTCCGAGACGACGACACCGATGAGGTCCAGCTGAGGGGTGATGCGGGGTGCTGTGTTCATGAGGGAAACGTACGCGGCCGAACCGGAACGGGTCTTGAACGAATCGGACGTGGGCGGGACGGGCGGGCGGGGTGGGGCGGGCGGGGCGGACGGAAGGCGGGAGGCCCTTCACGGAGGCGCCGGTACGCGCGCGGAGGCGGGTGGACGGCCCGAGCCGAGCCAGATCGGGCGTCGCCGCCGCCGTCCCAGGCCCCGCGCGCGGCGCTGTCCGCCGTACGCCGTCCACGGAGCCCGGCCCTGCTCGCCGTGCGTCCCGGGGTCCGCCGCTGTGCGCCGTGCGCCGTGCGTCCGCTCCTGCCCGCTGGGCGTCGTACGTCCACCGGGTCCGCCCCTCCCCGTCGTCCGGCCCACCCACTACGGTCGGCGCATGAACACGCGCGCGTACGCACGGACTTCCTGGCCCTGGGCCGCGGCGGCCGTTCTGCTGTTCTGGCAGACCTGGTTCCTCTGCCATGTGTACGCCACCGAACGCTCGGCCGTCCGCTGGACCTGCGACTCCGACGGCTGCGGCACGGACCAGCTCGCGGGCGGCGCGCTGTTCTTCGCGGCGCCGTCGGCCGTGGGCGCCGTCCTGCTCGCCACGCCGTTCCTCGGCGCCGCAGGGGCCGCCGGACTGGCCGTGCTCCTGGCGGCCTTCGGGCTCCTCATGGGCCGCGAGGACGACCACGCCGTGGTCGCCGCCTACGGCCTCGTGGTCCTCGGCGCCCTCCTGCTCCTCGCGGGCACCACCCGGAGCCTGCGCCCCACGAACCCGGACCGCTACCGGGAGCTCTACCCGGAACTCGCACCGGAGGGCGACGGGGAACCGGACGGTGACCCGGCCTCGGAGGGCGACCGGGCCACGGCCACGGAGCCGATCGCGCGGCCCGGGACGTACCGCGTCCCCCTCGGGGACCTGCTGCGCCTCGCCCTCGGCCCCGGCACCCTCGCCGTGGCCGTCCCCGGTGCCGTCGCCGTCACCGCCCTCGCGCACGGGGCGCTCCAGGGCCCGCGCTGGCTCATGATGCTGGGCCTGAACGCCACCTACACCCTCCTCATCCAGCTCGCCCGGCTGCGTCTGCGGCACCGGCCGGGCGTGGCCCAGGGCCCCGTGGACCCGGGACGGGCCGCGCACGCGCCCGCGTGGCTCCATTCGGTCCGCGCCCGGGGCGCCGCGCTCGTCTTCGACCTCACGGTGCTGCCGGCCACCGGACCCCCGTACCGGATCGAGGTCGAGAACCTGCTGGACCTCCAGGACGCCCGCACCCACCGCGCGGCCGTCGTCCGCCACGAACCGCGCCGCCCCTGGCGGGTGGAACTGCCGCAGCGACCACCGGCCGACACCCTGGCCCGCGCCCGCGCCACGGCCGCCCGCACCGGGGAAGGAGCACCCCCCGCCCCGAGACTCCGCGTTCCGCCCCCCGGCACCCTGGCCGTCCCGATGACGCTGCTCCTCACGGCGGCACTGATGGTCCTGCTCGCGGTGGTCTGAGAAAACCCTTGGCGTACGGAGGGACGGTCCGGCTAGCGTGTTCCCGTACGACCTCGCCGCACGGGATCCCGTGCGGCGCCGCCGTACGGACGCGCGGAGGAACCGCGCGCGGAAACAGAGACACAGGAGGTGTGACAGATGGCTGTCGTCGCCACGAAGGGCCTCGCCCTCACGCAGAAGCTCGTCCACTCCACCTCCGTGGCCACCGGCTGACCTCACCGTTCAGACACGCAGCGCCGGGGCCGCCCCTGTGAAGGGTCCGCCTTGTCTTTCCCGCTCTCCCACCGTTCCTCCTCCTTCCTCTCCTCCTCCGCCGTGCTCGACGCCCACGGCTGGGACTCCGGCTGGGCCGAGTCCTTCGCCCCGTACGCCGCTCAGGGGCTCGTTCCCGGGCGGGTCGTGCGCGTCGACCGGGGGCAGTGCGATGTCGCCACCGCGGACGGCACCGTCCGCGCCGACACCGCGTTCGTGACCCCGCACGACCCGCTCCGGGTCGTCTGCACCGGCGACTGGGCCGCCGTCGATCCCGAGGGCGCCGACCCCCGGTACGTACGGGCGTGCCTGCCGCGCCGTACGGCCTTCGCACGGTCCACGTCCTCCAAGCGGTCCGAGGGACAGATCCTCGCGGCCAACGTCGACCACGCCGTCATCGCCGTCTCCCTCGCCGTCGAACTCGACCTCGGCCGCATCGAGCGCTTCCTCGCCCTGGCTTGGGAGTCCGGCGCCCAGCCGATCGTGGTCCTCAGCAAGGCGGACCTCGTTCCCGACCCCACCGGGCTCTCCTACCTCGTCGAGGACGTCGAGACGGTCGCCCCCGGCGTCCAGGTGCTGCCCCTCAGCTCCACCACCGGCGAAGGGGTCGACGTGCTGTCCGCCGTCGTCGCGGGCGGGACGACCGTGCTCCTCGGCGTCTCCGGCGCCGGGAAGTCCACCCTGGCCAACGCCCTCGTCGGCCAGGACGTCATGGCCGTCCAGGCGGCCCGTGACATCGACGGCAAGGGCCGTCACACCACCACCACCCGGAACCTCTTCGTGCTGCCCGGCGGGGGAGTCCTCATCGACACCCCCGGACTGCGCGGCGTCGGGCTCTGGGACGCCGAGACCGGTGTCGGCCAGGTCTTCTCGGAGATCGAGGAGCTGGCCCGTGAGTGCCGTTTCCACGACTGCGCCCACGAGTCCGAGCCGGGCTGCGCCGTCGCGGCGGCGATCGAGGACGGCTCGCTGCCCGTGCGCCGGTTCGACAGCTACCGCAAGCTCCTCCGGGAGAACCAGCGGCTCGTCGCCAAGACCGACGCCCGCCTGCGCACCGAGATGCTCAAGGACTGGAAGCGCAAGGGCGCGGAGGGCCGCCAGGCGATGGAACTGAAGCGCGGACACGTCCGGTAGGGCGGGAGGGGGCCGGGCCGGGCCGCGCGTGCCCGCGGGACTGGTCCGGGCCGGGGCGCGGGCGGGTGGCGGACGGTTCGGGAAGGGCCCGCGCGGTACGGGCCGCCGGGCGCGGCCGTTCCTCGGCCCGCCCGGGGGACGGGTGGTGACCTCCGGTCCCGGCCCACCCGGACGGACCCCGTGGGCCTCTTCGGCCCGGCGCCCATCTGACCGGGTCGGTGGCTTCCAGGTGCGGTCCGATCCGGCCGGATCATGGGCTTGGTCCGGTCCGGCCGGGCCCGGCCGGACCGGGGGTCTGCCCGGCGCGGTGCGTCCGCTGGGCCGGATCATGGGTCTGGTCTGGCTCGGTCCGCCCGGTCCGCCCGGTCCGGCCAGGCCCCCGGCCCGGCTCACTCCGGCGAGCCAGAGGCCGGGCGGCGCCCCCTGTCCCCGGCCCGCCCCTTCCTCCCTTCTCCCTTTTCCCTCCTCCCTCCCGTCAATGTCACGTCCGAAAACCGCGAGCCCCTCCCCACGTACGGCCGCACACTGGAAGACGTGACCGACGACGACACCCGCTACCAGGCGGTCAGCAGCAGGGACGCACGCTTCGACGGCGAGTTCTTCTTCGCCGTACGGACCACCGGGATCTACTGCCGTCCCAGCTGCCCCGCCGTCACCCCCAAGCGCCGGAACGTGGCCTTCTTCCCGACGGCCGCCGCCGCCCAGGGCCACGGCTTCAGGGCCTGCCGCCGCTGCCGTCCTGACGCCGTGCCCGGCTCCGCCGCCTGGGACGTACGGGCCGATGTCGTCGGGCGGGCCATGCGGATGATCGGCGACGGCGTCGTCGACCGCGAGGGCGTGCCCGGTCTCGCCGGACGCCTCGGCTACAGCACCCGGCAGGTGCAGCGCCAGCTCACCGCCGAAGTGGGCGCGGGTCCCGTGGCGCTCGCCCGCGCCCAACGGGCGCACACCGCACGGCTGCTGCTCCAGACGACCGGGCTCCCGGTGACCGAGATCGCGTTCGCGGCCGGGTTCGCCAGCGTCCGCCAGTTCAACGAGACCATCCGCACCGTGTACGCCCGCACCCCCACCGACCTGCGCGCCGAGGCGGGCAGCGGGGCCGGGGCGCGGACCGCGCTCGCCGCCGGGGTGCCGCTGCGGCTGGCCCACCGGGGGCCGTACGCCGCCGACGAGGTCTTCGACCTGCTCGCCGCCGAGGCCGTACCCCGGGTGGAGGAGGTCGTCGGCGCCCCCGGGCGCCGCACCTACCGGCGCACCCTGCGGCTTCCGTACGGCACCGGTGTGGTGTCCGTGGACGAACGGTCCGCCGGGAACTGGCTGGACGCCCGGATCCATCTGACCGAACTGCGGGACCTCACCACCGCCGTGCACCGGCTGCGCCGCCTCTTCGACCTGGACGCCGACCCGTACGCGGTCGCCGAGCGCCTCGGCGCCGTCCCGGGACTGGCCGCAGAGGTCGCCGCCAGACCCGGTGTCCGCTCCCCGGGGACGGCCGAACCGGAGGAGTTCGCGCTGCGGACGGTCCTCGGCGCTGCGGAGTCGGCCCGGGTCGTCGAGGCGTACGGCACGCCGCTGGCGACCGCCTGCGGCACCCTCACCCATGTGTTCCCGGAGTCCCGGGCGCTGACCGGGCACCCCGTCGCGGGTCCGCTGGCCCGCGCGCTCGCCGACGGCGACGTCCGGCTCGACCCTGGCGCCGACCGCGACGAGGCCGAGCGCGCCCTGCGGGCCGTACCGGGCGTCGATGCCGGGGCCGCCGCCCTCATCCGGATGCGAGCGCTCGGCGACCCGGACGTGTCCCTGCCGGATCACCCGAACCCGGATCACCCGAACCCGGGCCGTTCGGGACCGGGCCGTTCGGAAGCGGAGGCGCCGGAGCCGGAGGCGCCGGAGCCGGGTCCCTCGGAGACGGACGCGTGGCGCCCCTGGCGGTCCTACGCGACGCGGTACCTCGACCGTGCCGCGCCGATGACGGGCTCACGCCCGTAGGGGACGCACTCCTTACGGGTCGGCCCCTCACCCGAGTCGAGCAGCCCGTAGGTGCCGCGCAGCCCTTCCAGGGCCGGGACGTGGCCCGTGCCGGTGACCGGCTCCGTGCCGGGGGCGGCGCGGCCCGGCGGGGGAACAGGGCGGGCGAGCGGGAGCGGACGCGGAGGCCGGCACGGTCATGGGGCTCCTCGGGGTGAGGGCGGCAGCGGCAGGACCGGCGCCGCCCGCGCGGACGGGGGAGGAGAGAGGGTTACGCGCAGCCGAGCGGGCCGTAGACCTTGTCGCCGGTCCACGCTCCGGTGGCCCATGTGGCCGGTGCGGCGGGAGCGAGGCCGTCCCGCTCGCCGAGTTCCTTGCCGAACCAGACGGCGAAGACCGCCGCCCCCTGCTGGCAGGAGTGGATGCCGTCCTTGCCGCGCTGTCGGAGCCCCACAGGGCGGAGGCGTCGAGGAAGCGGACGGTGCTCGGGTGCTCGTCCGCGATCCCGGCGGCCGGGCGCGGAGCCGTCCTGATGGCGGCGGTGTGCGGCTTGTAGCAGTCGTCGATCCTGAACGGAGGGCGGACACGATCAGGCGGACACGATCCAGGAGGTCGGCACCGGCCTTGTTCACGGTCTCGGCCAGTCGTCCCTACGCGGCGCGCTGTTCGGTGACGGTGCCCCAGTCGTAGGTGGTGATCTGGTGGGCGACGACATCGGGCTTGAACGACACGAGGTCTTTCGTGAGCTGCGCGCGGTGGTCCGCCCCACCGACCGTCCGCTCAGCCCGCAGCAGGCCCTCGATCTCCTCCTCGAAGGACCCGCCCCCGCCGAACGCGAACACGGTCTGATCACCCAGGTGCCCCCGATGGCCGGACGGCTCACCGCCACCGCCGCGCGGGACGCCGTCGACCTCCACGTGCCCGGCGCGGTCAGCGGCGGCGCCCTCGACGTCACTGCCGTCTGCCTGCTCGCCTGCACCGCCGCCCACGCCCCTGTCCCCGGCGACGCCCCGCCCCCCTCGGTCGGACATCCGCATCCACGAGAACCCGACCCCTTCCCAGCCCCCTGGGTCGTCCGCTGCGGGGCGAACGGCACGGTGACCCCGGTGGCCGCTCCTCAGACATGAGCCGGTGCCCCGACGGGGACACCCCGGACCCCGGGCGGACCGGCCCCCGAAGCCCGCCCCTCATCCCCGGAGGGGCCTCCGAAGGCCCCTCACGTCCGAAGGGGCCCGTCACTCCGCCACCACCGCTCCCACCCACGCCCCCACGATCAGCAGGCACGCGAAGAGTTCCACCAGCACGCTCGTGCCCGCCGCCCGCATCACCGCGCGGGTCGAGGACCGCGCCTGGCCGTGCCCGCCGAGACGGAGCCGTTCCGAGAGGTAGATCCCGCCGACGAAGCCGGGTACCGCCCCGACCACCGGGACCAGCACGAAGCCCAGGACCGCGCCCGCTCCGGCGTACGCCGCCGTCCGGCGCGTGATGCCCGTGCCCCGGAAGCGGCGCGGCGGCAGCTGCCATACGACCACCTGGGTGAGCAGCAGCAGGCCCGTCGTGGACGCCAGCAGGATCCAGGCGAGGTCCGTCCGCTCGTGCAGGGACCACCACAGCATCGCGGCCCAGACGAGCCACGTCCCCGGCACGCCGGGGACCAGCACCCCGAACAGTCCGAGCAGCATCACCGTCGCGATCAGCAGGAACTGCGCCACACCCATGTGTCCAGGGTGCAGGAGACCCGGTGTTCCCGCAGGTCAAGGCCGTCGGTCGGGGTACGGGGCCGGTCAGTGCCGGGCCACCCAGCCCTTCTCGTACGCGTGCCAGCCCAGCTGGAGCCGGGTCGTCACCCCGGTCAGTTCCATCAGGCCCTTGACCCGCCGCTGTACGGTCCGCAGCCCGAGGTCCAGCTGTTTGGCCACGCTCGCGTCCGTCATCCCGGCGAGCAGCAGAGACAGGATCTCCAGGTCCACGACATCCGGACCGGGGGCCTCGTCCTCGGTGATCTGCGCGCCCGCCCCGAGCCGCAGCGGCAGCGCGTCCCGCCACACCGACTCGAACAGTCCCCGAAGGGACTCCAGGAGTCCGCTGGCGTGCACGACGATCGCGGCGGGTTCCGCGCCCCGCCCGGTCAGCGGCACCATCGCCAGGCTCGCGTCCGCGACCACCAGTTTCGTCGGGACCCGGTCGGTGACCCGGATCCGCTCCTCCCGGCCGAGCGCCGCCGACAGTTCGAGGAGACCGGAGGGCAGGGTCAGCACCTCGCGCTCGATGACCACCCTGTAACGCACCCCACGACCGGCCGCCTGCTCCTCGGCGTCGTTCTCCAGCCCGGTGACGGCGATCGGCTTGCCCGTCACCAGGGCGCAGACCTCCTCCTGCGCGCCCAGCTGGAGCTGGAGGAAACGATGGGTGACGGCGCTCGCGCCGGTCACCACCTCCACCAGGTCGTGCACGGCGGCCTCCGCCGCCTCCGCCCGGTACTCCTCCGCGAGGAGTTTCGCCGCCAGTTCGGCCCGCTCCAGCTCGTGCCGCTGCTGGGTCAGCAGCGCGCCGAGCGCGACCCCGGGCGGCGCCGCCACCCACCGCCCGGTGCGGGCCGACGACTGGGCGGCGAGCCCCTGGGCCTCCAGTCGGCGCAGGGCCCGCTCGGTGTCCGGCTCGGGCAGGGCGAGCCGGTGCGCGAGATCGGTCACCTCGGCCGCGCCCAGCGCCACCAGAGCCCGGTAGGCGGACTCCTGGCGCTCGTCGAGTCCTATCGCTCCCAGCATGGATGCCCCGTCCCTCGCCGCACCCCCGGCGGCGCCCCGGATCTTCCGGGACATGCACCGGAGGCATTCGTTCCGTTGGTGACCTGGCGGGAAACGGCCACGGCGTATTCCCGCCTCGTCCATCATCCCTGTACCGCCCTCACCTCTGCCAATGTGGCGCCACCGCAGCACCAACAGCCTCCGGAGCCGGGCGACTTATGCCTTTTCTCCGGAATCAGATGGGGGAGAGCGATGCGTCCGATCTCGCGTACGGCCCTGGGGGCGGCGACCGCCGTGGCCCTGGCCGTCACCGCGGTCGCGCCGTCCATGGCGAACGAGCCCGGGGACGGCACGGCGGAGAAGCGACCACTGGTCGGCGGCGAGGCCGCGGCCCGCGCGGGGGACCGCGCCGCCACGGTGACCCTGGTCACCGGCGACCGCGTCCTGGTCACCCACGGCACCGACGGAGCCCCGGCCGCCACGGCCCTGCCCCGCGAGGACGGCACCGTCCCCCTCGTCCAGACCCGCCGCTCCGGCCGGGACCTGTACGTCTACCCCGAGACCGCCACCGCCGCGCTCGCCGCCGGACGCGTCGACGAGGAACTCTTCAACGTCACCGGACTCGTCCGCCAGGGCTACGACGACGCCGCCACCGCCACCCTGCCCCTGATCGCGGTCTACGGCTCCGGCCTCGGCCGCTCCGTCCCCGCCGCCCCGCCCGGCGCCCGGCGCGGCCAGGTCCTCAGAACCGTCGACGCCGTCGCGATGAAGGCGGAGAAGAAGCGGGCCGCCACCTTCTGGGCCGAGGTCGAGGCCCCCCGGGCCCGCACCGCCGCCGGGATCAAGAAGCTCTGGCTCGACCGCAAGGTCCGGGCCACCCTGGAGCGCTCCACCCGGCAGGTCCACGCCCCCGAGGCCTGGGCCGCGGGCTACGACGGCACCGGCACCAAGGTCGCCGTCCTCGACACCGGCGCCGACGCCGAACACCCCGACCTCAAGGGCCGCCTCACCGCCTCCGAGAACTTCACCGACTCGGAGACCACCGGCGACCACCAGGGCCACGGCACCCACACCCTCTCCACCGTCGGCGGCTCCGGCGCCGCGAGCGAGGGCCGGAAGAAGGGCGTCGCGCCCGGCGCCGCCCTCCTCAACGGCAAGGTCCTCGACGACTCCGGCTCCGGCGCCGCCTCCTGGATCATCGCGGGCATGGAATGGGCCGTCGCCCAGGGCGCCGACGTCGTCTCGATGAGCCTCGGCAGCCCCGAACCCACCGACTGCACCGACCCGATGAGCCTCGCCGCCGAAGAACTCGCGCGCAGCGAGGGCACGTTGTTCGTCGTCGCGGCGGGCAACTCGGGCCCCGCCCTCAACACGGTCTCCTCGCCCGGCTGCGCCCCCGGCGTGCTCACCGTCGGCGCCACCGACCGCGACGACTCCACCGCGTACTTCTCCAGCCGCGGTCCGACGATCGGGAACCACACCCTCAAGCCCGAGATCGCGGCCCCCGGCGTCGGCATCTCCGCCGCCGCCGCGGGCGGCCGGGGCGTGTACGCCTACCGGTCCATGTCCGGTACGTCGATGGCCACCCCGCACGTCGCGGGCGCCGCCGCGATCGTCAAGCAGCGCCACCCCGACTGGACCGCCCAGCAGATCAAGGCCGCGCTCGTCGCCTCCGCCGACAGCTCCGTCCCCGGCGACGTCCGCGAGGTCGGCGGCGGCCGCCTCGACGTCAGGGCGGCGATCGGCCAGACCGTCCTCGGCGCCCCCGCCGTCCAGGCCGGCACCTTCGCCTGGCCGCAGGACCGCAGCGACCGCACCACCGTCTCCGTCCCCTACACCAACACCTCGGGCACTCCGGTCACCCTGAACCTGACCGTCGCCGCCGTCACCGGCAACGACGGCTCCCGCGTGCGCGGTTCGGTCGCCCGGCTCGGCAAGCGGACCGTCACCGTCCCCGCCGGAGCCACCGTCCGGGTCCCCCTGGAGATCGATCCGACCGCCCGCCTCGACCGCGCCCAGTACGGCGACGTCACCGGCCGCGTCCTGGCCACCGGACCCCGGGGCGTCCATGTCTCCACCCCCTTCTCGCTCCACGTCGAGCCGGAGACCGTCACCCTCCGCGTCAAGCTGATCGACCGGCTGGGCGGGCCCGCCACCGGCGCCTCCTCGCTCGACGTCATCGGCACCGACACCGCGAGCGGCGAGCGCCGCTTCAACGAAGGCGCCACCGACCAGGTCTACCGCCTGCGCCCCGGCAGCTACTTCCTCTCCTCCTTCGTCACCACCGCCGACCCGGGCGGGACCGCCACGCTCACCGACTCGATCAGCTACCTCGGCCGCCCGCAGCTGGAGCTGAAGAAGGACACCACGGTCGTCCTCGACGCCCGCAAGGCACACAGGCTGTCCGTGCGGACCGACCGGCCCTCCGAACTCCGGGGCGCCACCCTCGCGTTCGCCCGGTCCTGGGACGGTGCCTGGCTGCACGCCGGAACCGCCGCGGCCCCCCGTACGGTCCGCTCCTACTACGCCTCCGTCGAAGGGGCCGCCACCGACGGCGACTTCGAGTTCGGCAGCTACTGGCGCACCGCCGCCCCACAGGTCGCCTCGCTGCGCACCGCCGACGGCCTGACCCTGCACCCGCTCACCGGGTCCACCGGCTCCGACAACCTCGACGGCACCGGCTCCGCCCGGCTCGTCGACGCCGGAACCGGCACCCCCGGGGAACTGGCCGCCGCCGGGGTCCGGGGCCGCGTCGCCCTCGTCCGGCTGCCCGACGACTCCACCGACGCCGCCGCCGTCGCCCGCGCCGCCCGGGAAGCCGGTGCCGTCGCCGTCCTCGTCCACCGCGCCACGCCCGAACGCTGGTACCCGGGAGGCTCGTTCACCACCCTCGGCCTGCCCGTCCTCTCCGTCCCGTCCGGCGAGGCGACCGCGCTCCTGCGCAGGCTCACGACCGGCCCGGTCACCCTCGCCTGGCAGGCCACCGCGAAGAGCCCGTACGCCTACAACCTGGCCTTCCCCGAGGACGGCGCCATCCGCTCCGAGAAGACCTACCGGGTCCGGGACGACCGCCTCGGCCGTACGGACTCCCGCTACGGCTCCGCCGGGACCGCCGCCGACTTCATGTACTTCCCCGCCGCCCACCGGCCCGACGGCACCACCGTCTCCTTCGGTTCCCTGGAGACGGTCGCCGCCCCCGGCACCCGTACCGACTACTACTCGACCGGCGACACCGCCTGGTCCGAGACGATCGGCAGCAGCTTCCCCTTCGGCGAGCTGATGAGCGGCGCCCGGCACGCCTACCGGCCCGGCGAGCGGCGCACCGAACGCTGGTACGACGGCGTCCTCGCCCCGACCGCCCCGCGCGACACCACGGGTGAGGAACTCCTCGTCGCCGAAAGGCAGGGCAATCTGATCGGATTCTCCGCCGCCCTCTGGGGAGACGGCACCCACCACGCCGAACCCGGCTCCTTCGGCGACATCGGCAACCTGCGGCTCAGCCGCGACGGGAAGGTCGTCGGCGGGACCGGCTGGCCGTCCGGCGCCTTCGAAGTCCCCGCCGAGGCGGGCGCGTACACGCTCGAACTGAACAGCATGAAGCTCGGCAGCAAGGTATGGAACCGCTCCACATCCGTCAACTCGGCGTGGAAATTCACCTCCAAGCTCGACGAGAGCGTCTACTCTCAGGGCATACCGATTCTCTTCCCCCGGTACGACCTTCCGGAGGACGGTCTCAAGACCCTCGCCGCGACCGACGGCCAGCACATCGGCCTCACCGTGACGGGTCACGCGGGCTACACCCCCGCGGCGCTCACCTCGGCCACGCTCTCGTACTCCTACGACGGAGGCGGGACCTGGACCGAAGCGCGGGTCTCCCGGCAGGGCGGGCGCTGGAACGCGACCGTGAACCACGCGGGCGCGTCCGGAAAGCCGGTCACCCTGAGGACCGAACTGGCGGACGCCCACGGCAACTCCGTCACCCAGACCGTGGTCCGCGCCTACGACGTGCGCTGATCACGCCGGTCCGCCGGGCGTCCTTCCCGTGGGGGGTGGGGTCGCCCGGCGGATCACCCATTCGCGGCAACGGTTTTTCCGGTGTCCCGTCCCCGGGCGCCGCGAGCTGTGGACAATAAGGGCATGACTCAGCACGGGGACAGCTGGTGGGACGAGCTCTACGACGAGTCGGCGCCGGTCACGGCCCCGACGGTCCCGGGTGACACGCTCGACGACCACTTCGCCACGACACCCCGCGCCGCCCCGACCATCCCGGGGACCCCGACCACCCAGGGGACCCCGACCACCCCGGGGACCCCGGCGGCCCCACCCATCGCCGGTCCGGGCCAGGTCCCGGACCAGAGCACGGACCGGAGAACGGACCCGGACGCGGACCGGGAGACGGCTCCCGCCCGGAGCGCGGCTCCGGAGACCGCTCAGGATCCGGCCCCCGGCCGGAGCACGGGGCCCGGCCTGAACACCGCCGCGGACACCGTCCGAGAGACGACCCCCGACCCGAGCACGACCCCGAGCACCACCCCGAGCGCCATCCCGGTCACCGCCCACGGCGCGGCTCCCGGACCGGCCGCCGCCCAGGGCACGGCCCCGGCCCCGGACCCCGGGGCGGCACCCGGCGCCGTACCGCACCGCACACCGCCGGAACCCGTCGCGCCCCCCGAACCGAGGGACCCGCGAGCCGAGCCCCCCGCGCCACCGCCCCTCCGGGAGGCGCACCCGCCGCCACCCGCCCCGGCGACGCCGCCACTCCCCGCCGCGCCCGCGCCCTGGGAGGCGCCCAGGACCGGGCCCAGGACGTTCCCCGGGCCTCCGCCGCCCCCGCCCGTCGAGGCGCCCACCGTCCAGATCCACCTCCCGGCCCCCGGCGGAGAGCCGCCCGGCGCCGAGCCCGACCTCACCGTCCAGGTGGCGGTGCCCCGGCCCCGTACCGGATTCGTCGGCGGCCGACCTCCCACCTACGAGGCCGAGCCGACCGCGCTGCCCGTCGCGCGCCCCGGGGAACTGGGCGAACTCGTCGCCGACACCGTCCTCGACGGCGCCCGCTACGGCACCAGCACCCTGCGGGCGGCCTCCGTGCGCGGGGACTCCGCGCGCTACCGGGGCGAACCCCGCCGCGACGCCCTGCTCACCGCCCGCTTCGGCCACGACGAGACCGCGCTCGTCCTCGTCGCGGTCGCCGCGGGCTCCCGCGCCGCCGAGGACGCCCACCTCGCCGCGGCGGACGCCTGCCGGTGGATCGCCGAGGCCGTCTGCCGCAGCCACGCCCGGCTCTCCGCGGACATCAGGTCGGGCCGCCGCGGCGAGCTCAAGTCGGGACTGCACCGGCTCACCGACCGGACCTACGGCAAGCTCAGGAGCCGGGCGGCCGAGCGCGGCCTCGCCCCCGACGAGTACACCGCGACCCTCCGCTGTCTGCTCGTCCCCGCCGACCCCACCTGCCGCACCCGGGTCTTCTTCGGCATCGGGAGCGGCGGTCTGTTCCGGCTCAGGGACGGCGTCTGGCAGGACATCGAACCGCTCCTGCCGAAACCGGCGGCCGTCACCGGCGCCCCCGTCGTCGGCTTCGGCTCGCCCCCGCGCCCCGCCACGGAGACCCCCACGGGTGCCACCCCCGAGACCGGCGAGGAGGGCGACCGGTTCACCATGGACCTCGGCATCACCACCGCCCCCGGGCCCCTCGTCGAGGAACCCGTACCGCCGCCCGCCGAGCCGTTCCGCTTCCGCGCCTCCGTCGCCCGGCCCGGCGACACCCTGCTCCTGGCCTCGTCCGGCCTCGCCGAGCCGATCCGGGGCGAACCCGCCCTGGCCAGGGAGCTGGCGGACCGCTGGGCCGACCCCGAGCCGCCGGGACTGGCCGCCTTCCTCGCCGACACCCAGCTGAGGGTGACCGGCTACGCCGACGACCGTACGGGGGTGGGCGTCTGGGAGGCGTAACGGGCCGGACCGTGTGTTGATGGAGCCATGGCCAGACAGAACGTGGCGGAACAGTTCGTCGACATCCTCGTGCGCGCGGGCGTACGGCGCCTGTACGGCGTGGTCGGTGACAGCCTCAACCCGGTCGTCGACGCGATCCGCCGGACCCGGGACATCGACTGGATCCAGGTGCGCCACGAGGAGGTCGCCGCCTTCGCCGCGGGCGCCGAGGCCCAGATCACCGGCGGCCTCGCCGCCTGCGCGGGCTCCTGCGGCCCGGGGAACCTGCACCTCATCAACGGGCTGTACGACGCCCACCGCTCCATGGCCCCGGTGCTGGCCCTCGCCTCGCAGATCCCGTCCAGCGAGATCGGCCTGGGCTACTTCCAGGAGACCCACCCCGACCAGCTGTTCCGCGAGTGCAGCCACTACAGCGAACTCATCTCCAACCCCGAACAGATGCCCCGGCTGCTCCACACCGCGATCCAGCACGCCGTCGGACAGGGCGGTGTGAGCGTGGTGTCGCTCCCCGGCGACATCGCCTCCCGGCCCGCCCCGGAACGGACGCCGGGGACCGCGCTCGTCACCTCCCGGCCCACCGTGCGCCCCGGGGACGCCGAGATCGACGCCCTGGTGCGGATGATCGACGAGGCCGACCGGGTGACGCTCTTCTGCGGCAGCGGTACGGCCGGGGCGCACGCCGAGGTCATGCGGTTCGCCGAACGGATCAAGTCCCCGGTCGGCCACGCCCTGCGCGGCAAGGAATGGATCCAGTACGACAATCCGTACGACGTGGGGATGAGCGGTCTCCTCGGGTACGGCGCCGCCTACGAGGCCACCCATGAGTGCGATCTGCTGATCCTGCTCGGCACCGACTTCCCGTACAACGCCTTCCTGCCCGACGACGTGAAGATCGTGCAGGTGGACGTGCGGCCCGAGCGCCTCGGCCGCCGCTCCCGGCTCGACCTCGCCGTCTGGGGGGACGTCCGCGAGACCCTCCGCTGTACGACCCCCCGCGTCCGGGCCAAGAACGACCGGCGTTTCCTCGACAAGATGCTCAAGAAGCACGCCGACGCGCTCGAAGGGGTCGTCAGGGCGTACACCCGCAAGGTCGAGAAGCACATCCCGATCCACCCCGAGTACGTGGCCTCGGTGATCGACGAACTCGCCGACGACGACGCTGTGTTCACCGTGGACACCGGGATGTGCAACGTCTGGGCGGCGCGCTACCTCAGCCCCAACGGGCGGCGCAGGATCATCGGCTCGTTCAGCCACGGCTCGATGGCCAACGCGATGCCGCAGGCCATCGGCGCGCAGTTCACCGACCGGAACCGGCAGGTCGTGTCGCTCTCCGGCGACGGCGGGTTCTCCATGCTGATGGGCGACTTCCTCACCCTCGTGCAGTACGACCTGCCGGTGAAGGTGATCGTGTTCAACAACTCCTCGCTCGGGATGGTGGAGCTGGAGATGCTGGTGGCCGGACTCCCCTCGTACGGAACGACCAACAAGAACCCGGACTTCGCCGCCGTCGCACGGGCCGCCGGGGCCCACGGCGTCCGCGTCGAGAAGCCGAAACAGCTGGCCGGAGCCCTCAAGGACGCCTTCCGGCACAAGGGTCCGGCCCTGGTCGACGTCGTCACCGACCCCAACGCGCTCTCCATCCCGCCCAAGATCAGCGCCGACATGGTGACGGGATTCGCCCTCTCCGCCAGCAAGATCGTCCTGGACGGGGGAGTGGGCCGGATGCTCCAGATGGCCCGGTCCAACCTGCGCAACGTGCCCCGGCCCTGAGGGAATGCGGACGGTTCGTCGGGGCATTCATCCCCCTGAGCCTGTTCGACACGATATGTGGGTGGGGGTTATGGCCGGGGAGGCGCGACAGCCGACTCAACTGCTCAGAAAGGTGGGAGGAACGGATCTCACCGCAGTGCCGGAGGTACGACATGCCCTGCGCGGACTGCTGCGGAGATGGGGCGGTCCGGGCGCCTCCGACGTCGCGGAACTGCTGACCAGCGAACTGGTGACCAACGCCCTGATCCACACCGGGCGGGGTGCCGTCGTGACCGCGACGGTCGTCCCCGGTCACCTCAGGGTCGAGGTGCGCGACTTCGTCCCGGGACTCGCCCCACCGCTCGCACCGCCCGCCGACGACGGTACGCACGGCAGGGGGCTGGTCCTCGTGGACGCCCTGGCCGACTCCTGGGGAGTCGAGGAACAGACGGTGGGGAAGGTGGTGTGGTTCGAACTGAACGGCGGGGCCGCCTGAAGGGGCGGCCCCGCCGGTTCGGCGTGGACGGTCCGGTGCTCAGCCGAACTGCTGCTCCAGATCCTTGAGCTTGCGCTCCAGGGAATCGAGACGGGGCAGCGCCTGGGTGTCGTCCTCCGCCGTGAGGTCCACCGTCCGGGAGTCAGTTCCCCCGACGGCTTGGAGGGAGGGCCGGGGGCGAAGGGGCAGTTGTCCGTCCGCTATGGCCGGTTCCGCGACGGCGGCCTGGACGGCCGTCGCGGAACCGGAACCGGAACCCGTACCGCCGCTGCCCGAGCCGGGGCCGGGGGCCCCCGCCGGGGCGGCCAGCGCCGCCACCTCGACCTGACGGCCGCCGCCCCTGCCGAGCCCGAAGGCACGGTGCTGGCGGTTGATCGCCTTGAGCCGTGCCCGGTCGAGCTTGACCTGGTCGCGCCGCCGGAGCCGGTTCTGCTCCTTCTCCCGCCGGTCCTCGCGCACCTCGTCCACGGCCTCGTCCAGGGTCCGCACCCCTTCGAGGAGCATGAGCGACCAGGCCGCGAAGGTCTCCCTCGGCGCCCGCAGCCACCGCACGATCCGGATCTGCGGCAGCGGGCGGGGCACCAGGCCCTGCTCGCGCAGCGCCGCCCTGCGGGTCTGCTTCAGGGCCCGGTCGAAGAGGACCGCCGCCGAGAGGGACATGCCCGCGAAGAACTGCGGTGCCCCGTCGTGCCCCAGACCGCGCGGTGCGTGCACCCAGTTGAACCAGGCCGCCGCGCCCGCGAAGAGCCAGACGAGCAGGCGCGAACCGAGGGCCGCGTCGCCGTGACTGGCCTCGCGGACCGCGAGTACCGAGCAGAACATGGCCGCGCCGTCGAGGCCGAACGGGACGAGGTACTCCCAGCCCCCGGAGAGGTTGAGGTTCTGCCGGCCGAAACCGACGAGTCCGTGGAAGGAGAGTGCCGCGGCGACCGCGGCGCAGCAGAAGAGGAGGACGTACGCGGCGGTGCCGTACACCGCCTCCTTGCGTCTGCGGCGCTCCTCGTTGCGTTCCCAGGAGTCGTCGGTCGAGCTTTGGTCACCGGCGCGCTTCCCGCGCGCGAGGACCGCCACCGCCGTCAGGACCCCGGCCACCATCACGCCGCCCGGAAGCAGCCAGTCCAGCGATATGTCGGTCAGTCTCATGCGGTGTCCCTTGCATCGCAGTGGGGCGTCTTGGCGGCCCATACTGGCCGACCCCGTGCGGCGCTCAGGCGTTTTCCGGGCAAGAGCACGCCATCGGGGGCGCAGGACATACGAATAGGTGTGATCTGATCGAACGCCCGCTCAAGGGGAGCGAGTTGAGTTCGATTTACGTCACCCTCCCGGGTGGCGTAATCGCCCGGGAGGCTCAGCCCGTCGCGGCCAGTCGGCGGACCCGCTCGGCATCACAGGTGCGCGGACAGGTGAGGCAGGTGTCCTCGGGGCGCAGGGTGTAGAAGAAGCAGCACGCCGCCCGGGAGCGCGTGGCGCGCGGCAGCCCGTCGGGCCCCTCGGAACCGGGCAGTTCGCGGAAGCCCGCCGCGCCCGCGTACGGCTTGTGCGGCTTCGTGGCGCCCGGCATCAGCAGGTCCAGCTCGGCCATCGCCCGCCGCTCCTCCCCGAGGAGGGCGCCGATGTACCAGAGGCCTTCGACGATCTCGTCCGTCGCCATGCCCCACTGGGCCCGGCGGCCCCGGCGCAGCCGGGGGCCGAAACCGTCGAGGACCGCTTCGAAGTGCTCGGCGAGGGAGGCGCGGACCTCGGCCCGCAGCGCGTCCTCGTCGGCGACGACCCGCGCGCCGGGCAGCGCCGCCGCGGGGTCGCCCGGCAGGCAGGCGAACTCCTCGATCCGTACCGCCAGATGGCCGAGGGTGCGCTGGAAGGACACGTTGCGGGCGGGCAGCCGGGGGACCCTGCGGTCCAGGAACCAGGGCACCGTCACGAGCAGGCAGGCGGGCCAGGCGTACCGGTGCAGTCCGAAGCTCGCGACGACGTCGGGGCGGGCGCGGGTGCCGTAGTCGCGCAGCACCTGTGCGTCGTCCCAGGCGAGGAAGGCGTCGAGGGCGGGGCCGCCGGCCGCGAGTTCGTCCGCGCCGACCCAGCCCGCTCCGCGCGGCAACTGTTCGCCGGGGGCTGTTTCCATCGTCCGGAGGCTGGGGAAGACCTCGGCGAGCCGGGCGTAGGCGGTCGCGACGGGCGAGACCGGGAGGGTGGGCAACAGGGCGGGGACGGTCATGGGCGGACCACCGAATCGCGAGCGTTGGCAGGTAAGCCTTACCTTACCCGATCCGGGGTGACGTCTCACTACCGCCGTACCTCTCCCACCAGCGGCGCAGCCCGCGCACCCCTGGCGGTGGTCCGTTCGCCTATGGTGCACAGAGGACCCGGGCGACGCGAGCCGGGACCGGCACGAGGCCGCAGGAGGACCCGGGTGGAGCAGGGCGCAGCGCGCGAGCGGGCGACGGAACGACCGTCTCCGCCCTTCGGCGACCCCGCGCGCGTACCGGAGCAGGCCCGGAGTGCGGCGGCGCGGCAGCCGACCGGACCAGCCCCCGGAAGAGTGACGGAACGGGCCCGAGAGGAGACGCGACACCGTACGGCGCCCGACACCGGCGGCCGGACGGCCCCGGCGCCCGGACCTGTTCCCGCGCCCGTCATCGCCACGGTTCCCGGCCCCGCCGCCCCCGTGTCGCGGGCCGCCGCCCCGGGCCCCGCTTCCGGGCCCGCCGACGCCACGACGCGGGCCGCCGCATCCACCGGCCCCGTTCCCGTCCCCGGGGCCGCACCCGGCGGCACCACGGCTCCGGGCTCCGGCTCCGCCGTTCCCGTTCCCGGCGCTCGGTCCGCCGCCCCTTCCTCCTCCGGGTCCCCTTCCTCCTCCGGGTCCCCTTCCTCCTCCGGGTCCGTTCCCGGGCCCGCGCCCGTCACGGCCCCGCTCCCGGGCTCCGGCTCCGCCGTTCCCGGGGCCGCTTCCGCTCCGTCCCCGGGTCCCGTCTCCGCCGGGGCCGTGCGGGGTGAGCACACCCGCTGCGGGCCTTCGGCCGTTCCCGGGCCCTCTTCACGCGCGCGCGTGAAGAGGGACGTGTTCCCGGACGAGGACACCGTCCAGGACCCGCCCCCCGGCCCCGTGCGCGTCGTGCGGCACTCCGTGCGGGTGCAGATCCTCGACGCGCTGCGGACCGCGCTCGTCGACGGCGAGCTCGTGCCCGGCGAGGTGTACTCCGCCCCCGCCCTCGGTGAGCGCTTCGGCGTCTCCGCCACCCCCGTCCGGGAGGCCATGCAGCGCCTCGCCGTCGAGGGAGCCGTCGAGGTGGTGCCTAACCGGGGCTTCCGGGTCACCGAGCGCACCCCCCGCGAACTCGCCGAACTGGCCGAGATCCGGGCGCTCATCGAGGTCCCCGTCATGCTGCGGCTGGCCCGCACGGTCCCCGCCGCCCGCTGGGCCGAGCTGCGCCCGCTGGCCGAGGCCACCTCGACGGCCGCCGCCCGGGGCGACCGCGCCCACTACGCCGAGGCCGACCGCGCCTTCCACCGGGCCGTCCTCTCCCTCGCCGGGAACCAGCAGTTGCTCGCCGTCGCCGACGACCTCCACCGCCGCTCCCAGTGGCCCCTGATCAGCGCCCCCGCCCTCCGGCACGGGATGCTCGTCGCGGACGCAGCCGAGCACACGGCCCTCCTCGACGCCCTGATCGCCCAGGACCTGACCGTCGTGCGGGCCCTGGTCCGGGAGCACTTCACCGGATCGGAGTGCTGAGCGCGCCGGGCGACTAAGGTCGAGGGCGTCAGCCGCCCGCCGCCGCGTCACCCGTGAGGTTGCCCCATGCCGTCCGCGACCCCGTCCCCGGCATGGGACGGACGCCGCTCCGTCATAGGTACGGGGGCCGAGGCCACGGCCCTGCTCGGCTGGCTCACCGACCCCGAGTCACCCCGGCTCTGCCTCGTCACCGGGGCGCCCGGCACCGGGAAGACGGCGCTGCTCGACTGGCTGGCCCGGTACGGTCCGCGCGCCGGACGGCCGCGCCGCCGCGCGGCCCGCGCCCTCGTCCCGCTCGCGGGGCAGAGCGCGCTCGGGGCGACCTGGACGATCGCGGACCGGCTCGGCGTGGTCGCCAGATCGCCGGGCGACCTCGTGCACGCCCTGGCGACCGGCGAGGCGCGCCGGACCGTCCTCCTCCTGACCGATCTGCACGCCGCCGCCGAGCCGGAGGCGCTCACCCGGCTGATCGCCGACCTCGCGGGGGTGGGCCGGGTCCGGCTGGTGGTCGAGGCGCGCGGCGGGAGCGCGACCGCCGCCGCCCTGGGCGCCGGACACCGGGTCGCCGTCGTGGAACTCGACGGTGACGCCGACCCTCCGGGAGGGCCCGGACCGGACCGCTCCGAGGAGCCCGGACGGGAGCGGACCGGGCCTCCCGGCGGGCCGGTGCCCGACCTCGCCGACCCGGTGGCCGTGTGCCTGGCCGACCCGCTGCTCGTGACCACGGCGTACGTCACCGGGTCCGCCGCCGCCGGGCTGCCGGGCACCCTCGACGGTCCCGAAGCGCCCGCGCGACCGGGCGAGGGCGCGACCGAGGACCACGGTGGGCTGCGGGCGGCCTGGATGCGGGCCGGTCAGTCGCTCTGCCGCGAACAGCCCCCGGCGGAACGTGCGTTGGTGCTGCTGTCCGCTCTGGGTGACGGAGCGGACCCCCGACTGGGGCCCGCGCTGGCGGAGTTGGCGGCGGAGACGCCCTGGCGGCTGCGCTGGGCGCGCCACCGGGGCGACCTCACCCCGCCCTGGCCGGGCCCGGTCGCCGTGCTCGGCTCGGCGGGCGGGCCGCTGGAGGGAACCCTGCTCGTCGGCGACCGGAGCGGAGCCGTACGGCTGCTGCACGAGGCCGACGCGAGCCCCGCCGGGCGGCTCGCGCACACCGTGCCGGGCCGGATCACGGCGCTCGCGCCCGCGCCGGACGGCACGGTGCTGCTCCTCGACGACCGGGGGAGGCTGCACACGGTACGGGGGGCGGCGGCGCGCGCCCCCTATCTGGAGCGGCTCACGGAGGCGGTCTCGGCGACCCTGGCCCGTCACCCGGGGACGGCTCTCGCGGCCATCGCGGGCTCGGTGGTGGTGGGGGACAGGCTCGGCTCCGTACACGCCTTCGGGCTGCGGGGGCTGCACCAGGCGGCCTCGCACAGCGGGCGGGTGACGGCGGTGTCGGCGGTGGACTCCGCGACCCCGTTCGTCTGTTCCGGTGGAGCGGACGGGACCGTACGGCTCTGGACCCCGGGCCGCGATCCGCTGCCCGAGCCCCTCGCGGAGCGGCCCTCGCCGGTGGTCTCGCTCCACGCGGCCGAGACCCCGTACGGTCCGGTGGTCGCCGCCGCCTGGGCCGACGGCGTGGTCGAACTGCACCGTCCCGAGGGCGGTCCGACGCTCGCCTTCCGTCCGGGGCCGCCGGTCCGCGCGGTCGCCGTCACCGGCGCGGGCTCCCTGCTCGTCGGCACCGACGAGAGCCTGGTGTGCCTGGCGCCGAGGAACCGGACCGTTTCCTGAGAGAATGTCAAAAAGCCCTCAGGAAACGGCGGTTCATGTCGCCGTGCGGGGGGTCAGCTGACCGGCGAGCCAGGTCGGCACCCCGCCCAGGAGGCGGAAGAGGCGCCTGGCCTCGGCGCGGAGACGGCCCGCCTCCGGTTCCGTCTCGGTGTCGGCGAGCGCGGTGAGCGCCGGGGCCGTGCCGACCAGGAAGCCCAGTTCCTCCCGGATGCGGAGCGACTCCGCGAAGCCGTGCCTGGCCTCCGCCAACTCCCCTTCCCGCAGGGCGAGTCCGGCGAGGTGCCGCCAGGTGGAGGAGAGCAGCAGCGAGTCGCCCTGAGCGGTGGCCCCGGCGTGTGCCCTGCGGTACGCGGCACGGGCCGACTGCGGGGAGTCGCCGAGGTTCTGCGCGATGAGCCCGCGCCGCAGGTCCAGCAGGGGACGGCCCTCGCCGGAGGGGGCGATCAGGGCGGCGGCCCTGCCGAGCGCCATCCGTGCCTCGTCGGCCCGGTCACGGACCCCGAGGAGCGTGGACGCGTAGGCGAGGTAGCCGCGTTCGCAGGCGGCGGCACCGCGTTCCTCGTCGGTGCGGGCCACCGCCTCGGCCGCCCTCAGTGCCTCCTCGGCGTCGGCCCAGCCCTTCTCGGTGTAGAGGCAGCGCTCGATCAGCAGCGCGGCCCGTTCGAGTGCGGCGGCCGGTTCCGTCGCGTGCGGCGCGAGCAGCGCCGCCGCGTCCGTCCAGCAGCCCCGGGAGCGGAGACGCCATATGGCGGTCTCCACGGGAGTCTCCTTGCCGTAGGCGAGGGACGGATCTTCTTCGCCACCCCTTGATTCGGAACCAGACATGGCGGTATCCGCCACATTGCCCTCCCCGAGCGCGCCATTGAGCTGTTGAGTAGACCCGCATCTCAGCACGAAGGGGAGCACCTGGCCAAGGGGTCAGGTGAAAGAATTCACAAGAGTCCGGTGCGCCGGGGAGCCGCCCCCACGGGGGTGTCCGGGAGGGCGTCGGATCGCCTCGGGGCCCGTGATCAGGCCCCGGCGGCGCCCATCGGCGGTCCGGCCCCGAGTGCCCTCGCGGGCCCGCCCGTCACCCGTCGGAACTCGCCCGAACGGGTGAAGGGCGTGTGGATGTTCCCGACTCATCCGCGCGGCGGCGCCTCCGGCGCGCGCGGCTCGTCCGCCGGGCGGGCCCGTCTAGGCACGCACCGCGGCCCGTCTGCCGGGCGGGACCCTTCTGGCACGCACCTCGGTCCGTCCGCCGGGCGCACCTCGTCGGAGCATCCACCGAGCGGACCCCCGCAGCCCGTCCGCCGGCCCGGTCGGACACCAGGGCGGCCGGGGACACCGGGGACACCGGGGAAGCCCTGGGCCTGACCGTTCGCTGGACGCGATTCCCCGGCCGGGCCCGTATCCCACCCGCCGGGCGGGAGCCCGTATCCCCCACTGGCCGCGCCCCCGCACTCCGTCCGGGCCCGGCCCGTCCGTCGGGCACGACTTCTCGGCGGGGCTCAGGTCTGCCCATCCGCCGGGCGGGAGCCCGTGTCCCATCCACCGGTCGTGCCTCCGCCGGGTCCGGCTGCCCCGCTCATCCCGTCCCGTCGGGCAGGGCCCCGCAGCCCGCCCGTGGGGCCCCGGGGCCCGGATCGGTCCGTCCGCCGGAGGCGGTTCCAGCTCGTACCGTCCCTCAAGCGGACCCTCAGTCGGAGTCTTCGTCCCGTCCGCCGGGCCCGGCCCGGCTCGTACGCCTGGCGCGGCTCCCCGGCCCGGCTCCCGTCCCCGGCCGGAGCCTTCGGCCACCCACCCTGCCGGGCGGGCCCCTCAGGGGGTGGTGGCTCAGCTCATCCGCAGGGCGAGGAAGAAGTCGAGCTTGTCCTCCAGCCGGGAGAGATCCCGTCCGGTGAGCTGCTCGATCCGGCCGACCCGATAGCGGAGCGTGTTCACGTGCAGGTGCAGCCGGGTCGCGCAGCGCGTCCAGGAGCCGTCGCAGTCCAGGAACGCCTCCAGGGTGGGGATCAGCTCCGCCCGGTGCCGCCGGTCGTAGTCGCGCAGCGGGTCGAGCAGCCGGGCCGTGAACGCCCGCCGGACGTCGTCCGGCACGAACGGCAGCAGCAGCACGTGCGAGGCCAGCTCGTGGTGCCCGGCGGCGCAGACCCGGCCGGGCCGGGCGGCGGCGACCCGGCGGGCGTGCCGGGCCTCCTCCAGGGCCCCGCGCAGCCCCTCCGCCGAGTGCACGGCGGCGCTGACGCCCAGGGTGAGCCGCCCGTCGTCGGCGAGCCCGGCCGACAGCGGAGCCCGTACGGCCGCCAGGAGGGCGTCGGCGTGCAGGCCGAGCGCGGCCGACGTGCCCTCGTCCTCGCTGTCCGGCAGCGGTCCCGCCGCGAGCGGGACCAGCGCGATGGCCTCGTCGCCGCTGTGCGCGACGGCGATCCGGTCGGCCGACTCGGCGCCCACGGTCGCCGGGTCCACCAGGATCTCCTCCAGGAGCGCCTGCGCGACCGGACCCGCCTCCACGGCGGGGCCCTGAGCGGCCTCCTGGTCCCATTCGACCCGGGCCACGACCACCTGCCAGTGCGGGGCCGTGCCGAGGCCGGGCAGCAGCACCGGGGCGGCGACCCGCAGCCGGGCGGCGATCTCGGCGGGCGCCGCGCCCGTCTGCACCAGCTCCAGGACCTCCTGGGCGAGCCGTCTGCGGACCGTACGGGACGCGTCGCGCCGGTCCCGCTCGACGGCGATCAGCTGCGTCACGCCCTGGAGCAGGTCGAGCCGGGCGGCGGGCCAGTCCCCGGCGTCCGCCTCGACGGCGAGCAGCCAGTCCGACAGAACGGTCTCGCGCACGTCCCGGGAGGCGGGGACGGCACCCCGGCCGGTGTTGCGGACAGGGAAGAGGGAATAGGTCGTTCCGCCGGTGGTCAGCCGGTGCGGGCCGCGCCGCCCGGTCCGGGTGGCGGCCAGGTGCTCCCCGGCCAGGGAGGCGGCCAGACCGGCCGGAAGGGGCTCGCCCGCGCCCGCGATCTGGCGGCCGGTGGGGGAGAGGACCCAGGCCCGGAGGTCCAGGTCGGAGCCGAGCAGGTCGAGGACGACCTCCGGGCCGCCGCCCGCCGGGCCGGAGGTCATCAGCCTGCGGTGCCGGTCGACGACGGCGGCCAGGTCACCGGCCCGCTCGCCGGAGACCTGTCGAACGACGTGCTCGGTGATGGTCGCGAAAGCAACGGACTCGTTGACCGCGAACAGCGGCAGCCGGTGGCGCGAACACGCCCGTACGAGGTCCTCGGGGATGTCCCCGAGCTCGGCCTCGCCCGCCGCGAGCGCCGCGACCCCGGCCGAGGCCAGGATGCGGGCGAAGGGCTCCGCGTCGGACGGCTCGCGCAGCCAGGCGAGCCCGGTGAGGACCAGCTCGCCGCCGGAAAGGTACCGGCTGGGGTCCTTGAGGTCCGTCGTCATCACGCCGCGGACACTGCGGTCCAGCTCGTCCTCGCCGCCGAGCAGGCGCAGCCCGAGCGCGTCGTTCTCCAGCAGTGCGCGCAGCCGCATCGTGTCGCCGCCGTTCCTTGTCGGTGTGGTGAAGGTGTCGCGTTGTCGACGGTGGCGTGGGGCCACCGTTTCCAGGGGGAAACAGAGAGGTTTCGGTTCCCCGTCTTTCGTTCGAATCTACAAGACGACGACGGGACCCAGCCAACTCCTTCATGTTTTCGGTGACTGCACCCGGGCCATCGTGGCTTGTGTACTAGGCCACACACCGCGTGAACAGCACATGAACGTGACGACGTCGAGGGCCGGCCGTCTCCCCGGAACCCCGCGTGAGACCCCTGATCACCAGAATCACTGGAAGAGAGCCACCATGGACTTCCTTCGTCCCGCCACCTGGGAGGAGGCGCTCGCCGCCAAGGCAGAGCACCCCACGTCCGTGCCCCTCTCCGGAGGCACGGACGTGATGGTCGAGATCAACTTCGACCACCGGCGGCCCGAGTACCTCCTGGACCTGAACCGCATCGAGCTGCTGCGCGAGTGGGAGGTCGGCGAGGAGAACGTCCGCCTCGGCGCTTCCGTTCCGTACACCCAGATCATGGAGAACCTCCGTACCGAGCTGCCGGGCCTCGCGCTCGCCTCGCACACGGTGGCCTCCCCGCAGATCCGCAACCGCGGCGGCGTCGGGGGCAACCTCGGCACCGCCTCTCCCGCGGGCGACGCCCACCCGGCGCTGCTCGCCGCGGGCGCCGAGGTCGAGGTCGAATCGGTGCGCGGCAGCCGCCTCATCCCGATCGACGCGTTCTACACCGGCGTGAAGCGCAACGCGCTCCAGGCCGACGAACTCATCAAGACCGTCCACATCGAGAAGGCGGACGGCCCCCAGCAGTACTCCAAGGTCGGCACCCGCAACGCGATGGTCATCGCGGTCTGCGCGTTCGGCCTGGCCCTGCACCCGCGGACCCGGACCGTACGGACCGGCATCGGTTCCGCCGCGCCCACCCCGATCCGCGCCAAGGAGGCCGAGGAATTCCTCAACGCGGCTCTGGAAGAAGGCGGGTTCTGGGACAACGGAAAGATCATCACCCCGTCGGTCGCGAAGCAGTTCGCCGACCTGTGCTCCGGCGCCGCCAACCCGATCGACGATGTCCGGGGCACCGCCAAGTACCGCCGCCACGCCGTCGGCATCATGGCCCGCCGACAGCTCGGCTGGACCTGGGAGCAGTACCGCGGCAGCGGTCGCACGCTTGAGGGAGCTGCATAACCATGCGCGTCAATTTCACGGTCAACGGACGCCCGCAGGAGGCCGACGACGTCTGGGAGGGCGAGTCCCTCCTCTACGTCCTGCGGGAGCGGCTGGGTCTGCCCGGCTCCAAGAACGCCTGCGAGCAGGGCGAATGCGGCTCCTGCACGGTCCGTCTGGACGGGGTGCCGGTGTGCTCCTGTCTGGTCGCCGCCGGACAGGTCGAGGGCCGCGAGGTCGTCACCGTCGAAGGCCTCGCCGAATACGCCAAGGAGCGCAAGGAGAAAGGCGGTTGCGCCACCGGATCCTGCGGCACCTCCCTCGACGCCGCCAAGAGGTGGCAGGCCGGGCCCGGTCAGGACTCGCAGACCGGTGAGGGCGTCGAACTCTCCCCGATCCAGCAGGCGTTCATCGACGCGGGCGCCGTCCAGTGCGGCTTCTGCACCCCGGGTCTGCTGATCGCCGCCGACGAACTCCTGGAGCGTCAGGCCGACCCGTCCGACCAGGACATCCGGGAGGCCCTCTCCGGCAACCTCTGCCGCTGCACGGGCTACGAGAAGATCCTCGACGCGGTCCGCCTGGCGGCCGCCCGGCAGGGAGAGGCGGTCTGACCATGGCGCAGCACACCCGCACCGCACCGGCCGGAACACCGACCGACGTCACCCAGAACCACACCAGGGGCGGCATCGGCGAGTCCACCCTCCGCCCGGACGGCACCCTCAAGGTCACCGGCGAGTTCGCCTACTCCTCGGACATGTGGCACGAGGACATGCTCTGGGGCCAGACGCTCCGCTCGACCGTCGCGCACGCCGAGATCGTCTCCATCGACGTCTCCGAGGCCCTCGCCATGTCCGGCGTGTACGCCGTGCTCACGTACGACGACCTGCCGGCCGAGATGAAGAACTACGGCCTGGAGATCCAGGACACCCCCGTCCTCGCCCACGGCCGGGTCCGGCACCACGGCGAACCGGTCGCGCTGGTCGCCGCCGACCACCCCGAGACCGCCCGCCGCGCCGCCGCCAAGATCAGGATCGACTACCGGGAACTGCCCGTGGTCACGGACGAGGCGTCCGCCCTCGCCCCCGGCGCGCCCCTCATCCACGAGGGCCGCGACGACCACCACATCGGCCACGTCCCGCACCCCAACATCGTGCACCGCCAGCCGATCGTCCGCGGAGACGCGGACGAGGCCGCCCAGCGCGCCGACGTCATCGTCTCCGGCGAGTACGTCTTCGGAATGCAGGACCAGGCCTTCCTCGGCCCCGAGTCCGGCCTCGCCGTACCCGCCGAGGACGGCGGCGTCGACCTCTACGTCGCCACCCAGTGGCTGCACTCGGACCTCAAGCAGATCGCCCCCGTCCTCGGCCTGCCCGAGGACAAGGTCCGCATGACGCTCTCCGGTGTCGGCGGCGCCTTCGGCGGCCGCGAGGACATCTCGATGCAGATCCACGCCTGCCTGCTCGCCCTGCGCACCGGCAAGCCCGTCAAGATCGTCTACAACCGCTTCGAGTCCTTCTTCGGCCATGTGCACCGCCACCCGGCGAAGCTCTGGTACGAGCACGGCGCCACCAAGGACGGCAAGCTCACGCACATGAAGTGCCGGATCGTGCTCGACGGCGGTGCCTACGCCTCGGCCTCCCCGGCCGTCGTCGGCAACGCCTCCTCGCTGTCCGTCGGCCCGTACGTGATCGACGACGTCGACATCGAGGCGATCGCGCTCTACACCAACAACCCGCCCTGCGGCGCGATGCGCGGCTTCGGCGCGGTCCAGGCGTGCTTCGCCTACGAGGCCCAGATGGACAGGGTCGCGGCGAGACTCGGCATGGACCCGGTCGAGTTCCGCCAGCTCAACGCCATGGAACAGGGCACGGTCATGCCCACAGGGCAGGTCGTGGACTCGCCCGCCCCGGTCGCCGAACTGCTGCGCCGGGTCAAGGCGCGCCCGCTGCCGCCGGAGCGCCAGTGGGAGACCGCGGGCGAGGGCGCGGACGTCCGCGCGCTGCCCGGCGGCCTCTCCAACACCACGCACGGCGAAGGTGTCGTCCGGGGCGTCGGCTACGCCGTCGGCATCAAGAACGTCGGCTTCTCCGAGGGCTTCGACGACTACTCGACCGCCCGCGTGGTCCTCCAGCTCATCAACGGCGAGCCCGTCGCCATGGTCCACACCGCCATGGCGGAGGTCGGCCAGGGCGGTGTCACCGTGCACGCCCAGATCGCCCGCACCGAACTCGGCGTCACCCAGGTGACGATCCACCCGGCCGACACCCAGGTGGGCTCCGCCGGTTCGACGTCCGCCTCCCGGCAGACGTACATGACCGGCGGCGCGGTGAAGAACACCTGCGAGGCCGTCCGAGAGAAGGTCCTGGAGATCGGGCGCCGCAAGAACGGCTCCTACCACCCCGCCTGGGCGACCGCCGAACTCCTCCTGGAGGACGGCAAGGTCGTCACCGACGGCGGCGAGGTCCTGGCGACCCTCGCCGAGGTCCTGGACGGCGAGGAGCCGATCGACGTCGAGCTGGAGTTCCGGCACCGCCCGACCCAGCCGTTCGACCTGGTCACAGGACAGGGCTCCGGCCACGTCCAGTACACCTTCGCCGCGCACCGCGCGGTGGTGGAGGTGGACACCGAGCTGGGCCTGGTGAAGGTCGTCGAGCTGGCCACCGCGCAGGACGTCGGCAAGGCGCTCAACATGCTCTCCGTCGTCGGCCAGATCCAGGGCGGCACCACCCAGGGCCTGGGCGTCGCGGTGATGGAGGAGATCATCGTGGACCCGAAGACCGCGAAGGTGCGCAACCCGTCCTTCACGGACTACCTGATCCCGACGATCCTCGACACGCCGACCATCCCGGTCGACGTGCTCCAACTGGCCGACCCCGAAGCGCCGTACGGCCTGCGGGGCGTCGGCGAGGCCCCGACCCTGTCGTCCACCCCGGCCGTCCTCGCGGCGATCCGGAACGCGACGGGTCTGGAACTCAACAAGACGCCGGTCCGCCCCGAGGCGCTCACCGGCACGCTGTAGGACCCTCCGGGCGGTCCGTGCCTTCCCCGGACACGTCACACGTCCGCCGCCCGCACCGCCCGGAGCCTGCCCCAGGGCAGCACCACCGCAGCACCGCACCGCACTTCACCGCACTTCACCGCGAGATCCGCGGTGACCGCACCATCCCGTAGTACCGATCCCGTAGTACCGATCTTGTAGTACCGATCCATTCGTCCGTCCCGGGCCGTCCCCCGTGTCGTGCAGCCACGCACCATCCCAAATCCCGCGACTTCGAAGGACCGGAGTACCTCTCCGGTCCCGTGCGGGTGCCCCTTTGAACCTTGGGAGTAGGCCCCATGACCCAGTCCGTGGAGCCCAGGACCAGCGCCGAGGACGCGGGCTCCGGCTCGCGCAACCCCGCCGGCAGATCCTGGCTCGACCGGTACTTCCACATCTCGGAGAGAGGATCCTCCGTCTCGACGGAGATCCGAGGCGGCGTCACCACCTTCATGGCGATGGCGTACATCCTCCTGCTCAACCCCCTGATCCTCAGCGGCAAGGACGTCAACGGCGATCTGCTGAGCCAGCCCGCCCTGATCACCGCCACCGCCCTGGCGGCGGCTGCCACGACCCTGCTCATGGGCTTCTGGGGCAAGGTGCCCCTCGCCCTCGCCGCGGGCCTGAGCGTCTCCGGCGTGATGGCCTCGCAGGTCGTGCCGGTCATGACCTGGCCGCAGGCCATGGGCATGTCCGTGGCGTACGGCGCCGTGATCTGTCTCCTGGTCGTCACCGGCCTCCGCGAGATGATCATGAACGCGATACCGCTCGCGCTGAAGCACGCCATCACCATCGGCATCGGCCTCTTCATCGCGATCATCGGCTTCGTGAAGGCCGGTTTCGTGCACGAGAACCCGGCCCCGGGCGGCGGTCCCGTGACCCTCGGCCCGGCCGGTGAACTCCAGGGCTGGCCCGTCCTGATCTTCGCCGTCACCCTGCTGCTGATCTTCGCGCTCCAGGCCCGCGCCATCCCCGGCGCCATCCTGATCGGCATCGTCGCGGGCACCCTCGTCGCCGTCGTCCTGAACGCGGTCGCGGACATCCCGGCCAAGTCCTGGTTCTCCGGCCCGCCGGAGCTCCACGGCAGCGCGGTCTCCGCACCGGACTTCTCCCTGATGGGCCACGTGTCCTTCAGCGGCTGGGGAGACGTCGGCTACATCACCATCAGCATGATCGTCTTCACCCTGGTGCTCGCCGGGTTCTTCGACGCCATGGCGACCATCCTCGGTGTCGGTACGGAAGCGAAGCTCGCCGACGACAAGGGCCGGATGCCCGGTCTCTCCAAGGCGCTCTTCATCGACGGCGCCGGCGGTATCGTCGGAGGTGTGGGCGGAGCCTCCGGGCAGACGGTCTTCGTCGAGTCCGCGACCGGCGTCGGCGAGGGTGCCCGCACGGGCCTGGCCTCCGTGGTCACCGGCGGATTCTTCGCCCTCTGCCTCTTCTTCACGCCGCTCACCACGATCGTGCCGCAGGAAGTGGCCGCCGCCGCCCTCGTCGTCATCGGCTCGATGATGATGCAGAACGCCAAGCACGTGGACTGGAGCGACCGTTCCGTCGCCATCCCGGTGTTCCTCACCGTGGTCCTCATGCCCTTCACGTACACGATCACCACGGGCGTCGCCGCCGGTGTGATCTCCTACGTCGTGATCAAGACGGCGCAGGGCAAGGCGCGCGAGGTCGGCGCCTTCATGTGGGGCCTCACCGCGATCTTCCTCGTGTACTTCGCCATCCACCCCGTCGAGAGCTGGCTCGGCGTCGGCTGACGCCCCCCGCCCCTCCCCGCCCCTTCCCAGAGGAGAACCGAGATGCTGGACATCGCCGAGGAGCTGCACCGGTGGGTCGAGCAGGGACGTGCCTTCGCCGTCGCCACCGTGGTGGCCGTCGGCGGCAGCGCGCCCCGGCAGCCCGGCGCCGCCCTCGCCGTCGACAGCGAGGGCACGGCGATCGGCTCGGTCTCCGGAGGATGTGTGGAGGGCGCGGTGTACGACCTGTGCGTCCAGGCCCTCGACGACGGCAGGACCGTCGTCGAGCGCTTCGGCTACAGCGACGAGGACGCCTTCGCGGTCGGTCTGACCTGCGGCGGCGTCATCGACATCCTCGTCACACCGGTGCGCGGCGGGATCTTCCCCGCCGCGCTCGGCGCCGCCGCCGACGGAGCGGCGGCGGCCCTGGCCCGGATCGTCTCCGGCCCCGACGACCTGCTGGGCCGCGCCCTTCTGGTCCGCCCCGACGGCGGATACGAGGGCGGGCTCGGCGGCCACCCCGAGCTGGACCGCACGGCGGCGGGCGAGGCCCGAGCCATGCTCGACGCGGGCCGCACCGGCACCGTGGAGATCGGGGCGGACGGCAGCCGCTGCGGACGGCCGCTGACCCTCCTCGTCGAATCCTCCGTCCCCGCCCCGCGCATGATCGTCTTCGGCGCCATCGACTTCGCCTCCGCCCTGGTGCGGGTCGGCAAGCTCCTCGGCTACCACGTCACCGTCTGCGACGCGCGGCCCGTCTTCGCGACGGCGGCGCGCTTCCCCGAGGCCGACGAGATCGTCGTCGCCTGGCCCCACCGCTATCTGGAGTCGACGGAGGTCGACGGCCGCACCGTGCTGTGCGTGCTGACCCACGACGCCAAGTTCGACGTACCGCTGCTCAAGGCGGCCCTGCGGCTCCCCGTCGCCTACATCGGCGCGATGGGCTCCCGCCGCACCCACGAGGACCGCAACGAGCGGTTGCGCGGGGTCGGCGTCACCGAACTCGAACTCGCCCGGCTGCGCTCCCCGATCGGCCTCGACCTCGGTGCCCGTACGCCCGAGGAGACGGCCCTGTCGATCGGCGCGGAGATCGTCGCCGAGCGGCGCGGCGGCACGGGCGTCTCCCTGACGGGCGCCCACACCCCGATCCACCACGACGTCCCCCGCGAGCCCACCGGACGGATCGGATCGGTGGCGTAGCCCCACCCGCTCCGGCGCACCCGCCCACCGAGCCGCGGGGGCGGTGCGCCGAGGTGTTCCTGGCCGTTCTACGGGACCGGCGCGAGGCTGCCCGGTCCGGTGGGCCTCCCACGCGCCGCCCGGCTGGAGCCCGGCCTCGCGGCCCTCGGCCTTCCGGCCCGGACCTGCGTCCTGCTCGCTCCTCGGACAGGCGGGGCGGGAGGCGGCGGTTCACAGCTCGCCGGGACGCCCGTAGCGGTAGAAGAAGGGGCCCAGCTGTCCGGCCAGCGCGCGGGTGAGCGCCGAGCTGTCTTCGAGCAGGCGGGCGCCGGGATCGAGGTCGCCGACGAAGACGGGGTCGTACCCGGCGCTCCGGATCAGCTGTTCGGCCGTCTCCCGCGCGCCCGCTTCGGCGGCGAAGAGACTGCTCGGGCGAACGCGCTGCGCCTCGATCTGGTCGTACATCGCGGCGAAGTTCGTCGAGAACGACTTCGCGGTCGGTCCGCCGACGATCGACTTCACCTGGTGGGACAGCGAGGGGAAGGAGCCGTCCCGCGGCCCGTAGAGGTTGCAGGCGTCGATGGTCACCTGCCCTGCCAGCCCGGACACCCGGGCCAGCGCGTCGGCGATCTCCGGGCCCGGCACCGCGACCACCAGGACGTCGGCACCGGCCGCGTCGCCGCCGTCGCGGCCGAGACCGGTCACCTCGTGGCCCGCCTTCTCCCACAGGGTGGCCAGGCCGCCTCCGACGCGTCCTCGTCCCACAACGGTGATCTTCATCCTGACTCCTCATCACATGGGTCTGCCGCAGCCGACACTGGCAGCGCGTCGGCCGGCTCGCGTCGGTGACGGTCGCCTACGCGGCAGGTTGCGCAGGATCGGCCGACGGCGCGATCCGGTGCGGCGCGTGCGGGCACCGCGCCATGATCGGCCGGGTGAGGGGGCGGACGGAGGAACGGTCAGTCCGTGTCGCGTGCGAGTGAGGCGAGGAGCCGGTCGAAGAGCACGCCCAGCGTTTCGACCTCGTCGTGGGCGAGCGGGTCGAAGAAGGAGCGACGGACGGTCTCGGCGTGTTGCGGCGCGGCGGCCTCGATCGCGGCCCGGCCCTGGGCGGTCATGCGCACCATCGAGCCGCGTGCGTCGTTCTCGCACGGCTCGCGGGCGACCATGCCGCGCTTCTCCATGCGGCTGATCTGATGTGACAGCCGACTCCGTTCCCAGCCCAGCTCGACCTGGAGCTCCCGGGCCCGCAGGACGTCGCCCTCCGACTCGGACAGGGGGACCAGCACCGCGTAGTCGGCTCCGGACAGCACGGAGTCACGGGCGAGCTGCCGGTCCAGAGCGCTCTGCAACTGGCGCTGCAGGTCCCGGTACTTCTTCCAGACAGCCGCCTCACGCGCGTCGAGCCAGCGTGGTTCGTTCATGAGGCCAATCTTCTGGGTGGGTGTCCACTGGTCGGGGAATCGTAGCCGGAGGCCCTGGAGCGGCTTCGCGCGGTGCCCGGAGGAAGAGGCGGTCGGCCGGACCGGGGCACGTCTACAGAACCCGGCGCAGCCAGCGCAGCCGGGCCGCGCGGGCGGCCCGGGACAGTGCCGCTCCCGGCACCATGGCGTCGAAGCCGTGGAACCCGCCCGGCCACACGTGCAGCTCCGCGTCGCCACCGGCGAGCCAGAAGCGGGACGCGTACGCGACGACCTCGTCACGGAAGGTCTCGGCGGAGCCGACGTCGATGAACAGCGGTGGCAGACCGGCCAGGCTCGACGCACGTGCGGGGGCCGCGTAGGGGGAGACGTCGGGGCCGCCGCGCGCCTCCCCGAGCAGCGCGGTCCAGCCGGTGTCGTTCGACGTGCGGTCCCAGACGCCGCGTCCGGCCATCTGGATCCCGGACGGTGTGTCATTGCGGTCGTCGAGCATGGGACAGGCGAGGAGCTGCCCGGCGAGGCGCGGGCCGCCGCGGTCGCGGGCCAGGAGCGTGGCGGCCGCGGTCAGCCCGCCGCCCGCGCTGGCCCCGGCGACCAGGAGGCGCTCGGGATCGGCGCCGATGTCGGACGCGTGGTCCGCGACCCAGACGAGTCCCGCGTACACGTCCTCGATCGCCGCCGGGTAGGAGTTCTCCGGGGCGAGACGGTATTCGACCGAGACGAGGACGATTTCGAGCTCCTGCACCCAGTCGAGCATCTCCCCGATGAGGTTGCGGTTGTCGCCGAGGACCATTCCGCCGCCGTGGGTGAAGTACACGGCCGGTCTGGGGGCGGCGACGGTACGCGGGCGGCAGATCAGCAGGGAGACGTCGGGTGCGCCGGGCGGCCCCGGGATCCGGCGCTCCCGCAGTTCGATCGCTCCGCCGCGCGCCAGGTCTTCGTCCGACGGCCGCAGGCCGGCGACGTGACGGCGCACGGAGGAGATTATGGACGGCAGGATCGCCGGTGGCAGGATTTCCGCCAGCGGCGCGAGCGCCGGAGCGAGCTCGGGGTCGAAGGGCGGCGGCGGGCCGGGCTTCGTGGTCCGGGGTCCGCGGGGTGCGGGTGTCGTCATCGGTTCTCCTGGACGTGTGCCGGTCGGTCCTGGCCCGGTGGCCGGGACGTGGACGTTCCGGTGCGGGGCGCGGGGTCGGAGCGTGCGGGCGCGGGTACGTGCGGGACGTTCGGCTGACCGTCCGGCCGCCGTCGGTCACGTACGAGGGGCTCGTGTGTCCTCGGGCAGCTACCCGGTCCAAACGGGCGTACGGCTGAGAGGCGGGGCTTTCCCGGCTGTCCACGAGGTCTTTCCGGCGTGGGTAAGGCGGCAATCGGACAAGATCGACATCGCTTGTTGACATGTCAACAAGCCGGTGGGACTCTCGGGGCGCGCCGACTCGCGTCGCTTTCGGGGAACGAGAGGGAGTTCCATGGCCAAACTCGCAGGCGGAGCCCGTGTTCGCATCGGCGGAACCCACCTAGACGGCCGACGCCGCGGCACACCGGCGAGTGCCGACGCCTGGGGCGAGAGGGCGTGCGCATCGTCGGTCGCGCCGTCGGCCGACATCGACGTGCGCACCGAACGGGCCCTCTGATGCGGGGATCCCGCCCGGGAACGGGACATCCGGGGCTCCTCGGCCGACGCGACGAGTCGGACGTGCTGGACCGGCTGCTCGACGGCGTCCGGTCCCGGCGCGGCGGCGCCCTGGTGGTCCGGGGAGAGCCGGGCATCGGAAAGACCGCGCTCATCGACTGCGCCGCGGCGGCACCGGGCCTGAAGGTGCTGCGCGCCGTCGGCGCCGAATTCGAGTCGGAGCTCGCGTTCGCCGCGCTCCACCAGCTCTGCAAGCCCGCCCTGCGCTGGCAGGAACGGCTGCCCGCTCCGCAACGCGAGGCGCTCGACGGGGCGTTCGGGCGGTCCGCGGACCGCGTGCCCGACCGCTTCCACGTCGGCTTGGCGGTGCTCAACCTCCTGTCCGAGGGTGCGGCCGGGCAGCCCGTACTCTGCGTCATCGACGACGCGCATTGGCTCGACCAGGCATCCGCGCAGGCCCTGGCCTTCGTCGCGCGCCGACTCCAGGACGAGCCCGTGGCGCTGCTGTTCGCCGAGCGCGACGCGAGCGAACGCCACGAGCTGGCGGGCCTCCCCGAACTGACGCTTCGCGGCCTGGCCGACGACGATGCCCGTCGGCTCCTCGCGTCGCAGATCCACGCGCCTCTCGACGGTGCCGTACGCGACCGCATCGTCGCCGAGGCCCGCGGCAATCCGCTCGCCCTCCTCGAACTGCCCCACACCGCCGACCTCGCGGGCGGGTTCGCGCTGCCCACGGCGTCGCCCGCCTCGGGGAAGGTCGAGGCGAGCTACCGGGCGAGGCTGGCCGAACTCCCCCTCGGGGCAAGGACCCTGCTGTTGATCGCGGCAGCCGAGCCGACCGGCAGCCCGGTCCTGCTGGGCGCGGCGGCGGAGCGACTCGGCGTCCCCGACGACGCGGTGACGCACGCCGAGGAGTCCGGCCTGGTGGCCATCGGCGGCCGGGTGCGGTTCCCCCACCCGCTGGTGCGTTCGACCGTCTACCGGTCCGCCGCCCTCGACGAGCGCCGCACGGTGCACCGCGCACTGGCCGGGGCCGTCGCGGACACCGAGCCCGACCGCAAGGCGTGGCACCGTGCGCAGGCCGCGTGCAAGCCGGACGAGGACGTCGCCGCGGCGCTGGAACGATCGGCCGACCGGGCCCGGTCCCGTGGCGGCGTCGCCGCCGCGGCGGCCTTCCTGGAGAGGGCGGCGAATCTGACGCCGGATCCCGCCCGCCGCGCCGTGCGAGCCGTCGTCGCCGCGTGCGCCAAGCGCGACAGCGGCGCCGCGGACTCCGCGTCGTCCCTGCTGTCCATGGCGGAAGCCGGACCGCTCGACGACCTCCGGCGTGCCACGGTGGCCACGCTGCGCGCGCGGATGGCGTTCGACAGGAACCGGGACGACGCCGCCGTCGAGAAGCTGCTTCGGGCGGCCCGGCTCATGGCACCGCTCGACCCCTTATCGGCCCGCGAGGCATTCCTCGAGTGCCTCGCCGCAGCGGTGTTCGTCGGCCGGTTCACCACCGCCGACCGTATGCTCGACGTCGCCGGGACCGCCCGTGCCATGAGCCCCGCCCCGCCGGAGCCGCGCCCGCTCGACCGGCTGCTCGACGGATTGACCACCCAGGTCAGGGACGGGTACACGGAGGCGGTGCCAGAATTACGCCGGGCCGTGGACGTCTACCGGCGCGGTGCGGGACGCGACGCGTACGACGTGGGCCAGTTGTGGGTGGCCTGCGGTCCCGCGATGGACCTGTGGGACGACGCGGCATGGCGGGAGCTGGCCGCCCGTCAGCTCGAACTGGTGCGCGGCGCGGGAATGCTCGCCGAACTGCCCGTGGCCTTGAGCTACCGGGCTCTCGCACATGTCCACGCGGGCGAGTTCGCCAACGCCGCCGCGCTGGTCGACGAGGCGCACGCGATCGCGGCGGAACTCGGCACCCCGGCCATGATCCACGTCGACGTCACCGTGGCCGCATGGCGCGGCGACGAGGAACGCACCGCCCGGCTCGCCGGCATCGCCACCCGTGACGCCCATGCGCGCGGTGAGGGACGGCTCCTCAGCGCCACCGAGTACGCCAGGGCCGTACTGCTCAACGGCCTGGGCCGCTACGACGCCGCCCTCGAGGCGTGTCGAGCAGCAGCCGATCTCGACGAGATCAGCTTCCACTCCTGGATACCCGTGGAGTTCGTCGAGGCCGCGACGCACGCCGGACGCCCCGATCTCGCGGAGCCCGTCATGAGGCTTCTGTCCGAGCGCACGGCAGCGAGCGGCTCCGAGTGGGCGCTCGGGACCGAGCTGCGCTCACGGGCCCTGCTCACGAGGGGACCGGCCGCCGAGAAGCTGTACCGAGAGGCGATCGAGCGTCTCACCCGCAGCGACGGCGCCCCGCACGTCGCGCGCGCCCGACTGGTGTACGGCGAATGGCTGCGCCGCGAAGGCCGTCGGTCCGATGCGCGGGTGGAACTGCAGGCGGCGTACGAGCAGTTGTCCGTGCTCGGGGCGGCGGCGTTCGCGGGACGGGCCGCCCGTGAGCTCGCCGCGACCGGCGCCCGCGCGCGGAAACGGGTCGGCGACGTGCCGACCCGCCTCACCGCTCAGGAGTTCCAGATCGCCCGGCTGGTCGCCACGGGCGCGACATCGAAGGAGGTGGGCACGCAGTTGTTCCTGAGCCCGCGCACCATCGACGCCCATCTGCGGAACATCTTCCGCAAGCTCGGCATCACCTCGCGGCGCCAACTGCGCGACCTGCCGCTGACCACGTGACCACGTGACCACGTGACCACATGGGCACGTGGGCACGTGACCGCGTGGGTGAGGTGGGCGCGGCCCACCTCACCCACGCGTGAGCCGTCAGCTCTCGCCGAGGAGCTGAAGCTCCCAGGCCAGGCTGGTGCCGAAGCTGCCGCCGTGGTCGAACATGATCTGGCTGATGCCGGGGACGGTCGCCTCGCGCGCCCAGTCGCGCTGCCATTCCGCGATGACGGTCCCGGCGGTCGTCGGGATGACGCCCGCCTGGACCATGCGCTGGACTCCGCGTTCATGCGCCTCGACCGTCGTCGCGCCGGACGCGTCGGTGACCGCGTAGACCCGGTAGCCGTCGGCCATGGCGTGGATCGCGGGGAAGGCGAGGCAGATGTCCGTCCACAGGCCGGCTATGACGAGGTCCTTGCGGCCGGTGGCGGCGACGGCGTCCACCACCCGCTGGTCCTCCCAGGTGTTGATCGTGGTGCGGTCGATCGGCTTCTGCTCGGGGAACACGTCCTGGATCTGGCGGATGATCCGGCCGCCGCGGTCCTCGACGACCGTACTCAGGATCGTCGGTACGTCGAACAGCTTGGCGCCCTTCGACAGAGCGGTCACGTTGTTGACCACGAGGTGGGGGTCCATGCTGTGCATCCCGGCGAACTGCGCGCCCTGGTGGTCGATCAGCAGGAGGACCGACCTCTCGGGCGCGAGCAGTGCGTCCAGGCCGGTGTAGGTGACGCCGTTGGCTGCCATATGGGTCTCCGGTATCGCTGTTTCCCCGAGGAGCCGATCGGCCCCGGTCGAATCGAAAGCTCCCATCGCGGCGGGCGGCCTCGCATCGGTGATGGCTACCTAACCTCGCCGCTTCGGGGGCAGTAGGGCACGCGGGTGCGCGTCTGCAGGCGGCTGCTCGTCAGCACGGCGGGCAGTACTCGCTTCGCTGCGAGCGGCCCGCGCCTCGGCCCGGGAAGTCGCCCGGACGCGGGCCGCCGAGTCCGGCCGGGGCTTTCCGCCGCCTCGGCCCGACCGGGACGGCGAGGCCGGGCCGTGTTTCGAAAGTCCCGCCTGCCTGGCGGCGTCTGGCACGCACGCCCTAGGTGTATTGACCCGCAGGGTTGTTGACACGGCTGATGGGCGGGTGTCCGTCGAGTGCGGTGTGGCAGCGGTGGTGGTTGTAGGTGTGGAGGAAGTCT
>NZ_JBIUZD010000015.1:0-168383 GCF_044744885.1 Streptomyces sp. NPDC087215
ACCCGTGAACGTCTCCACCCACAACGACTCAGCCTTCAACACCCCACGCATACAAGGGAAATGCCCGCACCGCAGCCTTCTGCAACACGCTTTAGGTGCCGGGCGTCGGTCGTCGACGGCCGGATCGCCGACGACCGGTCACGACGCGGTCGGTCGCGGGTCGCCGGACGCCGACCAGGTCGGTCACGGCGCAGCGGACCGTCAGCCGCCAGGCCGCCCACGGCCAGTCACAGGACGGCCCGCCGGGCGGTCAGCGGCTCGCCGCGCGGGCCCCGGGGCTCCTTCTCACCGGACCGGCAGGTGGTACGAGAGGCGGTAGCGGTCGGCGGGGACCACCACGTCGGCGGTCTCGACGGCGCGCCCGGAGGCGTAGTACGTGCGCTCCACGGCCATCACCACATGGCCCGGCACCCCGCCCAGGGCCAGGAGTTCCTCGGCGAGCCCCGGCCGGGCGCCGACCTCCTCCACCACGTTGTCCACCACGACGTCGATGGCCGCCATGCGCTCGACGACACCGCAGCCGCCGAGCGGCCCCTCCTCGGGCAGCATCACCGGGGTGCGGCCGGTGACCGCGAGGGGCTCCCAGGAGGTGGCGACCATCATGGGCTCGCCGCCGTCCCGGTACACGTACCGCGTGCGCATCACCCGCTCCCCCGGCTCGATGCCGAGCCGCTCGGCCACCTCGGGGGCGGCGGGCTCCTGCTCGCTGTTCGAGTCCCAGGTGCCCCGGGCCCCCTCGTCCGCCTGCTCCTGCCGGAAGGGGTTGGCGCCGGTCGCGGGGCGGTATCCGGAGCGGGAGATCCGGCGCGGCACCGGCCGCTCGCGCACATAGGTCCCCGAGCCGGAGCGACCCTCCACCAGACCCTCGGCCATGAGCACCTTGCGGGCCTCCAGCGCGACGGTGTCCGACACCCCGTACTCCTCGCGGATGCGCGCCTGCGAGGGAAGGCGGGTGTGCGGCGGGAGCGAGCCGTTGGCGATCTTCTCCCGCAGATCGCTCGCCACGCGCAGATAGGCGGGCTGCTCACCGAACGTCACTGGACACTCCCCTCAGGTTGACTGTCAGCTACAGAGTGACAACCCTCGGTCGCGGTCCGCAAGCATGGGCCAGAGTTTCACTCGAAGTGATGACGCAAGGGTCCGACCCCTTGCCCCCGGGAACCCGTCGGGCTAGACACCGCAGGACCGCGCCGGATCCACCGGCCCCGACCCGCCCGGACGAGCCCGCCACCACGGGCCGACCCCGCCGCCGGGGCGCCCCCGATCCACCCCGGCCCACCCCTCGCCGCCGACCCCTCTTCCACCGAACCTCCGCCGTCCTCAAGGGGCTTGGCCCGCCGATCGATGCCGTAGCCACGTGATCGAATGCCGCCGAACCCCTTGACCTGATTGGTACAGACCAATACTTTCCTGCCAGCACGCCGCACGCTCCAGCCCGCCTCGCACAGGAACGAGCCCATGCGTCCCAGAGCCATGACCAAGCTGACCCTCGGCACCGCCGCCGCGGCCGCCCTCGGCCTCCTCGCCACCCTGGCCCCCGCCGCCGACGCCCACCAGCCCGCCGCGCAGAAGCCCGTGCTCAAGCGCATCGGCTACTTCACCCAGTGGGGCATCTACGGCCGGAACTTCCAGGTCAAGGACCTGGAGACGAGCGGCACCGCCGCCAAGCTCAGCCACATCAACTACGCCTTCGGCGTGGTCGACGCCGCTGGAAAGTGCCAGATGGGCAACCTCCCCGGCTCCGACCCGTGGGCGGACTACGTGCGTCCGGTCGACGCCGCCTCCTCGGTGGACGGCGTCGGGGACACCGCCGACCAGCGGCTCGCCGGAAGCTTCAACGAGCTGCGCGAGCTGAAGGCGAAGCACCCCGGGCTCAAGGTCATGATCTCGCTGGGCGGCTGGAGCGGCTCCGCCCACTTCTCCGACGCGGTCCGCACCGACGCCGGACGCAAGAAGCTCGTCGCCTCCTGCATCGACACGTACATCAAGGGCAACCTGCCCGTCGACGGTGCCCGCGGCGGCGCCGGTGCCGCCGCCGGGGTGTTCGACGGCGTCGACCTCGACTGGGAGTGGCCGGGCTCCGACGGCGCCCCGGGGAACGTGATCCGCCCCGAGGACAAGCCCAACTTCACCAAGCTCGTACGGGAGTTCCGCACCCAGCTCGACACCTACGGGCGCTCCCTGCCGAAGCGCAAGCACTACGACCTCAGCGCGTACGTGCCCACCGCCCCCGCCAAGATCGACGCGGGCTTCGAAGTCGCCAAGATCATGCGGGACTTCGACTTCGTGAACCTCCAGGGCTACGACTTCCACGTGTCCGGCGAGTCGACCGCGAACCACCAGTCCGCGCTCTACGCCAGGAACGACTTCAGCGTCGACCAGACCGTCAACGACTGGCTGCGGCGCGGCGCCCCCGCCCACAAGCTGGTGGTCGGAATGCCGTTCTACGGCCAGGGCTGGACCGGTGTCACCGGCGGCGGCGACGGCCTCGGCCAGCCCGCCGCAGGCCCCGCCCCCGCGACCTGGACGGCCGGTTCGGAGGACTACAAGCACCTGAAGACCCTGGCCGCCTCGGGCACGTACAAGATCTACCGGGGCTACCGCGACGGGCACGCCTGGCTCTTCGACGGCACCACCCTGTGGACGTACGACGACCCGACCGTGCTGCGCGCCAAGGCGAAGTACGTGCGCCAGAACGGGCTCGGCGGCGCGATGATCTGGTCGCTCGACGGGGACACCGCCAACGGCGAGCTGATCACCGCCATCGACCGGGGTCTCACCCGCCGCTGATCCCCTCCCCGGCCGCCCCGCACGGGCGGCCGGGCCCCTGACCGCGGACCGGCGTCCCGCCGTACGCGGTGCACCGGAACGGCGGTCGGTCACGGGCCGCCGTCCCCGGGACACCGTCTCGGTCCGCGCACGACGGGGCCGGGCCTCCGCGAGGAGACCCGGCCCCGTTCCCGTGCCCGGAACCCTTACGGGAACCCGTGCCCGGGACCCGTAGGGCGAACCCCGTACGGGCAATCCCGCACTGGGGTCCCGTAGGGGAAACCCCGTACCCGGGACCCGTACGGGAAATCCCGGACCCGCGTCCCCCTGGGGGAAACTCCGGGCCCGGGACCGTACGAGAGATCCCTGACCGGGGTCGCCGTACCCGGCCCCCGTGGTCAGACCGAGGTGTCCGTGCCCGGGTCCGCCGGGGGCTCGGCCGTCAGGCGGAGCGCGGTGCGGACCTTCACGCCGAGATCGTCGGGCAGGGAATCCCAGGCGGCGTCGTACGCCACCCAGTACGTCTCCGAGTCGGCGGCGGAGGCCAGCCTGCCCCAGTCCTCGGACGCCTCCGCGAGCTGCTGGCCGAGGGCGTCGGCCTGGGCCCTGGCCCCGCCCGGCCAGACGTGCCCGCGGAGTCCGGTCCGCGCCCCGTCGATGGCCGTGAGCATCTTGCCCGCCCACTTCTTGTTGGCCGCGAGGTCCTCGTCCGGGTCCGCCTCGGGCTCCGTGTAGGACACCGTCTCGATCGGGTTGAGCGTCTTCAGGAAGTGCACCTGGTCGGCGTCGAGCGTGGTCGCGTCGGCGCGCAGCGAACCGGTGAGCTTCTTCTTGTCACCGAAGTACGCGCAGGTCACGGTCCGGTCGCCGAGCCGCCAGCTCTGCTTGCTCGGCAGGTAGTAGTACGTCCAGGCGTCGAGCGGCACGGCCCAGGTGTCCAGCGCGTAGGCGCCGTTGACCGTCTCGCAGCGCTTCTCCGCGATCTTGTCGATGGCGTCCTCGCCGGGCCACGCCTCGAAACCGGTGAGCTTGAAGTCGCCGGTGACCTCGCCCTCGTGCGGCTTGGCGCAGTCGACCACGGTGACGCCGGTGGTGTACTCGGCCTTCTCCGCGCTCCGGTCGTCGAAGCACTGTCCGGTCCGCAGGTCCATCGGCGACTTCGAGTGGGCGGCCTCGTCCACCCCCTCCTTGAATCCGTCCCAGGCCGTACGGACACCGCCGGTGGCGAAGCCGACGACGACCAGCAGACAGCTGACGACGGAGAGCACGATGCCCGTGACGGCGAGGCCCTTGCCCTCCTGCCCGCGCTTCTTGATCTGCGGGAGGGCGACGAGCCCGAGGATCAGGCCGAGGGGCGGGAGGCAGCAGACGATGCCGGAGACGAGGGAGCCGATGGCGAGCCCGTTGGTGGTCCGCCGGGGCTGCCCGTACGGGCCCGTGCCGGGCGGACCGCCGTAGGGCCCCGCCGCGTACGGCATCCCCGGGGAGGTGTACGGGCCCGGCGCCGGGGCGGGCCATCCCCCCTGCTGCGGGCCCCCCTTGGGAGGCTGGGGCTGCTGGGGCTGCTGGGGCGGTGGGGTCGGCTGGGTCGGCTCCACGGGGGCGGGCTCCTGATTCGGGGCGGTCGGCGCGAACAAACGATCGAGCGCGCATCGTACGCGGCCGAAGGGAGGGCGCGGACGGGCGGGGTGGGCGAAAGGGGGCGGGTGGGACATTCGGGCGGGGAGGGCATTCGGGTGAGGACATTCGGGCGGGGGCCGGAGGCAGCGGCAGCGGCAGCGGCAGCGGCAGCGGGGAACAATTGCAGGAGGAGGACAGCCGGAAGGGGCGGCCGCCCGTAGGCGACCGCCCCTCGTGCCTCACACGTCACCGTTCAGCCGGTCGGGCTCAGAACTGCAGGGCCCAGGAGTCGATCTTTCCGGTGTCGGCGGCGGCGTTGTCCGAGACCTGGAGCTTCCAGGTGCCGTTCGCGGCCTCGGCGGAGGCGTTCACCGTGTACGTGGTGTTGATGTTGTCCGCGCTGCCGCCGGTGCCGAAGGCCTTCAGCGTGTACGCCGAGCCGTCGGGGGCGATCAACTGGACCTGGAGGTCACCGATGTAGGTGTGGACGATGTTCACCGGGACCTGGAGGGCGGCCGGGGCGTTGCCCGCGACACCGCTGACGGTGACCGGGGACTCGGCGGTCGCGTTGTCGGCTATCGCGTAGTCGGCGGTGTTCTCGAACTTCGGGCCGGTGGGCGGGTTGGTGGAGCCGCCGCCCACGTACAGGAGCCGGTTCGGGGAACCGGTGCCGGGGTTGGTGACCACGTTCGGGGTGGCCGCGGAGGTGAGGGCGGCCGAGACCTGCGCCGGGGACGCGGTCGGGTTGCCCGCCAGGTAGACGGCGGCGGCACCGGCCGCGTGCGGGGCCGCCATCGACGTACCGGAGATGGTGTTGGTGGCGGAGTCGCTGGTGTTCCAGGACGAGGTAATGGAGGTGCCCGGCGCGAAGAGGTCCAGGACCGTGCCGTAGTTGGAGAAGCTGGAGCGGGCGTCGGTGTTGGTCGTGGAGCCGACCGTGATCGCCTCGGTGACCCGGGCGGGCGAGAAGTTGTTCGCGTCGGCGTTGGAGTTGCCCGCCGCGACCGCGTAGGTGACGCCGGAGGCGATCGAGTTGCGGACGGCCTGGTCGAGGACGGTGTCCACACCGCCGCCGAGGCTCATGTTCGCGACGGCCGGCTTGACGGCGTTCCGCGTCACCCAGTCGATGCCCGCGACGACCTGGGCGGTGGTGCCCGAGCCGGAGTTGTTGAGGACGCGGACGGCGACGATCTTCGCCTTCTTGGCGACGCCGTACGCCGTACCGGCGACCGTGCCGGCGACGTGGGTGCCGTGGCCGTGGCCGTCCTGCGCGACGTTGTCGTTGTCGATGGCGTCGTAGCCGTTGGAGGCGCGCCCGCCGAAGTCGGCGTGGGTGATCCGGACGCCGGTGTCGATGACGTACGCCGTGACGCCCTCGCCCGCGCTGTCCGGGTAGCTGTAGCTCTGGTTCAGCGGCAGGGCCTTCTGGTCGATCCGGTCGAGCCCCCAGGAGGGCGGGGACGGCTGCGTGCCGTCGACCGTGAAGACCCGGTTCTGGACCACCGACGTCACCGCCGGGTCGGCCGCGAGCTTCTTCGCCTGCGCCTCGGAGAGCTCGACGGCGTAGCCGTTGACCGCGGAGGTGTAGGTGCGCTGGATCTTCGCGCCGAACTTGGCGGCCACCGCGCGGCCCTCGGCGCTCGCGGCGGGCGCCGATCCTTCGAGCGTCACGATGTAGCTGCCCGCGATGGTCCCGGGCGCTCCCGCGTTCTCGATGACGCCCTGGGGGGCCGTCGGCGCGGCGGCGGCCGGGAAGGCGGCGAGCGAGCCGAGCGCGAGGGCCGCGGCTGCCACGGCCGCGGCGGTGGCGGTTCTCCGACGTGCGTCACGCGTCACTGACATGTGAGGTGTCCTCCTCGTGTGGGGGTGCTCTGCCGTGGGGGCATCGCTGTGGGGGGGGTGTGGGGGTGCTGTGGGGGGAGGTGCTTGTGGTGCGTGGGGCTGGGTGTCGCTGTGTGCATGTGGGGTGTGGTGGGGGGTGGCGCCATGAGGACGTGCGGTGGGGGGAACCAGAGGTGCGCACGGGCATGGTGGTCACTTTTTAGCAGGCTCATGACAAGGCGATGCGAGGTTCGCACCGACTCGCTTGACCGGCTGATGACCGAAAGATTGACTGATCCATAGAAAACCCACAAGAGCGCCCGACAGTCCGCAACACCCGTGCCACACAACGGACATGACGTGGCGCATGGTCACCGGCGGGCACCCCCGTCCCTGTACCCGCCCCACCGGGAACGCGCTCACCTGGCGCTTCACCGCACGACACCGCTCTCCGGACACCCGGCGCAGCCGAGCCCTCTGGCGCCGCTCCCGTCACACCCGTCACGGGGTAATTCACGGGGGCGTTACGCGCCACCGCCCCGCACGGGACCCGAAGCGGGTCCTGGGCGGGGCGGGAGGCAAGCCCTGGGCAGGGCGGGGACGAGCCCCGGGCGCCACGGAGGCGAGGAACGGGAAGGAGACGGGGACGAGGAGCCGGAGCGCGCACGGGCCGGACGCCGTTCGCCACGCGGGCCGGGATCGGCGGCCGAGATCCGACCGTACGAGAACGGCCGGATCAGAACTCGTCGGCGCCGTTGCGCAGTTCCTCGGTCCAGTAACCCGTCTTCGCGGTGGTCCCGTCGACGGCCACGCCACCGGCCGGGGCCTTCACCACGATGCTGCCCTCGGCCGGGCCGTCGGCGGCGAAGAGGTTCACGTTGAACTCCTTCACGACCTTGTTGTTCTCGTGGACCCCGCCGAGCGAGACGCGGACGTTGGCGTACGCGGGGGCGCCGGGCCGCAGGACGACCGGGGCGGCGGGCCTGCTCTTGGCGACCGCCGGGACGTCCTTCGCGGTCTGGATCGGGCCGAAGGCGAGCAGCGGGTACTTCAGGAGGGTGCAGGCGCGGCCCGAGACATTGGTGGCGGTGAGCACGATGTGCTCGGTCGGGACCTCGTCGGCCTTCGCCGCCGTGACCTTGATGTCGCCGTAGGCGCAGGCCGGGGCCTTGCCGGTGGACGAGCCGCCTCCGGTGGAGCCGGTGGACGAGCCGGTGGTGGAGACGCCCGTGGAGCCCTTCGAGCCGCTGCCGCCGGTGGTGGTGGAGCCGCCCGTCGAAGCGCCGGTGGCGCCCGAGCCGCCGCTCTTCGCCGCGGTCCGGTCCGTCGCGCCCTCGGCGGCGGCCCCGTCTCCGGTGGCGCCCGTGGGCGCCTGCGCGGAGGCGTTGCCCGCGTCCTTGGCGCCGGTCGCCGCGTCCCCGCCGCCGCAGGCGGTGAGGCCGAGCGAGAGGGCGGCGGCGACGGCGGCCAGGACGACGGACCTGTGGTGGTGACGCATGGTGGTTCTCCCCCGTGACGCGGTACGAGCCCTCCAGGTGGTGGGCCTCTTTCAGCTTCCGGCGCCGCGCTGCCGTCCCGCTTGCGCGGCGCTAACGATCCGCTGTCAGCCGCGAGAGACGCGCGGCGGCCCGCGCCGACCCCTCCGGGAAACCCGCCGCCTCGGACGCCGCGATCGCCCGTTCCAGCTGGTCGGCGGCCTCTTCGAGGCGTCCGGAACCCGCCAGTGCCTCGCCCCTGACGATCTGCAGCTGAGCCTGGACGACCACCGACTCCGGCGCGACGAGCTCCCCCGCGCGCAGGGTGTGCGCGAGCGCCGCCTCGAAGTCCCCGGCCCTCAGGCAGTGCGCCGCCAGGTGCTGGAGGGACAGCACCTGGGTGGACGGGTGCCCGATCCGGTCGGCGAGGGAGACGGCGTGCACCATCAGCAGCCCGGCCCGCTCGTGCTCCCCCGTCGCGTCAAGGACGGCGGCGTAGTTGACGTACGCGATGGTCTCGCTGATCGTGTCGCCGACCCGGGCGGCGAGACCGGGCGCCTTCTCCAGGTGGACGAGCGCCTCCGCGTCCCGGCCCTCCGCGTGCAGGATCCAGCCCAGCAGCGCCCGCACCCGGGACTGCGCGTCCAGGTCGGCGATGTGCTCGGCGGAGGCCAGCCCCGCCTTCAGGAGCGGTGTCCAGCCGTCCCCTGTCCGCATCAGCATCAGCGGCCACTGCAGCAGGGCGAGCCGCCAGGCCCGGTCGTGCAGGCCGAGGGCCGCGGCGGCGGTCACCGCGCCCTCCAGGGCGACGCGCTCCGCCACGTACCAGTCGAGGGCCGCCGTACGGTCCTCGAACTCGCGGGCGGCGGCGGGCCGCCGGGCGTCGGCGGGCAGCGAATAGCAGGGCTGGGAGCCCGGCTCGGCGGCGGCGTCCGCCGCGAGCCCGGTGTACAGGTAGTGGTCGAAGAGCCGGGGCAGCCCCTCCGGGTCGGCGTCCTCGGCGAGGTGCCGGGCGTACAGGCGCACCAGGTCGTGCGGCATCCAGCGGCCGGGCACCGACTCGGTGAGCAGGTGGGCGGCGGCCAGCCGGTCCAGGTCGGCGGACGCCTGCGCGGGCGAGGTCCCGGCGAGCGCCCCCGCAGCGAACCGGTCCAGATCGGAGCCGGTGTGCAGACCGATCGCCCGGAACAGCCGGGCCGCGGACTCCGGCAGCTGCTGGACGGTGAGCCGCAGCGCGGCCGACACCCCCCGGTCCTCGATGTCCAGCAGCATCAACCGGCCCTGCTCGTCCGCGAGTTCACCGACCATCGCGTCCAGCGTCCAGCGCGGCCGCTCGGCCAGCCGGGCCGCCGTCACCCGCAGCGCGAGCGGCAGCCCGTCGCAGAGCCCGGCGAGCCGCGCGGCGGCGACGGGTTCGGCCGCGACCCGTTCCCCGCCGAGGACCGTGGTCAGGAGCGCGGCGGAGTCGGCGGGGGGCAGCAGCCCGAGGGGTACGGGCCGGGCCGCGTCGGAGGCGACGAGGCCGCCGAGCCGGTCGCGGCTCGTGACCAGGGTCGCGCAGTGGTCGCCGCCCGGCAGCAGCGGCCTGACCTGCTCGGACGAGCGCGCGTTGTCGAGCAGGACGAGCAGTCTGCGGCCCGCCGTCAGGGACCGGAACAGCGCGCCCCGCGCCTCCACGGCCTCCGGGATGCGGCGCGGCGGGACCCCCAGGGCGAGCAGGAACTCGCGCAGCACGGCGGCGGTCTCGGGCGCCGGGGTGTCGCTGAAGCCGCGCAGATCGGCGAAGAGCCGGCCGTCGGGGTAGTCGGAGCGGCGCTCGTACGCCCAGTGGACCGCGAACGCCGTCTTGCCGACCCCGGCGGGCCCGGTGACCAGACAGACCGGACCGTCGCCGCCGCGCACGGTCCGGTCGAGCAGGGCCAGTTCGGAGCCGCGCCCGGTGAAACCGCGCGGCGCCCGGGGCAGGCCCTCCGGCGCGGGGGCCTCGGCGGGGGCGGCGGGGCCCGGCGCGGGCACCGGCTCGGCGGACCGCAGCAGCGTCGCGTACGCCTCGCTGAGGGTCTCGCCGGGGTCCACGCCCAGCTCCTCGGCGAGCAGTCGCCGGGTGCGGTGGTACCAGTCGATCGCGTCGGACTGGCGCCCGGAGCGGCCGAGGGCCAGCATCAGCGCGGCGGCCAGGGACTCCCGCAGGGGGTGCGCGACGGCCTCGGTCCGCAGTACGGCGGCGGCCCTGGCGTGCTCGCCCAGTTCCCCGTACGCCGCCGCCAGCGCCTCCACCGAGGCCAGCCGCAGCTCTTCGAGACCCCCGGCGGCGGCTTCGAGGGGACGGCTGTGCACGGTCCCGGTGAGCGCGGGCCCCTGCCAGTACGAGAGGGCCTCGCGGAGCATCCGTACGGCGTCGGCGGGTCTGCGCTGCACCCCGGCGAGCCCGACGAGTTCCTCGAACCGGTGGGCGTCGACGAGCGATTCGGGCATCCGCAGCACATACGCCGAGCCCTGGGTGGCCAGCTCGACGCCGTACGCCTCCGCGCCGTGCTCGGCGAGCAGCGCCCGCAGCCGTGAGACATGCCCCTGGAGCACCGTCTTGGCATGGGTGGGCGGCTCCTCCTCCCACAACGCGTCGATCAACTGCTGTGTGTTCACGGCGCTGTTGGGGCGCAGCAGAAGCATCACGAGGAGACTGGACCGCTTGGCGGGCCCCAGGGCCACGTCCCCGCCCTCCGTCACCAGCGCAACGGAGCCGAGCAGCCGGAACTCCACCAATACACCTCCGCGGTCTTTCCCCCGTCCCCTTCCCCAGCAGTCGAGGATACGTGGGACACGGGGGCCGCCCACGCCCCGGTGACCCCGGTGGACCGGCGTCGGCCGAAAGACAACGGAGGTGAACGGGAGGGGGCCGGGCACTCCGGTACCAGAGCGTTCACGAGCGGTCACGGCCCGGGGTCGGGGCGGGGGGCGGGGAGGGACGCGGGGCCGGTACGGGGCGATTTGCACCCTCTGCGGGCAGGTGCGGGGGCCGGGGGTCAGGAGCCCGGAACTCGGGTGTGGGACCGGGCCGAGATCCCGCGAATCTGGGAAGTCGGGGCCAGGCGGACGGACGGGGAGGCTGGGGGTCGGGGTCCGAGGGGGTGAAGGACTGAGGGGGTGAGGACTGAGGGGGTGAAGGAATCGGGGCGCGGCGGTTCGAGGCTTGGCGGGCTCGGGGCTTGGCGGGCTCGGGGCTTGGCGGGCTCGGGGTTCACGGGTCCCGGGGTGGCTTGGGACTCGGGGGCTTGGATGTCCGGGGGCCTCAGGGCCTCTCAGGGACAAGGAACCGAGGAGTCGAAGTTCCGGCACCCCGGGGCCGGATCCCTGGGCATTCGGGGTCCCGGGGTCGGGGTACCAGGGACCCGGATTCCCGGGGACTCGGATTCCCGGAGTCCTGAATACTCAGGGACTCTCGTGCTCAGGGTCCGAGGGTCCGGGGGAAGCCCGGCCCGGGGAAGCCGGAGAGCCCGGGGAAGCCAGGCCCGGCTGAGAGCCCAGGGAAGCCTGAGAGCCCAGGGAAGCCGGAAAGCCCGTGGGAAGCCGGAAGTCCTGGGAAGCCGGGCCCCGAGAAGGCCGGGGCTCCGGCCCTCAGCTTCCCGAGGCGTCGGTCTCCGCGCTCAACCGGGCCTGTTCGTCCTCGACGATCCGGCGGGCCAGCTCGACGTCGGTGACGTCGACCGCGTCCGGGGTGGCCTCGGCCACGGCGGAACGGCGTGCGTAGGCGTCGAACAGCCGGGTCTTGTCCTCCAGCATCCGCACCATGCGCTCGTCGACTCCCCCGATGGCGAGCAGCCGGTGCACCCGTACGGGCCGGACCTGCCCCATGCGATGGGCCCTGGCCACCGCCTGGTGCTCCAGGGTCGGCTTGATCTGCGGCTCGCAGAGGACGACGACGGACGCGGCCTGGAGGTTGAGGCCGACACCGCCCGCCTGGATCTGGGCGAGGAGCACCGCGGGGCCCCGGACGGCGGAGAAGTCGTCGACGAGCCGCTGCCGCCGGATACCGGAAACGCTCCCGGCGAGCGGACCGAACACGGGACCGAACACCGAGGCGCCACCGGCGGAACGGTCGGCGGAAGCGTCGGCGAAGCCACCGGTGGAAGCGTCGCCGGTGGCACCACCGCGGCCTTCGGCCGAACCGTCCGCGAGGACCCCGCCGACCGCGTCGAGGACGTCCCTGAAGCAGGAGAAGACCACCGTCTTCTGCCCGTTCTCCGCGGCCTCCCGCACGATCTCGCGGAGCCGGTCCAGTTTGGCCGAGGTCGCGGGACGGGCGTACGCGGCCCGGCGCATGGCCATGAAGCCGCCCGCGCGGACGGCCTCGCGGTGGGCCTCCTCGTCGGGACCGCTCAGCCGCTCCCACTCGTCGGTCCGCTGGAGGCTGGGCAGTTCGGTGAGCACGTCCTTCTGGTTGCGCCGCAGGTAGACCGGGGCGACGGTCCGGCGGAAGGCGACCGAGTGGGGGAGGGCGTCGCGCTCAGCGAGGGGCTCCCGCTCACGGAACGGCCCCCGCCCGCCGGGAGAGTCCCGCTCGCCGAGGGAGTCCGCGACCCCGGGGGCGAGCATCCGGACGAGGCTGCGGAACTCGTCGACGCGGTTCTCCATGGGGGTGCCCGTCATGAAGAGGCCGCGTTCGCAGCGCTCGGTCCACAGGGCGACCGCCTGGGAGCGTTTGGCCTCGGGGTTCTTCACGGAGTGGGCCTCGTCGACGACGAGCAGCCCGACCTCGCCGCCGCCCGGGGCGGGGAAGCCCCGGAGCGCGTCGAAGGTGGTCACGCCGACCCCGCCGCGCCCCTTCCAGTCGGCGAAGGCCCGGTGGCGGTCGGGGCCGTGGAGGAGCGTGACGCGCAGGGTGCTGCGGGCCTCGATCTCCCGGGTCCAGTTCACCAGGACGCCGACCGGGCAGACGACCATGAAGTGGCTCTGCCCCTCGGCGGCCAGGTGGGCGAGGACGGCGATGGCCTGAATGGTCTTCCCGAGGCCCATCTCGTCGCCGAGCAGCACCTTGCGCTGGGCGAGGACGAAGCGGGCGCCGAAGGCCTGGTAGCCGCGCAGCGAGACCCTGCGGTGGGTGTCGTCGAGGCGCTGGGCGCGTACCCGCTCGGCGACCTCCTCCGGCAGGAAGCCCTCGGCGGCGGCCGGGTCGGGCAGACGACTGGAGACCTCCGCGAGGAGCCCGTAGTACTCGGCGGAACGCAGCTCGAAGTCGACCAGGGCGGCGGTGTCGGAGGGGAACCCGCGCAGCAGGTCCACGGAGGCCTGGGCGAAGAGACCGGGCAGGCCGGACTCCTCGGCCTCGTCCGTCAGGACACGCAGCTCGGCTACGGCCTCCAGGGCGCGGGCCCGCCCCTCCCGGCCGGCCAGGAGCATCCGGAGCCGTCCGGCGACGGGCCGGGCGGCGGCCAGGAGGGGGTCGAGACGGCCGGTGAGGGCGGTGGCCCGGTCCACCGCGCGCCGGGCGTCGGGACCGGCCTCGACCAGGACGTGCAGGGCGGCGAGCAGCGCGGTGGTGCCGGGCTCGGGCCGGTCCACGTCGATGTGGACGGCGACCGTCTCGTGCACGGCCTCGGAGAACTGGCGTGCGGCGGCTATCAGTTGGTCGGCGGTGCGCTGCCCGACACCGGGGATCTGCCGGAGCCGGTAGGGCGGCTCGGCGAGGACGCGGCCGACGGTGCCGAGGCCGCTCTTCTCGACGTTCCCCAGCCGGAGGCGCCCCCCGGCGGCGTCCTGGAGCCGGGCGAGGGGGATGGCGTCCAGCTCCCGCCGGACGGCGGCGTCATGGAGCGGCCGGAGCGCCTCCCGTACGGCCTCGACGGCCCGCCCGTGATCCCCGACGGCCGCCCGAGCCCCCTCGCCCAACCGCACCCCCCGAGCGACAACCTCCCGCTCCTTACGCCCCACACCGCTCCCCTCTCTCCCGTCCCGCGCATCCTGCCACCCACCACGGACAGCCCCCGGGCAGGCGCCGGACAAGGCTCCGAACAGACCGGGCACAAGCGGGGGACGGACGCCGAAAACGGGACGCTCCCACGGGCCCCCGGCCCCGCACCGACCGGAAACCACATGCCCCCGCCCCCCCCTTCCCGCTCGATCACTCCGTTCCGCTCGTGACCGAATCCGTTCGCGACGGGGAGCAGATCGCAAGCAACGAAGAACGGAAGAGGCAACGGGCAACCCCGTCGAACCTCGATTCCTGAGGCGCCCCTCGTGCCAGACTCACTTCCAGATGCGAAGCGCAACACCGACGTCACCAAGGGTGTTCACTGCGTCGACTGTCGCGTCAGTCCAGTGAACGTCGGACGGAAGTCCCCTGTGAGGGCGCACAGCTCTCACAGTCACCGCTCAAGAGGAGGTCAATGGTGAGCACAACTCAGCCTTTCGGCCCAGAACTTCGCCGCTTACGACAGGAAGCGGGGCTTTCTCTGACCGATTTCTCCGTGGCGCTCAACTACGACAAAGGACACCTCAGCAAGGTCGAACGGGGGGAGCGGTCCGCTTCCCCCGAACTGGCACGGCGGTGCGACGCCTTCCTCGGTGCGAACGGCGAGCTACAGCGTCTGGCCATCCGCTCCGAGACGGAATCGGACGCACCCGAGCCCCCCGCCACCCCGAGCCCTTGGGCCGTCGGGCGCCGGGAGGTCCTCGCGGCGGGTACCGGGGCGCTGATCGACCTCGGCCTCACGCTCAGTGGCCAGGCGCTCCCCGCCACCACCGACCCGCTCCTTCCCTCCTTCCGGATGCAGTTCGACCAGTTGCGCAAGCTCGGGCAGTCCACCGCGCCGAAGGTCCTGCTTCCCCTGCTGGAGGCGCAGACACGCACAGTGACCGGGCTGGCAGCCAGTGCCGCGTCCGCCACGCGGGCCCCCGCGCTCCTGCTCGCCTCCCGGTTCGCGGAGTTCACCGGCTGGATGGCCCAGGAGGCCGGCAACAGCGACGCGGCACTCGGCTGGACCTGGGAGGCAGCTGAACTCGCGCGCGCCGGAGGCGATCCGCACCTCGGTTCCTACGCACTCGTGCGACGCGCCCTGGTCACGTTCTACGGCGGGGACGCCGCAGGCACCGTCGCTCTGGCCCGCCAGGCCCAGAGCAGCGGACTTCCCCCGCGCATCCGGGGGCTCGCCGCCCAGCGGGAAGCACAGGGACACGCGCTCACCGGCGACGAGCGTGACTGCCTCCACAGTCTCGACAGAGCGCGGGAACTACTCGCCTCCGACGACGCCCGCAGCGGTACCGAGCCTGTGATCGGCACCACCCACGTGAGCGATCCGGCGGCGATGACGACCGGCTGGTGCCTGTACGACCTCGGCCGTCCCAAGGCCGCCGCCGAGATCCTCGACCGGGAGTGCCGCCGCCTCCCTCCGCACGCGCTGCGGACCCGCGCCCGCTACGGCTTCCGCAGGGCCTTGGCCCACGCCGCCTCCGGAGAGGTCGAGCACGCGTGCACGATCGCCGGGGAGTTCCTCGGAGTGATGCCGACCGTGCCCTCCGCGACGGTGAACAGCGATGTACGGCGGCTCGCACGGGAACTCTCCCGGTTCCGGAGCAGCCGGGCCGTCCACGACCTGCAGCCGGCGCTGGCGCGGGCTCTCGCTCCCTCACACGGCTGACACCACCGCCACGGACCGCACCGGCTTGAGCCATCGGGCTCGCCGGACCGGCCGGTTACCCGGGCCTTCCGGGATCCAGAACCCCTGACGGGGCCTTCCCCGCTGGCGCGCCACATAGCGACCGGCGCCCCAGGTGGCTCCACAGCCATGGCCCCGGCACCCGCGCCGCCCCCTTCCACGCAGCCTCCGGGCGCGCCATGCCCTCGCGCGGCCGGAGCGTCATGGCCGGGCGTCCCCACGTCCAGTCCACACCCGTCATCCACCTCTCACGGAGGAACTCTCATGACCGACGTCTTCGTCAACTACCGGACGGGCGACGAGGAGTCCGCAGCCGCCATGATCGCCCGGGAGCTCACCCAGCGGTTCGGTGAGGACCGGATCTTCTTCGCCAGCAACTCGATCGCGCCCGGACACCGCTTCCCCTCAGAACTGGTCAAGGCCATGGAGAAGTGCGAGGCCCTCCTCGCCGTGATCGGCCCGCGCTGGGCAGAGGTGCGGGGGGCCGACGGCCGTCCCGCCCTCGAAGCCGAGCAGGACTGGACCCGTCGTGAGATCCGTACCGCACTGGACCGTGGAGCCCTGGTGATCCCTGTGCTCGTCGGCAAGGCCACGCGGATCGACCGCACGGTCCTCCCGGAGGACCTGTGGGAACTGGCGGACTGCCAGTACAAGCGGTTCGACCACCGCAACGCGGAGTCGGACCTGACGGCGCTCGGCGACACGCTCGTCCGGCTGCTGCCCGAGCTGGACTCGTCGGACCGCGACGCCCAGGCGGCGCGGGATCGCAAGGAGGCACAGTTCCAGGAAGAGTCGGCCCGGGACTCAGGACACACCAGGATGCGGACGCGCGATGTCGACCAGCGGGTGGACGGCGGTATCGGGAACCTCAACGGAGATCTGTCCGGCACGTTCGTCAACAAGCCGCAGGGCCCGGTGAACACCGGCCGGGGCCACCAGTACAACGCTCCGCACTTCGAGGGCGACAACACTGGCGTCCAGTTCACCGCGGGCGACAACAGCGGCACGGTCCACCAGCGCTTCGAGCGCGAGCGTCGGCGTTCGGACGACGGACGATGACGGAGCAGGGGCGGGAACCGGAGGGGACGTGGGAGCGGGCGTGGGAACACGTCACCGTCAACGATCCGAGCGGCCCGGTGAACAACGGCGCGGGGGCCCAGCACAACCACTTCTACTCCACTGGTACGCACCGGAGGGTCCGACGCGGGGCCGAGTCCCTCCGGATCGTCCGTGAGGACCGGGTGTACCTGGCGGACCGGTTCGTCCCGCCCCCGGAGTACCGCGTCGCCGCCGAGCGGCTGGAGAAGCCCGGATCAACGGTGTTCCTGACAGCCTCGCCGGGCAGCGGCCGTCGGGCGGCGGCCATCATGCTGCTGCACGGGCTGGGTGAGGACAACGGTGCCCCCGAGGAGGACGTCCGGTTCGAGGAGCTTTCCGCCCTGGACGAGGGCGAGGACCGCTTCGCCCCGCGCGAAGGCGACCGCTTCCTCTTCGACCTCTCCGCCATCACCGAAGAGACCAAGTACGTACAGGCCCAGCGCCTCCTGTCCCTGCGCCGGTCCCAGGTGCAGGAGGCGGGGGCGCACCTCGTCGCCGTGCTGCCGTCGGAGCTCGGGCACGCCCTCGCGCCGGACTTCCAACCGCACGTGGTGCGGCTCGGGCGTCCCCGTGGGATCGCCGTCGTCACCCGGTACCTCCGGATGGACCGGATCGCCTTCCGTCCCGCGGAGTTGGAGAGCGCCGACCTCCGGCGGCTGTGCGAGCGCTCCCCGATGCGGGAACTGGCCCGGTTCGCGGGGCTGGTGAGGACCGCCCGCGACAGCGGCCGGTTCGGTACCGACTTCGCGGGGTGGCTCGACCAGGCCATGCACGCGGTGACGGACCGCGTCGGCGAGGCGGGCCGCCAGGTGATCGCGGTCCGCACCGCGCACGAGCGGGCCCTGCTGCTCGCGACGGCGATGTTCGAGGAGGTCCACGCCGACACCGTCTACAAGGCGTGGCACGGTCTGATGAGGACGGTGCGGCACGAGGAGGAGGGGACGACCGAGCTCGCACGGACGGATTTCGGGGAGCGGCTGACGACGCTGGGCATCGAACGGGATCCGGACGGACGGCTCCGCTTCGGGCAGTTGGCCTACGCCGAAGCGGTACGGACGTACTTCTGGGCGAACTTCCCCGGGATGCGCGACGACCTCAGGAACTGGATCGGCCGTGCGGCGGGGCTCGACGGGCTGACCGCCGACGAGCGGATGAACGTCGTCGTCCGCTTCGGCGAACGCTCCCTGGCCGTCGGGCGGCCCGACCACCTCTTCGACCTCGTGGTCCGCTGGGCGGACGGCGCGGCCGGGTCGTCCTGCGAACCACGGGCCCTGACGGCACTCCGACTCGGCATCGGGCACGAGAAGTTCGGGGGATGGTTCCGCAGGCGTATCTACGACTGCGTCCGGTCCGGTTCCCTGTCGAACGGCCTCATCCGCGTCCTGAGCACCGCCTGTCTCGAGAGCCTCGGCCCGACCCACCCGCATCAGGCGATGGTCCGTCTCCGCTACCTCGCCCTACGGCGGGAGGAAGCCGCGCACGAGGCCCGGAAGGCCCTTCTCGACCTGGTCGAGCGCGACCGCAGGCTCTACCGGCCGCTCCTCGAGGACCTGCGGAACCGGGCCCGCCGGGACCCACGAGAGGCTGAGTCCCCTCTCCGGCTGCTCACCGAACTGCTGGGGAGCGAACGGACACCGGATCCGCCACCGTGGCCGGTTCTGTTCCAGGGCTGGGACGCGGTCTTCTCCCAGCCGCCGACGGAGCTCTGGGACCCGTTGGTGCGCGGCTGGCTGGACGCCGTGGCGGGCGACAGCACGCGGGGGATGGCGCTCGGCGTGATGGTCCGGGCGGCACACGGCCGCTCGGTGGCCCTCCACCGCCTCTACGTCATCGCCAGCGACTGGGTGCGCTACGCGCGCCACCCGTCCCGGGCGGCGGTCGCCGCCCACTTCTGGCAGCACATCGACCACGCGCAGTACGCCCGTACGAACCGTCCGGGCGCAGGACCACGGACCACGGAAGAGACATGATGAGACACCGCGTCGCCAGCCTGCTGTTCGTCGCTCTCTGCGGCCTCGCACCGGCCGTGATCGGAAACCTCCAGCACTGGTCAGCCTGGCTGTGGGGCTTCATGTCCATGGTCACCGCCTCGGGCTCCCTGCTGCTCGTGATGACGCTCCTCGGCGGAGGACGGGCCCCGGCCGACCCGTACGACCACGAGGGGCCCGAGCCGACCGTGGTGCCGGCGGAGCAGCCGTACCGGGAGACCCGGGTGGTCGACGCGGGGCTGCCGAGCGCGGTGGACGGCTACTACTTCCTCTTCTCCGCCACCGTGTGGTGGAGGCCGGGCCCCGACCACGCCGACCGGTACGACGGCACCTTCGCGGCTCTCGCCGCGTCCTCGGTCGTCAGCCGGGCGCTGGAGGTCGTACGCGAGGAGGAGCCGGGCCGGGCGAGCTTCGCGCGGTACCTCCTGGAGGGGGAGCTGGGCGTCCCGCTCCCGGACCGGAGCGGACGGGTGAGGGCCATGGCCGCCGATGTGACGCTGACCCTCGCCCCAGCCGACCGCGAGCGCCTGCGGAAGCTGGACGAGCTGCGCAAGGACGAGGAGATCTGGGAGTACGAGCGCCAGCGCGAGCGCGACAAGCGGCGCTACCTCGGTGACGACGTGCTCAAGAGCGCGGGCAGCGCGGTGGTCTGGTGGCTGGCCCGCCACGAGAACGAGATCGAGAAGGCGGTCTCCATGATCGGCCCGCTCGCCCAGATCACGGCGGCGGCCAACGACGAGGAGGTGCCCGAGCTCTTCCGCCACCTGCTCGTCCCGCCCGTGGCCGCCCGCAGCGAAGCGACCGTCGGGAGCCCTTCGTGGGACGGACACGACCAGGAAACGGAAACGTACGGCCGCGAGGCCGAGGTGGGAGCCGCGGATCGACTGCTCCTGCTGCTCGCGGCGGTGGGCCTGAAGCCGGACATGGACGCGTACACGGTGTTCGTACGGCGGGTGATCCGGGATCTGGAAGCGACGGGGCTGTACGAGGCCGCCGAGGAGATCGTGAGGGCCTTCTTCCCCGCGCCCGACGAGGGCGAGGGCGAGGATCCGGAGACCGGGCCCTCGGTCGGGGACGGCACCACGGGGCCGTGGTCGCCACGCTTCCCGGCTCCCGGAAGCCCCCCGTTCGGCGACGCGGGGTGGGAGGGCACGTCCGCCCCGGGGGCGACGGAGAGCGGCTCGGGCGAACAGGACCAGGACCGGTACGAGCCGGGCGAGTACGACATGGCTCCCCCGTACTTCTGGGGCACCGGACACAGCCCGCACCGGCCTGCGGGACCTCGCGCACGCGACGAGGACGCCAACAACGACGGCGCCGGAAACTGAACAGCTGAGCAGACGGCTCACGCTGCCACCCGCACCTCAAGGAGCCGTACGCTCTAGAGATCCGACCTGCGGAAACACGGTTCCGGAAGTGGCCATCCAGCACGGTGACGACGAAGGGGTCGACTCCATCAGGAGTCGACCCCTTCTGACCTGCACGCTTGACTGATCAATCGGCGTGCAGTAGTGGCACGACTACACGTTGAAGCGGAACCTGTAGCGCAGAGCTCCCACCTGCAGAAACACGGGTTTTATAGAGGGCGTCCCAGCACGGGCGTTCTATCCCAGCACCACGCAGGCCAGCCAGCTCTCGTACGCCTACACAGCTCGGTTGCCGGCGCTCGAGCTCGCCTCCTCTGACGACAGGGACACCACGTCCGGGGTCACGGGCCGCATGGAGCGCTGCAAGACTTCCCGGCAGCGCTCCCACGCGCTGGGCAGCAGATGTCCGTAGATATCGACCGTAGTCTTGACCGAACGGTGTCCCAGCCAGCGCGACACCTCGTGGATCGGCACACCGTTGGCCAGGGCAGTGGAGGCAAAGAAGTGCCGCAGGCTACGAGGCGTGTACTTGGCCTTGCCGTCCAGATCGACCAGGCCGGCCAAGAGGCATGCCTTCTTGAACTGGTAGCCGTAGGACGCGATGGACGGCATCACCCCGGCGCCAGGCTGACGCGGGGCGAAGAAGGTCTCGAGCCGAATCCGCTTGCCCTTCTGCCCGCTAAAAGCCACGGGCACCGGCTTCCACCTGCGGAGATGAGCATCGATCTCCTGCTCGACGAACAGGGCGGTGGGGATGTCTCGGTACTCCTTCTCCAGCCGATGTTTCAGGGGGACGAAGGGTGTCGGGCAGTCCTCGTGGTGCGCCTTGGCACTCACCTGCCATCGGACTCTGACGAAGCTAGACCGCCTGCACTCGGTGGAGAAGGCCAGGGCCTCGCTGGGTCGCTGGCCGGTGCCGGACTGAAGGTAGACGGCTAGGCGGAACTGTGGCGTGATGTGCGCAGCGATGAGATCAACCTCAGCTGGCGTCGGCACTGCGTCCTCGTCCACCGCCACAGCATCCCTACGGGATACCCGGATGCCCCGGGCAGGATTCTCAGTGATGCGTTTATCGACGACGGCCGCTTCCATGATGGCGGCCACCATCACCATGCGGTCGTTCACTGTCGACGCAGCCAGCCCTGCACCGCCTCGGTAGATGTCCTTGACGAACCTCTCAAAGTCCCGCCGCGCCAACCCAGCCAGCGGCTTACGACCAAGACTCGGCACGAGATGGTTGCGAACGAACCCTTCGTAGTTACAACGGGTCGCCTCACCGATGACTCGTCGCTCAAGCCACTCCCCGGCCCAGACCGACAAGGGCACAGCGCTGCGAGCAGGATCGACGCGCACGCGAGTCTGCTTATCCTGCTCCACAGCGGCAGCGAAGGCGTCCGCACCGTCCAAGCCGACCCTCCGCGGAAACGACTTCTCCCGCTGCCGCCCCCGTCTGCCGCCCAACTCCCGATACCGCACGGTCCACGCATGACCGCACCTTGGACGCAAGCAGGGGTAGTTACCGTCGCGGGCATCCCTCTTGCACCTCTGAAAGACGCTCGCCAACCGCCACCCCCGATCTGCCGGACTGCTGTCCTTGAGATCGTGACCACCGCCTCGCATGTGTGCAAGAAGCGCGCTACCAATCCACTCTTCTCAGCGAATCCGCGCGATCGGTGACACGCGGACGGTGCAGACAGAAACCAGCCACATAAATCGACAGGCGCCTCTCCGCTACCACCTCATTAGCGACGCATCTCCAAGGCGCACAGTCACTCTGGTTGCGATCGGCGTCCACTACATTGTGTGGATGAAAGCGTGGTACTCCCTGGCCACGATCTCAGCCTCGCGGGAGTGCCTGGCGATGTACTGCCCAACTGAGACGATCTCGCCATCAGCCGCGATGTTGGCGAACGCTTGCCTGTATTCGCGAGGATGCGAGGCTGCGGAATAGAATCGAGCACCCTGCTCGTGCTGCACCCAGATGCGGTGCTCGTCGGATTCAGATGCCTCAGACCGGGCGGGGCCGGTGCTTTCCAGGAGTACGTAGTGCAGCCCGAGGAGATCTAGGAGCTCGCGGTCGCGTTCCCACACCGTTCCCGCGTACATGTTACTCATGAGGAACAAGGGGTCTCGGTATACGAGCCGTACTGCATCGGGGAGCGGCATGCCTCGCCCGTTCCAACAAAGGGCGCCGCGCACTGAACTGCGCAGCCCGTGTCGGGATACAGCTTCACCCATGACCATCGGCAGAAGCTCCTCCATCCGGTCGGGCCAACCGTGGATGATTGCTTGTAGGAGATTGCACGGGTTGTAGACGTGCAGCCCAATGTCTCCGTCACCGACCTTTGGGCTCACTTCGTCTAGCCAGCTCTCCACCAGTGACTCCCACTCATGGTTGCCGGCGAGGCTCTGCCGAATCTCCTGCCGAAACGCCTTCCAGCGGCTGGCTACTTGCGGGCTGGCGGTACCCGTATAGAGGACCTGACTGTCTCCTCGCTCGTCCCCGGTGAGGAAGCGGAACAGGTCTTGCTGCTCGAAGGCAGCAGTATCGTCGTAAGCGCCGGTACCTCGGAAGCCTCGTACGGCCCAGTTGGGGTTTTCGGCAAGATTCTTAAGCAGTCCTGGCTGAGCAGATTCCATGTTCATGCCGCGCATCTCGCTGCGCGCAAGGAGATTGCAGATGGCGCACAGGGCGAGGTACTCAGCCTGATACTCGGCGGCAAAAGGCTCTGGCCCGTCGTAACCGTCCAGGAGTTCTTCCGAGACGATTTCCTCGTTCACCCGGCCTACCGCAAGGTACAGGCCGAAAGGCGCAGGTATGTAGTGCTTCTCCGCCACCCGGTCCAGATCCGCCGCTAGTAGGTCGAGCGCCCCAAGCTCGTCCGCAACCTTACTGATGATCTTCCAGCCCTGATCGCGCTGTTCCGCCGAGGCGAAGAAGAACAGGTTATGGATGGGGGTAACCCGAGGCTCGAACGCCCGAGGCAGTAGCTCCACCCGCTCGGCCCCTGCAGGAGCACCGCTACCGTCCAGGAGAAGCCGGTACCCGCGAAGATCATGGCTCCAGTCACGTGCCGCGTGACTGACAGCGACCAGGAGCTCATCCCAGTCATCCGGCATGGCCACGATCACGGCGCGGATGCGGTCCGGCGCGAGGTTCTTCTCCCGGTAGAGAAGCTCCGTGTACTTGTTGACTTCGTGCAAGGCCTGTCGTGCGCTGGACCGGGACCGCTTCAGCTCAATGACCACCCACATCTGATGGCGATCGCGAGCCAGGATGTCGATGCTGCCCCTCGTGCCATGGGCATTGGGGAGCGGGTACTCCTCAATCTGAACCGGACGGAGCCCCGGCTCGATCAACTCCAGGTTCCTTACGAGCACATTGCGCAGAACGTTCTCAAGAGGCGGTCGCATGGCCGAAGGCTAAACCAGAGGACTGACAAGGACCCTAGGACGAGTTCGCAGGGCTCAACAACGATCAGTCAGTCTCGTGCAACTGATCTCCACCCGTCGTTTCCGAGGCCTCCACCGAAGTCGGGTCTGGAGCTGGAAGCCCAGAGGGGCTGGAAGCCTCTCCCTCCAGTGCGTACGCGAGCGCGAGCGCGATCCGCTCGATCCAGTTCAGCGCGTCCGTGACATCAGCCTCGCCGATCGGCCGGCGCTGCTTGAGGTCGCCGTCGATCAGGTCCGCGTCGTGCGCAATCTGGTTTCGACGGCGGAGCAGCAGGATGTACTTACCGCGCAGCCGCTTCTCATCGTATGAAGTGCGGTACTGGCTCCACCGGTTGACCCACTTCGCAGCCTCCCGCCACACCTTGACATCGGTGACGAGCGCCATCACCTTCGCAATGGCATCCGGGTTCTGCAAAGTCTGCCGGGCGATGTCCTGGCGCACCCTCTCTGCGACCACCTCTGAGGTGGTCGATTCGCCCCGCTGCACCCTCTCCAGGCAGTAGAGCGGCAACGGGTAGTCGCGGAGCTTCCGCGGCATGTCAGGGTCGTCCTTGGCAGCTTCCTCGGCCACCCGGCGCAACACCTCTTCTTGCACCCAGTGTTCGAGAGCAGCGATGGACTGCACCCAGGCGGCCCGATAGAAATCGCCGGTGTCGATGCCCTTGGGACTGAGCACCTCCAGTGCCTGTCCTGCTCGCACCATCTGGCGCGCGTACGACAGGTTCGTGACGAACGACTCGAACTGACGGGTCTGAGGGTGTGCGATGGCCATGCATACCTCTGTGCGGCGCGTGGAAGGACGGGAGCTTCGGGACGTGGACTCCTAATGTTCCCTGCACTGCACAGAGGCCAGTCAAGCGGCTTTGCGGATCACGGTCGGTTGTGGCTCGATCTAATCGCTTCGGCTCCAAGATCCGCCCCTTTACCCCCTTACAACAGGGTTCTGGAGCGCTCCTCCGTACGTACAGGGGTCGGCCAGGCTCGCGTCAAGGCATCGGCCCAAGATTCCGAGACACAGGCCGACAACCCCAGCCGGTTGCAGAGCCGTACGCTGAGCGGTTGACAGCAGGCCAGTTCACTACCGGAGCAGGCAACGACGTAGCAGGACTTGCCGTCTGCGCCGCCTCAGGGAGAGTGGGGCGGTTGACCCAGAGGTATCCGCCGTGGCACCTGCTGCCGCTGCTTCATCGTCGAGGTTGGTGCATCGTAGAGGCTTCAGCATCGCCATCCCCAGAGAAATGACCGACAGTCATCGCACGATAACGCCGGAGAGCTGTAAGGCACTTGGCGTTGCAGCTCTCCGGCTCGTTGACAACGAACGTTCCGGCCGTCGTTAGACCTCTTCCACCTCTGGTACGTCCACATCCGCACCTAGCGACTTTGCGATGGCAGCGAACTCGGCGAGGGCGGACTGGAGATCGCGCACGATCTCCTCGGCGATGACCTCCGGCTCCAGGTCGCTGTCCGCGTCCTCCAAGGCCGGGTCCTTCATCCACGTGATGTCAAGGTTGACCTTGTCGCGCCCAATCAAGTCCTCGTACGCGTAAGCCTTCCAGCAGCCGTTTTCATCCTCATCCCCGACGCGGGCAGTCAGTGGCTCGCCGGCCTTGTATCGGGCGACGAAGTCGTCCAGGTGAGCGCGGGTCAGCGGGCGCTGCTTCATCGTGAAGTGCTGGCCGGTGCGGAAGTCGTAGATCCATGTGACGGTGGTGTGCGGCTTGCCGTCGGCGCGCGGGGGCTTCTTGTCGAAGAACAGTACGTTGGCCTTGACACCGCCTGCGTAGAAGATGCCGGTGGGCAAGCGCAAGATCGTGTGCAGATCGAACTCGTCAAGGAGCTTGCGGCGGACCTTCTCGCCCGCGCCGCCCTCGAAGAGGACGTTATCCGGAAGGACGACGGCGGCCCGGCCGTTGACTGCCGTCAACGACATGATGTGCTGAAGGAAGTTGAGCTGCTTGTTAGTCGTGGTGGCCGTGAAGTCGTCACGGTCGTACTGAATGTCTTCCTTCTCAAGCTCGCCGTCTTGGCCGATCACCGTGATCGCGGACTTCCGGCCGAAGGGTGGGTTGGCGAGGACCAGACTCGCGTGCCGGCCACTCGGCTTCTCGGCAAGCGCGTCGCCGACGTCGATCAGACTCGGGCCGTCGCTCTTGCCGATGCCGTGCAAGAGCATGTTCATGGCAGCCAGGCGGGCGGTACCGGTGACCAGCTCGTTGCCCCAGATCTTGGATCCGCTGTCGTACGCCTTGCGTGCGTCGATGTCCATGTCCCGGACGTGGTGCCGAGTGACGTACGCGTGGGCAGCAATCAGGAAGCCCCCGGTGCCGCAGGCGGGGTCAGTGATGGTGTCGTCCGGGCCCGGCCGGGTCACGTCCACCATCGCGTCGATGAGCGCTCGCGGCGTGAAGTACTGGCCGGCGCCGGTCTTCGTGTCCGAGGCACCCTTGGCGAGCAGGCCCTCATAGGCATCACCCTTGAGATCGGTACCAGTGACCGTCCACTCCTCGCGGCCGATCAGCTCGACGACGAGCCTCTCAAGCAGTGCAGGCTTGGTGATCCGGTTCTGGGCGTCGGCGAAGATCGTGCCGATGGTGGTGCGGGGCTTACGGCCGAGGTGCTCCAGGATGGCGCGGTAGTGCGCTTCGAGCTCGGTACCGCGCTTGCTGACGAGCGACTTCCAGTTGTAGTCGGCGGGCACAACGGCGCTGAGGTCGCGGCCACCCCACTCGTCGTTCTCGATCTCGTCGACCATCTTCAGGAACAGGAGATACGAAAGCTGCTCGACGTACTCGATGGTGGACATGCCGTTGTCACGGAGGACGTTGCAGTAGTTCCAGAGCTTGGCGACCAGCGTGTTGGTCTGCGCGGCAGCCTTCTTGGACTTCGGCGTCTCGGTGAGGGGGACGTTGTGGGCGGAGGGCATGACAGCGTCGTCCGCGGTGGTCTCGGCGGCGGTATCGGATGCGAGCGCGGTCACTGGTCGAACAACTCCTGCTGAACAGAGTCGGAGGGGGAGGGGGTTGGTGCGGGTGCGGCCTTCGTCGCCTCGGCAACAGTGGTCGCCTTACGCGGGCGAGCAGCCCGCTTGGCCGCTTCGCGGACGGGCATGGCGGCCTCGCGCCCGGCGGCGATGCGAGCAAGGACCGTGGCGGCGGGCTCGTCAGAGGGGTCCTGCGGAACCAGGTCTCCGTTGAATGCCTTCCGCAGGATCGCTGACTTCAGCCCTTCGGCGCGCTTCACCGCCGCTCCAGCCGCCGATTGCGGGCGGGTCAGCGCCGACTCCCAGTCACGCAAGACCGTCAGCGCCTCCCGCTGCTCGGCTGGCGGAGGGACTGGAATTGGCATCAACGCCATTTTGGCGCTGTTGACATTGGCCTGACCGACCTGTTGCGTCACCACCGAAGCAATGTATCGACGACCAAAATTACTGTTCACCACCTTGTTAACCCAGTCCGGGTCAACACCTTCAGCGAAACGACATCGAATCAAGTATGAGGCATATACTGCGCGCCCCATCTCATTTCGAAATACAGCCGATTTTCCTACCAACTCAGCACTGTTGGTCCGATTGAAGAGAAGATCCCCATCTTGAAGGATGGTTTTTTCGATATCCGAGTGGCTAGCAGGAAGGAACTTGAGGTCCTCTAGATCCAGTTCTCCACCTTGGATATTCCCCATCCTGATCACCGGAACATCGTCAACGTTCGCTTTCGGCGACGTCTTCGCCGACGTCCCGTACTGAATATCTAGACAAAGCGACCCCAGGGTGCGCCAGCCCCAGCCGGCAGGGATCTCATAGAGCTCGGTTGCTTCAGGATTCCGGATTTGGGCCCAACGCTTCTTTCCCGCTACGCGCGCAACTTGATCATCCACTCGCGAGAGGAAATTGCCAGCGTCATCCTCACTTCCTGCAGCTCGTCTCCGCCCACTAATGACAGCACTGACCATCTGTTTCTGCAGGGCAGACCCTTGCGACCGCACCTTCTTCAGCATCATGCTTGCTGCGTCGAGCCGGGAGATCTGCTCTTCGAGAGCCTCGACGATGCGTTCTTGTTCGGCGAGCGGGGGCAGAGGAATCGGCCATTGCTTGAGCACGGTCTGGCTGATGTTTTGCTGCGTCCCTCCCTTTCCCGACGAAATGAGCCGACCGCGTTGACTGCGCAAGTACCAGAACAGATACTTCGCATCCAACACTTCAGGGAAAGGTACCGCATGCGCGATCGCCTGGTTCGTAGTGACTGGAATTCCGGCGATCGCCAACTTGCCGATCGATCCGTACATTGCAATGAGAATGGCGCCTTCAGGAATCCACTTCGCGGAACTGGCGGCGAGGCCGGCATCCGTGATGGTCTGTACCGTCTCGCGAAGCACTCCATCATCCATGTCACCGATCACTGCCCACGGAATGGTGCCGCCGTAGTATTCCGAAGCCTTAGCTTTCGGCGTCCCTCCGCTTCCCCACTGAGCAACGCCTCCAAGTCGAGCCCAAGCCCACCCCTCCGGCAACCCGCCCATTCCCTTGCTCAAGCCAATTCCCGATTCAGCTCGTCCAACAGTTCCAGCGCTTGGTTCCTACCGCCAAAGGTGTTCGCGAAACCTGGGCCGCCACCCTTTTCGGAGAACGGCATGTGGCCGAAGTCCTCACGTTCCATTCCCAGATCGACCACGATCGCGTCCTTGATCCGGTGCAGCCACCACAGCTGGTCATCTGTAAATTCCGCACGCGCCTGGCTCTGCCGCAGCAGCCAGCCATCGAAACGCTCCTCGACCACCGTACGATACGGGCGAAGCTGGTCGTCCGCGCCGAGCGTGTAGCGGACCAGGTTCATGAGGTCACCCAAGCCGGCTGACGTCGTCAGCGATTCGGCCGCCTCGCCGAGCAGCTCGTAGTGGTCCCAGATGACCTTTGGGGTCCAGTTCCGCCTGGTGGCCTTGATGGCCGCCATCAGTTCCTTCAGGTGGGCCCGCGCCTCCTGCGGCCGCACCCGCGAGCCGCTACCGAGGATCACCTGGAGAGCGATGGCCTCCGCCGCCGCCTCGTCGTGCTTGCGGCTCTCCAGGAGCTGGCGCCATTCCGCCAGCTCCTTCGCTGCCCGCTCCTCCCTCGGGACCTCATTCAGCTTCAGCGTGACCTCGGTCGTCGCGTCGTACGTGAGGTCGTGCTGCTGCTTGATGCCAATGATCAGCTTTCGCAGTTCCGGGTGTGTGGTCAGAGTCTCGACCGAGTCGTGGACCAGCCGTCGCGCGCGGTCCGCGCCGCCTTCCCGGTACGCCCGGTCCTGGGTGTCGACGTCCACCGCGTCGGTGATCTTCCGGACGATGTCTGCCAGTGGCATCCCGCCCGATGCCTGCTCGATCCGCTCCCGCTCCTCTTTCGTGAGCTTGCGGTCAAGCCGGGCCAGCCGGCGCCCGAGCGTCTCGGCCTGCTCGGCCGTCAGCGAGCGGCTACCCGCCTTGTCCATCAGCTTGGTGAGGCTGAGACTGCCGCCGTCCGGCGGCAGCATCGGGCGGGTGTCGACCAGAGGCGATGCGGTGACGCCCACCGCGTCGACCAGGACGAAACGGTCCTTGGCCAGGTCCGCGGCCGGGTCTGGGGTGACCGCCTTCAGGTCGTCGGCGTAGATCGTGCGGGCGCCGCGTCCCTTCATCTGTTCGAAGAGGACAGGGCTGCGAACGGCCCGCAGGAAGATCACGCACTCCAGGGACTTGACGTCCGTACCCGTGGCGATCATGTCGACCGTGACGGCGACCCGCAGCAACGGCGAGTTCCGCAGGTCGTTGACGAGCTGCTCGGGGTCGTCGCCCTTGTCCCGGGAGCGATAGGTGATCTTCTTGGCAAAGGCGTCTCCCCGCCCGAAGACCTCTTTGACCTGCTTGAGGACTTCGTCCGCGTGGTCATCGCTCGCCGCGAAGACCAGCGTCTTGGGCAGTTCGGTCCGGCCCGGGAACCAGCGCTGCCAGTTGTTCTTGTACGCGGTGAGGACGGCCCGGATCTCGTCCTCGGCAATCACCGTGCGGCCGATTTGGCCGACCGTGTACACGAAGTCCTCGTCCAGCTCCTCGTAACGCTGGGCGCGGGTCTTGCGGTCGCGGATACGGACCGTCGTCCCCTTATCGATCTTTGCACCGCCGTCCTCCCGTATGGAGGAGTCCATGGTGACCACGTCGAAGTCGACGTTGACGCCGTCAGCGACGGCTTGTTCGTAGGTGTACTCGGAGACCATGTTGCCGTCGAAGAAGCCCTTGGTCTGCCGGGTAGGGGTGGCGGTGAGGCCGACCAGGTGGGCGTCGAAGTAGTCCAGGACGCCGCGCCACAGGCCATAGATGGAGCGGTGACACTCGTCGATGACGATCAAGTCGAAGGACTCGATCGGGACGGCCGGGTTGTACTCAACGGTGACCGGGCTGTCGGTCATGTAATTCTCGTCGAGAGTAGAGGTGTCCTCGCGGTCCTCTGCCTCAGCACTGTCCTCCAGCGGCTCGCCCTTGAGGAGCGCGTACATGCGCTGGATCGTGGAGACGACGACGGAGGACGTCTCCTGGAGACCGGATCGTCCAAGTGAGTCGACGTTGTAGAGGTCGGTGAACTTGCGGTTCTCATCCGGCGTCTTGTAGCGGTCGAACTCGGCCTTGGCCTGGCGGCCGAGGTTGTTGCGGTCGACGAGGAAGAGAATGCGGCGAGCACGCGCATGCTTGAGCAGCCGGTACGACTCGGTGACCGCTGTATAGGTCTTACCCGCACCGGTGGCCATCTGGATCAGCGCGCGCGGCTTGTCCTGGGCAAGTGAACTCTCCAGGCCGACGATCGCCTCTTCCTGCGCCGTACGCAGGTCGTGCGACTCCAGTGCCGGCAGCGCGGTACGCAGGGCGGCCCGGAAGGTGGGGGTGTCCGGGTGCTCGGTGGCCCGCTTCATCCAGGCAGCGAAGGTCTCCGGACGGTGGAAGGCGAAAACCGAGCGGGAGCGAGCGTGCGGGTCGAGGAGGTTGAGAAAGAGCGTCTCGGCGCCAGTGGTGGCGTAGCGGAAGGCGAACGGTTCCCTCTCGCGCCAAACCGCCATGGAGTGTTCCTTGAGGACACCTCCCGCGTACCGCTCGTTCTGCGCGAGGGCGCCGGCCAGGGGGGTGCCCTCACGTTTGGCCTCGATGACACCGACGATCGCGCCGTCGACGTACAACACGTAGTCGGCACGGCCGGTGGCCAGGCTGAACTCTCGAACCGCGACACCCTGGGAAGCGAGTGGATTGAGGTCACCGTAGTCCTGGACCGTCCAGCCGGCCCGGGTGAGCATCTCGTCGATCCGGACACGAGCCTGCACCTCATTGAGCGGCTCGGGCCGCTGGGCGCGGGCGACGATCGCCTCACGCGCATTGACGCTGACCGGCCGGGGCTTGAGACGCTCCTGGTCGTAATGGTCCTGGTGGGCGCGCCGGAGCCGCTCGATCTCGTCCCGGTGACGGGCTACCTCCGCCTCAGACTCAGCACGGGCCCGCTCAGCAGCCTCGGTCAGCCTCTCGGCCTCCTCCCGACCGCGCCGCTCGGCCTCCAGCCGGTCACCGACCTCGCTGAGGCGGGTTCGGGACTCAGCGAGGGTGCGCTGGTAGCGACCGAGCGCCTCGCGGAGCTCGGCCAGCTCGGCGGATCCGCCCGCCACCTCGCTAGGCAGCTGGGGCGGCACGAACGCATCGATCTCTCGTACATTGTCGATCGCGCGGGAAAAGAACTGGCCAAGCTGGAAGCAGAGTTCGACGGCCTTGAGGGCCTTACTGGTGTCGAAGAGGTGATTGTGCGCGGCGTCGTTGCGCCCCCGGCGGAGCGTGTCGAAGGCATCCCGAGTTCGACCGGGGAGCAGGCCAGCGCGCTGGAGTCCGGCCAGCCGGTCGATCTGCCGGGTTCCCTCTACGCGCACACCGGCCCGCTGCACCAGCTCCTCGGCAAGCACCTCGCCGAACTGGCCGGAGGCGACATACGAGACGTTGGGGTTGGTGAAGACGGACTGCTCGGCCTGTGTTCCGTAGATCGCCAGCAGGGGCTGCAACGCGTAGAGCCGCCCGAAGTTGGGAGACCTCCGGGCTGCTGCCTTCAGCTGCTCCGGAACTTGCTCACGACGCCGTGCCTGCCCGCTCATACGCTGCCGCTCCTCGACCAGGCCACATCCGGCCCTACCTGTGACAAGACCTCTCAGCGTATGCCTAACTAAGGACTCCGCTCTGACGAATAAACCGATCAAGTCAAGAAGCACTGCCGCGCGCCCGCCGCCCGCGCAGGGTCAGACTGGCGCGCCCGCCTCGAGCGCCAAGCCTGCGCTCTCTGCCGCGAGCTGCCTCCGGAGGAAGCACCGAGATCGCATTGTCAGCACGGGACAGCATCCCAGGGGTGGCCACAAGTGCTGAGGGGTGATCGTTTCCGGCCCTCTGGGGCAGCACCCAGCACCAAAACGCACCACTGGGCTGCAATGAGGCGCTAGAGGGGCCCATCTCGGACTGATGGACCCCACTTGACATGCACCTTTCCAGTGCAGGAAGTTTGATTGAAGCTTCAATTAAATATTGAAGCGGAACTCCACCACGTCCCCGTCCTGCATGACGTACTCCTTGCCCTCCATACGGGCCTTGCCGGCGGCGCGGGCGTCGGCTACCGAGCCGGTTTCCACGAGGTCGGCGAAGGAGATGACCTCGGCCTTGATGAAGCCCTTCTGGAAGTCGGTGTGGATCACACCGGCCGCCTCCGGGGCCGTCGCGCCCTGCTTGATCGTCCAGGCGCGGGACTCCTTCGGGCCCGCCGTCAGGTAGGTCTGGAGGCCCAGGGTCGCGAAGCCCACGCGGGCGAGGGTGGCCAGGCCCGGCTCCTCCGCGCCGACCGACTGGAGGAGCTCCATGGCGTCCTCCTCGTCCAGCTCCGCGAGGTCCTGCTCCAGCTTCGCGTTGAGGAAGATCGCCTCCGCCGGGGCCACCAGCGCGCTCTGCTCCGCCTTGAACGCCTCGTCCGTCAGCTCCTCCTCGTCCACGTTGAACACGTAGAGGAAGGGCTTGGTGGTGAGCAGGTGCAGGTCGTGGAGGAGCTCCGTCTTCTCCGTGCCCTGGACGATGCCCTGCGAGAAGAGCGTGTCACCGCGCTCCAGGATCGCCTGGGCCGCCTCGACCGCCGCGACCTTGGGCGCCACGTCCTTCTTGATCCGCGACTCCTTCTGGAGGCGCGGCAGGACCTTCTCGATCGTCTGGAGGTCCGCGAGGATCAGCTCCGTGTTGATCGTCTCGATGTCGTCCTTCGGCGAGACCTTGCCGTCGACGTGGACGACGTTCTCGTCCTTGAAGGCGCGGATGACCTGGCAGATCGCGTCCGACTCGCGGATGTTCGCGAGGAACTTGTTGCCCAGGCCCTCGCCCTCGCTCGCGCCGCGCACGATGCCCGCGATGTCGACGAAGTCGACCGTCGCCGGGAGGACGCGCTGCGACCCGAAGATCTCGGCGAGCTTCGTCAGACGGGCGTCCGGGACGCCGACGACGCCGACGTTGGGCTCGATCGTGGCGAACGGGTAGTTGGCCGCCAGTACGTCGTTCTTGGTCAGGGCGTTGAACAGGGTCGACTTGCCGACATTCGGCAGACCGACGATTCCGATCGTGAGCGACACGGTGGCGACTTCCTGAAGGTGTGGACGGGGGGCCGATCCCCCAGTTTACGGGCGGGTCGAACCGGCCAGTGACGCCGACCTTCGGTCGTTCTCAGGGGCAAGGTCACCCAAAGGGCGTGTCCCGGACCCGGTTCCCGCCCCTACCCGACCTACGTTGGGGGGGTGGAGCAGCACAGGACAAGTCAGCCGCAAGGCCGCCGACGGCCGCAAACCCCCGCGACGCCGCCCGGCGCGCTCGTGGAGGGTGCCGCCGTGTACCGGGTGACCGGCAGGACCCGGCGGGGCCCCGGCGGCGCCCGCGTCGAGCGCGCGGGGGCCCCGGGAGCCGCCGGGCGACCGCCGGGCGGCCGTCCGGTGCCGCCCGTCGTCCTCGCCCTGCGGCGCCTTCCGGCACCCCGGCTGACCGGGCTCGGCGCGGGGCTCTTCGCCTCCGCCGTCATGCTGGCGCTCGGCTTCCTCGACCTGCTGCTGTTCGACGGCTCCCCGCTGGTCTACGGGCTGCTGTTCCTGCCGGTCAGCGCCCTCACGGCGCTCTGGGTACGGGCCGCCGACCTGGTCACCGCCCCCATCAGCGTGCCCATCGCCTTCGCCGTCGGCGTCGTCCCCGTCGCCGGGGGCACCGGCGGCTTCGGCGGGCAGGCCATGGCCGTCGTGACGGCGCTCGCCGTCCACGCCGGGTGGCTGTACGGCGGCACGCTCGTCGCCGGGCTCATCGCCAGCGTCCGGAAGGTGCGGGAGATGGGGCGGCGCCAGCACCCCGCCCGGCTCGCCCCCGCGCCCGCGTCGCCCAGCGCCGGAGCAGCAGCCCCAGCCGCAGCCGGGAAGGGCCCCGGGGGTGCTTCCGGGGCCGGTACGGGTGCCGGGCCCGGATCCGGAGCCGCTCCCGGTGCCGGGCCCGGGGAGGCCGCCCGCAATACGGCCCCGCGCCGTCGTCCCGTGATCTGAGAGGCACCCCGGCGGCGGGGCACCGGGCCCAGCGCCAGGGCCCGGGGCCGGGCCGGGGCTCGCCCGGGGCTCTTGACGCGAGGCCCGTCCCCCGGGCGGGCCGCCGCCCCCGGGACCGGCCCGTCCGACCAGGCCCGCCCCCCGTTCCGCCTCCGGCCCGGCACCTTCTGGCCCCGGCCCGGCGATGCCCGGCCCCGTACCCCGTACCCCCGCGCTCCCCTGATCAGACCGTGCCCGTGCGCAGCCCGCGCTCAGCCCCTGCTCAGCCCGTCCCCGCCGTCATCCCCGCGCCCACGATGCCCGCGTTGTTCTGGAGTTCCGCCGGGACGATCTCCGCCCTGATGCCCTCGATCAGCGGCAGGAACCTGTCCGCCTTGCGGCTCACCCCGCCGCCGATGATGAAGAGCTCCGGCGAGAACAGCATCTCCACGTGCGCGAGGTACTTGGTCAGACGGCGCTTCGCCCAGTGCTCCCAGGTGAGGTCCTCGTCCTCCTTGGCCTTGGTCGAGGCCCTGGTCTCGGCGTCGTGGCCCTTCAGCTCCAGGTGGCCCAGCTCCGTGTTCGGGACCAGGCGGCCGTCGACGAAGAGCGCCGAGCCGATGCCCGTGCCGAGGGTCAGCAGGATCACGGTGCCCCCGCGGCCCCGGCCCGCGCCGTAGGTCATCTCGGCGGTCCCGGCCGCGTCGGCGTCGTTGAGGACGGTCACGGGCCGGCCGCCCAGCCGCTCGCCCAGCAGGGCGCCCGCGTCGACGTCGATCCAGGACTTGTCGACGTTCGCGGCCGTACGGACCGTGGAGCCGGTGACCACCCCGGGGAAGGTCACCCCCACGGGTCCGGTCCAGCCGAAGTGCTCCACGACCTCGACGACGCAGCCCGCCACACCGTCGGGTGTGGCGGGCTGCGGGGTCAGGACCTTGTAGCGCTCCTCGGCGAGCGCGCCGCGCTCCAGGTCCACGGGGGCACCCTTGATGCCCGATCCGCCGATGTCCACTCCGAAGACGTTCATGGACCCCACGGTAAGGGCTGCGGCGCGGAGTTACTCCTTGACGGGCGCGGTGGCGAGGAGCTTCGCCGCCTCGGCCCGCAGGTCCTTGTTGCGGAGCTCCTTGGGCAGCGAGAAGGTGAGGGACTCGTCGGCCGTCTTGACGATCTCCACGTCGGCGTAGCCGCGCTCGGAGAGCCACTCCAGGACCTCCTGCACCAGGACGTCCGGGACGGAGGCGCCGGAGGAGAGACCGATGCTGGTCACGCCCTCCAGCCACGCCTCGTCGATCTCGGTCGCGAAGTCGACCAGGTACGCGGCGGGGACGCCCGCCTGCTTGGCGACCTCGACCATGCGGATCGAGTTCGAGGAGTTCTTCGAGCCGACGACGATCACCAGCTCGGCCTGGCCGGCCAGCTCCTTGATCGCGATCTGGCGGTTCTGCGTGGCGTAGCAGATGTCGTCCGACGGCGGGGAGATCAGCTGCGGGAACTTCTCCTTCAGCGCGTCGACCGTCTCCATCGTCTCGTCGACGGAGAGCGTGGTCTGGGAGAGCCAGACGACCCGGGCGGGGTCGCGGACCTCGATCTTCGCCACGTCACCGGGGCCGTCGACCAGCTGGATGTGGTCGGGGGCCTCGCCGGAGGTGCCGATGACCTCCTCGTGGCCCTCGTGGCCGATGAGGAGGATGTCGAAGTCCTCGTTGGCGAAGCGGACGGCTTCCTTGTGGACCTTGGTGACCAGCGGACAGGTGGCGTCGATCGTCTTCAGGAGCCCGTCGCGGGCCTCGTCGTGGACGGTCGGGGCGACGCCGTGCGCGGAGAACATCACGATGTTGCCCGGCGGCACCTCGGTCGCCTGGTCGACGAAGATCGCGCCCTTCCGCTCCAGCGTCTGGACCACGTACTTGTTGTGGACGATCTCGTGGCGGACGTAGATCGGCGCACCGTACTGCTCCAGGGCCTTCTCCACCGCGATCACGGCACGGTCCACGCCCGCGCAGTAGCCGCGGGGGGCGGCGAGCAGGACACGCTTCGGGCGGTTCGTCGCAGCGGCGGAATCGGGCGTCGGCGCGGGCGTTGCAGTCATGCGTCCCATCGTAAGGCCGCGTCGGTGAAGGGTTTGATCGGCATCGTGGCCGAAACTGTGCCCATGGCCGAGGATTCGCAGGTGGCGGCGCACGGTGACGGCGCCGGACATTCGGGGCTTCGTCGGAACCTCGGGTTCCGTGATCTGGTCGTCTACGGCCTGCTCTTCATCGCTCCCATGGCGCCCGTCGGCGTCTTCGGGACGCTCGACGCCAGGTCCGGCGGGGCCGTCGCACTGGTGTACGTCGTGGCCACGGTCGCGATGGCGTTCACCGCGTTCAGCTACGCGCAGATGGTGCGGGTCGCCCCGCAGGCCGGTTCGGTCTTCGCCTACGCCCGCAAGGGCCTGGGAGAAGGGCCGGGATTCATCGCCGGGTGGATGGCGATGCTCGACTACCTGCTGATCCCGGCCGTCGCGTACCTCTTCGCGGGCATCGCCATGGAGTCCCTCGTCCCGGCGGTCGACCGGTGGGTGTGGACGGGCATCGCCGTCGTCGTCACCACGCTGCTCAATCTGTGGGGCGTCCGGGCCGCCGCCCGCGTCGGCCTCGCCGTGCTCGCGATGGAGATCGTGGTGCTGCTGGTCTTCGTGGTGTCCGCGGTGGTGGTGCTCGTACGGGACGGGGCACGGCGCGACTGGTGGTCGCCGCTCGTCGGGGACGCCTCGTTCTCGTCCGCGGCGGTGATCGGGGCGGTGTCGGTGGCCGTCCTGTCGTACCTGGGTTTCGACGCCATCGCCTCCTTCGCGGAGGAGGTCACCGGCGGGTCGGCGAAGGTCGCGCGGGCGGTGTTGTTCTGTCTGGCCCTCGCGGGTCTGCTGTTCGTCGCGCAGTCCTGGCTGGCCGCCCTCCTCGAACCGCTCTCCTCGGCCGAGCTGGCCGCCGACCCGGAGAAGCAGGGAACGGCCTTCTACGACGCCGTCAACGCCTCGGTGGGAAACTGGCTGCACGACCTGGTGGCGGCCTCGAAGGCGATCGGGGCGGCCTTCGCCGCGCTCGCCGGGCAGGCGGCGGGCGGGCGACTGCTGTTCGCGATGGGCCGCGACCGGCGTCTGCCGCACGTGCTCGCCCGGACGGACGGGGGTGTGCCGAGGGTCGCGCTGCTCGTGTCGGCGGTGGTGACGATGACCGCGGCGCTGTGGGCGGCCCGGCGGAGCGACGGCCTCGACCATCTGGTGTCGGTGGTCGACGTCGGCGCGCTGACGGCCTTCGTCCTGCTGCACGCGAGCGTGGTCGGCTGGTTCGCGGTCCGGCGCGCGGAGGGGCCGCCGCACGTCCTCAAGCACGTGGTCCTGCCGGTGGTCGGCGCGGCGATCCTGGTCGCGGTGATCGTGGGTGCCTCACCGGCGGCACAGGTCGTCGGCGTGGTCTGGCTGGGCGTGGGTCTGGTGGTCCTGGCGGTGCAGGGCGCGGGCAGGACACCGGCGGGACGGTGAGACGACCGGTGGCGGGGCGGTGAGCGGGGGGGGCGGTGAGCGGGGGGGCGGCGAGAGGGGGCGGGCCAAGTGGGCGGGGGCGGCCGAGGCCGGGTCAGGTCGGGCCAGGTCGGATCGCGCCGGATCGGGTCGGGCCAGGTCGGGTCGGGCCAGGTCGGGTCGGGCCAGGTCGGGTCGGGTCGGGTCGGGCCAGGTCGGGTCGGGTCGGGCCAGGTCGGGTCGGGCCAGGTCGGATCGGGTCGGGCCAGGTCGCGTCGGGTCGGGTCGGGTCGGTATGACGGAACCGGACAAGGTCAGGCAGTCCGATGAGGGCGGTGTGTGCCGGGACCGGAACGTCGGCTTCGGCTCGGTGGGGGCGGTGTGACGGGTGGGGACCGCATCCCGTACTCCCCCGTCCCGCACCCCTGACGTTGTCGTACCGCGCCGTTACGCTCGGTCCATGGCTCTGACTACGTCCTCCGAAGCGCCGCTTCCCGTCGGCGAGGTCTCCCGGCTGATCGGGGGCTGGATCGACCGGCTCGGGGCGATCTGGGTCGAGGGGCAGATCACCCAGCTGTCGCGGCGCCCCGGTGCCGGGGTCGTCTTCCTGACCCTGCGCGATCCCTCGTACGACATCTCCATCGGCGTCACCTGCTACCGCCAGGTCTTCGACTCGGTCGCGGACGTGGTGTCCGAGGGCGCGCGGGTGCTCGTGCACGCGAAGCCCGAGTGGTACGCGCCGCGCGGACAGCTGTCGCTGCGGGCGTCGGAGATCAAGCCGGTCGGCATCGGCGAGCTGCTCGCCCGGCTGGAGCAGCTGAAGCGGAGCCTGGCCGCCGAGGGCCTCTTCGCCCAGGACCGGAAGAGACCGCTGCCGTTCCTGCCGCACCGGATCGGGCTCGTCTGCGGGCGCGCGTCGGCGGCGGAGCGGGACGTCCTGGAGAACGCCCGGCGGCGCTGGCCCGCCGTCGCCTTCGAGGTGCGGAACGTGGCGGTGCAGGGCGTGAAGGCCGTTCCGCAGGTCGTGGGGGCGGTCCGGGAGCTCGACGCCCACCCGGAGGTGGACGTGATCGTGGTCGCCCGGGGCGGCGGCAGCGTCGAGGACCTGCTGCCGTTCTCGGACGAGCAGCTGATCCGCGCCGTGGCCGACTGCCGTACGCCGGTGGTCTCGGCCATCGGGCACGAACCGGACTCGCCGTTGCTCGACCTGGTGGCCGATCTGCGCGCCTCGACTCCGACGGACGCGGCCAAGAAGGTCGTACCGGACGTCGGGGAGGAGCTGGACCGGGTACGGGGGCTCCGGGACCGGGGCCTGCGGACCGTACGGGGGCTCCTCGACCGGGAGGAGCGCGGGCTCGCGCACGCGCTCGCGCGGCCGGTCATGGAGCGGCCCCTGCGGATGGTCGAGGTCCGCGAGGACGAGGTCGCCGCACTCCTCGCCCGGAGCAGACGGGTCCTGGGGCATCTGCTGGACCGGGCGGACTCGGAGCTGTCGCACACCCGGGCGCGGGTCCGCGCGCTGTCGCCCGCCGCGACGATGGAGCGGGGGTACGCGGTGCTCCAGCGGGCGGACGGGTCGGTGGTCCGCTCCCCCGAGGAGGTCGCGGAGGGCGAGGACCTGCGGGCACGGGTCGCGGAGGGCGAGTTCGCGGTCCGCCGCGTGCCGGACGCGACCTGACCGGGTCGGACCTGATCCGGTCGATCGGGCCTGACCTGGTCGAACCTGATCCGGTCGATCGGGCCTGACCTGGTCGAACCTGATCCGGTCGATCGGGCCTGACCGGGTCGGACCTGATCCGGTCGATCGGGCCTGATCCGGTCGGGGCCGGTCGGAGCGGGCGGCCGAAGATCTACGTGAGACAGCACCCCGGCGCGGAGCCGGGGAGGAGACAGAGGGAGCGGCAGATGGCGAAGGGCGCGGACGCGGGGACTGCGGAGGGCGCGGACGGGGCGGTGCTCGGGTACGAGGAGGCGCGGGACGAGCTGATCGAGGTCGTCCGGCGGCTGGAGGCGGGCGGCACGTCCCTGGAGGAGTCGCTGGCGCTCTGGGAGCGCGGTGAGGAGCTGGCGAAGGTGTGCAGGCGTCGCCTCGAAGGGGCGCGGGCCCGGCTCGACGCCTCCCTCGCGGCGGAGCGCGCGGCCGAGGCCGACGGGGAGCAGGAGGAGCGGTAGCCCCGCGGGGGCCGTACCGCCCGGGGGTCGCGCCGCCCCGCCAGAAGCCCTACGGGGGATGCGCCTCCCCGCCAGGCGGAAGAAGCGATGATCCGCGCCACCTGGGCCGGTGCGGCAGAGGGCCGGTCCCGCGCCCCGGACGCGATGAAGGGGCGTGCCGCCTCACCGGGCGCGGGAAGCGATGCCTCGACCCGCCGGACGTGGGGGGCTGCGAGCCTGCGCCCCCCAGGACACGAAGCACGAAGAGGGACAGCGCCACCCTGTCCGGACGGGACAGGACTGGCCCTCGCCACCTGGTGCGGGGAGGGTCGGTGACACCCGGCATCAGGCAAGGGGCGGCAGCCCCGCGCCCCGGACAGGAAGAGTGACCGCGCAGCCGGACGCGAGAGTCAGCGGCGCCCGGCACGACACGAAGGGCGCGGCCCCGGGCCCTCGGCCGTAAAAAGTGACCGTGCCGCCCCACTGGGCACAAGAGGCAGTGCCCCCGCGCCGCCCGACGCGAGGGGTCAGTGGCGGCCCGGCATGGCGCAGGGGGTGGTTGCCCCGCGCCGCCGTTCGCGGAAAGGGGCCGTGCCGCGCCATCGGCGTCAGCGGCGAAGGCCCCGCGAAGCCTCGTGACAGCCGCCACCCGCCACCAGAAGGGTCGGTGGCATCCGGCATGGCGCCAGGAGCGGGTAGTCCCGCCCCTCCGAGCACGACGAGGGGCTGCCCCGTCCCATGGGCGGGAGCAGTGGTACCCCGCGACGGCCGCCGCGAGGGGAGTCCGAGCCCCGGCCGGGGGCGCGAAGGACCGTAGCCGCCCGCCCCCGGGCCTGAGAACGGGCCCCGGCGGGCGCGTGGAGCGACAGCCGCCGTCCGGGCCGGGCGCGGAGAGTGGCCGTGCCTCCCCATCAGGCACGAGAAGTGAGGACCCCGGCCCGCCGGGCACAAGGACCCATGCCCGCCCCGCCTCGCCTCGCCTCGCCTCGCACCACCCTGCCCCACACCCACACCAGATCGGCGCCCCCTCCCCTCCCCCTCCCGCGCCTGCCGTAGACTCGAACGTGAAACGGATCACTATCCGGATGGGTTAGTTGAAGTTTCACCAATCAGGGGCGTACTGTCCAGGACATCGCTTGAACCCCACGAGCGCCCCCTTGTGCAGTCCGGAAGGTACGCCGCATGTCTCTCGTTCTTGACCCCGCCGCCCAGGACCTCCTCTTCCGCGAGGCCCGCACCGCCAACACGTTCACCGACGAGCCGGTGACCGACGAGCAGGTCCAGGCGATCTACGACCTGGTCAAGTTCGGCCCCACCGCCTTCAACCAGAGCCCGCTGCGCGTCACCCTGGTCCGCTCCCCCGAGGCCCGCGAGCGCCTGGTGAAGCACATGTCCGAGGGCAACCAGGCCAAGACCGCCGCCGCCCCGCTCGTCGCGATCCTCTCCGCCGACAACGAGTTCCACGAGGAGCTCCCGGCGCTGCTCCCGCACTTCCCGCAGGCCAAGGACCTCTTCTTCGGCGAGCGCCCGGTCCGCGAGCAGTCCGCCGTCATGAACGCCGCCCTCCAGGCCGCGTACTTCATCGTGGGCGTCCGCGCCGCCGGTCTGGCCGCGGGCCCGATGACCGGTCTGGACTTCTCCGGCCTCCGGAAGGAGTTCCTGGACGACGACCACACCCCCCTGATGGTCGTCAACATCGGCAAGCCGGGCGAGGACGCCTGGTTCCCGCGCTCCCCGCGCCTCTCGTACGACGAGGTCATCACCACCGTCTGATCACGGACGGCGGCGCCACGACGGCGCGGAGAAGGCCCCGCACTCCTCGGAGCGCGGGGCCTTCCCCATACCGAAATACCGAAATACCGAAGAACTGCAGAGCCGAAGAACCGAAGAACCGAAGTCCCTCCGGCGGTCCCTACGCCTTCTTCGCCCGGAGCGAGCCGGCCATCTCGGCGAACCGCTCGAACGAGGCGGTGCCGGTGACGACCGTCGTCGCACCGCCGTCCGTCCGGACCAGCGCGTCGTACTTCGGCCCCTCCCAGCGCTGCCAGACCTCACCGGCCACCGTCTGGGTCTTCCCGGTGTTCTTCGCCTGCTGGGTGACCTTCGGCACGAACGTCCCCGGCGAGGTCGTCGACTGGTGGAGCGCCACGTACTGGGTGTCCGGGGAGAGGAAACCGAGCTGCCAGGCGTCGCCGTCCCCGCGCTTGTACGAGACGACCGTCGCCTTCCATCCCTCGCCGAGGCCCTCGGGGGCCAGCACCGGATACGGCGCCGCCCGCTGGGCCGTCAGGAGTTCGACCCGGTAGTCCTTCGCCGGGACCGGGTCGGCGCCCTCGTCGTGCGGGATGAAGTAATACATCACACCTGCGGCGACCAAGATCACCCCGAGGGACTGGATCATCCCGCGTACCGTCTGCCTGCCTCGCTTAGCTGCCACGCACACCATGGTCGCATCAGGGTGTCGCGCTCATACGTGGGCCCCTCTGCTCATTTTATCGGCCTAGCGATAGAGTCACAGCACCCTCTTTTTTTCCGGCCGTCGCCGTACAGAAAGGTGCGTTCCGATGACCGAGCAGCAAAACCTGCCGCCCGAGCTCGTGGTCTCCCCGGAGGCCCCCGACCGCAACCTCGCCCTCGAACTGGTCCGTGTCACCGAAGCAGCCGCCATGGCCGCAGGCCGCTGGGTCGGCCGCGGCGACAAGATCGGCGCGGACGGCGCGGCGGTCAACGCCATGCGGACCCTGATCTCCACCGTCTCGATGAACGGCGTCGTCGTCATCGGCGAGGGCGAGAAGGACGAAGCCCCCATGCTCTTCAACGGCGAGCGGGTCGGCGACGGCACCGGCGCCGAGGTCGACATCGCCGTCGACCCGATCGACGGCACCACGCTCAACGCCAAGGGGATGCCGAACGCGATCGCCGTCCTGGCCGCCGCCGACCGCGGCACCATGTTCGACCCGTCCGCGGTCTTCTACATGGACAAGCTGGTCACCGGCCCCGAGGCCGCCGAGTTCGTCGACATCGACGCTCCCGTCTCGGTCAACATCCGCCGGGTCGCCAAGGCGAAGAACTCCTCGCCCGAGGACATCACGGTCGTCATCCTCGACCGCCCCCGCCACGAGGGCATCGTCAAGGAGATCCGCGAGACCGGCGCCCGGATCAAGTTCATCTCGGACGGCGACGTAGCCGGTTCGATCATGGCCGTCCGCGAGGGCACCGGCGTCGACATGCTCATGGGCATCGGCGGCACCCCCGAGGGCATCATCTCCGCCTGCGCCATCAAGTGCCTCGGTGGTGTGATCCAGGGCAAGCTGTGGCCGAAGGACGAGGCGGAGCGGCGGAAGGCGCTCGACGCGGGCCACGACCTGGACCGGGTGCTCTCCACCGACGACCTGGTCAGCGGCGAGAACGTGTTCTTCGTCGCGACCGGCATCACCGACGGCGAGCTGCTGCGCGGGGTCCGCTACCGCGCGGAGACCGCGACCACGCAGTCCCTCGTCATGCGCTCGAAGTCCGGCACGATCCGCCAGATCGACTCCACGCACCGGCTCTCGAAGCTGCGCGCGTACAGCAAGATCGACTTCGACCGGGCGAACTGACCGGGACGGTCCGGCCGGACGAACGGGTCCGGCGGACCGACCGGGAAGACAGCCGGACGGTACGAAGAGGGGCGCCCCCATGTGCGGTGGGGGCGCCCCTTCCCGTACGGGTCGGACGCCCTCGGACCGGGTTCGGGCCGGGTGCCGGTCCCGTCGTCAGCCCGCCTGTGCGATCCGCTCGCCCGCCGTGGCCTTCCGCATCTCCACCTCGCGGCGCCTGCGCCGGGCGAGGGCGACCCGGCGCTCGGCGGCCGTCAGCCCGCCCCACACCCCGTACGGCTCGGGCTGGAGCAGCGCGTGCTCCCGGCACTCGATCATCACGGGACAGCGTCCGCAGACCCGTTTGGCCGCAGCCTCGCGCGCCAGCCGCGCGGCGGTGGGTTCCTTGGAGGGAGCGAAGAAGAGTCCCGCCTCGTCCCGGCGGCAGGCCGCCTCACCGTGCCAGGGCCCGGCCTCGTCCTCCCGGGCAGGGGCGCGCTGTGGGGGGACGGCGGCGACCTGGAGGGGCTGATGCGGCAGTTGCAGCACGGTCTACTCCTGACGACGGCTTCGCGAGCGAGCGGCGATGCACCAGCCCTACCCGCTGTACGCGCGCCTATGCACCGCGTACCGCGCCGTTCCGCACTGCGGAGACCCGACGACGAATTCCGGTCACCCCGAAGGGGGCTCCCCGGCCGTCAGTCGAGGTGCTTGCGCAGCCGGTCCTGGAGATTGGTGATCCACTTGCCGCGCTTGGGTCTGGCCTCCACGTTCCCGAAGACCGAGTAGCCGTTGATGACGACGACGGGCGCCTGCGGATCGACGCCCTCCAGGGTCACGACCTCGAAGTTGCCGAAGATCCCGCTGCCGTTCCCGCGCAGGCTGATGTTCTCCGGGACGCGCACCTCCACGTTCCCGAAGATCGACGTGGCGTTGATGGTGGTCAGGCGCTGGGCGAAGATCGCCTCGGTCAGGTCGATCTCGATGTTCCCGAAGAGCGCGAACGCGTTCGTCCGGCGGCCCACCCGCCAGCGGCCCTTGCGGGTGGTGCTGGAGAAGATCGCGACGAGGTTGTCCGCCGGGCCCTCGGAGTCGTCCGGGCCGTACGCGAACGCGGGCTCGGACTCCTGGTGGGTACGGGCGCCGGGCAGATCGCGGACGATCGGCTCCAGCTCACCGACGGTCTTCGCCCGGTACACCGCGTCGATCCGGTCCGAGTGCTCCTCGGCGTCGAGGCGGCCCTCGGCCAGGGCGTCCCTGAGGATGTCCGCGATCCGGTCCCGGTCCGCGTCCGAGGCCCGCAGCGAGCCCGGCGGATCGGCGAAGACGGTCTCGGCCGGGGCGGTCTCGGCGGGCGAGACCGGGCGCTTCGGCTGCGGCTGCATGTCGGGGTCGGGCTTCTTTTCGAGGTCCACGGACCCAGCCTAGCGAAACGCGATAGATCGCGACCAGGGGGCGGGGCCGCCGCCTGTGGAAAACCCACCGCGCGCACCGCCGTTCGAAGCGCGAAGGCCGGCCCGGACGGCCCACGGGCCCGGCCACACGGAACCACCCGCCTCCCGCACCTCTCACGCCCCCTCCTCCACCTCCCCCACCTCCCCCACCTCCCCCACCTCTCGCACCCACCGCACCCACCGCACCCACCGCACCCACCGCACCCACCGCACCCACCGCACCCACCGCACCCAGAGCCGTACCAGACCCAGACCCCGACCCCGACCCCGACCTGCCCCGGCCCTGGGGCCCCGGCCCCGCCCTCGGCCGGCCGGAAAGGCCGGTGGACCCCAAGTGAGCCTTACCTCACAGGAACGCACCGCGGCCCGCGTTCTACGCTGGAGGGCGCACGGCCAACGGAGGCGGTGCGCCGTCTTTGCCGAGTGAGGAATGGCCCCCATGCCAGAGTTTGCGTACTCCGATCTGCTCCCCCTGGGAGAGGACACCACGCCCTACCGGCTGGTGACCTCCGAAGGCGTCTCCACCTTCGAGGCCGACGGCCGTACGTTCCTCAAGGTCGAGCCGGAGGCGCTGCGGACGCTCGCCGCCGAGGCGATCCACGACATCCAGCACTTCCTGCGCCCGGCGCACCTGGCGCAGCTGCGCCGGATCATCGACGACCCCGAGGCGTCCTCGAACGACAAGTTCGTCGCCCTCGACCTCCTGAAGAACGCGAACATCGCCGCCGCGGGTGTCCTGCCCATGTGCCAGGACACCGGCACCGCGATCGTGATGGGCAAGCGCGGCCAGAACGTGCTGACCTCGGGCCGCGACGAGGAGGCCCTGTCGAAGGGCGTCTACGACGCCTACACCAAGCTGAACCTGCGCTACTCGCAGATGGCCCCGGTGACCATGTGGGAGGAGAAGAACACCGGCTCGAACCTGCCCGCGCAGATCGAGCTGTACGCGACCGACGGCGGCGCGTACAAGTTCCTCTTCATGGCCAAGGGCGGCGGCTCCGCCAACAAGTCCTTCCTCTACCAGGAGACGAAGGCCGTCCTCAACGAGGCGAGCATGATGAAGTTCCTGGAGGAGAAGATCCGTTCGCTGGGCACCGCCGCCTGCCCGCCGTACCACCTGGCGATCGTCGTCGGCGGCACCAGCGCCGAGTTCGCGCTGAAGACCGCGAAGTACGCCTCCGCGCACTACCTGGACGAGCTGCCCACCGAGGGCTCGGCCGAGACCGGCCACGGCTTCCGCGACAAGGAGCTGGAGGAGAAGGTCTTCGAGCTGACGCAGCGGATCGGCATCGGCGCGCAGTTCGGCGGCAAGTACTTCTGCCACGACGTCCGCGTGGTGCGCCTGCCCCGGCACGGCGCCTCGCTGCCCGTCGCCATCGCGGTGTCCTGCTCGGCCGACCGTCAGGCCCTCGCGAAGATCACCGCCGAGGGCGTCTTCCTGGAGCGGCTGGAGACGGACCCGGCGCGCTTCCTGCCGGAGACCGAGGACTCCCACCTGGAGGCGGGCGAGGTCGTCACGATCGACCTCAACCAGCCGATGGACGACATCCTCGCCGAGCTGACCAAGTACCCGGTCAAGACGCGCCTCTCCCTCAACGGACCGCTGGTCGTGGCCCGCGACATCGCGCACGCCAAGATCAAGGAGCGGCTCGACGCGGGCGAGGAGATGCCGCAGTACCTGAAGGACCACCCGGTGTACTACGCGGGCCCGGCGAAGACCCCCGAGGGGTACGCCTCCGGTTCGTTCGGGCCGACGACGGCGGGCCGGATGGACTCCTACGTGGAGCAGTTCCAGGCGGCGGGCGGCTCGAAGGTCATGCTGGCCAAGGGCAACCGCTCGCAGCAGGTCACCGACGCGTGCGGCAGCCACGGCGGCTTCTACCTGGGCTCCATCGGCGGCCCCGCGGCCCGGCTCGCCCAGGACTGCATCAAGAAGGTCGAGGTCGTCGAGTACGAGGAGCTCGGCATGGAGGCGGTCTGGCGGATCGAGGTCGAGGACTTCCCGGCGTTCATCGTGGTGGACGACAAGGGCAACGACTTCTTCCAGAACCCGGCCCCGGAGCCGACGTTCACCCACATCCCGGTCCGCGGCCCGGGTCTCGGCTGACCGTCACCGCCTTCCGCGACGGCGGGACGGACGCCCCTCGGTCCCACGGGACGGAGGGGCGTCCGTCGTGTGGGCGCTCGCCGCGCGGAGGGCTCCGCGGTGCGGTCCGGCCACCCGGCGGCGGACCTTCGAACTCCCGGACCACGACGGGAAGCCGTCCTGGCCGAGGACGGTTCCGGGGATGGCCGGGGGCGGTACCGAGGACGGTTCCGGGGGCGGCCGGGGGACGGTTCCGGGGGCGGCCGGGGGGCGGTTCTCCGGCCGTGACTAGCCTGGCGCGCATGACACTTCCCACCCGGACCGTCCCCGTCCTCGCCGTGCTCCTCGCGGGGGTGCTGCTCACCGGCTGCGGCGGCCCGGAGCCCATCGCCGGGGCCACCCCGGGGCCCCGCCCCACGCCCTCCTCCACGCCGTCCGGCGCGAGTGCCGTCGCACGGGTCGGGGCCGACGGCAGCGCCTGCCCGCTGCCCGTGAGCTTCGGGATCGCCGCCGGGTGGAAGCCCCGGGCCGTCGAGGCGCCCGAGGACCCGGACCTCGCCGAGCTGCTCCGCCAGGGGCCCGCCGAGATGGTCTGCGAGATCGACGCGAAGCCCGCCGGGAACATCGGCTTCCTACGGGTCTGGACGGTGCGCGGCGGGAACCCCGCGTCCGCGATCGAAGGCTTCGTCAAGGCCGGGGAGCAGCCCTACGGGATCGCCCTCCGGGAGACCACGGCCGGGACGGGGGCGGGGTCCGTGCTCGCCGCGGAGGTGCTGTACACCGTCCTCGACGAGCTCACCCAGGAGTCGAAGAAGGAGCGGGCGTTCGCCGTCACCGCGCCGGGCGGCACGGTGATCGTGCACCTCGGCGGGTTCGACACGGCGGAGCACCAGGCGATGCTCCCGGCGTACGAACTGGCCCGTACGAGCCTGAGGACGGCCCCCTGAGCCCTACGGGGCCGACCGGCCTTCCCGAGGCCTCCGTGGGACGGACCCAACCCTCCCGCGAGGCCCCGGGGCCCGGACGCGCCGTGGCCCCCCCCCCCCCCCGGTGAGGGGGCGGGGGCCACGGCGTCCGCCGGAATCACACGGACTCCTGACTCGCGGAACCCTCTCGGGTCACACGGACTCCCGGTCCGCGGAGCCCGCTCGGATCACACGAACTTCTGGTTCGCGGAACCGTCGCAGTTCTGGAGGCGGACCGGCTGCTTCGCGGCGCTCTGGGTGAGGCAGAGGCCGGTCGCGGAGGCGGGACGGATCGTGGCGCCGTCACGCACGAACTTCTGGTTGGCCGCGCCGCTGCAGTTCCAGATGATGAGCGCCTTGCCCGTCTGGTAGACGGCTCCCGGCACGTCCAGGCAGCGGTCCTGGGTCAGCTGGGTGTGGACGGTGCTCCGGGCGGAGTCGTACCACCAGCCCTGGTTGCGCCCGCCGTGGCAGTCCCAGCCGAGGACGGCGGTGCTGTTGGCCGAGGAGGAGGAGTCGACGTCGAGGCAGTTGCCCGTCGCCTGGTTCCTCAGCGGCTGGTAGACGTCGTCCCAGGCGAGCGGGAAGAGCGTCGGGGTCCCGGAGGAGTTGACGTCGGCGCAGCTCGCCTCGCGGGCACCCGAGCCGTAGATCTGGGTGAGGCAGGACGCGAAGGCCGCGTGGCCGCGCGCGTTGGGGTGGAAGGACTGCCGGACCGAGTTCTCGTCCGGGGTGCCCGGCTTGGAGAGGTCGATGTAGAGGCCGCGCGCCCAGGTGTCCTCCATGCAGACCTCGTGGCCGTGGAAGAGGCGCGAGTTGTCGAGGTAGACGGCTCCGGTGGAGGCGGCCACCGCGCGCATCCCCCGCTCGAAGGCGGGTACGGCGGTGTTGCGGCCCCAGACGGTGTCGGAGTCGTAGCCGAGGCCGCCGCAGATCAGCTTGCCGGGGAAGTCGGGGTTGTCCTTGAAGTCGGGGCCGATCGGGCTGGGGTAGCCCATGACGACGAGCTTGTAGTCGCCGTCGGCGTACCCGGCGTCGCGCATGACGGTCTTGAGGTCCCGGACGGTCTGTTCGACCTTGGGCACGAGCGCGTCGACGCGCGCCTGCCAGCCGGAGGCGTACTTGGGTTCGCAGGCGCCCTGGCTGAGCAGGTAGCGGGTGACGCAGTCGGTCATGACGGGACCGAACTGGAGGTCGTCGTTGGCTCCGGCGACGAGCAGGACCATCTTGATCCGGGTGTTGCGGGCCTTGATCGCGAGGCTGTCGCTCTGGACCAGTTCGTCGGCGTACTGCTTGGAGCCGCCGATGCGGATGTTGCCGGTGTACGCGCCGGAGCAGGCCACGTTGAACGTGAGGTCGGCGGGGATGCCGGTGCGGTGGATGGCCGCGTCGGGCGAACGGTGGCACCAGTTGGTCGGGCCGTTCGTGGGGGATTCGTAGCTGCCGACGCCCTCGCCGGAGATCTCGCTGTCCCCGAGGGAGATCAGGCCGGTCTTGCGCTGCGCGAGCGGGCGCTCGGCCGGGTCGCCGTAGATCCTGGTGGCCTCGGCGGCGCGGATCGCCTCCAGATCGGGCGGGAGGGGTGCGACGGTGACCGCGGAAGTGCCGGTTCCCGTCGCCGCGGCGGGGCTCGCCGCGGTCATGGAGCCGAGGGCCGCCGCCGCTGCGGCGACGACGGCGATGGGCCAGCGGAGTCTGTACCTGGTGCGCCTCATTGCGCCTCCTGGAAGTGGGGTTACCCACGGTTTTTACTGGCCGGTACGCCCGATGGGAATACATGGAACAAGACAAGTGCTCATCTTTTCTGGGAGGTTGAGAGACATGACCGAGAACGACCAGGCCGAGAACTACCGGACCGAGCACGACTCGATGGGAGAGGTGCGGGTGCCCGCGCACGCGAAGTGGCGGGCCCAGACCCAGCGGGCGGTGGAGAACTTCCCCGTCTCCGGCCAGCGGCTCGAACGCGCCCACATCGAGGCGCTGGCCCGGATCAAGGCCGCCGCCGCCCGGGTCAACGCCGACCTCGGGGTGATCGACCGGGACCGCGCCGACGCCATCGCCTCGGCCGCCGCGGAGGTCGCCGGGGGGCGCTGGGACGAGCACTTCCCCGTGGACGTCTTCCAGACCGGCTCGGGCACCTCGTCGAACATGAACGCCAACGAGGTCATCGCCACCCTCGCCACCGAGCGGCTGCCGGAGGGGCGCGAGGTGCACCCCAACGACCACGTGAACGCCTCCCAGTCGTCCAACGACGTCTTCCCCTCCTCCATCCACATCGCGGCCACCGCCGCCGTCACCGGCGACCTGATCCCCGCCCTGGACCATCTGGCCACCGCGCTGGAGCGAAAATCAGCCGAATTCGCGACGGTGGTGAAGTCCGGCCGCACACATCTGATGGACGCCACGCCGGTCACCCTCGGCCAGGAGTTCGGCGGTTACGCGGCGCAGGTCCGGTACGGCGTCGAACGACTGCGCGCCGCGCTCCCCCGGCTCGCCGAACTCCCGCTCGGCGGTACGGCGGTGGGCACCGGCATCAACACCCCGCCCGGCTTCTCCGCCGCCGTCATCGCGGAGGTCGCCCGCGCGACCGGACTGCCGCTGACCGAGGCCCGCGACCACTTCGAGGCGCAGGGGGCCCGCGACGCGCTGGTGGAGACGTCCGGGCAGCTCCGTACGGTCGCGGTCTCGCTCACCAAGATCGCCAACGATCTGCGCTGGATGGCCAGCGGACCCCGTACCGGACTCGCCGAGATCAACCTCCCCGACCTCCAGCCGGGCTCCTCGATCATGCCGGGCAAGGTCAACCCGGTGATCCCCGAGGCCGTCCTCATGGTGGCCGCGCAGGTGACCGGAAACGACACCACGGTGGCGGTGGCGGGAGCGGCGGGGAACTTCGAGCTCAACGTCATGCTGCCGGTGATGGCGAAGAACCTCCTGGAGTCCGTGCGCCTGCTGTCCCGGGTGTCGCGGCTGCTCGCCGACCGCACGGTGGACGGGATCACGGCCAACGTCGAACGGGCGCGGGAGTACGCCGAGTCCTCGCCGTCCGTGGTCACCCCGCTGAACAAGTACCTCGGCTACGAGGAGGCGGCCAGGATCGCGAAGAGGTCCCTGGCCGAGCGGAAGACCATCCGCCAGGTGGTGATCGAGTCCGGCCACGTGGAGCGCGGCGACCTCACGGTCGAGCAGCTCGACGAGGCGCTGGACGTGCTGCGCATGACCCGGCCGTGAACCCGGACGTGCGGGCCCGCGCTCACCGAACGCAAGTGACCAGTGGGTAGGGGCAGGCCGGTAGCAGCCCCTTCGTGATCTGTACCGCAGCGGTCGTGGGAGCTCACCCCTAAGATCTGCGCATGACAGGATCGGACGGCTCCCAGCACTGGGCGCCGGGGGATCACATCCTCTGGCGCTATCGCGGCAACGGCACCGGAGCGGTGCACATCTGCCGACCGGTGACGGTCGTGCGCGACACGCCCGGACTGCTCGCGGTCTGGATGGCACCCGGCACCGAGTGCGTCCGGCCGGTGCTCACGGACGGGACCTCCGTCCACGACGAGCCGCTCGCCACCCGCTACACCGCCGCCCGCACCACGGAGCGCGCGCGCTGGTCGGGCAGCGGGGTGCTGAAACTGGCCCGGCCCGGCGAGCCGTGGTCGGTGTGGCTGTTCTGGGACCGCGGCTGGCGGTTCCGCAGCTGGTACGTGAACCTGGAGGAGCCGCAGGTCCGGTGGGCCGGCGGGGTCGACTCCGAAGACCACTTCCTGGACATCTCCGTCTATCCGGACCGCAGCTGGCTGTGGCGGGACGAGGACGAGTTCGCGCAGGCCCAGCGGTCCGGACTGATGGGTCCCGAGCAGGCCGGGCGGGTGCGGACCGCCGGGCAGCTCGCGGTGGACCGGATCAACTCCTGGGGCGCGCCGTTCGCCGACGGCTGGGAGGACTGGCGGCCCGATCCGGAGTGGAAAGTTCCACAGTTGCCGGCCGACTGGGACCGCACACCGGCGCACACGGCACCGTGAGACCCTTGATGCGCCCCCGGGGTTCAAACGTAGGATCGTCCTCCGCACGGCGGAGGCGGATCCGACGGCACTCCGGACCGGCTTGACGGCGCGTCGGACCGGACCGACGGCACGTCAAGGTTCCACCGCAGCGCAGGACCTGACCAGAAGTCACCCATGAGGGGGAGAGCAGTGCCGGACGTGTGCCCGGGTGTTCCCACCCCTGCCGTTGCCGCCGCTCGCGGAGCGTCCACATCCACCGCCCAACAGGGGTTTAGTCCCGCTGAAGGCGCGGCATCGGCGAGAAGAGCGAGTGCATCGCACCACCGGCCCGGACGGACGGAACCCCACGCGTGACGGAGCATCCCACCTCCCACGAAGGCCGGCAGCCCCTGGCAGCCCGGCCGCAGGAACACGCGCGCCCCCGCCAGGAGGCGCCGGTCGGCCTGCCCTCCGACGCGCCCGCCCCCTCGGGCGGACCAGCGGTCCCGGCGCCCGCCCCCATCCCCTCGGCGGACGCCCCGCCGCCTCCCCCGGCACCCGGCGCGGTCGCCGTCGCCGTGTCGCCGCAGCCGCCCGGCGGCGCCACCACCATGCGGCGCGAGGGCGAGCGGCTGCGGTTCGTCGGGGCGGCGACCCGGCGCATCGCGCGCGGCATCGACCTGGACGAGATCGTCCTGGGCCTCTGCCGGGCGACCGTGCCGACCTTCTCCGACGAGATCCTCGTCTACCTCCGCGATCCGCTGCCGGTGGGCGACGAACGCCCGGTGGCACCGTTCGTGCTGCGGCTGCGCCGCACCGACCGGCTGCGGCTGAGCGACCTGGAGGGCGAGGAACTGGTCCTCGTACCCGATCCCGACCCGACCCCCGCGGCCGAACTCTGCGAGGTACGGGCCGGCGGGGCGCTGGCCGAGGTGCTGCGCGGAGTGCGGCCGGTCTTCGGCGACTCCGCCGCCGCGAAGGCGGCCCTGACGGAGCTGCTCGGGGTCGAGCACCCGCTGCCCGGCGGGCTGCGGGCGGTCCTGGCGCCGCTGCGCGGCAGACGCCGGGTGATCGGCGCGGCCGTCTTCATGCGCCGCGCCGAGCGGGCCGGTTTCGAACCGAACGACCTGCTGGTGGCCGCGCAGCTGGCCACGCACACCGCGCTCGGCATCGACAAGGCGGTGCTGTACGGGCGCGAGGCGTACATCGCGGACGAGCTCCAGCGGACGATGCTGCCGGACTCGCTGCCGCAGCCGACCGGCGTCAAGCTCGCCTCGCGCTACCTCCCGGCGGCCGAGACGGCCCGGGTGGGCGGTGACTGGTACGACGCGATCCCGCTGCCCGGCAGCCGGGTCGCGCTGGTCGTCGGCGACGTCATGGGCCACTCGATGACCTCGGCGGCGATCATGGGCCAGCTGCGCACCACCGCGCAGACCCTCGCCGGGCTCGACCTGCCGCCGCAGGAGGTCCTGCACCATCTGGACGAGCAGGCGCAGCGGCTCGGCGAGAACCGGATGGCCACCTGTATGTACGCGGTCTACGACCCGGTCTCGCACCGGATCACGGTCGCGAACGCGGGCCACCCGCCGCCGATACTGCTCCATCTGGGTGGTCGTGCCGAAGTGCTGCGCGTTCCGCCCGGTGCCCCGATCGGGGTCGGTGGGGTGGACTTCGAGGCGGTCGAGCTGGACGCCCCCGCGGGAGCCACGCTGCTGCTGTACACGGACGGTCTGGTCGAGTCCCGGCTGCGGGACGTGTGGACCGGGATCGAGCAGCTGCGGGAGCGGCTGGCGGCGACCGCGCAGCTGACGGGTCCCGACCACTCGCCGCCGCTCGAAGCGCTCTGCGACGACATCCTGGACATGCTGGGTCCTGGTGACCGGGACGACGACATCGCGCTGCTCGCGGCCCGTTTCGACGGGATCGCGCCCAGCGACGTGGCGTACTGGTTCCTGGAACCGGAGGACGCGGCGCCGGGCCGGGCCCGCCGTCTGGCCCGGCGGGCGCTCATCCGCTGGGGCCTCGAGGAGCTGACGGACTCGGTCGAGCTGCTGATCAGCGAGGTCGTGACGAACGCGGTGCGGTACGCGGAGCGGCCGGTGACCCTGCGGCTGCTGCGGACGGACGTGCTGCGCTGCGAGGTCGGCGACGACTCGCCGCAGCTGCCCCGGCAGCGGCGCGCCCGGGACACCGACGAGGGCGGGCGCGGCCTGTTCCTGGTGAACCGGCTGGCCCGGCGCTGGGGAGCGACCCGGCTGTCGAGCGGCAAGGTGGTCTGGTTCGAACTCGCGACCCCCTGAGGCCCGGGAGAACGGAACGGAGAACGGTGTCGGCGCGCGTCCCGGATGCGGGGCGCGCGCCGCCGTGTGTCCCGCCGGACCGGGGCCCCGCCCGTACCGCCCGGCGCTTCCCGTACGCGCACCCGGCCCCTTCCCTCGCGTGTGTCGGGCCGTCTTCCCGTACGCGCGCCCGGTCGGCCTCCCGTACGCGTACCCGGATCACCCTCCCGTACGCACGTGCGGGCCAGCGGTTGCCGATCTTCCGTCGGCGGAGTTGACTTCGGTGGTGGACGCAGCGGCCCGACCCCTGACCCCCCACCGACGGGAAGACGCTCGTGACCTACACGACGAACAACGCCGGGAATCCGATCGAGAGCGACGAGCATTCGCTGACGGTCGGCCCCGACGGCCCGGTCCTGCTCCAGGACCACTACCTGATCGAGAAGATGGCCCAGTTCAACCGGGAACGGGTCCCGGAGCGCGTGGTGCACGCCAAGGGCTCCGGCGCGTACGGCTTCTTCGAAGTGACGCAGGACGTCAGCCAGTTCACCCGGGCGGTGCTCTTCCAGCCGGGTGCGCGCACGGAGATGCTGGCCCGGTTCTCCACGGTGGCGGGCGAGCAGGGCTCCCCTGACACCTGGCGGGACCCGCGCGGTTTCGCCCTGAAGTTCTACACCGACCAGGGCACGTACGACCTGGTCGGCAACAACACGCCGGTCTTCTTCGTGCGGGACGCCACCAAGTTCCAGGACTTCATCCGCTCGCAGAAGCGGCATCCGGTGACGGGGCTGCGCGACCACGACATGCAGTGGGACTTCTGGACGCTCTCGCCGGAGACCGCGCACCAGGTGACGTGGCTGATGGGCGACCGGGGCATCCCGAAGTCGTACCGGTACATGAACGGCTACGGCTCGCACACCTATCTGTGGATCAACGCCGGTGGTGAACGCTTCTGGGTGAAGTACCACTTCCTGACGGACCAGGGCGTCGACTTCCTGCCGCAGGCGGAGGCGGACGCGCTGGCCGGTACGGACGGGGACGTGCACCGCCGGGACCTGCACGAGTCGATCGCGTCCGGGAACGCTCCCTCGTGGACGCTCAAGGTGCAGGTGATGCCGTTCGAGGCGGCGGCGGACTACCGCTTCAACCCGTTCGACCTGACCAAGGTGTGGCCGCACGGCGACTTCCCGCTGATCGAGGTCGGCCGGATGACGCTGAACAGGAACCCCGAGGACTACTTCGTCCACATCGAGCAGGCGGCCTTCGAGCCCTCGAACCTGGTGCCGGGGATCGGCCCCTCGCCGGACAAGATGCTGCTCGGCCGCCTCTTCTCGTACCCGGACGCCCACCGGTACCGGATCGGCCCGAACTACGCGCAGCTGCCGCCGAACCGGCCGCACGCGCCGGTCCACTCGTACGCGAAGGACGGGGCCATGCGGTACGAGGCCTCGACGACCGCCCGGCCGTACGCGCCGAACTCGTACGGCGGTCCCTCGGCCGACTACGGGCGCTTCGGCGAGCCCGCGAGCTGGGCGGCGGCGGGCGAGCTGGTGCGGGAGGCGTACACGCTCCACGCGGAGGACGACGACTGGGGGCAGCCGGGCACCCTGGTCCGTGAGGTCCTCGACGACGCGGCCCGCGACCGGCTGGTGTCGAACATCGCCGGACACCTCCGAGCGGGGGTGAGCGCCCCGGTCCTGGAGCGGGCGGTGGGCTACTGGCGGAACGTGGACCGGGCCCTCGGCGACCGGGTGGCCAAGGAGGTCGGCGTCGGCTGACCCGGCGCCACGGCCGTACGCCCGAGGGCCGGACCCCTGATCGGGGTCCGGCCCTCGGCGTGCCGTCACTGTCCTGGGCGGGTACCGCTCTGCTCGCCGCCGCCTCCGCCGTCCGGCGGACCGGTCGTGGGCGGCGGGGAGGTCGGTTCCTCGGTCGCCGGGGGCTCGGTGGTCGGCGGGGGCGTGGTCTCCGGGGTCGTCGGCCGGGTCGGCGGGACGGTGGTGGGAGCCGTCGTCGGCGGGGTCGTGGTGTGCGGCGACGCGGTGGTCGGGGCCTCCGTGGGCTCCTCGGGAGCCCGGGTGGTGAGGGAGGGGTCCGGGTCGGGCTCGACCGGGGCCGAGCCGTCGGTCTCCAGGTCGAAGGTGGCGTCGGAGCCGCCGCCGAGGGCGCCGGTGGTGTAGGCGCCCCAGATCTCGGCGGGCGTACGGCCACCGTTGGCGCGGCCCGGGTTGATGGTGTCGGTGAGGGTGACCTGGTTGCCCTTGGTGTCCTCGCCGAAGAGGCCGACGGCGGTGACCAGCTCGGGGGTGTAGCCGACGAACCAGGCGGAACGGTTGTTCTCGGAGGTGCCGGTCTTGCCCGCGGCCTGGTAGTCACCGGCGGCGCGGAGGCCGGAACCGTTCTCCACCACACCGGTCATGCCCTTGGTGACGGTGTCGGCGGCCTCGCGGCTGATGACCTGCTCGCCGATGGCGGGGGCGGGGGTGACCGTGCGGTCCCGGTGGGCGGCGGACTTCACCAGGGTCGGGGTGACCTTCACGCCGTGGTTGTCGAGGGTGGCGTAGACCCCGGCCATGTCGAGGGTGGAGGCGCCCATGGTGCCGAGGGACATGGCGGGCGTCTGGCCGAAGTCCTGGCCGTCCTTCATGCCGAGGGCGAGGGCGGTCTTCTTGGTCTTCGAGGGGCTGACGTCCACGATCATCTGGGCGAAGACCGAGTTGATCGAGCTGTTGGTGGCCTTCTGCACGGTGACGGGGCCGTAGCTGCGGTTGTCCTCGTTCTCCGGGGAGAAGGGGATGGTGCTGCCGACGACCGGGCGCTTGCTGGTGCCGTCGTAGACGGTGCCGAGGCCGATCTTCCGGCCGTCCTGGGTGGTGGCGCCGTTGTCGATGGCGGAGGCGAGGACGATCGGCTTGAACGTCGAGGCGGGCTGGTAGTCGCGGCGGGTGGCGTTGGAGAGCCAGTGCTCGGTGGCGCCGACGCCGCCGTACATCGCGACGACCGCGCCGGTCTTCGGGTCCACGGAGGTGGCGCCCGCCTGCACGGTGGCGTCCTTCTTGTCGCCCTCGCGGTCGAGCTTGGCCTCCAGCTCGTCGTTCACCGCCTTGACGAGCGCCTTCTGCTTCTTCTCGTCGATGTTGAGGGTGATCGTCCAGCCGCCGGCCTTGATGTCCTCCTCGCTGACGCCCTGGCGCATCAGCTCCTGGTTGGCGGCCTCGACGATGTAGCCGGTCTGGCCCTCCATGCCGGGGGCGGGCCGGGGCTTCTGCGGGACCGGGAACTTCATCCCGGCGCGCTCGTCGGCGGGGAGCCAGCCCTCGCCGACCATGTTGTCGAGGACGTAGTTCCAGCGCTGCTCGACGAGCTTGCGGCCGGTGGTGCTGGCGGAGGTCCAGTCGTACTGGTTGGGCGCCTGGAGCAGCGAGGCGAGGTAGGCGCCCTGGGCGGTGGTGAGCTGGGTGGCGTCGACGCCGTAGTACGAGCGGGCGGCGGCCTGGATGCCGTAGGCGCTGCGCCCGTAGAAGCTGGTGTTCATGTACCCGGCGAGGATGTCGCTCTTGTCGGTCTCCTGGTCGACCTTGAGGGCGATGACCATTTCCTTGAGCTTGCGGGTCGCCGTCTGGTCCTGGCTCAGGTAGTAGTTCTTGACGTACTGCTGGGTGATCGTCGAGCCGCCCTGCTTGCCCTTGCCGGTGATGGTCGACCAGGCGGCGCGGGTGGTGCCCTTGATGTCGATGCCGTTGTCCTGGTAGAAGCTCTTGTTCTCGGCGGCGACGAAGGCCTTCTGGACCTTGTCGGGGATCTTCTCCAGGCCGACGATCTCGCGGTTTATCTTGCCGGTGCGGGCGAAGATCTTGCCGTCGGCGTACTTGTAGATGTTGCTCTGCATGGTCGCCTCGGCGTTGGCCTTCGGCACCGGGACCATGAGGTAGACGACGTACAGGGCACCCATGGCGAGCAGGCAGAAGACGAAGAAGGTGCCCAGGAGCTTCTTCCAGGAGAAGAGACGGCGCAGTCCGCGTTTCTTCGCCTTGCTCTTGTCAGGTCCGCCCATGTGTCCTGTCGCTCCGCTCGTCGTGTGTACCGGCACCCCGGTCCCCGTCCCGCCCGCTCCGGGCGCGCTCAGCTAGCCAGCTAACACCGGCGACGCGGACAAAGAACAACCGATCACGCCTTTTCAGGACGTGAGAATCAGCACCCATGTCCAGAGGAACCGACGTGCGGGCGCGCCGGATGGTTGCCTGAAGACCGCATTCCGTTTGTCCGGAGGGTCTATACATACGGCGTATACACCGGGTGTACAGTGACCGCCATGTCCATCGGTCACACCCTCCTCGGGCTCCTGGAGTCCGGTCCGCGCCACGGCTACGACCTCAAGCGCGCCTTCGACGACAGGTTCGGCCACGACCGGCCGCTGCACTACGGCCAGGTCTACTCGACCATGTCCAGGCTCCTCAAGAACGGCCTCGTCGTCGTCGACGGGGTCGAGGCGGGCGGCGGCCCGGAGCGGAAGCGGTACGCCATCACCGACGCGGGCGTCACCGACGTCGCCCAGTGGCTCGCCACCCCGGAGAAGCCGGAGCCGTACCTCCACTCCGTCCTCTACACCAAGGTCGTCCTGGCCCTGCTCACCGGCCGGGGCGCCGCCGAGCTCCTCGACAGCCAGCGCGCCGAGCACCTGCGCCTGATGCGGGAGCTCACCCGGCGCAAGCGGGACGGCGACCTCGCCGACCAGCTCATCTGCGACCACGCCCTGTTCCACCTGGAAGCGGACCTGCGCTGGCTGGAACTGACCACCGCGCGCCTCGACCAGCTCGCCGAGGAGGTCCGCCGATGACCGCCGGACCGCTGCTCCTCGCCACCGGCCTCGACAAGGCCTACGGCCCCACGCCCGCGCTCGCGGGCGCCTCCTTCGCCCTCCGGGCGGGCGAGGTCGTCGCCGTCATGGGCCCCTCGGGCTCCGGAAAGTCGACCCTGCTGCACTGCCTGGCCGGGATCGTCCGCCCCGACGCGGGCACCATCACCTACGGCGGACGCGAGCTCACCGCCCTCTCCGACACCGCCCGCAGCTCCCTGCGCCGCACCGACTTCGGCTTCGTGTTCCAGTTCGGCCAGCTCGTCCCCGAGCTGACCTGCGCGGAGAACGTCGCCCTGCCGCTCCGCCTGGGCGGCGAGAAGCGGAAGGCCGCCGAGGCCAAGGCCACCGAGTGGCTGGCCCGCCTGGAGGTCGAGGACATCGCGGGCAAGCGCCCCGGTGAGATATCCGGTGGCCAGGGCCAGCGGGTCGCGGTCGCCCGCGCGCTCGTCGCCACCCCCCGGGTGATCTTCGCCGACGAGCCCACCGGCGCCCTCGACTCCCTCAACGGCGAACGGGTCATGCGGCTGCTCACCGAGGCGTCCCGGGACACCGGTGCCGCCGTCGTCCTCGTCACCCACGAGGCCCGCGTCGCCGCCTGGTCCGACCGCGAGGTCGTCGTGCGCGACGGAGCCGTACGGGACGCGGAGTGGGCCGCGTGAAGCTCCGCACCTGGGCCCGCGACCTGGGCCTCGGCGCCCGCTTCGCCGTCACCGGAGGCCGTCCTGGACTGCTCCGCACCCTGCTGACCGCGACCGGCGTCGGCTTCGGCGTCACCCTGCTGCTGCTCGCCGCCTCCCTGCCGAACATGACGTTCCAGCGGGAGGTGCGCGACTCCGCCCGCGCCGTCGACGCCAGTGGGCAGGTCACCTCCCCCGGGCCCGCCACCTTCCTCCACCTCACCCGGTCCACCCTCTACCGGGACGCCTCCGTCTCCGGGCTGCTGCTGCGGCCCGACGGCGACGCGCCCACGGTCCCCCCGGGAGCGGACGCCTTCCCCGCGCGCGGCTCGATGCTGGTCTCCCCCGCCCTCCGCGAGCTGCTCGGCTCCCCCGAGGGCGCCCTGCTCAAGGAACGCCTCCCCTACGAGATCGCCGGAACCCTCGGGAAGGACGGCCTCATCGGCCCGTCCGACCTGCGGTACGTCGTCCACGTCGGCTTCCTCACCGAGGACGACGCCGACGGGCGCGGGGTGAGCTACGGCTGGTCCGTGCCCGAGGAACCCTTCAACGGCTTCCTCCTGCTCCTCGTCGTCGTCGCCTGTGTCGTCCTGCTCCTCCCCGTGCTCGTCTTCATCGCGACCGCCGTCCGCTTCGGCGGCGAACAGCGCGACCGGCGGCTCGCCGCCCTGCGCCTGGTCGGCGCCGACACCGCCATGACCCGGCGCATCGCGGCCGGCGAGTCCCTCGCGGGCGCCCTGCTCGGCCTGCTGGTCGGCGCCGGGCTCTTCGCGGTGGCCCGGCGGTTCGCGGGCGCCTTCACCGTCTGGGACGTCAACGCCTTCCCGTCCGACGTCGTCCCGATGCCCGCGCTCGCCGCGCTCGCCCTCGCCTCGGTCCCGGTGGCCTCGGTCGTCGTCACCCTCTTCGCGCTGCGCGGAGTGGCGATCGAACCGCTCGGCGTCGTCCGGACCTCCACCCCGCGCCGCCGCAGGCTCTGGTGGCGGCTGCTGCTCCTCGCGGCGGGCGTCGCCCTGCTGGCGCGGATGACGGGCCGGGTGGAGATCACCGACACCGGCATCGACACGGCGGGCGTCGTGGGCGGCACCACCCTCGCCCTGATCGGCCTCACCACCCTGCTGCCCTGGCTCGTCGAGGCGGGGGTGAAACGGCTGCACGCCGGGCCCGTGGCCTGGCAGCTCGCGGTCCGCAGGCTCCAGCTGAGCAGCGGCACCGCCGCCCGAGCGGTCAGCGGCATCGTCGTCGCCGCGACCGGGGCCATCGCGCTCCAGATGCTGTTCCAGGCGATGGAGACCGACTTCACCCAGGCGTCCGGCCAGGACACCAGCCGGGCCCAGATCGCGGTCACCACCGACGCCCGGACCTCCGGCGAGGCCCGCGCGGCGATCGACCGCATCGGCTCCACCGGGGGCGTCACCGGCGTCATCGGCGTCATGGAGGCGCACCTGTGGCGCTCCGGGCCGCTGCGGAAGGGCGAGGAGTTCGCCCCGATCACCTCGGTCCGGGTCGGCGACTGCCCCTCGCTCCGGGAGTTCGCGAAGCTGCCCTCCTGCGCGGACGGGGACGTCTTCGTCCTCCTCGCGCACGGCGTCCAGGGCGCCCCGCCGGACAGCTGGGTCACCCGGGCCGCGCGGCCCGGCGCCACGGTCGCCCTGCGGGACCCGCATCCGCACCCGGACGCGCCGAAGCGCCCTGCGGGCACCCCGCTGCCCGAGTGGCGCATCCCCGCCGACGCGCGGACCGTGACCTCCCGCCCCGACCCGACGGGCTCGTACCAGTACGGCGTGCTCGCCACCCCGTCCGCGATCGACGCCACCCGGCTGGACGAGCCCGAGGCGCTCGCCATGGTGCGGCTCGACCCGGCCGTGCCCGACGCCGCCGAACTCGTACGGAACACGGCGGCGGCCATCGACCCGACGTCCTGGGTCCGGTCCCTCTCGGACACCGAGCGGAACGCCCAGTTCAGCAGCGTCCGCACCGGGATCCTCGTCGGCTCGACCCTCACCATGCTGCTGGTGGCCGCCTCGCTCCTGGTGACCACCCTGGAGCAGCTCAGGGACCGCGGACGGCTGCTGTCCTCGCTCGTCGCCTTCGGCACCCGGCGCTCCACGCTGAGCTGGTCGGTGCTGTGGCAGACGGCCGTGCCGATCGTCCTCGGACTGCTCCTCGCCGTGGCGGGCGGGCTGAGCCTCGGCCTCGTCCTGCTGCGCATGAGCGGGCAGCGGGTCCAGGACTGGTGGGTCTTCCTGCCGGTGGTCGGCATCGGCTTCGGCCTGATCGCGGCGGTGACGCTGCTGACCATGCCCGCGCTGTGGCGCCTGATGCGCGCGGACGGCCTGCGCACGGAGTAACCCTCCGGGCGGATGTACGAGGACGGGCGGCGGTTCCTGGCACCGGGGGGTTCCAGGAACCGCCGCCCGTCCTCGCGTACCGGCGCAGCGCCGGGGACCCGTCGGCAAGGGAGCGGCGGACCGGCACCGGCCCGGCGCCGTCGCGCCGTCGCGGCGGCGGGACGGCGGGACGGCGCCCTCAGGAATCGCCGTCCACCACCCGGACCGGCAGCCCCCGCAGCTCCTCCCGCAGGGCCTCCGCCAGCTCGCCGAACTCGGCGTGCCGGGCGGCCCCGGTCCGCATCGCCAGGGCGACCCGCCGCGCGGGCGCGGGTCCGGTGAACAGGCCCGTGCGCAGGGCGCTGTTGCGGGCGGTCTCGACCGTGACGGCGGTGTGCGGCAGCAGGGTCACCCCGAGGCCCCCGGCCACCAGCTGGACCAGGGTGGAGAGCCCCGCCGCCGTGGTGGTGACCTCGGCGCCGTCGGCGCGCCCGGCCTCCCGGCAGATGTCGAGCGCCTGGTCGCGCAGACAGTGCCCCTCGTCGAGGAGCAGCAGCCGGAGTTCCCTCAGCGCCTCGCGGGGGATGTCGTCCCGGCCCGCCAGCGGATGGTCCCGCGGGGTGACCAGGACGAAGTCCTCTTCGAAGAGCGGGAGTTCGGTGACACCGGGCACGCCGAGGGGCACCGCGAGCAGCAGCAGGTCGAGGCGCCCGGCGGCGAGTCCCTCCAGGAGCGAGGAGGTCTGCTCCTCGTGGACCTGGAGGTCGAGCTCCGGATAGCGCCGGTGGACCAGGCGCAGCACGGTCGGCAGCAGGTACGGGGCGACGGTGGGGATCACCCCGAGCCGCAGCACCCCGGTGAAGGGCGCCTGCGCCGCCTCCGCCTCCTCCATCAGCTCGGACACCGCGTCGAGGACCGCCCGGGTGCGGACCGCGAGCCGTTCCCCGGCGGGCGAGAGCAGGACCTTGCGGGTCGTCCGTTCGAGGAGCTGGACACCGAGTGTCTCTTCGAGTGCCGACACCGCGCCCGAGAGCGCGGGCTGGCTCATGCCGATGGCGGCGGCCGCGTCACGGAAGTGCAGGTGCTCGGCGACCGAGGCGAACGCCCTGAGCTGGGAGAGGCTCGGCTGTTTGCCCCGGTTCTGGGGGTGCGGGGGACTGTAAGGGGATGCCACTGATAACCACCTTCGATCAACATGAACCACTCTAGCTATTTCACTGATCAATGCACCCCGTGCCATGCTGTGACTTGTCCAACCCCCACGGAAGACCCCAAAAGGGACCCTTCCTGCCTGCAAGGAGAGCGCGTGCTCACTGTCGGTGACAAGTTCCCCGCTTACGACCTGACCGCCTGCGTGTCGCTGGAGAGCGGCAAGGAGTTCGAGCAGATCGACCACAAGTCCTACGAGGGCAAGTGGCGTGTGGTGTTCTTCTGGCCGAAGGACTTCACCTTCGTCTGCCCCACCGAGATCGCCGCCTTCGGCAAGCTGAACGACGAGTTCGCCGACCGTGACGCCCAGATCCTCGGCGTCTCCGGCGACTCCGAGTTCGTCCACCACGCCTGGCGCAAGGACCACGCCGACCTGCGTGACCTGCCCTTCCCGATGCTGGCCGACTCCAAGCACGAGCTGATGCGCGACTGCGGCGTCGAGGGCGAGGACGGCTTCGCCCAGCGCGCCGTCTTCATCGTGGACCCGAACAACGAGATCCAGTTCACCATGGTGACCGCCGGTTCCGTCGGCCGTAACCCCAAGGAGGTCCTGCGGGTGCTCGACGCCCTGCAGACCGACGAGCTGTGCCCCTGCAACTGGAACAAGGGCGAGGGCACCCTCGACGCCGCCTCGCTCCTCTCGGGCGAGTGAGCTGACGTGGCTCTCGACGAACTCAAGTCCGCCCTGCCGGACTTCGCCAAGGACCTGAAGCTGAACCTGGGTTCGGTCATCGGCAACAGCGAGCTGCCGCAGCAGCAGCTCTGGGGCACCGTCCTGGCCTGCGCGATCGCCTCGCGCTCGCCGAAGGTCCTGCGCGAGCTGGAGCCCGAGGCCCAGGCCAACCTCAAGCCCGAGGCGTACCAGGCCGCCAAGTCCGCCGCCGCGATCATGGCGATGAACAACGTCTTCTACCGGACCCGGCACCTGCTGTCGGACCCGGAGTACGGGACGCTGCGCGCCGGTCTGCGGATGAACGTCATCGGCAACCCGGGCGTCGACAAGGTCGATTTCGAGCTGTGGTCGCTGGCCGTCTCCGCGATCAACGGCTGCGGCCAGTGCCTGGACTCGCACGAGCAGGTCCTGCGCCAGGCCGGTGTCGAGCGCACCACCGTCCAGGAGGCCGTCAAGATCGCCGCGGTGATCCAGGCGGTCGGCGTCACCCTCGACGCGGAAGCGGTGCTCGCCGCCGAGTAGGCCGAGCGGGCCGATCCGGTCCGAGCGGGCCGGGCGCGGTCCGAGCCGTACGAGAAGGGCCCCGGGGCAGCACGCCCCGGGGCCCTTCCGTGCTGCCCGGCGCACCGGGCGGGGTCACTTCTTGAGCGCCTCCATCAGCGCCAGCACGTCCTGGGTCATCGGGACCTCGATGCCGGAGAGGTCGAGCGGCTTCGTCTCCTCGATCATGTTCCCGTCGGCGTCGGTGCCGTACTGCCGGTACAGGGTCAGCTCGATCTCGGCCTGCCCGTCGAGGACGCGCATCTCACCGCCCTCGCCACTGCGGTCGTCGAAGAACGCCTGGTCCCCGATGCCCTCGATCGGGGTGTTCAGGTCGTAGTACTTCGCGTGTGCCGCGAACTCCGGCCCCGGATCGGTCACCTTGTGCAGGGTGTAGCGCAGGGAGAGCTGATAGCCGGTCTCGGCCGAGCCGAAGGCCATGTTGCACGAGGACATGAGGAGGGCCGGCTCCTCCAGCAGGGGTCCGTCCCCGGCTCCACCGGGCTTGCCCAGGATGCCGCTGAGCGCCTTGAACTCCGCCTTCTCGCAGAGCTCGGCCCCCACCGGCCCGTACCCCCGCAGGTCGGGCCCCCGCTCCTGCCGTCGCTCGTACGCGTAGAGCCCACCGCCCCAGACCGCCGAGGCGAGCACCGCGCCGCCGAGCGCCCACAGCCACGGGCGCCGGGCCCGGGGGGCGCGCGGCGGACGGACCTCCGTCAGCACCTCGATCGTGTCGAACCCCGTGCCGCCTTCGAGCTCCGGCTCGGATATCACGTGTCCTCCCCCTTGGCTGCGAGCGTGCCGGGGGCGGGCGTCGGCGCCACTTCGAACGCGGTCGCCCCGCGCGGCTCCGGCGTGCTGCGGAGCGCCTGCTCCGCACTGTACGCACGGAGGTAGCCGACCACGGTGTTGGCGACGGCGACCAGCGGCACCGCGACGACGGCACCGCCGATGCCCGCGGTCAGACCGCCCGCGGCGACCGCGAGGACGACGGCCAGCGGGTGGACCCGCACCGCCCGCCCGAGGATGAACGGCTGGAGGACATGGCCCTCGATCTGCTGGACCGCGAGCACGACGACGAGCACCATCAGGGCGGTGAAGGGCCCGTTGGTGACGAGGGCGACGACACAGGCGAGCGCCCCGGAGAAGACCGCGCCGACCAGCGGGATGAAGGCGAAGAGGAAGATGAAGACGGCGAGCGGCACCGCCATCGGCACTTCCAGGAACCAGAGTCCGAGACCGATGAAGACGGCGTCGATGAGGGCGACCAGCACCGTGCCCCGCACATAGGCGGTGAGGGTGCGCCAGGCGCGCGGCCCGGCTCCGGCCACGCCCGGCCGCGCCTGGGCGGGCACCAGCTTGAGCGTCCACTCCCAGACCTTCTTGCCGTCGTACAGCAGGAAGAGCGTGGAGAACATGGCGAGCAGGATGCCGGTCATCGTCTCGACGACGACCGTGACGCCCTGGAGCCCGACCTGGGTGATCTGTTCGGCGTTGGCGCCGACGGAGTCGCTGAGGTTCTTCGCGATGCCGTTGATCTGCTGCTCGGTCACATGGAAGGGGCTGTCGAGCAGCCAGCGCTTCAGCTCCTCGATACCGTCCTTGATCTGGTCGGACAGGTTGTCGATGTTGTCCACGACCTGCCAGACCACGAACCAGCCGACCAGGCCCATCACCACGAAGCCGGAGACGGCGGTGACGGCGGTGGCGAGTCCGCGCGGCAGGCCCTTGCGCCGGAGCATGGTGACCGTGGGCTGGAGCAGGGCGGTGACGAGGAGCGCGGCGACGAAGGCGAGGACGACCAGTTGGACGGAGCTGATCACCTTCATCAGGATCCAGACGGTCCCCGCGAAGACGAGGAGGCGCCAACTCGCCTCGGCGGCCACCCGCATCCCCCAGGGGATCGCGTCGACCGGATCGGGCCGGGCGGCGACCGCCGGGGCGTAGCTGGGGGGCGCGGGGACGGAGCGGCCGGATTCGGACGCGGTCGTCCCCGGGAGGGGCGCGGCGGTGTCCGGGTCCGGAGCGGGCGTCCGCCCGGCGGTGTCACCGACCGGGTCCCCGGCGGTCCTGTGGGACCCGACCGGTCCGACCGGTTCGTCGCGTTCCGCCTCGGCCCTGCGCTCGTCGAGACGTTCACCCATGCGGCTCAGGCCCGCGCCCAGCCGTCCCAGCCACGCCGGCACTCTCGCCATCTCTTTCCTCTTCCCCCCGACGACTCCGTTCCCGCCGACTCCCCCGGAGGCGGTGGACCTTCGAACCTACACGCACGAAGCCCCTCACCGTAGGACGGCGAGGGGCTTCCCGAGGTTGAGCGCCCGGAACTAGTACCAGCGGTTGGCCTGCCAGAACGACCAGGCGCCGCAGGGGCCGCCGTACCTGGAGTCCATGTAGCTGAGGCCCCACTTGATCTGGGTGGCGGGGTTGGTCTGCCAGTCGGCGCCGGCCGAGACCATCTTGCTGCCCGGGAGCGCCTGGACGAGACCGTAGGCGCCCGAAGAGCGGTTGACCGCCAGGTAGTTCCAGGTGGACTCGTGGTTCACGATGTTGCTGAAGCACTGGAACTGCGAGGCCGGGACCATCTGGCGGGCCATCGCCTTGACCTCGGCGACGGAGTACGAGCTCTGGGGCGCGAAGGACGAGGCGTCGCGGGCCGCGGCACGGCTGGCGCGCTCCTCCTTCTCCTTCTCCTTGCGCTCCTTCTCGGCCTTGGCCACCTTGTCGGCGGCCTCCTTCTTGGCCTCGGCGTCCTTGGCCGCGCGGAGACGGGCGGTCTCCTCGGCGGACTTCTTCGCGACGGAGTCCGCGGCGGCGGCCTGGACGTCGGCCTGCTCCGCGAGGGACGAGACCTGTACCTGGGCCTGCTCGCCCGCGGGGATGTCCGCGAGCAGCGTGGTGTCGGCCGCGGCGGCCTCGAAGTTGTCGTCCGAGGGCTGAGCGGCGTTACCCGACGCAACGCCCACGACGGCGCCGACGGTGGTGACCGCAGTGGCCGAAGCCACCGCGAATCCCCGGACCGAGATCCGGCTCACACGGTTTCCTTCCAGCATCGCTCGCACAGGTGACCACGCGAGCGAAATCGTGCCCCTGGCGCTGGTCTCCGACGTACGGGGTCACAGGAGACACGGGCCCGTGGTGCTGTGGGCGGCATACGGCTGACGGCTGTTGAGTTGTGGTGACGCTGTGGCACCCCCGAGGGTGCACGTGTGCCGTATGCGGGGCCTGACGGAAGCAAGACTTTGCCGGACGGCGCCACCGCAAGGCAATTCCCGCTTGCGTGTGAAAGCTCACACCCGACCGGGGGCAAGTGTTTTGGAGGATGTGGCGGACACGGCGGCGCCGCCCGGCTAGGCTCCTGCGCCCGGCCGGACGGCGCCAACTTCCGTACGCGCACGGATGCGCATGAAACGGTCAGATCTGACCGTCCTCCAGCAGCTCCGTGACGAGCGCCGCGATCTGGGAGCGCTCGGAGCGGGTGAGCGTGACGTGCGCGAAGAGCGGATGGCCCTTCAGCTTCTCGACCACGGCGACGACTCCGTCGTACCGGCCGACCCGGAGGTTGTCCCGCTGGGCCACGTCATGGGTGAGCACGACCCGCGAATTCGACCCGATCCTGGACAGAACGGTCAACAGGACGTTCCGCTCCAGGGACTGGGCCTCGTCGACGATGACGAACGCGTCGTGCAGCGAGCGGCCCCGGATGTGGGTCAGCGGCAGGACCTCCAGCATCCCCCGGCCGAGCACCTCCTCGATGACCTCCCGGCCCGCGACCGAGGACAGCGTGTCGAAGACGGCCTGCGCCCACGGGCTCATCTTCTCGGCCTCGCTGCCCGGCAGATAGCCGAGCTCCTGGCCGCCGACCGCGTACAGCGGACGGAACACCATCACCTTCTGGTGCTGGCGGCGCTCCAGGACCGCCTCCAGGCCCGCGCAGAGCGCGAGCGCGGACTTGCCCGTGCCGGCCCGGCCGCCCATCGAGATGATGCCGACCTCCGGGTCGAGCAGCAGGTCGAGGGCGATCCGCTGCTCGGCGCTGCGGCCCCGGAGCCCGAAGGCCTCCCGGTCGCCCCGGACCAGCCGCACGTTCCCGTCGGGGGTGACCCGGCCCAGCGCCTTCCCGCGCTCGGACTGGAGCACCAGGCCCGTGTGGACCGGCAGTTCGGCGGCCTCCGGCACGTACAGCGAGTCCTGGTCGTAGAGCAGGTCCACCTGGTCGGCGGAGAGCCCCAGCTCGGACATCCCGGTCCAGCCGTTGGCGTCCGTGATGGCCAGCTCGGCCCGGTACTCCTCGGCGAGCAGCCCGACCGAGGAGGCCTTGATGCGCAGCGGCAGGTCCTTGGAGACGACCGTGACGTCGTACCCCTCCGCCTGGAGGTTGCGCGCGACCGCGAGGATCCGTGAGTCGTTGTCCCCCAGCCGGTAACCGGCGGGCAGGACGGAGGGGTCCGAATGGTTGAGTTCGACCCGCAGGGTGCCGCCCAGATCCCCTATGGGGAGCGGGGCGTCCAGGCGTCCGTACCGGACCCGGAAGTCGTCCAGGAGGCGCAGGGCCTGCCGGGCGAAGTAGCCGAGCTCCGGATGGTGCCGCTTGGCCTCCAGCTCCGTCACCACCACGATCGGGAGCACTACCTCGTGCTCCTCGAAGCGGGAGACCGCGTTGGGGTCGGCCAGCAGGACGCTGGTGTCGAGAACATAGGTGCGCCGGTCTGAAAGGCGGCGCTTCGTGCTGGTCACCACGGAAGGACAGACCCCCTCGGAAGACCCCTGTGAGGTCGGGGTGCGACGGAACAGGTGTCGCTGCGGAATGGGACCGGGTGCGGGCCGCCGTGCGCGGGCCGTACCTCGGCCCTCCGCTTCTCCCGTGCGTGTCCCGCACGGTCGTCCTGGTGCAAGGGGCCTCCCGGGTGGCGGTCTCCGTGCCGCTCACTTCACCGTGAATATGCCCTCGAACAGGGGCCGCCATGCAGGCACCCACGACGACGTGTTCGTGAACACCGGGTGATCGGTTCCGGGAGGGTCCCGGGGAGGTCCCAGGGAGGTTCCGGGGAGGTTCCGGGCCGGGGTCAGGTCCCGTAGCGCCGGTGGCGGGCCGCGTAGTCGCGCAGCGCCCGCAGGAAGTCGACCTTGCGGAAGGCGGGCCAGTGCACTTCGCAGAAGTAGTACTCGGAATGGGCGCTCTGCCACAGCATGAACCCGGAGAGCCGCTGCTCGCCGCTGGTGCGGATCACCAGGTCCGGGTCGGGCTGGCCGCGCGTGTAGAGGTGCTCGGAGATGTGCTCGACGTCGATGGTCTCGGCGAGCTCCTCGAAGCTCGTGCCGCGCTCCGCGTGCTCCAGGAGCAGCGAGCGGACCGCGTCCGCGATCTCCTGCCGGCCTCCGTAGCCCACCGCCACGTTGACGAGTATCCCCGTGTTGTCGTGGGTGTTCTGCTCGGCCTCCTTCAGCACGGTCTGCGTCCGCGCCGGGAGCAGGTCCATCGTGCCGACGTGGTGGACCCGCCAGCGGCCGTCGGAGGCGAGCGCGCGCACGGCGTTCTCGATGATCCCGAGCAGCGGCCCGAGCTGTTCCTCGGGCCGGTTCAGGTTGTCCGTGGAGAGCATCCAGAGCGTGACGACCTCGACGTCGGTCTCGGCGCACCAGCCGAGCAGCTCCTGGATCTTGTCCGCGCCCGCCCGGTGTCCCTGCTCCGGGGTCCCGCCGGAGGCCTTGGCCCAGCGACGGTTCCCGTCGAGGATGACCCCGATGTGCTTGGGCACCTGGGTGTGGTCGAGGCGGCCTTCCACCCGGCGTGCGTAGAGCCCGTACACCAGGTCGCGCAGGTTCACCGTTCTTTACCCCTCCGTGCAGCGGCGGGTCCGCCCCACCGCGGCGGTCCGCAAGCCGCCACACTACTGCGCACGGGCGACGCCCTCCCAGCCCGGGACTGTCACAAGTCCGTGATAAGCAGAGATACGTGACTGATTCCCCCCTGTACCGCGCCTCCGCGGACCGCTACGACACCATGGAGTACCGCCGCTCGGGCCGCAGCGGCCTCAAGCTCCCCGCGATCTCCCTCGGCCTCTGGCACAACTTCGGCGACGACCGGGCGCTCGACACGCAGCGTGCGATCCTCCGGCGCGCCTTCGACCTCGGCGTCACCCACTTCGACCTGGCGAACAACTACGGGCCGCCGCCCGGCTCCGCCGAGCTGAACTTCGGCAAGCTCTTCGCCCAGGACTTCGCGCCGTACCGGGACGAGCTGATCGTCTCGACGAAGGCGGGGTACGAGATGCACCCCGGCCCGTACGGCGAGTGGGGCTCCCGCAAGTACCTGCTGTCCTCGCTCGACGCCTCCCTGAAGCGGATGGGCCTCGACCACGTCGACATCTTCTACTCGCACCGCTTCGACCCGGACACCCCGCTGGAGGAGACGATGGGGGCCCTGGCCTCCGCCGTCCAGCAGGGCAAGGCGCTGTACGTGGGCGTCTCCTCGTACAACGGCGAGCAGACCGCCGAGGCCGCGCGGCTGCTGCGCGAGATGGGCGTGCCCGCCCTGATCCACCAGCCCTCGTACTCCATGATCAACCGCTGGACCGAGGAGGACGGCCTGCTCGACACCCTGGAGGCGGCCGGGATGGGCTGCATCTCCTTCGTGCCGCTGGCGCAGGGCCTGCTCACCAACAAGTACCTGAAGGGCATCCCCGAGGGTTCCCGGGCGACCCAGGGCAAGTCCCTCGACCCGAACCTGCTCTCCGACGAGGTGCTGCGGCGCCTTCGCGGTCTCGCGGACATCGCGGAGCGGCGCGGGCAGTCCCTGGCGCAGCTCGCGCTGTCGTGGGTGCTGCGGGACGAGCGGATGACCTCGGCGCTGATCGGCGCGTCCAGCGTCGCGCAGCTGGAGGAGAACGTGGCGGCCCTGGCGGGTGCCCCGCTGACCTCGGAGGAGCTGGCGGAGATCGACTCGTTCGCCGTCGACACCGAGGGCACGAACATCTGGGCCGGCCGGGGCTGAGCCCCGCCCCGGGCCTGGGATCCGTCGGCGTGTCGCCGGACGGATCACCGGACAGGTCACCGGGCGAATCGCCGGGAGAGAAAAAACGGGCCGGTCCGTGGGGGGGATACGGACCGGCCCGAGGGGGGGTTTCCACCATAACCCTTCGATAGTCGTGCCGCGCGCCACGCGCGCCGGAGGAAGTCGCCGGAACGAGTCGGATCCCTTGTGGGACAAGGGCTCCGGGGGCCTGTGGCGGGTTTGCGCCCCGGCGTGGCGGCGGGGTTCCGTCCCTCCCAGGAGGGACGGCCGGGGTGAGCCGTTGACGCGGTTGCGGGTGGCCGGGGCCCCCACAGGCCTCAGGGGTCTCGAAGTGCCTCAGGGGTCTCGCAGCGCCTCAGGAGACGGCCGTGAACGCGCCGAGGAGCAGACCGAGCAGTCCGCCCCCCAGCATGAACGGGCCGAACGGGATCGCGGAGGAGCGGTCCGCCCTCCGCAGCAGGACGAGCCCGAGGCCGTACACCGCGCCGAACAGGAACCCGGCGAAGGCCCCGACGAAGAGGACGCCCCAGCCGTACCAGCCGAGGGCCGCGCCGAGCGGCAGCGCCAGCTTCACGTCACCGAGGCCGAGCCCGCTCGGATTGACCAGGAAGAGCAGCAGGTAGGCACCGCCCAGGACGAGCGCGCCGAGCAGGGCGTGCCGCCAGGAACCGGCTTCGTACGGGAGGAGCACGGCGGCGCCCAGGAGCAGCGGGACGGCGAGGGCCAGCGGCAGGGTGAGGCCGTCCGGGAGCCGGCGCACCCGCGCGTCGATCCCGGCGAGGAGCACCGCGAAGGGCGCGCCGAGCAGCCATACGGCCAGTTCGGGCCGGGGGCCGCCGGTGGCGGCGGCGAGCGCGGCGCAGCTCACGGCGGTGAGCAGCGGCGCGGTGAGCGGGGCGGTGGCCGTCGCGCACTCCCCGCGGCCGGGGCCGCCGAGCCAGCCGCGCGCGGGCCCGGCGAACGGGTGCCCTGCGGGGCAGCGGTCCCGCCGGGGCTCGTCGGAGGCCACGGCGAGCCGGTAGGCGGCCCGCGGCACGAGCAGACCGGCGGCGGCGCCCCAGAGGGCGGCGAGGGCGATCAGGGTGACGTACACGGGGCTGACCCTAGGGGCTGGTGTCGCCCTGCTGGTGTCGTTCGCCGGTGCGTTCGTCGGGCCCGGCCGGGGAGCGGCGATCCGGTGGACGGGACGCCCCGGGGCCGGGGCGGCGCTACGGTCTGGGGCATGGGGAGATGGAAGGACGGGGCCGGGACGCTGACGGTGCCCGGCGGGGTGGGGGTGCCGCTGGAGGTGGCGGCCTCGTACCGCGCGCGGCGGCGGGGGCTGCTCGGCCGGGACGGGATCGCGGGGGCGCTGCTGATCGTCCGGACGAACAGCGTCCACACCTTCGGGATGCGGTTCCCGATCGACGTGGCCCATCTGGACGGCTCGTTCAGGGTCCGGTCGGTCGTGACGATGCGGCCGGGCAGACTCGGCATGATCCGGCCACGCGGCCGCCATGTCCTGGAGGCGGAGGCGGGCACGATGGCCGCCTGGGGCCTGCGGCGGGGGGTACGCGTGCGCGTGGAGGGGGAAGCGGGGGGAGCGTCCGGAAACTGACGGCGTGGTGGGGGGCCGGGTGGCCCGGGGAGGTCCTGACGGGGGCTCGACGGGGTCGGGGGTCGACGGAGCCGGGCTCGACGGACCGGGCTCTCGACGGGCCGGGCTCGACGGGCCGGGGTAGCCGGGGCGCCGCTCGGCCGGGCGCCGGGGCGGGTGCCGAGATGCCCGTCGGCCGGTCGCCGCGGCGGGCCCGGGGCGCCACGGAGACCCCGCGACCGGTCGCTGTGGCGGGCCGGGGGCGCCGGGGCGCTCCCGGCGGTCGTCACGGCGGGCCCGGACCGAGGAGGGTGAACGCCCCGTACCCGGCGGAGGCGAGGGCGAGGACGGCCAGGACGGGGACCACCGTGCGGGTCCGCAGCCGGGCGAGCGCCACGGCGGGCGGCAGCAGCAGCCCGAAGGCGGGCATCATCAGCCGGGGCCGGGACCCGAAGTACGCGGCGCCGACGAGCGAGACGAGGACCACGCCGACCGTGTGGACGAGCAGCGGCAGCGGCTGCCGCTGCCGGACGCACAGCGCGACCAGCCAGCCCAGGAGGGCGAGCGCGGCGCAGAGCCCGAGGGCGGCGGGCCACGGCAGCCCGGCGATGAACCGGGCGAGGGCGACACCGCCGTCGATGGAGTTCCCCCAGGCGGCCTGCACCTCGAAGTAGGCGGTCGCCGAGCCCTGCCGGACACCGACGTACACGATGTACGCGAGCCAGCCCAGCGGCGCGAGCAGCACCCCCGCCACCGCCCTCGGGGGCAGCCGCCGGTCCCGTACCAGCGTGACGAGGGCCGTGATCCCGAGGGCGGCGATCAGCGCGACGGCGGTCGGCCGGGTCAGTCCCGCCGCCGCGCACAGCGCACCGGCGAGGAGCCAGCGCCCGCGCAGGACCGCGTACAGCGACCAGGCGGCGAGGGCCGTGAACAGGGTCTCCGTATATGCCATCGACTGCACGAACGCGGTCGGGTACACCCCCCAGAGCACCGCGAGCAGGACCCCCGCGCGCGGGCCGAACGCGAGGGTGCCGCACCGGTGGATGCCCCAGGCGGCGACGAGCCCGGCGGTCCACGAGACCACGAGACCGGCGGTGGCCGCGTCGATCGGCAGGACGGTGGACAGGCCGCGTTCCAGGGCCGGGAAGAGCGGGAAGAAGGCCAGGTCCGCGTGGAGGTCACCGTTCGGGAGGGTGACCTCGTACCCGTAGCCGTGCTCGGCGATGCGCCGGTACCAGACCGAGTCCCAGCGGCCGTTGAGCCGGTGCAGCCCGTCCTTGCCGGTCAGGGCGGCGGCGAGGGCGAGGACGGCGAGACCGATGATCCGGGTGGCCGCGTAGCCGCCGAGGGCGAGGAGGGTGTGGCGGTCGGGACGCGAGGTGCTGATGGGACGCAAGGCGCTGGTGGGGCGGGCGGTGCTGACGGGGCGGGGCAGGGACATGCGCCCGATTATCCCGGCGCCCCCGCCGTCTCAGCCGCGCGGCCTTATGCGGCCGTACCTCGCGGCCATCAGCGGACCCAGCTGGTCCACGATGGCGTGGCCCGGTTCCTTCGGGGAGGGCAGGTCGCCCAGGAACGAGGTGACGATCACCTCGTCGACGCCCAGGACGCCCCGGCAGGACTGCTCCTCCAGGAAGGCGAGCGTCCGGCGCCAGTCCGCCGTGCCCTTGTCCTCGCCGAGGAAGGAACGGACCGTGTCCTGGACGACGTCCCAGAAGAACACGTGCGGCTGCACGGCGCCCTGATGGAAGACGTGGCTCTCGTACCTGCCCCGGAACTCGGGCAGCCGGGTGACGAGGTCACTCACCAGCTGCACGCCCGGGGATTCACCCGGTGTCGTCGTCATGTGTCCAGGGTGCTCCCGGTCACCGGGGGTGTCCCCCCACTTTTGCGCTTTCCTGACGACACCTTTCGCCGGGTTTTCCCAGGACCATACGGAACGTCCTCCTTCCGAGTGCTTCGGTAAATTCGTACGGTTCACCGATCCCGGAAGGGGCCCCTGTCCGGACCGGCGCGGGAGGCGCGATCCGGACAGGAGCGCGGCCTAGGGAGCCGAGGGCGCGGAGGGTGCCGAGGTGCGGGGGAAGGAGATCTCGACGCGACGGTTCTTCTTCCGGCCCTCCTCGGAGCCGTTGTCGGCGATCGGGAAGTCCTCGCTGTAGCCGCGGATGTCGAAGGCGGTGCCCGGCGGGAGGGTCCGCGACAGCACCTGCTGCACGGCGACGGCACGCTCCTTGGAGAGCTTCAGACCGTGCTCGTACGTCCCCAGGTCGTCGGTGAAGCCGAAGACCCGGACCCGTCCGGAACCGAGCCTGGTGATCTCGGCGGCGACGGCGGCGATACGGCCGTGGGCGGCGGGGCTCAGCTTGGCGCTGTCCTTCGGGAAGAGGACCTCGGCCTGGAGCGCGAAGGTCACGTCCACGTTGGTGTCCTGACGGCGCTCCTCACCGCCCTCGTCCTCGACGATCTGCTTGATGTCGAGGACCTTGGCGGGCGCGAGGGTGGCGCCGTCGGGCAGCATCAGGCCCGGGGCGGTGGAGTCGATGGCGGGCGGCGGGGAGGAGGTCCCGGCGGAACCCGGCGGATCGTCGGCGTGGGCGACGGGACCGGTGAGGGTCCCCAGGACCACGGAAACGACCACGAGAGCGGCGAGGCGGCGGTATGTCGTCGTCATGGCGTCGCCTCAGGAGAGCTTGAGGGTGGCGGGTTCGAAGGTGGGCAGCTGGAAGGAGACGTCGGTGGTGGTGGGGGGTGGGGCGGGGAACTGGAGGAAGACGGCGACGGACTCTCCGGCCGACAGGATGCCGAGCCCCGTGGTCGTCAGGGGGCGGCCGTCCGTGTCCCGCAGGACGTAGTAGCGCTTCTTGCCCGCGGAGTCGAGGAGGGTGGCCCCGCCCAGCGAGGTCCCGTGCTTGAGCACCTCGGTCTCGTCCCCCCGCAGTGTGTCGGGAACCGCGCGCCCCTCGTCCTTGGTGTTCTTGAGGCTGCCCTTGACCGTCAGGAATCCACCGGCGTCGCGCACCGCGGAGTTGATGGTCAGTTCGAAACCGTCCTGCCCCTTGAGGAGCGCCAGCGTCTCGGCGGGCTCCTCCGCGCCCTGGGTGCTCTGCGCGGGAGCGCCCCCCTTCGGGGACGCCGCCGACGTCTTCGCCGGGGGCTTCTCGTCCTTCGGGGTGTCCTGGGCCCCACAGCCGACCACGGACAGCGCCACGACAGCGACGACAGCCAGAGCCCTGTGGGGCTTCCTCCCGTACCGTGCTTTCATTACCGCCCTTTTCTGTACTCGCCGTCGCAGCTCAGTCGGTCAGTCGGTCAGTCGAACAGTGAAGAGGTCCTTGGCGCCGGGAAGCACCGGGTCCGCCGGGTCGATCTCCAGTTCCTCGCCGTCACAGATGAGGCCCGTGACCACCTCGGGCTCCTCCGGACCCGGGTCCTCCGGCTGGTCGGGCCCTCCCGGTTCCGTCGGTGGTGCCGTCGGTTCGGTGGGCGGCGCGGTCGGCTCCGGCGGTTCGAAGCTGCAGAGGGGCTCGATCACCGCCTCGGCGGAGGCCTCGGCGTGCTGGGATTCCGTACCGGGGACGAGGGACCGCCCGACCGTCCCCGTGGTGCGCACGGTCACCCTGAACCCCTCGTCCCCCGTCACCAGGGGTTCACAGCCACCGCTCGCGGCCAGCGCGGCACCGTTCCGGTCCGCGAGGTCCGCCGCGCGGAGGCAGGCGGGGCCGTCCCGATAGCCCCTGCCCCGCAGGATCGGGTCCCATTGCGCGGGGTCCCCGATCACCCTCAGCCACTCGGTGCGCAACTGCTCACGGGCGTCCTGGGCCGCCGCCAGCGCGGCGGCGTCGGCCGCGGTCTGGGCGCCGCCGCGGAGGGTGGTGGCCGCCCCGACCACGAAGTAGGCGAACGCCAGGAAGAGCAGGCCCGCGATCACGGCGATGTAGACGGGGAAGGCCTGTCCCGAGTCGTCGCGCCCGCGAACGGCCATGATCAGCCGGTGAGTTTGGCGATCTTGTTCTTGATGGCCGTCAGGATCGTGCTTCCGATGTCCGTGCCCGTGATCGCGATCACGATCGCCACCACCACCACGATGATCCCCAGGTACTCCACCGCCGTCTGGCCGCGGTCCCTGCGGAGCAGGGCCGTGGTGGTGTGGACTCTGGCCTTGGTCAAGAGCTTCAGCATCGCGTCGTTCATCGTGGTCCCCTCCGCGTCCGGACGCCTGCGCACCGGCACTGTACGCCCGTGCGTTCCTCACTACCCAGGGCCCCGGGACCCGTTCGTCAGGTCCGGTCGTGGGCGGGGCCCGGTGCCCAGCCTGGAGGCTATGGCCTCGGTGCGGGTCCGGGTGGGCAGTTTGACGAAGATGTGGTTCTTGACCGCCTTCTCCGTACGGCCGCGCCTCGCGGCGGTACGGCCGCCGCTGCGGCTCCCGGGCCCGTTCGCCGTTCCTCATCCCGTCCCCCTCACTCGCCCGTGACCGAGCCGAAGTCCGTGCCGGTGCCGAGGAAGAGGCCCGCGCCGAGCAGGATGATCGTGGCGGGGACCATGAGCGTGGTGATGACCATGGTCGCCTTGGGGACCGCCCTGGCGGCCTTGCGGCGCGCGTTCTGGGCGTCGGTGCGGCGCATGTCGTCGGCGATCTGGATGAGGGTGTCGACGATCGGCGCGCCGAGCTCCTCGCCCTGCTGGAGGGCGGTGACGAACTGGGCGACCTGTTCGGAGTCGTTGCGGCGGCGCAGTTCGTCGAAGGCCTGTCTGCGGCTGACGCCCATGTCCATCTGGCGCAGGGTGATGCGGAGTTCGTCGGCCCAGGGGCCCTCGTACTTCTCGGCGACGCGTTCGAGGGCCTGGCGGAACCCGAGTCCGGCGGAGACGACGACGGCGAGGACGTCGAGGAAGTCCGGCAGGGTGCGTTCGATCTGGTCCTTGCGGATGCGGACGGCGGACCAGATGCCGACCTCGGTCCAGAAGGCGCCGAAGGCGAGGAGCAGCAGGGCGGTCAGGTACGAGCCCTTGCCGAGCATCACGAGGGCGCCGAGGAGGCCCAGGAAGCCGTAGACGGCCCGGCGGGCCCCGTACCGGTCGATGGTGAGGCCGCCGGGGTTCCCTGCGAGGTCGATGCGGCGGCGGACGGCGTTGACGCGCGTGGGGCCCATGAGGCGCAGCACCGCCGGGGACCAGCGCATCCCGAGTCGGTCGACGGCGGAGTCGACGGCGCCGGTGCGGGTGGCGCCGACCTCCAGGGCGAGCCTGAGGTCGTCGGGGAGCTTGGCGTCGGCGCGGTAGAGGCGCAGGCCGTAGCCGATGCCCGCGACGGAGAGCCCGGCGAGGAGGGAGAGGAGGAGTCCCATGGCGCGGCCCCTACACGTCGATCTTGGAGAAGCGGCGGATGACGACGAAGCCGACCGCGTACAGGGCGAAGGCGGCGACGACGGCCGCCTGTCCGATGCCGGAGCCGGTCATGCGGTCGAGGGCGCCGGGCTGCATGTTGTCGATGAGGAAGAGCGAGCCGATGCCGATGACGGGGACGGAGTACGCGGTCATGCTGACCTGGGAGAGCTGGGTGCGGACCTCGCGCCGGGTCTCCTTGCGTTCCTCCAGGGTCTCGGTGAGGTTGCGCAGGGAGGAGACGACGGTGCCGCCCGCCCGGTTGGCGAGGACCAGGGTGGTGACGAGGACGACGAGTTCCCGGGAGGGCAGGCGTTCGGCGAGTTCGCCGAGGGCGTCGTCGAGGGAGGTTCCGACGGCCAACTGCTGCGCCACCTTCTCCAGTTCGTCCCCTGCGGGGGATTCGAGCTCGTCGGCGGCGAGGCTGAGGGCCATCCGGAGGGCGAGTCCGGCCTGGGTGGCGTTGGCCAGGATGCGGGAGAGTTCGGGGAGTTGGTTGATGAACTTCTCGATGCGTTTCTGGCGCTGCCAGTTGAGGTAGCCGAGGGCGGCCCAGATGCCGAGGAGTCCGCAGATCGGGCCGAAGAACGGGGACAGCGCGGCCTGTCCCGCCGTCCAGAGGACGACGACGGTCACGGCGAGGGCGACGGTGAACTCGCCCGGGGTGATGTCCCGTCCGGTGGCCGCGATCCGCAGTTCCAGTCCCCGGCCGAGGGCGGTGCGCCGGACGCGCCGGTCGATGCCCCGGAAGGCGCGGCGGCGGCCCCCGGTGCCGGGTGCGGCGGTGTCGTCGAGGCGGGCGACGAGGGCCGCGTGGCGGCGGGCACCGCTCGCGTACAGCTGGACGCCGGTGATGCCGAGCGCGCAGGCGAGCAGCGTCACGGCCACCGTGAGCCAGAAGGGGTCGGTCATCATTCCGCCTCGCGGGTGGTGAGGTGGGCGTCGGTCGGGGCCACGCCGAAGGCCTGTGGGAGGGGCTGGCCCGCCAGGTAGAGGCGTTCGGCGACGCGCCGGGGCAGCGGGTGGTAGGTGAACTGTCCGTACACCCGGCCGTCGGCGGCGAGCGGCTGGGCGTGGAAGCGGCAGACGGTGGCGAGCAGGAAGCGTTCCCTGCCGTGTGAGGCGAGGACGGAGATCTCGGTGATCCTGCGGGTGCCGTCGGGGTGCCGGGTGAGCTGGACGAGGACGTCGACGGCGCTGTTGATCTGGTCGCGGAGCGCCTCGAAGGGGACCTTGACCTCGGACATGGAGGCGAGGGTCTGGAGGCGCATCAGGGCGTCCTCGGCGGAGTTGGCGTGGACGGTGGCCAGGGAGCCGTCGTGGCCGGTGGACATGGCCTGGAGCATGTCGAGGGTCTCGCCGCCGCGGACCTCTCCGACGATGATCCGGTCGGGGCGCATCCGCAGGGAGTTGCGGACGAGGTCGCGGATGGTGATGGCGCCGCGGCCCTCGATGTTCGGCGGGCGGGCTTCGAGCCGGATGACGTGGGACTGCTGGAGCTGGAGTTCGGCGGAGTCCTCGATGGTGATGATGCGTTCGCCGTCGGGGACGAGGCCGGAGAGGGCGTTGAGGAGGGTGGTCTTCCCGGTGCCGGTGGCGCCGGAGACGATCAGGTTGAACTTGGCCTGGACGAGCCCGGAGAGCAGCAGCAGCATCTGCTCGTCGAGGGAGCCGAGGCCGACCATCTCGTGGAGGGTGTACGCGCGGGGGAAGCGGCGGATGGTGAGGGTGGCGCCGGTGAGGGAGAGCGGCGGGATGATGACGTTGACGCGTTCGCCGGACGGGAGCCGGGCGTCGACCATCGGGTTGGACTCGTCGACGCGCCGGTTGACGGTGGAGACGATCCGTTCGATGGTCTGCATCAGCTGGTCGTGGGAGGCGAAGCGGAGCGGCAGGAGTTCGACGCGGCCCGCGCGTTCGATGAAGATCTGGTCGGGGCCGTTGACCATGATCTCGGTGATGGAGGCGTCTTCGAGGAGCGGTTCGAGGACGCCGAGTCCGAGGGCCTCGTCGACGACCCGGCGGATCAGCTGGGAGCGTTCGGCGGTGGAGAGCACCGGGCCCTCGCGGCTGATGATGTGGCCGAGGACGCGTTCCAGCCGGGCCCGTCGCTCGGCGGCGGCCAGCGCGGACATCTCGGTGAGGTCGATCTCCTCCAGGAGCTTGGCGCGGAAGGCGGCGACGAGGTGGCCGTCCTCCCGGGCCGAGGCGGGGCCGCCGCGCTCCTCGGGGGCGTTGATCCTGGACCGCAGGCTCATGGCCGGGCCTCCTCGTCGCTCAGGGGCATGGTGGCGGTCTTCTCGACGGGGTCGAAGTCCCAGAAGGGCACGACGGAGGGGACGCGGACGGTGACGGTGGCGACGGCCGCGTCGCCCACCGGGCCCACGTCGACGGCGGTGGCCCAGGGGGCGGCGGCGCGGCCGACGGCGCCGGGGTCGGGCCCGAGCGGGTCCTCGGCCCGCACCGCCTCCGCCCGCGCGGCGGCCCGTGCGGCGGTGCCCGCCTGCTGGACGGCGTACGCGGCGACGCCGAGCTGGAGCCCGGCGAGTCCGACGAGCAGCAGGACGGGCAGGAAGCCGAGGTACTCGACGGCGACCTGACCCCGGTCACGGTGCCGGGCGGACGGTCCGGTCGCCCGGGTCGCCCGGTGGGACGGGGTCGCGGCCGTCGCCGCGGGGGCGGGGCGCGGGTCCGGGGCGGTACCGGCGCGGGGCGCCGCTCCCGCGCGCGGGGCCGTCGCCGCGCGGGCGCGGGGGCCCGGGGCGGTACCGGCGCCGGGCGCCTTCCCCGTACGCGAATCCGCCGCCGTACGGACAGCGGCGCGGCCCGGGGCCGACTCCCCCGCCCGCGAGCCCCTCGGCGTACGGGCGCGGCTCAGGGCCGTACCCGACGCACCCGTCGCCGCGCGGGCGCGGGAGCCCGGGGCGGTACCGGCGCCGGGCGCCTCCCCCGCAGCCGGGCCCGCCCCCGTACGAGCACCCCCCGGGGCCGTTCCCGGGCCGGTGGGGGTGTGGTCCCGTGCAGGGGTTCTCTCGGCGGTGCTCGTACGGAGACGGGTCCGGTTCTCGTGTGTCATCGGGCGAGGTCCTCCTCGTCCACCGCCGCCGCCTCGGCCTTGACCGGGAGGAGGCTTCCGAGGCCCGGGACCAGGAGGGGGACGTCGATCGTGACGACCGCCGTGACCATGCCGCCGCCCTTCGAGCAGTGCGGCGAGGCGCCGGAGGCCCAGGCTCCGTCGAGGTGGCGCAGGGCTGCCTCGCCGCAGTCGTCGCCGACCGCCGCCGCGCGGGCCGCCTCGTCCGCCGCGTTCCCCGCCAGGGTGTACGCGTAGCCGACCAGGACGATCTGCCAGAGCAGGGCGAGGGTCAGCAGGATCACCGGCACCATGCCGACGAACTCCACCGCCACCTGTCCCCCGTCGTCGTCCCGGATCGCGGTCACGGCTCAGCGTCCTCCGGTACGGCGGCGCAGGCCGAGGGAGCCCCGGTCGCCCGCGCGCACGAGCTGCTTGCCGGGCCGGTCGGCGGCCCCGGCGGCGGCCGTCCCGACGAGGCCCAGCTCTCCCGCGAGGGCCCACAGGGCCTGCTTGACCGTGGACTTGGCGTCGAGTTCGTGCAGTTTTCCCGCGTCGACGACGGCCTGGAGCTCCTTGAACTGCGCGGGGACGGAGACCCCCGCCACCCGGGTGCCGGTGATCTTCTGGACGAGGGGCGGCTGGATCTCGGTGGAACGGCTGTGCCGGTTGACGACCGTGACGGTCTCCTCCGCCTTGCGGACCTGGAGCCGTTCCCACATGCGGACGGTCCGCCGGGCCGCGCGGACCGCGACGACGTCGGGGGTGACGACGAGGAGGGCGGTGTCGGCCATCTCGACGGCGGCGGCGCCCGCGCCGCTCAGCTGGGAGCCGCAGTCGACGACGACGACCTCGTGACGGCCGCGCAGGGCGCTGACGATCTGGCGGGCGGCGCGGTCGGTGACCTCCTCGCCGCGTTCGCCCTCGGCGGGCGCGAGGAGCAGGGAGAGGCCGGTCTCGTGGACGTACACGGCGTCCTGGAGGACCCTCGTCGAGATGTCGGTGATGGTGGCCAGGTCGGCGACGGAGCGGCGGAACTGGACGTCGAGGTAGGAGGCGAGGTCGCCGCTCTGGAGGTCCATGTCGACGAGGGCGACGGTCCGTCCCGAGGCGCGGGCGGCGAGGGCGAGCTGGACGGCGGTGACGGTGGTGCCGACACCGCCCTTGGCGCCGCTGACGGTGACGACCATGCCGCCGGGCCCGGTGACCTGTTCGGCGCCGCCGCCGAGGTGGCGGCGGACGCCCAGGGACCACTGGGCGGCGGCCTGGACGCGGCTGGCGAGTTCCTCGTAGCCCAGGGGGAGGGTGACCAGACCGCGCGCGCCGGAGTCCATGGCGGCGGAGAAGAGGACGGGGCTGGCGTCGGCGGTGATGAGGACCACGCCGACGGCGGGAAAGCGGAGGGCCACCTCGCGGACGAGTTCGAGGGCGGGGACGGGTCCGATCCGCTCGTGGACGAGGACGACCTCGGGGAGTTCGTCGAGGGAGGCGGCGGCGAGCCGGGCGAGGGTGTCGACGAGCTGGGTGGAGTCGGTGACCGGCGGGGCGGGTTCGGCGTCGGGGAGCTGGCCGATCAGAGTGGTCACGGACCGGGCCGCGTCGGGGTCGCCGACGGCCGGCAGGATCCTGATGGTCATACCGGCCTCACTTGTCCTTTTCGAGCGTGTAGGTGCGGTCGCCCTTGTCCGCGGGGGCGCCGCCGGTGCTGGGGGCGACGAGGGCGAGGCGCACGTGCTCGGCGAAGGACTCGGCGTACGCGACGCGCTGGGTGTCGAGGGTGGAGAGGGCGAAGGTGATGGGGACGGCGGAGGTGGCCCGGTCGGTACGGTCGGAGCGGTCGCTGATGGGGGTGAGGCGGCCGACGTCCATGACCCGGGCCCCGGCGACGATCATGCGGGACTGGGAGGCCTCGCCCTTCTTCTCGCCCGCGAAGGTCGCGTAGATGTTGACCGTGGCCCCGGCAGTGATCTTTCCGGCGACACCGGTTCCGGCGTCGATCATGATGGCGATCTCCTGCTGCCCCGGCTGGAGTTCGGGCCGCTTGACGATCATGTCGGACTGCAGGAGGGAACCGGCCTTCAGCCGGGTGACGGCGATCTTGCCCTCGATCTGGCGCAGGTCGGTGACGGCGGTGCCGGAGAGCCAGCGCTCGGGGAGGCTGAACTTCTCGAACTGGCTCGGGCGCAGGGCGGTGTAGGGGGCCACGTCGTCCTTGATGCGGTACGCGGTGGTCTCCGGTCCGACCTTGGAGTTCACGTCGCTGATGACGGCGAGGACACCGGCGAAGGCGCCGAGGGCGCACAGGACGGACAGCAGCAGCAGGATGACGCCGCGGCGCTGGCGGGAGTTCATGGCCGGACTACCTCGATCGGGGGCGTGGGTCGGAGCGGGCGGGGGCGGTGCCGGTCACGGTGCGGCGTCCCGCGCGGGCGCCGGCACGGGGTGCCCGGCGACCGGCGCGGCGCAGAATCCGCAGCGGTCGCCGATGAGGTCCATGGCGCACCAGTGACAGGTCTCGCGCCGCACGGAGGAGACGAGCTGGTAGAGGACCGGCAGGTCGGGGAGGTACGCGGCGAACTCGACGAGTTTCGCGGTGCCCCACCAGCCGGGCGAGGCCCCGGGCAGCGGGACCTCCTGGATCTGGCCCCCGATGCCCCAGCCGGGGGTGAGGGTGGTGGCGGGCCAGTCGGTCTGGAGCTGGCCCCGGGCGAGGAGGAGTTCGGTGGCGAACTCGGGCCCGGCGAGGACTTCTCCGCTGTTGCCCAGGCGGATCATCTGGGGGGTCGGTCCCGCGAGGACCGCGAAGTGGGCGCCGGGGAGCCAGCTCTTGAGGTGGGAGCCGAGGCCGACGGGGACGCGGTCGAGGCGGGAGACGCTGCCGAGGACGGCTCCGGCGTAGATGTAGTGGGCGAGCAGCCGGGCGGCGGAGGCGAGGACTCCGGGGCTGAGGTCGCAGCCCGCGAGCTGCCGGAGCTGGCGGACGAGGACGGCGGCGCCGAGGGGTGGCAGATCGGTGCGGACCAGGGCGATCCGGTCACTCTCCAGCAGGCCCCGGACGGCGCGCAGCCGGTGCTCGACGGGCGCCGGGGCGGAGGCGGGGCAGACCACGACCACGTGTCCGTAACGGGCCAGGAGCTGCTGCATGTCGGCGACGGAGGCGTCGAGCGGCTGGCTCCCGGGGGCCGGGAGGACGGCCGCCTGGGGGGTTCCGGGGTCGGTGGGGGGCAGCACCAGATCGGCGCTGGTGACCGCGATCGCTGTCGGCACGTCGGACCCCCCGTCTCCGTCGGCCTCCCGCGTCCCGGGGGCCGCGGATCACTTACCGCGTTCGGGGCGTCACCGCAGGCGCCGCCGCCTCTGCACCTTATCCAGGCCACCCGGGGTGGTGAACACACAATCCACCAAGCTCCTCCCTTTTCTTCGGGCCCGGCCCCGGGGCCGGGCCCTCCCGCCCGTGCTCCGCCCCGACTTCGCCCCGCCCTCCGCTCCGGCCTCCGCCACGACTGCCACCACACCCTCCGCCCCGGCCTTCTCCCCGCGCTCCGCCGCGACTTCCACCCCGGCTTCCACCCCGGTCTCCACCGCGCCCTCCACCCCGAACCTCCGCCCCGCCCTCCACCCCGTCCGAACAGCCCTTGCTGTCAGAGGTCTTGACAACGGGATTGGTCTGGACCAGCTTGTTCCGACAACGGTGGCCGCCGTCCGCACTCCCCCCGCACCTCTTCGTACACCGCACGTTTTCCGTACCCCCGCACAGCCCCGTACGGGGCCCCGTACGACGACGTACGGCACCTCCAGATCCCCACAACTCCCCCACCGGAGGATGCACGTGGACCGCACCACCATCCGCCCGCACGGACGCCGCTGGCTCGGCGGAGCCCTCGCGCTCGCCGTCGGCACCGGGCTCGTCCTCGTCGGCGGAGCCGGCACCGCCCAGGCCGCCGACGTCAACGTCGCCAAGAACGCCGGATTCGAGAACGGCCTCGCCAACTGGGCCTGTTCCGCCGGGAGCGGCGCCGTCGTCGCCACCCCGGTCCGCACCGGAGCGGGCGCCCTCAGGGCCGCCCCGGGCGGGCTCGACAACGCCAAGTGCACGCAGACCGTGACCGTGAAGCCCAACTCGACGTACACGCTGAGCGCGTGGGTCCAGGGCGGCTACGCCTACCTCGGCGCCGCCAACACCGGGACCGGCACCGGCACCGTCTCCACCTGGTCGCCCGACAGCCCCACCTGGAAGCAGCTCACCACCACCTTCACCACCGGCGCGAGCACCACCTCGGTGCAGATCTACACCCACGGCTGGTACGGCACCTCCGCCTACGTCGTGGACGACGTCAGCGTCTTCGGGCCGGACGGCGGCGGCATCCCGGACCCCGACCCGGTGATCCCGGCCACCCCGGCCGGTCTCGCCACGGGCACGGTCACCTCCTCGTCGGTGGCCCTGAGCTGGAACGCCGTCGCCGGAGCCACCGCCTACAAGGTCTACCGCGACGGGGCCAACCCGCAGACGGTCACCGGCACCTCGGCCACCGTCTCCGGTCTCGCCGCCGACACCGCGTACCAGTTCCAGGTCGCCGCGACGAACACCGCGGGCGAGTCCGCCAAGTCCACGGCCGTCGCGGCCAGGACCACCAAGGACAACACGGGCCCCGGCCCGGCCGTGCCCAAGCACGCGGTCACCGGCTACTGGCAGAACTTCAACAACGGCGCCACGGTCCAGAAGCTCCGTGACGTCCAGGCCCAGTACGACATCATCGCCGTCTCCTTCGCGGACTCGACGACCACGCCCGGCCAGATCACCTTCAACCTGGACCCGGCCGTCGGCTACGCCTCGGTCGCCGACTTCAAGGCGGACGTCGCCGCGAAGAAGGCCGCGGGCAAGTCGGTGGTCATCTCCGTCGGCGGCGAGAAGGGCAACGTCACGATCAACAGTGACGCCAGCGCCACCGCCTTCGCGAACAGCGCGTACACCCTCTTCCAGGAGTACGGCTTCAACGGGATCGACATCGACCTCGAACACGGCATCAACTCGACCTACCTGACCAAGGCGCTGCGCCAGCTCTCCGCCAAGGCGGGCTCCACCATGGTCCTGACGATGGCCCCGCAGACCATCGACATGCAGAGCACGGGCACCGAGTACTTCAAGACGGCGCTCGCGGTGAAGGACATCCTCACGGTCGTCAACACCCAGTACTACAACAGCGGTGCGATGCTGGGCTGCGACGGCAAGGTCTACAGCCAGGGCTCGGTGGACTTCCTCACCGCGCTCGCCTGCATCCAGATCCAGGGCGGTCTCGACCCCTCGCAGGTCGGCCTGGGCGTCCCCGCCTCCACCCGGGGCGCGGGCAGCGGTTACGTCGACCCGCAGATCGTGAAGAACGCGCTCGACTGCCTGACCAAGCTCACCGGCTGCGGCACCTACAAGCCGGCCCAGGCGTGGCCGACCCTGCGCGGCGCGATGACCTGGTCGACCAACTGGGACGCGACGGCGGGCAACGCCTGGTCGAACGCGGTCGGCCCGCACGTCCACGGCCTGCCGTAACCCGTCCGCCTCGACCCGGCACGACACCCCGTCCCGCCGGGCACCGCACGACACCCCGTCGCGGGCTCCGTCCGCCGCGACACCCCGCCGCTCCGGTCCGGCCGTACGGCACCCCACCCGCAGCGCCGCCGCTCCCCCGGCGGCGCTGCGGCGCGTCCGGCCCCGGCGCCCCCCTGCGCCGCCCGGCCCCGGCGCCGCCCGGCCCTTCCGCCTCCCCGCCCCGGCGGCGGCCTCGTACCGTTTCGCCCGGCTCGTGCCCCACGACATGTCCCCGAGGGTCTCGCGCGGGCCACCGTGGCCGAACTCCTCACCTTGACCAGTCCATGACATGGCCCCACCATGTGGCCGGACACCCGCACGCGTTTGTCGCACTCCCCCACACTCCCCACCCAGGAGACACCATGCGACGTCCCACCCGCGGCAGAAGGACCGCCACCCTCGCGGCCCTCGTGGCGCTCGCCCTCGCGGCGCCCCTCTCCGCCCTCTCCACCCCCGCCGGGGCCGACCCGGCGCCGACCGCCGCCCGCATCGCCTCCGGCGCCGAGGAGGTGATCCGGCAGTACGAGGTCGCCGGACCCGCCACCGCCGCCGACCGCACCGCGCTCGCCGCCGCCACCGGCGTCTCCATCGACGAGGTCGACGCCCGCTCGGTCGTCGTCAGCGCCAACACCGAGCAGCTGAAGCGGCTCAGGGCGCTCGGCCACCGGGTCACCGCGCTGCCCGCGCCCCCCGACCGGGGCGAGTCCGCCCGGTCCGCCCTCGGCCCGCTCGACTTCCCCTCCGCCGACGCGAGGTACCACAACTACGCGGAGACGAACACGGAGATCGCCCAGCGGCTCGCCCAGTACCCGTCGATCATGAGCAGGCGGGTGATCGGGAAGTCGTACGAGGGCCGGGACATCGTCGCCATCAAGATCAGCGACAACGTCGCCACCGACGAGAACGAGCCCGAGGTCCTCTTCACCCACCACCAGCACGCCCGCGAGCACCTCACCGTCGAGATGGCGCTGTACCTGCTGCGCGAGCTGGGCGCCGGGTACGGCACCGACAGCCGGATCACGAACATGGTGAACAACCGCGAGATCTGGATCGTCCCCGACCTCAACCCGGACGGCGGCGAGTACGACATCGCCACCGGCTCCTACCGCAGCTGGCGCAAGAACCGGCAGCCCAACTCCGGCTCCTCGTACATCGGCACGGACACCAACCGGAACTGGGACTACAAGTGGGGCTGCTGCGGCGGCTCCTCCAGCTCCAAGAGCTCCGAGACCTACCGGGGCGCGGCCCCCGAGTCCGCCCCCGAGGTGAAGGTCGTCGCCGACTTCGTGCGCACCCGGGTGGTCGGCGGCAAGCAGCAGATCACCGCGGCCATCGACTTCCACACCTACAGCGAACTGGTGCTCTGGCCCTTCGGCTGGACCACCGCGAACACCGCCCCCGGCATGACCCAGGACGACCGGGACGCCTTCGCGAAGGTCGGCACGAGCATGGCCGCGAGCAACGGCTACACGCCCGAGCAGTCCAGTGACCTGTACATCACGGACGGGTCGATAGACGACTGGCTGTGGGGCTCGCAGCGGATCTTCGGGTACACCTTCGAGATGTACCCGGCCTCGGCCGGCGGGGGCGGTTTCTACCCGCCCGACGAGGTCATCGAGCGCGAGACCAGCCGCAACCGGGACGCCGTCCTGCAGCTCCTGGAGAACGCGGACTGCATGTACCGCTCGATCGGCAAGCAGGCGCAGTACTGCGCGGCCTGACGGTCCGTACGCGCGCGTGAGGGCGCCCCGGCCGCGCGGCCGGGGCGCCCCCTCGTGTTCCGCCGGGGCTCAGCCCAGGACGGCGAGCGCGTCGATCTCGATGAGCAGACCGGCCGGGAGGCCGACGTAGACGGTCGTACGGGCCGAGGCGGGGGCCTTGAGGCCCTGCTCCTCGAAGTACTGGTTGTAGATCTCGTTCATCTCGGCGAAGTGGTCCACGTCCGTCAGGTAGACGCGCGTCATCATCACGTCGTCCCAGCTCGCGCCGCCCTCCTCCAGGATCGCCTTGACGTTGGCGAAGGTCTGGAGGGTCTGCTCGCGCAGGGTCGGCCCGGCGACGGTCGGCGCCTGGCCCTCGACGGCGGGCAGGAAGCCGACCTGACCGGCGACCTGGAGGATGTTGCCCTTCCGCACGCCGTGCGAGAACTTCGCGGGCGGGGCGGTGTGCGTGGCGGGGGTGATCGCGGTCTTCTCGCTCATGCGGTGTCCTTGGTCGGGGCGGTGCCGGGGTACTCGCGGTCGGCGCCCGGGGCGGTGCCGGAGTACTCCCGGCTGATGGCGTCCGCGGTGCGGCGCACCTGCGGGAGGAGGGTGAGGAGTTCCTCGGCCGTGACGACCACGTTGGGCGCCGAGACCGACATCGCGGCGACGACGCGCCCGTCGGCGCCGCGGACGGGGGCGCCCACGCAGTTGATGGACTCCTCGTGGCCGCCGAGGTCGGTGGCCCAGCCCTGTTCGCGTACGGTCGCCAGCTCCTTGAGGAAGGCGGCGGCGTTCGGGGTCGAACGGGGCGTGTACGGGGGGTAGTCGAGCTTCGCGGCGATGGCGCGCCGCTCCTGCTCGGGGAGGTCGGCCAGGAGCAGTTTGGCGACGGCGGCGACGGTGATCGCGACGGGCTTGCCGATGCGCGAGTACATCCGGACCGGGTAGCGGCTCTCGACCTTGTCGATGTAGAGGACCTCGCCCTCCTCGTGGACCGCGAGGTGGATCGTGTGCCCGATCCGCTCGTTGAGCGCGGTCAGGTACGGGTGGGCGATCTCGCGGATGTCGAGGTTCTCCACGGCCTCCTGGGCGAGGGCGAAGAGCCGGGCGCCGAGCCGGTACCGCTGGTCCTGCTGCCGGTGCACGAGGCCGTGCTCGTGGAGGGTGCGCAGCAGGCGCAGGGCCGTGGACTTGTGCACGCCGAGCCGGTCGGCGACCTGCCCGAGGTCGGCGGGGCCCTGGGCGAGCAGCGGCAGGATGCTGAGTGCCCGGTCGACGGTCTGGCTCATGGGGTGCGTACCTCCTGGTCGTCCCCGGTCCAGCCGGGGCCGAGGTGAAGTGTGCCCCAGGCGGCGTCGTCGAGCGCGGCCAGCCGGTCGGCGTGGGCCCGGCGGGGCGGCGGCGCGAGGTCGCCGGGGACGGTGAGCGCGGCGGCGGCGGCCAGGTGTCCGTGCCGGAGCCGGGCCCGGACGTCGAGCCCGCGCAGGGTCGCGGAGAGGAACCCGGCGGCGAAGGCGTCCCCGGCGCCGACGGGGGCGACGACGTCCACGCGGGGGGCGGGGACCCGGGTGACGGCGGGGGCGGCCGTGCGGTCGCGGCGGTCGACGGCGACGGCGCCGTGCTCGCCGAGCTTGACGACCAGCAGGGCGGGCTCGGGGAGCGCCGCCACGACGGCGTCGAGGTCCGCGAGGCCCCACACCTGGGCGGCCTCGTCGGCGCCGACGAAGAGGAGGTCGGCGCGGCGGGCGAGGTCGAGGAGGACGGGTCCGGCGGCGGCCGGGCCGCCGGACCAGAGCGCGGGCCGGTAGTTGAGGTCGAAGGAGACGAGCGGGCGGCCCGGCCGGGTGGCGGTGAGCTCGCGCATCAGGGCCAGGCAGTCGGCGGAGAGGGCGGCGGTGATGCCGGAGAGGTGCAGGACGCGCCCGTCGGCGACGGTGTCGTACGGCACGGTCGCGGGCGACATCGCGGAGGCGGCGGAACCGGCCCGGTAGTAGGCGACCTCGTGGGCGTCGGTGGAGCGGTCGGCGGCGGTGCGGAAGTAGACGCCGGTCGGGCGGCGCGGGTCGCGGCCGACGTCCCGGACGTCGACGCCGTGGGCGGCGATGGTCTCGACGAGGTGGTCGCCGAAGCCGTCGCGGCCGACCCGGCCGACCCAGCGGACCCGGTGTCCGGCGGCGGCGAGGGCGCAGGCGACGTTGGACTCGGCGCCGCCGATGGCCCGGGTGAACGCGGGCACGTCGGCGAGCCGCCCCGGCCGGGTGGGCAGGAAGGTCACCATGGACTCGCCGAGACAGACGACATCGGGCCCGGTCACCGCCCCGTCCCCCGGGTCAGGCGCCACGGCCGGGACGGGCACGGGGCACTCTCCCCCGGCGGGAGCACCCGTCGACGCCGGTACGGGCACCACGTCGGCCGCGGGAACGGGGACCTCCGCCGGGACGGAGCCGTCCAGGGCGGGCACGGAGACGGGGACCGGAGCACCCACGCCCACCGACACGGGCGGCGGGACCAGGACCTCCGCCGGGGCGCGGCCGTCCAGGGCGGGCACGGGAACGGGGACCGAAGCACCCACGCCCACCGACACGGGCGGCGGGACCGGAGCACCCGCCCACACCGGTCCGGACGCGCCCGACGCCCCGGGCACCGGGACCTCCGCCGGGGCGGAACGCTCCACCAGGACCGCGCCGGACACCGACACCGGGAGCGGGGCGCCCGCCCGCGCCCGTGCGGGCCCCGGGGCCGCCGTCCGGGCCGGAGCCGGTGCGGGAGCCGGAGCGGGAGCCGGAGCCAGTGCGGGAGCAGTCACCCGCACCGGTCCGGGCGCGGTCGTCGTGTCCGGCACGGGGGCCGGGCCGGGAGGCCGGTCGGCCTCCCGGGCGCGCGCGGGCGTCACGGCGCCCGCCGGGGCCGCCTCGCGGGCCGCCGGAGCCGGTGACGTGGCCGCACCGGCGGGCGGCACCGCGCCGGGAGCCTCGGCGGCCCCCGGCCCCATCGCGTTCCCGGGCGCCCCGCCCGGTGCCGCGTTCCCCGGCGTCCCGCCGGGAGCCGCGTCCCCGCTCGGGTCCGCGGGCGCGTGTCCGCTCACTCTCGGGCTCCCCGTGGCTCGACTCTCCGGATTCCATTGACCCGGCCTCGGCCCGGATGTTAGACAGCGATGAGCAATATGCGCAATGAGTGTTGCACATTCTGCAACACCCTCGATGAGGAGGCCTCATGCCCGACCTGGCGAACGAGCGCGTCGACCACCGATTCAAGGCCCTGCCCCCGGACGCCGAGGGCCTGACCGTCGGCGAGCTCGCGGCCCAGCGGCGCAACCTCTTCACCGGCGGTTTCACCACCCCCGTCCTCGCCCTGTCCGCCGAGTCCGTCGAGCACAACCTGCGCCTCCTGGAGACGTACGCCGAGCGCCACGGCCTCGCCTTCGCCCCGCACGGCAAGACCTCCATGGCCCCCCAGCTGTTCGACCGGCAGCTCGCGCACGGCGCCTGGGGCATCACCGCCGCCGTGCCCCACCAGGCCCGGGTCTACCGGGCCCACGGCATCGCCCGGATCTTCCTCGCCAACGAACTGGTCGACGCCGTCGCGCTGCGCTGGCTCGCCGCCGAACTGGACGCCGACCCCGGCTTCCGGTTCGTCTGCTACGTCGACTCCGCCCGGGGCGTGGAGCTCATGGACGAGGCCCTGAGCGCCGCCGGGGCGACCCGCCCGGTGGACGTCGTCGTCGAACTGGGCGCGGGCGAGGGGGCCCGTACCGGAGCGCGCACCGAGGCCGACTGCGCGGCGGTCGCCGACGCGGTCGCCGCGACCGGGACGCTCCGGCTCGTCGGCGTCGCCGGGTACGAGGGGGAGGTGCCGGACGCCGACGGCGAGCGGGTCCGGACCTGGCTCCGTCGGCTGACCGCGCTCGCCGCCCGCTTCGACGCGGCGGGCCGCTTCGACCCGGCGATCGGCGAGATCGTCGTCAGCGCGGGCGGCAGCGCCTGGTTCGACGCGGTCGCCGAGGTCTTCTCGGAGGTCCCCGCGCTGTCCCTGCCGGTCCTGCGGCTGCTGCGCTCCGGCGCGTACGTCTCCCACGACGACGGCCACTACCGGAAGCTGACCCCGTTCAACCGGGTCCCCGACGAGGGCGCCCTGGAGCCCGCGTTCCGGCTCTGGTCGCAGGTGGTGTCCCGCCCGACGCCCGAGCAGGCGTTCACCAACGCGGGCAAGCGCGACGCCGCCCACGACCTGCACCTGCCCGAGGCCCAGGTGGTCCGCGACGGGCACACCGGCGAGATCCGGCCCGCCGACGGCATCACCGTGACCGGGCTCTCCGACCAGCACGCCTGGGTACGGACCGGGGAGGGCGCCGCCCTGGAGGTCGGCGACTGGCTCGGCATGGGGCTCTCGCACCCGTGCACGGCCTTCGACAAGTGGCAGCTGATCCCGCTGGTGGAGGCGGACGGCACGGTGGTCGACTACGTCCGGACCTTCTTCTAGACCGGAGGGAACGGAGAGAACAGGACAGCCATGGATCTCGTCTTCCGTGACGCGGAGGTCGTCGACGGCACCGGCGGCCCCTCCTACCGCGCCGACGTGGCGATCGAGGGCGGCCGGATCGCCGCGATCGTCCGGGAGGCCGCGGCGGCCGGGTGCCCGCGCCCCACCGCCCGGCGCTCCGTGGACGCCGGGGGGCTCGTGCTGGCCCCCGGCTTCATCGACATGCACGCCCACAGCGATCTCGCGCTGCTCCGCGACCCGGAGCACCTGGCGAAGGCCGCGCAGGGCGTGACACTCGAAGTGCTGGGCCAGGACGGCCTCTCGTACGCGCCGACCGACGACCGCACGCTCGCGGAGGTCCGCAGGGCCATCACCGGCTGGAACGGCTCCGGCGACGACATCGACTTCGACTGGCGCACGGTCGGCGAGTACCTCGACCGTCTCGACCGGGGCCACGACGGCCGGGGCATCGCCGTCAACGCGGCCTATCTCGTCCCCCAGGGCACGGTCCGGATGCTGGCCGTGGGCTGGGACGACCGGCCGGCCGGCGAGGCGGAGCTGAACCGGATGCGGCGGCTGGTCGCGGAGGGCCTGGAGCAGGGCGCCGTCGGCATGTCGTCCGGCCTGACGTACACCCCGGGGATGTACGCGCCGGACGCCGAGCTGACCGAGCTGTGCCGGGTCGTGGCCGAGTACGGCGGCTACTACTGCCCGCACCACCGTTCGTACGGGGCGGGGGCGCTGCGGGCGTACGAGGAGATGGTGCGGCTGACCCGGGACGCGGGCTGCGCGCTGCACCTGGCCCACGCCACGATGAACTTCGGGGTGAACGAGGGCCGGGCGCCGGAGCTGCTGGCGCTGCTCGACGCGGCCATGGACGGGGGCGCGGACATCAGCCTCGACACGTACCCGTACACGCCCGGCTGTACGACCCTGGTCGCGCTGCTGCCGAGCTGGGCGGGCGAGGGCGGTCCCGAGGCGGTCCTCGCCCGGCTCCGTGACGACGCGACGGCCGAGCGCATCCGGCACCATCTGGAGGTCGTCGGCTCGGACGGCTGCCACGGGGTGCCGGTCGACTGGGACACCATCGAGATCTCGGGGGTCTCGGAGCCGGGGCTCGCCCCGTACGTGGGCCGCCGGGTGGACGGCTGGCCGACGGCCCGCCGCCTGCTCCTGGCGGACCGGCTCGGCTCCACGATCCTCCAGCACGTGGGCCACGAGGAGAACGTCCGGACGATCATGCGGCACCGGGCGCACACCGGCGGCTCGGACGGCATCCTCCAGGGCACCAAGCCGCACCCCCGGGCGTACGGCACCTTCCCCCGGTACCTGGGCCGGTACGTCCGCGAGCTGGGCGTCCTCTCCCTGGAGGAGTGCGTGGCCCATCTGACCGGGCGTCCGGCGGCCCGGCTGCGGCTGCCGGACCGGGGTCTGGTCCGCGAGGGGTACGTGGCGGACCTGGTCCTCTTCGACCCGGAGACGGTCGGCGCGGGCTCGACGTACGCCGAGCCCCGGACGCTGCCCACGGGCATCCCGCACGTCCTGGTCGACGGCCGTTTCGTGATGGAGGACGGGCGGCGCACGGACACGCTGGCGGGAAGGTCGGTCCGCCGGACCCGCTGACCGACCCTGTGCCCCGGGCCGGGCGGAGACCCACCGCACACCCCGGGCCTGGCGGAGACCCACTGACCGGCCCCGCGCCCCGGGCCGGGCGGACCCGGCGACGGCCACCGGACCCGCCCCGCCCCCAGGGCCCGGCGCCACCGCCGGAAGCGGCGGGACCCTACCGCCCGGCCGCCACCGCTCCGGCGGACGAGTCGGCGGGCGGCTCGACCGGCGGGCCCGCCTGCGGGCCGACGGACGGACCGGGCACGGGCTCGTCCGCCCGGGGCCACGGGTCGCGCCGCGCCCACAGCAGACCGGCCGCGAGGACCGCCCCGGCCAGCGCGAAGCCGTACCAGGGGGTGCGTCCGGACGGGGCCGTCTCCCAGACGAGCGCCGCCGAGAGCACCGCGAGGAGCTGTCCGGACCGGCTCCGCCACGCCGTCGCCGCGACCACGGTCGTCCCCCACAGCAGGTACCAGGGCTGGACCATCGGGGAGAGCGCCACCAGGGCGACGAGCGCGAGGCCGAGGCCCAGGACCGGGTCGATCCGGCCCAGCCGGGCCCGCCGGGCCAGCTCCAGGACGATCACGGCCGCGAGGAGCAGCCCGAGCTTCTGCACGACGTTCTTCACGGGGTCGGGGTCGTCGCCGAGGAGCAGCCCGAGGCCGAGCCCGAGGTCGCTGGTGACCGAGAGCGCGGTGTGGATGGTCCCGGCGACGCTCTGCGTCCGCAGCCAGCCGAAGCCGGTCCCGGCGGCGACCGTCGCGGCGGCGGCCACCGTGGCGGCGACGAGCCCCGGCAGGACGAGTCCCCTGAGGACGCCCCGGACTCCGCCGTCGCGCCGGGCGATCGTCACGCCGATGAACAGCAGCGCCACCGCCGCCGGAGACTTGACCATCATGGCGAGTCCGACGAGGACGCAGCCGAGCACCCAGCGCCCGCGCACGGCGAGCACCACGCCCGCCAGCATCAGCCCGGCCATCAGACCGTCGTTGTGGGCGCCGCCGACGACATGGACCAGCAGCAGCGGGTTGAGCGCGGCGAGCCACACCGCGCCGTCGCGTCCGCCGGGTCCGCCGCCGAGCGCCCGGACGGCCCAGACGATCAGGGCGAGCGCGCCGACCGCGAGGAGCCGCATACCGAGCACGGCGGGGACGACCGAGCCGCCGGTCAGTTCGACGACCAGCCGGGCCAGGACGAGGAAGGCGGGCCCGTACGGTGCCGGGGTGTCGGTCCAGTGGCCGCCGACGGACGCGGCGGCGTCGGTGCCCAGCTCGCCGGGGCCGAGGAGGGCGGGCCCGCCGCCGTACACGTCGTGCCCCTCGACGACCATGGCTCCCTGCGCGATGTAGCTGTAGACGTCGGCGCTGTGCAGCGGCGGCGCGAACAGCAGCGGCGCGGTCCAGCAGGCGAGGGTGGTGAGGACGCCGTGGCGCCGCCCCCGGGCGAGCAGGACGCCGTACCGCCACCAGGCGGCGACGAGCACGGCGAGGCCGAGGTACGCGAGGAGGGCGCCCGCCAGGGTGAGGGCGGAGCCGCGCGGCTCCCACAGTCCCCGGCCGCCGAGGACCGGCAGCGTTCCGGCGGCCCATCCGCCCGCGGCGACGGCGAGCGATCCGGCCACACCCAGCCACCGGCATCCGGAGGCGCTGAAAACCCACATGACCGCCCAACCTATCCCGCCGTCCGGGTGTCCCCGCCCGCCCCGTCGGCCCGCGGGCCGACGGACCCCTGTCCCAGCGGGCCCTCGGTGTGATCCACGTGGTCCAAAACACGAGGCGGCCCGCCCCGCCCGGCCGTAAGCTCTCGACATGCAGGTGATCCAGTCCACGAAGCTCGCCAACGTCTGTTACGAAATCCGGGGTCCGGTGCTCGAAGAGGCGATGCGGCTCGAAGCCGCGGGTCATCGCATCCTCAAGCTGAACACCGGCAATCCGGCCGCCTTCGGCTTCGAGTGCCCGCCCGCGATCCTGGAAGACGTCCTGCGCAACCTCTCCGAGGCGCACGGCTACGGGGACGCGAAGGGACTGCTCGCGGCCCGCCGCGCGGTGATGAGCCACTACGAGACCAAGGGCATCCCGCTCTCCGTCGAGGACATCTACCTCGGCAACGGCGTCTCGGAGCTGATCCAGATGTCGATGCAGGCACTGCTCGACGACGGCGACGAGGTCCTCGTCCCCGCCCCGGACTACCCGCTGTGGACGGCGTCGGTGTCGCTCGCGGGCGGTACGGCCGTGCACTACCGCTGCGACGAGCAGGCGGACTGGATGCCGGACCTCGCGGACATCGAGCGGAAGATCACCGACCGCACCAAGGCGATCGTGATCATCAACCCGAACAACCCGACCGGCGCGGTCTACGACGACGAGATGCTGCGCTCCCTGACGGAGATCGCCCGCCGTCACGATCTGGTGGTCTGCTCGGACGAGATCTACGACAAGATCCTCTACGACGGCGCCACGCACACCCCGACCGCCGCCGTCGCCCCCGACCTGATGGTCCTCACCTTCAACGGGATGAGCAAGAACTACCGGGTGGCGGGCTTCCGCTCCGGCTGGCTCGCGGTCTGCGGCCCGAAGCACCACGCGTCCTCGTACATCGAGGGCCTCACGATCCTGGCCAACATGCGCCTCTGCGCCAACATGCCCGCGCAGCACGCGGTGGCGGCGGCGCTCCAGGGCCGCCAGTCGATCGAGGACCTGGTGCTGCCGGGCGGGCGGCTCCTGGAGCAGCGGGACACCGCGTACGAGCTGCTGACCCGGATCCCGGGGGTGACGTGCGTGAAGCCGAAGGGGGCGCTGTACCTGTTCCCGAGGCTCGACCCGAACGTCTACAAGATCAAGGACGACCGGCAGATGGTCCTGGACCTGCTGCGGACGGAGAAGATCATGGTGGTCCACGGGACGGGCTTCAACTGGCACGAGCCCGATCACTTCCGGATCGTCACCCTGCCCGCGGCGGCGGATCTGGCGGACGCGGTGACGCGGATCGGGCGGTTCCTGGACGGGTACGGCCAGCACTGACCGGCAGGTCGTCCAGGGGGCGTCACCGCTCCGCACACCCACACCGGACAGCACTCAACTTTAGACGAAATCTAAGCTAGGATGGCCCCCGAGCACCTCAGGAGGCCGTCCCCATGTACGAACCGATCCGCACCAAGTCGGTCCACCGGATCGCCGACGACACCCAGGACGCGTATCCGCACCGCTCCCGCGAGGAGGAGCTGGACATCCAGCTCGCCGGACACCTCGCCGCCCTGCTCGCCGTCACCGACGAACTGGGCGACACGGAGGCGGGCGAGCTGATCGCCCGCCAGGTGGCGCGGCTGCGCGGCGCGCCGCCCGCCCGGCACGCCGGTCTGAGCGGCGCCGCGCCGAGGGACCTGCACCACAGGGCGCACGCCCTCGCGGGCCGCGCCCTGGTCGTCGCCGCCTCCCGGGCGGACACCGCCGCCGCGATCCTCGCCGCCGGGCGCATGGACGCGCACACCGCCGCACTGGCCGGGGAACCCCTGGTCGGCGCCCCCTGACGGCCCCGGTCCGCGCGCCACGAAACGCGCGGACCGGGTGCCACCCACCGCACGGCCCCGACGGGCCGACGGCCACCGGCGGTCCGGCGGACGCGAGGACCGCGCCCCGGACGACACGGCTCGGCGGACCCTCCCCGAAGCCCCCGGCACCCGCGACCGACGTCCGGTCCCTCGCCCCTGGCGTGAGCTCCGGAGCCGCCCCGACGGCCCGGCCGACCGCCTTCCCCACCCGGCCGTCCAGGAACTCCCCGCGCACGGTACGGCCGCCCTCCCGGACGCCCGGCCGATGACCGGAAGCTCCGCCACCGGCCGCCGGGACACCGGGCCGAACCGGACCGCACCACACCGCACCGGACCGCACCACACCGCACCGGACCGCACCGCGCGACCGTCACGCCGCCGGACGGGAAGGGCGCGCCCTGACGGCTCCCCCGCGCGCGGACGGAATCCGACGAAGATCCCGACCGGCACGAGGACGACGGGCGCCCCCGCCACCAGCGGCACCCTCACCACCAGCAGCGCCCTCACCGCCAGCGGCGTCACCACCACCCGGAGCGGCGGTCCGCCACCCGCTCCACCGGGAGCGCGCGGTACCCCCCGCTCCGGTTCGGTACCGGGATCGGCCCTTCACCCCCCGTACACCCGACTCCCCCTGGAACGTGGGTTTCCGCGAGCACGCTGCCCGCGTGAGACGCATCCTGGGAATCGTCCTGGCCGCCCTGCTCCTCGGCGGCGTGGCCGCCGTCCTCGTGACGGGCGGCGACAAGGACACGGGCACGGCGACGAAGACCGTGCGAGGAGTGATCGGATCGGAGAAGGCCGAGTTCTTCGCCGACCCGCAGGTGGTGAAGGCCCTCGCCGCGAAGGGCCTCACCGTGGTGACCGAGACCTCCGGGTCCTGGGACATGGAGGAACTGCCCCTGGACGGCTACGACTTCGCCTTCCCCGCCGCCAAGGGCCCGGCCGACGGACTCCGCGCCAGGGCGAGGACGAAGGACCGGGCGGCGACCGCGCCGCTGCGCCCCTTCTACTCGCCGCTCGTCGTCGTCGCGCACAGCGCCGCCGCCCGGGTCCTCGCCGGGAACGGTCTGGCGACCCTCGGCCCGCGCGGCACCAGCGGCACCCTGAGGATGGGCGCCTACCTCGCGGCGGCCCGCGCCGACCGGACCTGGCAGCAGCTCAAGGGCTCCACGGGCCACGCCGAACTCGGCGGCACCGTCTTCATCACCTCCACCGACCCCCTCGCCTCCAGCTCCGGCGCCCTCTACCTGGCCGCCGCGAGCTATGTCGCCGACGGCGGACGGGTCGCGGCCGACAGCGCGGCCGTGACCCGCACCGCCCCGCTGCTCCGCAAGCTGATCCAGGTGCAGGGCGCCCAGCAGTCCGGCTCCGACGCCCCCTTCCGGGACTTCGTGAGCGGCGTCGGCAATCCGCTCGTCCTCGTGTACGAGTCCCAGGTCGCCGCGCAGCTCCTGGCCGGACGCCCGATGGGCGACCTCGTCGTCCTCTACCCGGACACCACCGTCAACAGCGACCACACCCTCGTACCGCTCACCGAGAACGGCCGCCGTCTCGGCGAACTCCTTTCCGAAGACCCGGAGTTGCGCAGGCTGGTGGTCCGCCACGGCTTCCGCCCGCAGGGCGCGGCGGACGAGTTCAGCACCGCGACCGGGGCCCACACCGCCTACCTCGACCAGACGCTGACCGGAGTCCGCCAGGCACCCGTGCCCACCGGCGGGGTGCTGCGCGAGATGGCCCTGCGGGCCCGCGACCAGGGGGGCACCGCATGACCACACCCGAGGACCCGAGAAGGACCATGGCCCTGACACCGCCCGAGCACGACACCCCGCTCGTCCTCACCCCGCCCGAGCCCGTCCCGCCGGTCCGCCCCGAGCGGGCCGCCGGTCTGGTGCCGTTGGACGGGGCCGTCCGTACCGAGATGTCCCGCCGGGCCGCCGAGTACGTCGGATCGCTCGACGGACTCGACGTCCGCTCCCCCGAGTTCGCGGGCCGCGTCGGCGAGATCTCGGCGCTCGGCACGGGCGAGATGCGCTCGGCCGCCCAGCAGTCGAACCGGATGCTCGACCGCACGGTCCGCTCACTGGGCACCGGCGCCTCCGGCACCTCCGGCGGCGGCGCCCAGGCCCGGGTCGGCTCCTGCCTGGTCGAACTCCGGCGCGCCGTCGAGGACCTGGACCCCAGGGCCACCCCCGGCAAGGGCCTCAGGGGCCTCCTGGCGAAGCTCCCCGGCGGGAACCGGTTCCGCGACCACGTCGCCGCGTACGCCTCCGCGCGGACCACGCTGGACCGGATCGTCGGCGCACTGCGCGGCGGCCAGGACGAACTGCGCCGGGACAACGCCGCGCTGCTGACCGAGCGGGCCCGCCTCTGGGAGACCATGAGCGGGCTCCAGGAGTACGCGGTGCTCACCGAGGCCCTCGACGCGGCCGTGGAGGAGCGCGTCGCACGCACCCCCGACCCGGCCGACGCGGACGCGCTCCGCGCCGACCTCCTCTTCCCCGTCCGGCAGAAGCACCAGGACCTGCTGACCCAGCTCGCCGTCTGCGCCCAGGGGTACCTGGCCATGGACGTGGTGCGCCGGAACAACGACGAACTGGTCAAGGGCGTCGAACGGGCGGCGACGACGACCCTGTCGGCGCTGCGGATCGCGGTGATGCTCGCCGCCGCCCTGGAGAACCAGCGCAAGGTCACCGAGCAGGTGACCGCGCTGCGTTCGACGACCGAGGACCTCGTCCGGGGCAACGCGGAGATGCTGGCGAGCCAGGCGGGCGAGGTCCAGCGCATCGCGTCCGACCCGGCGGTCGGCGCGGAGACGCTGCGCACCGCGTTCCAGCAGATCCACCGGACCCTGGACGCCATCGACACGTACAGGGCACGGGCGACGGAGTCGATGGCGGCGACCGTCGACGCGCTGACCGCCGAACTCCGGCAGTCCGGAGCCCACTTGGACCGCAGCAGTCACACCGGCCGGCTGTCGGGAGACGACTCCTCATGACCACCCGCACCACGGCCCGCATGACCACCCGCACCACGCCCCCCGCCGCACCGCACCCCGTACCCCGCCCGCCGTCCGGCACCCGGACCCGCACGCCGTCCCGGACCGTCTCCCCCGCCACCTCCCGCACCGGCCCCCCCGGCAGAAGGCGACCCCGCATGACCACCCGCACGCCCCGCACAGCACCCCGCGCCACGCCCCTCCCCCCGGTCCGGCGCCGCCCCCGCGCGCTCCCCCGCGCTCTCGTCGGGATCGCGCTCGCCCTTCTCGTCACGGCCACCGGCGGCGCCTGCTCCACCCCCGGCGGCAGCGACGGCGGCCCCGACGGGCACGGGCGGGAGTACGCCCCCGGCACCCTCCGGGTCCTCGCCTCCTCCGAGCTGGCCGACATGGCGCCGGTCCTCGCCGAGGCCCGGACGGCGACCGGCGTCACCGTCCGGCCCACCTACGTCGGCACCCTCGACGCCGTCGAGCAGATCGCCTCGGGCGAGGCGGACGAGGCGTACGACGCCGTCTGGCTCTCCTCCAACGCCTACCTGCGGATCCGCCCCGACACCGCCCGCCGGATCACCGGCGAGACCCCGGTGATGGCCTCCCCGGTGGCCGTCGGCGTCCGCCCGGAGGCGGTGGCCCGGCTCGGCTGGGACCCGGCGAAGGTCACCTGGTCGCAGCTCCACCGGGCGGTGGCCGCCGGGAGCCTGACGTACGGCATGACCGACCCGAAGCGCTCCAACTCGGGCTTCTCCGCGCTCGTCTCGGTGGCCTCGGGGCTCTCCGGCGCCCAGTCGGCGCTGACCGGGCGGGACGTCGACCGCGCCACGCCCCGGCTGAGGGAGTTCTTCCGGGGGCAGAAGCTGACCTCGGGCTCCTCCGGCTGGCTGGCCTCGGCGTACGCCCGCAGGACCGACGTGGACGCGCTGGTCAACTACGAGTCCGTGCTGCTGTCCGCACCCGGGAAGCTGACCGTGATCCGCCCCTCCGACGGGGTGGTGACGGCCGACTACCCGCTGACCCTGCTCACCTCGGCCCGCCCGGAGGCGAAGGAGGCGGCGGGACGGCTCACCACGTATCTGCGCACCCCGGAGGCACAGCGGCGGATCACCACGACGACACTGCGGCGGCCGGTGGTCCCCGGGGTGGAACCGGCGGCGGCACTGGCCCGCGACCCCCGGCGCGAGCTGCCGTTCCCGGGCAGCCGGGCGGTGGCGGACGGACTGCTCGACGCGTACGACAACACCCTGCGCAGGCCCTCCCGCACGGTGTACGTCCTCGACACCTCGGGTTCCATGGCGGGTGACCGGCTCGACCGGCTGAAGGCGGCCCTCGTGGAGCTGACCGGGGACTTCCGCGACCGCGAGGAGGTGACCCTGATGCCGTTCGGTTCGGCGGTGAAGCGGGACGGGATGCGCACGCACACGGTCGATCCGGCGGCGCCGAGGTCCGCGCTGGACGCGATCGCGTCCGACGCGCGCGGGCTCACCGCCTCGGGCGGCACCGCGATCTACTCCAGCCTCCAGGAGGCGTACCGCTTCCTCGGCCGGACCCCCGGGGACACGTTCACCTCGGTGGTGCTGATGACGGACGGGGACAACACCGACGGCGACCCGGCCGCCGCCTTCGACCGCTTCTACGGCTCCCTGCCCGCCGCGCAGCGGCACACCCCGGTCTTCCCGATCCTGTTCGGGGACTCCGACCGGGGCGCGCTGGACCACATCGCGGGGCTCACCGGGGGCAAGCTGTTCGACGCGACGAGGGGCCCGCTCGACGGCGCCTTCGAGGAGATCCGTGGCTACCAGTGACGGCCCGGCCGCCCGGCTCGCCGGGTACGCCGGGTCCCGCAAGAACCTGGCAGGCTGCGTCTGCGGTCTGGCCGGGGTGGGCCTCGCGCTCACCGGGACGGCGGGCGCCCTGTGGCCGCTGGTGGTCGCCGGTCTCTACGCGGCGGGGGCGCTGATCGCCCCGCCGGAGCGCCCGGACGCCCCGGACTTCACCGAGGAGGGCGACCGGCTGGACGGGCTGCGGGCCGACTTCGCGGCCCTGCGCGCGTATCTGGCGGAGGTGGAGCTGCCACCGGCCGCGCGGGCGTCCCTCACCGCCCTGGACACCCTCCTGGAGGCCCTGCTCGCGCCGGGCTCGGTGAGCGATCCGGACCATCTCCACGTGCTGGCCCGCGCGGTCCGCCAGGACGTGCCGGAGGCCGTCGACACCTTCGTACGGACCCGGTGGTGGTCGCGTTTCGCACCGGGCACGGAGGCGCCGGAGGCACATCTGGAGCGCCAGCTGGCCGCGCTGCGGGAGGAGGCGGGCGCGGTCGCGGGGGCCCTGCGGGACGCGGAGGAGCTCCGGCAGCGGATCCACACCCGGTACGTGGAGGAGCGCGGCGACTGACCGCGGACATGCTCCGGCCCCCGGAGCCTGAGGGGGCTCCGGGGGCCGGTCGCGTCGTGGTGAGCCGTCGTGACCCCACTGGTCAGGGCGGAATGTCGGGGCAACCCACCACGAGACGGGGGGTGGGATCAGCCGAGGCGCTCGACGAGCGCGTGGTACTGGTCCCACAGTTCCTTCGGCGTGTGGTCGCCGAAGGTGTCGAGGTGGCCGGGGACGAGGGCGGCTTCCTCGCGCCACACGTCACGGTCGACCTTGAGGAGGAACTCCAGGTCGTCGGCCGGGAGGTCCAGGCCGTCGGTGTCGAGGGAGTCCGTGGTCGGCAGGACGCCGATGGGGGTCTCGACGCCCTCGGCCGTGCCGTCGAGGCGCTCGACGATCCACTTCAGGACGCGGCTGTTCTCGCCGAAGCCGGGCCACACGAACCGGCCCGCGTCGTTCTTGCGGAACCAGTTCACGTAGTAGATCTTCGGGAGCTTCGCCGGGTCGGCGTCGGCGCCCACCTTGACCCAGTGGGCCATGTAGTCGCCCATGTTGTAGCCGCAGAACGGCAGCATGGCGAAGGGGTCGCGGCGCAGCTCGCCGACCTTGCCCTCGGCGGCGGCGGTCTTCTCGGAGGCGACGTTCGCGCCGAGGAAGACGCCGTGGTTCCAGTCGAAGGACTCGGTGACCAGCGGGACGGCGGAGGCGCGGCGCCCGCCGAAGAGGATCGCGGAGATCGGGACGCCCTCGGGGTCCTCCCACTCGGGGGCGATCGTCGGGCACTGTCCGGCCGGGACGGTGAAGCGGGCGTTGGGGTGGGCGGCGGGCGTCCCGGACGCGGGCGTCCAGTCCTGGCCCTTCCAGTCCGTGAGGTGCGCGGGCGGGGTCTCGGTCATGCCCTCCCACCAGACGTCGCCGTCGTCGGTGAGGGCGACGTTGGTGAAGACGGAGTTGCCCCAGAGGGTCTTCATGGCGTTGGCGTTGGTGTGCTCGCCGGTGCCGGGGGCGACGCCGAAGAATCCGGCCTCGGGGTTGATGGCGCGGAGGCGGCCGTCCTCGCCGAAGCGCATCCAGGCGATGTCGTCGCCGATGGTCTCCACGGTCCAGCCGGGGACGGTGGGCTCCAGCATGGCCAGGTTGGTCTTGCCGCAGGCCGAGGGGAAGGCCGCGGCGACGTACTTGGGCTCGCCCTGCGGCGGGGTGAGCTTGAGGATGAGCATGTGCTCGGCGAGCCAGCCCTCGTCACGGGCCATGACGGAGGCGATGCGGAGCGCGTAGCACTTCTTGCCGAGCAGGGCGTTGCCGCCGTAGCCGGAGCCGTACGACCAGATCTCGCGGGTCTCGGGGAAGTGCGAGATGTACTTGGTGGTGTTGCAGGGCCACGGCACGTCCTCCTGGCCCTCCGCGAGGGGGGCGCCGAGGGTGTGGACGGCCTTGACGAAGAAGCCGTCGGTGCCCAGCTCGTCGAGGACGGGCTGCCCCATGCGGGTCATGGTGCGCATGGAGACGGCGACGTACGCGGAGTCGGTGATCTCGACGCCGATGGCGGAGAGCGGGGAACCGACGGGGCCCATGCAGAAGGGCACGACGTACATGGTGCGGCCGCGCATGGAGCCGTGGAAGACGCCCTGCTCGCCCGTGAAGATCTCCTTCATCTCCGCCGGGGCCTTCCAGTGGTTGGTCGGGCCCGCGTCCTCCTCCTTCTCGGAGCAGATGAAGGTCCTGTCCTCGACGCGCGCGACGTCGGACGGGTCGGAGGCGGCGTAGTACGAGTTCGGGCGCAGGCCCGGGTCGAGCTTCTTGAACGTGCCCTTGGTCACGAGCTCCCCGCACAGGCGCTCGTACTCGGCCTCGGTGCCGTCGCACCAGACGATGGCGTCCGGCTGGGTGATCTCGGCGATCTCGTTCACCCAGGAGACGAGCTCCTGGTGCTGGGTCGGAAGGTTGAGGGGAGCCGCGTTGTCGCGCGCCACGATTGCTCCTTGTCGAGGGGTTTTTTGTTGTGTGCCCCGTGGGGGCCGCGACCCGGACGCTTCGTAGCTGCTCATCCGGTGCCGACCGCACTCATTTGATCATCCGCCCGATTCGCCCATATGTCCAGGGGCCCGCCCATGTGAGCATCGCCACTCGTATCCGGGACCTACGGAACCGTAGGTACGATTCCTTTCCATGACAGCAGCCCTCCCGGAAGTGCCCCCGATCGAGCGTCCCCCGTCGCTTCCGACGAAGCCCCGGCTCAGGGGATGGCTGCACGCGGGCATGTTCCCCGCCGTGATCGTCGCGGGCCTCGTCCTGGTCGCCCTCGCCGACTCGCCCCGCGCCCGCCTCGCCTGCGGGGTCTACGTCCTCAGCGCCTGCCTGCTCTTCGGCGTCAGCGGGCTCTACCACCGGGGGAACTGGGGACCGCGCGGCGAGGCCGTCCTCCGGCGCCTCGACCACGCCAACATCTTCCTGATCATCGCGGGCACCTACACCCCGCTCACCCTGCTGCTCCTGCCGGACTCCACGGCGAAGCCGCTCATGTGGGCGGTCTGGGCCGCCGCCGCGGCAGGCATCGCCTTCCGGGTCTTCTGGGTCGGCGCGCCCCGCTGGCTGTACACGCCCTGCTACATCGCGATGGGCTGGGCCGCCGTCTTCTTCCTGCCCGACTTCATGCGCGCGGGCGGCATCGCCGTCCTGGTCCTGGTCGTCGTCGGCGGGCTGCTCTACAGCGCGGGCGGTGTGATCTACGGCATCAAGCGCCCGAACCCGTCACCGCGCTGGTTCGGCTTCCACGAGGTCTTCCACTCGCTGACCCTGGCCGCGTTCATCGTGCACTACGTCGGCATCTCCCTGGTCGCCTACCAGCACTCCTGACCGGCCCCGCCCGGCCGGGCCCACCAGGAACCGGCCGGGCCCCCCAGGACCCGCCGGAACCCTCAGGGACCCTCAGGGGAGCTCAGCGCCCTCCGCAGCACCCGGGCCGAGGCCGGATTCCCGGCACACCCCCACACCCCGTGCGGGCAGTAGTCCGTGAGCGTCTGGTAGACGGGCCGGTGCGCCGCGAACCAGTCGAGCATCCCCCGTACGTACGCCGGGTTGTCGCCGTTCCGGAAGAGCCCCCACTCCGGGTACGAGACCGGCTTGCCGTGCGCCGCCGCGAAGGCCACGTGGTGCGCGAGCCCGTACTCCTCGGTCACCTGCCCCTCGAAGGAGAGCCCCGCGGGCTGGTCGTAGGCGTCCATCCCGATCACGTCGACGACGTCGTCCCCGGGGTAGCAGCGCGGCCACTCGACGGCGTCCCGCCCCCGGCTCGGCGTGAAGTCGAAGCGGAAGCGCTGCCCCGGCACCGCCCGCAGCACCCCCACCACCCGCCGCCAGTACGCCTTCCAGGCCGCGGGGTCCGGGCCGCAGCGGTGGCTGTACGTCGTCCCGTTCATCTCCCAGCCCAGGACCAGGACCGCGTCCCCGAGCCGGTGCGCCACGAGCCGCTCCCCCAGCGTCCGGAAGTGCCGGTCGAAGGCGCCCGCCGCGCCGTCCCTCAGCCCCGCCCGCACCTCGCGGTCCGGCAGTCCCTCCTCGCTGCGGTCGAGCAGCGGCACGTTGAGCACGAAGAGCCGTCCGGGCCGGGCCGCCTTCCAGCCCGCCCACGGCCCGAAGAGCGCCGGATGCCCCTCGATGTTGGACCAGCGGTCCCCCGGCAGATAGGTGTGCCCGACGGTCAGGGCGTCCCCGCCGAGCCATGCCTGCGCCCCCGCGATCCGGCGCACCCCCGTCGCGTCCGAGCCGGTGAAGAACCCCGAGGGCACCCCGGGGAGCGGCCCCGGCCCGGACACACCGGCGCCCCGGTCGCCGGGCGCGAGCCGGTCGTACGGGAGCAGGAGCACGAGAACGGCCGCGAGCAGCACGGTCAGTGCGGCCCGCGGCCCGAGGGAGGGACGGTTCACGTCAGCCGGTCCAGAAGTCCCACCAGCGGGTCAGGATCAGCATCCCGATGATCCCGATGTGCAGGACGGGCGGGGCGAACGCGAAGTCGCCGAAGAAGGTCCGCAGCCCCGCCGGGGCGGGGATCACACCGTGCCGCACGTTGTGCGCGGTGACGTACCAGAACATGACGATGGTGGCGACCCAGGCCAGGCAGCACCACAGACAGAGCGCGTTGATCTCGTACAGCGACTGGTACATCAGCCAGGTGCAGAAACCGACGCCGAACAACATGCCCGCGTTGAGGCCGAGCCAGTACCAGCGGCGGTAGCGGGCCCCGGCGAGGAGCCCGGCGCCGACGGCGACGACGACCGCGTACGTGACGAGCCCCAGCATCGGGTTGGGGAAGCCGAAGACGGCCGCCTGCTCGCTCTTCATGACGCTGCCGCAGGAGACGACCGGGTTCAGGCTGCACCCGGGCTGGAAGCCGGAGTCCTCCAGGAGGTGGAACTTGTCGATGGTGATCACCCAGCCGGCCAGCGTGCCCGCCGCCCCGGTGACCATCAGCACCCAGGCGAGGGCCCGGCCCGCGCCGAGCGCCCCGGGGGTCTCCCGCCCGGACGTCTCCTCCTGCCGCTGTCCCGGCACCCCGCCCCGTACGTTCACCGTCGCCATGGCGCGACCCCTTCCCGTCTCAGCCCTGGAGGCGACGGACCGGCATGAGGACGTGGGCGCAGTCCGCGAGCGTCTCCTCGTCGGCGACGAAGGACCGCAGCAGTTCCTCCTCGACCGGCCGCCCCGGTACGGCCTCGGGCCAGGGGCGCACCGAGCACAGGAGGTAGACCTTCCCGGACTCGCGGGCCGCCGCCTGCCATTCGTCGGGCACCGGGCACTGCACCTTCAGGAACGGCAGGTTGAGGACGGCGGAGCCGCCCTCGACGATCAGGGAGGCGTTGATCCCGGCGTCCTTGTCGAGGTCGAAGAGCCGGTCGCCCACGGAGAGGTTCATGGTCTCCAGGGCCGCCCGCAGCGCCTGCTGACCGGCCTCCGGTCCGTCCCGGCCGTCGCCGAGCGAGTACGCCATCAGGAACGGCGTCCCGGCCGATTCGGCGGTGGGCTCGCTGGACCACGGAATCACCGTGAGAGTTCCCAGCGGGGAGGCACTGCGCGTCGAGGAAACGACGTTGGAAGTGGTCATGAATCGGGATGCTAGTGCTCCAACCACCCTTTCCCCGCGCCGCTTTCACCCGAACGGCCGACATTCACACCGCTGGCATTTCCGGCGCAACGAACCCGGGGTTTCATCGTTGTGCCCTGAGGCCTCTCCCTTTCCCCGGAGCGGGGGACGCCCAGCCGACCCCGAGGAGATCACTGATGATCGTCCCGCGCCGCGTCGCACTGCGGTCCCTCTTCGCGCTCGCCGTCACCGCTTTCACGGGGGGCGCGCTCGGCCGGGTCACGGACCGTCCGCCATCGGGGGGACCCGTGGCGGAACCAGGCGATCCCCATGCCTTCGACGAGATGTACCGGGGCCGCCGCATCGTCGGCCGGTCCGGGGCCGGGGGCGCTCCGGCCGCCTTCGTCGACGGCCGGCCGCTCCAGCTGATGCGCTGTGCCGACGGCGGCTACATCACCCCGATCGACCACTACGAGTCCTGCCCGACGCCGCTGGCGGCCGTCCGCGCGGCCGTGGACGAGCTGGGGACCGCCCGGCTCTCCCCGCTCGCGGGCGCCCACGGCGTCCACACCGCCCCGACGGGAGGGAGTCCCCGTGGTGTACACGCGTAAGAACCAGCGCGATCTGACGGCCGCCGAGCGGCGCACGTTCGTCGCCGCCGTCCTGGAGCTCAAGAGGACCGGGGGGTACGACGAATTCGTCCGTACCCACATCGACCACTACACGTCCGACGGCGAGGGGCGGCTCAGGACCGCCCACATGGCGCCGAGCTTCCTGCCCTGGCACCGCAAGTTCCTGCTGGACTTCGAGACGGCCCTGCGCCGGATCGACTCCAGGGTCGCCGTCCCGTACTGGGACTGGACCCAGGACGACTCCCCGACGTCGTCGCTGTGGGCCGAGGACTTCCTGGGCGGCAACGGGCGGCGCGCCGACCTCCAGGTGATGACCGGGCCGTTCGCGTACTCCTCGGGGCGCTGGGACATCACCGCGTCGATGACCGAGGACCACTTCCTGACCAGGGACTTCGGCCGCCCGCGCGACCCGATCGCGCTGCCGACCTCGGCGGAGCTCGACGAGGTGATGCGGGAGCGGGCGTACGACGTGGCGCCCTGGAACTCGACGAGCGCCTCGGGCTTCCGCAACCGGCTGGAGGGCTGGGCGGGGGGCCGGGGCAACGAGCGGTTCCGGGTCCACAACCGGGTGCACCGCTGGATCGGCGGGATGATGCTGAGCGGCGGCTCGGTGAACGACCCGGTGTTCTGGCTGCACCACTCCTTCGTGGACCTGGTGTGGTCGCGGTGGCAGCAGCGCAATCCGGGGGCCGCCTACCTCCCGGCGGAGCCGCCGCCGCTGGGCGACGCGCAGTACCGGAAGGTCGTGGCGCGGCACGAGGCGATGAAGCCCTGGGGGGTGACCCCGGCGTCGTTGTTCGACCACAGCCGGATCTACCGCTACGCCTGACGCGGCGGCCCCGGACGCGGGTGTCCCCCCGGCCCGCAGGACCGGGGGGACACCTGTGTCACGGGCGATCAGCCGCCGTAGCCGCCGTCGTCGTGGCCACCGTCGGCGTTGACGCAGGTGTTGCCGAAGGCCGGGTTCAGCAGACCGATGACGTTGACGGTGTTGCCGCAGAGGTTGACCGGGATGTGGACCGGGACCTGCACGGCGTTGCCGGAGGCGACACCGGGCGAGTGAGCGGCGACGGCCCCGGCGCCGGCGTCGGCGACGGCCAGGCCGGCTCCGCTGAGGGCAACGGCACCCGTGCCGGCGAGAACAGCGGCAGCCTTCGCGATGCGAGACATCAAGAACTCCTTGAGCTGGAAAGCGGCCGCAGGGATCACGGCCGTCGTTCCCGTTCAACGCCGGTCGGCGGGACGGGTCACGGGCATTGGGCCGAAAGTGAGAAAGGAAAACCGAAAGAACGGTCCGCCGTCCGAATGCCGGTCGCCGCCGGATGCGGCGGGACGGTTCTCGGACAACGGACCGCGTACGGACGACGAGCCGTCTCCCGCAGCGCGCGAGGAGCCGGGGAACGGCGGGAGGAATCGTGCCTTCACCCGGCCGGTGACGGCCCGTACGGAAGAACGGACGGGGGCGGGGTCAGTGCCCCGAGGGCGCCAGGCCCAGCTGCGGTTCGAGGGCGCCGCTGAGCACCGGGGTGAGCAGACCCACGCGGGGCTTCGTCAGCTCGGGCAGTCCGGCGAGCCCGTCGCCGCGCGGGGCCTCCAGGGGGGTGCCGATGACGGCGCCGGGGGTGGCGGCCCGCATCTCGGAGTGCGGGCTGCTGAGCAGCGCGCGGCCGGGCTCGCTGTCCTTGACGAGCTGGGGCAGCGGGGCGTCGACGACGGTCCCCGGCAGGGTGCCGGTGAGCGGCACGCTGGGCAGCGCGAGGTCGGGGAGGGCTCCCAGGCCCTTCTGGAAACCGGTGGGGGCACCGGGCATCGGGACGGGCACGCCGGTCGCCACGGTCGGCGCGGCCATCGGCAGGATCGGCTCCAGGCCCTGGAGCGGAACGACCACCGGTGCTTCGACGGCGGCTGCGGGGGAAGCCAGGGCGGCGGAGGCGAAGGCGGTCATGAGGAGCCCCATGCCCGCGTGAGAACGCAGATTCATATGAGGTGAACGAGACCCTTGGCCGAAACGTGGCGGAACTAACCCGTGTGCAGCAACGCACGGGGCCCTCACCGGTGACGGTGAGGGCCCTGGTTGACGCCGTGCCCGGGGGGGGATCGGACACGGCGTCGGCTCGGTGGGGGTCAGTGGCGGCGGCTGACCCGGCCGCCCCGCAGACGGACGACGGTGCCGCCGACGATCAGCGCGGCACTGATCGCGGCCGCGCCCCAGAGCGCGGGATCGCTTCCGGTGTCGGGGAGGTGCGGCTCTCCGGGCTTGGTCGGAGGAACCGTCGGGGGGTGCGTGGCGGGAGGCGTGGTGGGCGGGTGCGTGGTGGGAGGCGTGGTCGGCGGGTGCGTGGGGGGATGCGTCGGCGGCTTGGTCGGAGGTGTCGTCGGCGGGTGCGTGGGGGGATGCGTCGGCGGATGCGTCGGAGGCTTCGTCGGCGGATGCGTCGGAGGCTTCGTCGGCGGATGCGTGGGGGGATGCGTCGGCGGGTGCGTCGGAGGCTTCGTCGGCGGATGCGTCGGAGGCTTCGTCGGCGGATGCGTGGGGGGATGCGTCGGCGGATGCGTCGGCGGATGCGTGGGGGGCTTCGTCGGCGGATGCGTCGGAGGCTTCGTCGGCGGATGCGTGGGGGGCTTCGTCGGCGGATGCGTCGGAGGCTTCGTCGGCGGATGCGTGGGGGGCTTCGTCGGAGGTGTCGTCGGCGGGTGCGTGGGGGGCTTCGTCGGAGGTGTCGTCGGCGGGTGCGTGGGGGGCTTCGTCGGCGGGTGCGTCGGTTCTTCGCCGTAGCCATCGGGGCCCTCCGCTGGGGCGCCGTAGCCATCGGGGCCCTCCGCTGGGGCGCCGTAGCCGCCGGGGCCCTCCGCTGGGGCGCAGAGATCGCCGACGGCGGCGGCGACGTATCCGCCGAGATCCAAGCCCTCTCCGCAGACGCCCGCGGGCCGGGGGGCCTGCGCGTGACCCGCGGCGGTCGTGCCGTACCCGTCGTCCGTACCGTGGTGGGCGTTCGCGGCCAGGGCGAATCCGCCGCTCAGCGACAGGATGCCCGTCGCTGCCGCCGCGGTGAGTACTTTCCTGCTGATGATGGACCGCATACCGCTCTTCCTCTGGGAAAGGGAGAGGCCGACGAGGATCCCCCCTCGCTCCGACCGGCCTGTTCCACGCCGACCTTCGCGTGGGAATGGACAAGAGAGTAGGGGGCCGCGCGTCAAGCGTTACGCGGGCCACACGGCAGCTGATCAGAAAATCATTCGATCAGCCGACCGTGGGTAATGGAGCCGAACAGCTCCGTAAATGCCCGGAGAATCCCGCGTACTGAGGAAGCGTCAGCCACCCAGCGGGAGGCCGCCGGGGATCGGCAGGCCACCGAGCAGCGGGGCTCCCTTGGTGGCCTTGTTCAGCTGGTTCGTGGCGTCCGTGACGGTCTTGACCGGGGAACCGTCCGTGGTGCTGCTCAGCGCGTCCGACTTCAGACCGTTCGCGGCGATCGCCTCCAGACCACCGTTCAGGCTGGTCGGGGTCAGCGCCTCCGTGGCCATGGCGGGCGCGGCGGCACCCAGCGCCATCAGCGAACCGGCGACGACCGCGGCTACCTTGGTGGGCTTCATGGGGAGAATCCTTCCTCTGTTCTTTCAAGTCACGTACGGAAAAAGGTCTTTGACCGAATCCCGTGCGCCGTTCTGCTTCTGTAACGAGAGGTGCGCTTCCCGGAAACTCCGGGAGGAAGGATTTCTCGACACTGCACCCGATCGATGCGGACCGGTGCTATTTGCCGATCACACGCACCCGTACCGGTCGGGCGTACGCCTGACCGGTACGGAACGAGGACGGCCAGCGGGTCGGCAGCGGGGGCTTCACCGGCAGTCCGGGCACGTCCACCGGGGGCTTGACCAGCACCTCGACCGGGAGCCGGGGCGGGTCGACGGGCACCGGCGGAGGCTCCACGGGCAGTTCGGGCGCGTCGACCGGGAGCGCCGGGAGCGCGGGCAGTGCCGGGGCGTCCGGGAGGCCGGTCGGCGGGGTGGCGGGCAGCGGGGCCGGTGCGGCGGCCCTGGCCTGCTCGACGACAGCCTCGATCCCGGCCCTGAACACCTCGGCGTCGGCCGTGGGGAGCTGCCCCGGTCCGGCCTCGGGGGCCGCCTCGACGAGTTCGGTCACGGGAGTGGTCACCGAGCCGGGCTTCCCGAGCGCGTCCGCCCGGTCCAGCAGGGCGGCGGTGCCGGGAAGGGGTGCGCGGGCGGCCCGCTCGGCCGCGGGGGACGGGTGGTGTGCGACGGCGAGGGCGGGTCCCGCCGTGCCGAGGGTGACGACGGCGGATATCTCCAGGGCGGTGGGACGGCGTGCGGCCAGAGGACGTACATGTGTTCCTTTCCCTTGCACCTCGGACGACTTCCCCCTCGCCGCGCCTGCGGTGATAGCCCTCCGCAATCGAGAAGCTACGGAGCGCCACACCTCCGTTCGAGTGAATCGACCCTTCTGACCTGCCCCTCGAAGGGGCGTACGCCGTTGCACCGGACGGCGCACGACGGTGCCGCCGAACGAGTAGTCATCCAGTTCCGGCGAGGAAAAAGCCGGTGCGCCCACCCCGACGGGTGGGCGCACCGGCTTCGGAAGGACCGATCAGGCGTGCGAGATCAGGCGTTCACGCAGGTGTTGCCGAAGGCGGGGTTCAGCAGACCGATGACGTTGACGGTGTTGCCGCAGAGGTTGACCGGGACGTGCACCGGGACCTGGACGACGTTGCCGGAGATGACACCGGGGGAACCCACGGCGGCGGCCTCGGCACCGGCGTCGGCGGCGGCGGCACCGGCGGCACCGGCGACCGCGGCGGCGGCACCCACGGTCAGGACGACGGCCTTGGCGATACGGGACATGGAGAAGTGCTCCTCGATCGGAATTCGACGCGGACTGCTCGGACTGTTCGGCCCGGCTCCCTCAACAACGTTCCCGCTTTTCATCGGTTGCTCTCCCGAACGGGTGACGTTCAAAAGATCTTTGGGCCGTATGGGGGCGGCTGGAGGGAGTGGGCGCGGAATGGCGCAACACGCACAACGAGGAACCTGCCTTCCGGATACGGGAGTTAGGTTTTCCAGGCATCTAATGCTTACTATCGCCCCGCAACGGGGTTATAACGTTTCCGAACGTTGCTTCCGGGCCCGCCGTGCGTTCACTCATTTCGTGCGGACGACACCTCCCCTTCCCCCTGCCCCCGCGGGTCTTCCCTTCCTTCTCTCATCAAAGCGGAGAACCTGTATGCGGAATTCAGCGCTTCTCGCTGTGCATCACAGGGTGTTGTGCGCCCTGTCGGTTGCGACGCCGTCCGCTTCCCCGAACGACCTGACGAACTCCGGCACCACCGAATTCCGTGCAGCCCGGCGCTGACATGCGGACACCACGAGGAACGGACCCCGGGTCCGTCACCGTCCTGCACGCGGTCCAGCCCGGCGACGGCGGGGTCGCCCGTGTCGTCGTCGACCTGGTCCGCGCCCAGCTCGCCGTCGGGCTGCGGGTCGCCGTCGCCTGCCCGCCCGGCACCGCCCTGTCCACGGCCGTCCGCGCCGAGGGAGCCGACACCCACGACTGGCGGGCGGGCAGGGACCCCGGTCCCGGGCTCGTCCGCGAGACCCGGGAGCTGGCCCGGCTGGTCCGTACGGTCCGGCCCTCCCTCGTCCACGCGCACAGCGCCAAGGCCGGGCTCTGCGCCCGGCTCGCCGTGCGCGGACGCGTCCCGACCGTGTACCAGCCGCACGCCTGGTCCTTCGAGGCGGTCGAGGGGACGACCGCCGCGCTCGCCCGCCGCTGGGAGCGGTTCGGCGCCCGCTGGGCGGACCGGATCCTCTGTGTGAGCGAGGCCGAGCGGCGTACCGGCGAGGCCGCGGGCATCAGGGCGGACTGGGCCGTCGTCCACAACGGCGTGGACATCGCCCGGTTCGCGTCCGACGGGCCGCCCCGCGAGCCCGTACCCACCGTCGTCTGCGTCGGCAGGCTCTGCCGCCAGAAGGGCCAGGACGTGCTCCTGGCCGCCTGGCCCGCCGTGCTCGCCGAGGTGCCGGACGCCCGGCTCGTCCTGGTCGGCGACGGTCCCGACGCCGACCGGCTGCGCGCCGCCGCCGGGCCCTCGGTGCGGTTCACCGGAGCCGTCGACGACACCGTCCCCTGGTACCGGGCCGCCGACGTGGTCGTCCTGCCGTCCCGCTGGGAGGGCATGGCCCTGGCGCCCCTGGAAGCGATGGCGACCGGCCGGCCGGTCGTCGTCAGCGACGTCGACGGGGCCCGCGAGAGCCTGCCGCCCGCCCACCGCACCCCGTGCCTGGTCCCGCCCGAGGACCCGGCCGCGCTCGCCACCGCCCTCGGCCGCCTCCTCGGCCGGCCGGAGCTGCGGCACCGTCTGGGCCGCGAGGCCCACGAGCACGTACTCAGCAGATTCGACGTCCGGCGCACCGGCGCGGCCGTCGCGGACATCTACCGCGAACTGGCCGGGGTGCGGGACGCCGAGCACAGAGAGCCGATCACGCAGTGACCACGGAAAGCACCAGCGTCCCCTCCTCACCGGGCCCCTGGCCCACGGCGGGCCAGGCCTTCGGCCTCGCCTCCCTCGCGCCGCGCCGCGGCGCCCCCGACCGGCTCGCGCTGCCCGAGCACCGGCGTGCCCGGCCGAGGTCCGGCGCGCCCGTGCTCGCGGCCGTCGACGTGCTCGCCGTCCTCACCGGCGCCACCTTCCTCGGCACCGGACACCACGACGTCCGGCTGCTGCTGCCGGTCGTGGCGCTCGTCCTGCTCCTCGACGCGCGCGCCGGGCTCCACCGGCCGCCCGCGCACGTCCGGGCCCTCGACGAACTGCCCGCCCTCGCCTCCCGCGCGGGCCTCGTCTGGTGCCTCGCGGCGGCCGGGACCGCCGCCTACTCCCCCGCCCTGGCCCTCGGCCCGCTGCGGCTCTGCGCCGCCTACGCCACCCATGTCGGTGTCGTGGTCCTGGTCCGGGCCCTGCTGCTCTCCCGGCGCCGCCGGACCGCGCGGAACCGTCCCCGGTCCGCGCTCGTCGTCGGCGGGCCGGGGGCCGCGCGCCGGTTCGCCACCGCCGCCGCCCAGCACCCGGAGTACGGGGTGCGGCCGGTCGGCATCGTGGGCCTGCCCGAGCAGGGCGGCGCTCCCCGCCCGGCCGGGGAGTCCGGGCTCCCGGTGCTCACCACGACGGAGGAGATCCACCGTGCCGTCATCCAGAACGCCGTGCGCGACGCGGTGTTCCTCGACGACGACCCGGGGCTCATGACGCTGTTCCAGCACTACGGCTGCACCACCTGGCGGGTCGGCGGGCAGGGGCAGGGCGGGCCGATGGGCTCGCATGTGTGGGGGTACGCCTGGCAGCGGGTCGTCCCGCTGGAGGAGCGGCGCGGGCTGACCGCGAAGCGGCTCCTCGACATCGCGCTGGCCGCCCCCGCCATGGCGCTCGCGCTGCCGGTGCTGCTGGTGTGCGCGCTCGCCGTGCGCCTCGCGGACGGTCCCGGGGTGCTGTTCCGGCAGGAGCGGGTGGGCCAGCACGGGCGCCACTTCACGCTGCTGAAGTTCCGTACGCTCCGCCCCTGCGACGACACCGAGTCGGCGACCCGCTGGAACGTGGCGGGCGACCGGCGGATGAGCGCGGCCGGGAGCTTCCTGCGCAAGAGCTCCCTCGACGAGCTGCCGCAGCTGTGGAACGTGCTGCGCGGCGACATGAGCCTCGTCGGGCCCCGGCCGGAACGCCCCTACTTCGTCGCCCAGTTCAGCAAGATCCACGCCGGTTACGCGGCCCGGCACCGGATGCCGGTGGGGCTGACCGGTCTGGCGCAGGTGCACGGGCTGCGCGGGGACACCTCGATCGAGGACCGCTGCCGCTTCGACAACCACTACATCGACCACTGGTCGCTCTGGCAGGACGTCTGCATCCTGGTGCGTACGGCCGCCGGACTCGTCCGTCCCACGGGGAGCTGACCCATGGCCACGGCCCTGACCGTGCCCGCGGTCACCCCCGACGTCCGCGACTGGACCCGCAGGGCCGGGGCCCTGTCCCCGGTCCTCGCCGTGATCGCGCTGCTGCTCGTCCCGGGCGGCGGCGGGGCCCAGGGCGGTACGGGCGGTACGGGCGGTACGGGCACGGTCGCCGACGCGGCCTCCGGACTGCTCGTCCTCGTCTGTCTCGTCCGGGTGCTGCGCGGCGGTGCCCGCCCGCTGACCCGGACCGCCGCCGTCGTCCTCGGTCTGCCGGTCCTCGGGATCTGTCTGGCCGCGATCGCGTCGAACGACCCGGCGGCGAGCCTGCCGGGCGTCGCCCGCTACCTCCAGATCTTCGTCCTCGTCCCGGCGGCCGTGCTCCTGATGATCCGCGACCGGCGGGACTTCGCCGTGGTCGCCTGGGGACTGGTCGGACTCGCCCTGCTCCAGGGCGCGGTGGGCGTCGTCCAGTACCTGACCGGCACCGGCGCCTCCTACCAGGGCGAGGACATCAGGGCCGTCGGGACCTTCGGGGCCACCGATGTGATGGGCATGGCGACGGTCGTCTCGTACGGTCTGGTCGTCGTCACCGGGATCGCGCTCGGTTCCCGGGCGGGCCGGGCGCGGACGGCCGCGCTCTGCTGCGCCGTACTGCTGTCCGTGCCGCTCGTGCTGTCCTTCAGCCGGGGCGCGTGGATCGCGACCGTCCTCGCCTGCGGGGCGCAGCTGCTGCTTTCGGGGCCCCGGCGGGCGGTCCGGGTGGCGCTCGCCGCCGGGGCGCTCGGGGTGGTCCTGGTCGGCGGTCTCGGCGTCGGTTCGGCGATGGTCCAGGAGCGGGTCACCAGCATCACGCGGGTGGCGGCGGCGCCGGACCAGTCGGTCACCGACCGGTACACGATGTGGGCGGCGGCCGGACGGATGTGGCGTACGGAGCCGGTCACGGGCATCGGTCTGAAGGGCTTCCCCGCGTACCGCGACTCGAACGCCTCGCTCGCGCTGTCCTCCGGCAGCGACACGGCGGGCGCGGGGGCCGTGTTCCAGCGGCAGCCGCTGCTCTCCCCGCACAACATGTACCTCCTGGTGCTGAGCGAGCAGGGCCTGTTCGGACTGCTCGCGCTGGCCGGCGGCTGGGTGGCGCTGCTGGTGCTCGGGCTGCGCGGGTGGCGGCTCGGCCCGGACTGCGCCCTGGTCGCCACCGGGCTGCTCGGCTGGCAGCTCGTCGACTTCTTCTACGCGGACATCGGCGGCCCCTCCACGGTCCTGATGTCCGTGGTGCTGGGCCTCGCGGCCTGGTGGGCCCTCACGGGGGTCCGGCGTGCGTGACCCCCGGTCCGGAGAACCGGAACCCACGGACGCCCCCGGCGGGCCGCGCCCCTCGGGCGGCCCGCCCCCCGACGCCCCGCCCACCGGCCTCCGGCCGCCCGCGCCTCCGGGACCCACGGACTCTCCGTGGCCCCCGGAGGCCGTCGTGCTGCCGGGGCGGAACGGGGGCGGGGGGACGCGGGAGGACCCGGGCGGGCGGGGAGAGGCCGCCGCCGTACGGGGAGACGCGTCCTTCGCACCAGGAGGAACCTCCGTACGGGGAGACGTCTCCTTCGTCCAGGGAGAGGCCGCCTTCTCACGCGGAGAAGCCGCCGTACGAGGAGAAGCCGCCGTGCGGGCCGACTCCCCCGTCGTACGGGAGGGCCCGCCGGAGCCCCTGCCGGTCCCGCACCCGAGCCCCCCGCCCGTCCCCGCGCGGGGCCCGGCCCCGGCCCCCGCTCCGCACCGCCCGGCGCACGCCCGCGTGCGGGAGCGGCGCGGCGGCGCGTCCCCCGGGCGCGGGTTCCTCGCGAAGGCCGCCGCCGTCACCGCCGGGCTCACCGCCGTCGGGGCGCTGCTGGGACTCGTACGGGACCAGATCCTGGCCGGGTACTTCGGGGCCGGGGCGGAGACCGACGCGTTCCTGGTGGCGTGGACGGTCCCCGAGTTCGCCTCGACGCTGCTGGTCGAGGACGCCATGGCACTGATCATGGTGCCCGCCTTCTCGCGGGCGCTGGCCCGCCGCTCCGGCGGCACGCTCGGCGATCCGGTGCGCGCCCTGGTGCGGGGCACGCTGCCCCGGATCGTGCTCGTCCTCGGCGTCGCCGCCGCGCTCCTGATCGCCGGTGCCCCGCTGCTGGTCTCGGCCCTCGCGCCGGGGCTGCCCGATCCGGCGCTCGCGGTGGACTGCACACGGCTGACGGGGACGTGCGTGCTGACGTTCTCGCTGGTCGGCTACTGCTCGGCGGCGCTGCGGGCGCACGGTCGCTTCATTCCTCCGGCGATGATCTACGTGGCCTACAACGTGGGCATCATCGGGACCGTCCTGGTGCTGCGGGAGCCGTGGGGGGTGCGGTCCGCCGCCGCCGGGGTCGCGGTCGGCGGGGTCCTGATGGTCCTGGTCCAGGCCCCCTCGCTGCTGCGGGAGCTGCGCACCCGCCCGGCGCCGCCGAGGACACCCGAGTCACCTGAGTCACCTGAGTCACCTGAGTCACCTGAGTCACCAAGGACATCCGGTCCGTCAGGTCCGTCCGATTCATTCGGTTCGGTCGGTTCAGTCGGTTCATCGGGGTCGTCGGGGTCGTCGGGGTCGTCGGGGTCGTCGGGGTCGTCGGGTGGTGCCGACGCCCGGATCCTGCTGTTCGGTCTCGTCGCGCCGGTGGTCGCGTTCTCGCTGTGCCGTCAGTCGCAGACGCTGATCGAGCGGTTCCTCGCCTCACCGCTGCCCGCCGGAGCCATCTCGCATCTGAACTACGCGCAGAAGGTGGCGCAGATGCCGATGATCCTCTCGCTGATGCTGTGCACGGTCAGCTTCCCGACGGTGGCGCGGGCGCTCGCGGCGGGCGACGCGGAGAAGGCCCGCCGCCAGGTGGAGCGGGACCTGCTGCTCGCCGCCGTCGTCGTCCTCGTCGGCGCCTCCACGGTGATCGCCGCCGCCCCCCGGATCGTCGAACTCCTCTTCGAGCGCGGGCAGTTCGAAAGCTCCGACACCGCGTCGACCGCCGCCGTGATGCGGGTGTACGCGCTCGGGCTGCTCGGCCAGACCATGGTGGGCGCCCTCGTCCGCTGCTACTTCTCCGCCGCCCGCCCGCTCTGGTACCCGGCCGCCGCCATGGGCGCCGGGCTCGCCACCACCGCCGCCGCGGGCGTACCCGCCGCCGAGCACTGGGGCGCGGTCGGCATCGCCGCCGCCAACGCCCTCGGCATCACCCTCACCGCGCTGCTGCTGCTGCGCGGAGCGCACCGGCAGGCCGTCCCGGTGCGCGCCGGGCGGCTCGGCGGAAGGCTGCTGCGGCTCGCCGCGGCGGGCGCGTGGGCGACCGGCGCGGGCTGGCTGGCCTCGGTCGCGATCGGCCCCGCGTTCCTCGCCGTCACCGTCGCGGGACTGGTCGTCGTCGGCGTCTTCGTCGTCTTCCTCGGCTGCGTCCCCGAGGCGCCCGAGATCCTGCCGCTGCCCCGCACCACCTACCGGAGGAGGAACCCCGATGCCCGCCGCCACCGCGCTGCGCCGAATGCTGCCGAAACCGCCCCCGTGGGTGAGGCCGCCCCTGTGGGTGGCGATGTACCACTCGATCGCGGACACCACTGACGACCCGTACCGCGTGACCGTCTCCCCGGTGCGCTTCGCCCGGCAGCTGCACTGGCTGCGCGACCGGGGACTGCGCGGGGTCTCGGTCCGCGAACTGCTCGCCGCCACCGCCGAGGGCCGCGCCCGCGGGCTCGTGGGCCTGACCTTCGACGACGGTTACGCCGACTTCGTCGACTCGGCGCTGCCGCTGCTGCTGAGACACGGGTTCACGGCGACGGTGTACGCGCTGCCGGGGCGGCTCGACGGCGAGAACGGCTGGGACTCGGCGGGGCCGCGCAAGCCGCTGCTCTCCGAGGACGGCATCCGGCGGATCGCCGACGCGGGCATGGAGATCGGTTCGCACGGGCTGACCCATGTGTCGCTCCCCGAGGCCGACGACACGGCCCTCGCCGCCGAGACCCGGGAGAGCAGGATCCTCCTGGAGGAGATCACCGGCCGCCCCGTGGACGGCTTCTGCTACCCGTACGGGCAGGTCGACCCACGGGCGGTCCGTGCCGTGCGGGCGGCCGGGTACCGGTACGCCTGCGCGATCGACCCGGGCCCGCACACCGGCGCGTACGCCCTGCCCCGCGTCCACATCGGCGAGGACGACACCTCCTGGCGGCTCACCGCCAAGCGCGTCCTGCACCCGCTGCGCCGCCGCCGGCCCGCCGATCTGCCGGCCGCCGCGCCCGGCCCCGCGGCGGTGGTGACGCCGTGAAGGTCCTGCACGTCATCACCGGGCTCGGCATCGGCGGCGCCGAGCAGCAGCTGCGGCTGCTGCTGCGGCACCTCCCGGTCCAGAGCCGGGTGGTCACCCTCACCAACCCCGGCGCCGTCGCCGAGGGCATCGAGGCCGACGGCACCCCCGTCACCGATCTGGGCATGGCCGGGAACCGTGACCTCGGGGCGCTCCCCCGGCTGGCCGGGATCGTCCGCCGGGGCCGGTACGACCTGGTGCACACGCATCTGTACCGGGCGTGCGTGTACGGCAGGGCGGCGGCCCGGCTGGCCGGGGTGCGCCGGATCGTCGCCACCGAGCACTCCCTCGGCGAGACCCAGATCGAGGGCCGTCCGCTGTCGGCGGGGACCCGCGCCCTGTATCTGGCCTCGGAGCGGCTCGGCACGTCCACGGTCGCCGTCTCGTCCAGCGTGGCCCGCAGGCTCGCCGACTGGGGGGTGCCCCGGGACCGTATCCGGGTCGTACCCAACGGCATCGAGACGGACCGCTTCGCCTTCGACTCCGCCGCCCGGCGCCGCGCCCGGCGGGCCCTCGGCGTTCCCGGGGACGCGTACGTGGTGGGCGGGGTGGGGCGGCTGGCGCCGGGGAAACGGTTCGACCTGCTGGTCCGGGCGGTAGCCGAGGTGCCGGACGCCCGGCTGCTGCTCGTCGGCGACGGCGAGCGGCGGGCGGAGCTGCTGGAGCTGGCGCGCTCCCTGGGGACCGCCGACCGGGTGCTGCTCACGGGCGCCCGCGCGGACCCGCTCCCGGCGGGCTCGGCCGGTCCCTCGCTGCCCGGTCTGCTGGCCGCGATGGACGTCCTCGTGTCCCCGTCCCCGGACGAGACCTTCGGGCTCGCCGTCGTCGAGGCGCTCGCCGCCGGACTGCCGGTGCTGTACGCGGCCTGCCCTGCGGTCGAGGACCTCGGACCCGACGCGGCCCCGGGCGCCCGCAGGACCGGCGCCTCCGTGCCGGAGCTCGTCGCCGCCCTGCGCGGTGTCCGGGCCGCCGGACCCGCCCGGCTCCCGGTCCCGGCGGCCGCCCGCCACTACGACATCGCGCACAGCGCACGGCAGTTGCTGTCCCTCTACGACCAGGCCGTCCACGGCACCCCCTCCTCCGCGAAGTGAGAGACCGTCCCATGAAGACCACCCCACCCCGCGTCTCCCTCCCCGCCGGTCTGCGCGGCCCCGGCCGGTGGGCGGTGCTGCCCGCCGCCGCCCTCGCCGGAGCCGTGCTCGGCGGGGGCTACGGGGCCCTGACGACCCCGCAGTACGCGGCGACCAGCTATGTCATCGTCGTCCCCGCCGAGAAGTCCGACCCTTCGGGCGCGCTCGGCTTCGCGCAGGCGTACGGGCGGGTCGCCACGGACATCGCGGTGACCGGCGACGCCCAGGTGTGGGCCGGGGTCACCGCCGCCACCCTGCGCCGCAGCGTGCGGGCGGAGACCTCGCCGGACGCGCCGATGATCTCGATCACCGCCCGCGCGGAGAAGTCCTCGAAGGCCGTGGCCATGGCCGACGGGGTGGCCCGCGCGCTCGTCCTGAACAGTTCGCACGTGGCGGGCAGCACCGGCGTGAAGGTCGTGCAGTTCTCCCGCGCCACCGAGCCGGTCGCCCCGGTCTCGCCCTCGGCGTCGCTCTCCGCGCTGGTCGGCGGCTGCGCGGGCGGTCTGCTCGGCGGTCTCGCCCTGCTGGTCCGCCCGAGGCGGGCCGCCGCGCGCGGCGAGGCCCGCCACTCCCGGCAGCCCGCCGCACCGGCCGTCCCGGCGTCCACCGCCGTGCCCGCCCCGGCCGCCGCGCACCAGCCGGAGGCGGTGTGAGCGCGAGGACCCCCGCGGACCCGCGGATCGAGGTGTGCCGTGACGAGACGGGGTTCGGGCGGATCGCGGCCGAGTGGACGGCGCTGTACGGGCGTTGTTCCGCCGCCACCCCCTTCCAGTCCCACGCCTGGCTGCACTCCTGGTGGCTCTCGTACGGCAGGCCCGGCGCGCTGCGGGTGGTGCTCGTACGGGACGCGGGCGGCGCACTCGTGGCCGCCGCGCCCCTGATGCGGGCCCGGGGGCCGCTGCCGGTCCTCACCCAGCTCGGCGGCGAGATCACCGACTTCACGGACGTGCTCGTCGACGACGGCTGCCCGGCGGCGGCGCCCGCGCTGGCCCGGGGCATCGCGCGGGCCGCCCGGGGCGCGGTGGTCGATCTGCGGGAGGTACGGCCGGGGGCGGCCAGCGAACGGGTCCTCGTCCACTGGCGGGGCCCGCGCCGACGGCTGCCCGACTCGCTCTGTCTGGAACTGCCCGCCGTGCCCATGGAGGGCCTCCTCGAACGCATCCCCTCCGGGAAGGCCCAGCGGGTCAGGGCCAAGCTGCGCAAGCTGGACGCCCTGGGCATCGACGCGCGTGTCGTCGGCGGCCCCGAGGTGCCCGCCGCCCTCGACCGCCTCCTGAGGCTCCATCGGCTCCAGTGGGAGGGGCGGGGGGTGACCGCCGAGCACACCAGCGAGCGGTTCGCCCAGCACCTCACCCGTGCCGTACGGCCCATGGTGGAGCGCGGGGACGCGATGGTCACCGAGTTCCGGCTGGCCGGGGACGTGGTGGCCGCCGATCTGACCCTGATGTCGCCCCGGCTCGCGGGCGGTTATCTGTACGGCGCCGATCCGGCGCTGCGGGCCCGCAAGGTCGATGTGGCGACGATGCTGCTGCGGCACGGCGCCGGGGAGACCAGCGCCGGCGGCCGGGTCACCCTGAGCATGTTGCGGGGCACCGAGGAGTACAAGCGGCACTGGCGGCCCGAGACCGTGGGCAACCAGCGGCTGATGCTGGCGGGCCGGGGTACGGCCCCGCTGCTGTGGCTGCGCGCGGGCGCCGCCGGAGCGCGCCGCTGGGCGGCCCGGCAGGTCCGCGAGGGAACCCGGACGGGGCGGCTGATCGGCCGCCTGTCGGGCCGGACGGCGGGGAGCGGCGGGGGGTGAGACCTCCCCCGCCGCTCCGTCACACCGTCCGGGACGGCTCAGAAGGGCCAGACGCCCTTCAGCGCGTCCTTCCAGCCGAGATCGACCTTGTCCTTCCATGAGTCCCTGGGGACACAGACGGGCCCCCCGATCCAACTCTCCACCCAGGAACCGAGATTGACGGTCCAACAGTCGGGTTTGGGTTCCGGCTTCGGTTCCGGCTCGGGCTCGGGTTTGGGTTCCGGCTTGGGCTCGGGCTTCGGCTCAGGCTTCGGCTCAGGCTTCGGCTCGGGCTTGGGTTCCGGCTTGGGTTCCGGCTTCGGTTCCGGCTTCGGTTCCGGCTTCGGTTCCGGCTTCGGTTCCGGCTTCGGTTCCGGCTTCGGTTCCGGCTTGGGCTCGGGCTTCGGTTCCGGCTTGGGTTCCGGCTTGGGCTTCGGCTTCGTCGGATCGACCGGGTCCGTCGGACGCGTCGGGTCGGTGGGCTCCGTCGGATCAGTCGGCCGTGTCGGGTCCGTCGGATCAGTCGGCTGAGTGGGATCGGTCGGATCCGTAGGCTGCGTGGGCTCGGTCGGCTCGGTCGGGAGCCCCGGCCCCGTGCCGTACAGCATCTGACGGAACATCGCCGACGACCTCGGGTTGTCGTCGCACTGCCAGACTCCGTGCGGGCAGTAGTCGGTGATCGTCTGGTAGAGCGGCTTGTGCTGCTTCATCCATTCCAGCATCCGGCGCATGTACACGGGGTTGTCCCCGTTCCGGAACAGGCCCCATTCCGGATAGGAGATCTGCTTCCCGTGCTCGGCGGCGAAGTCGACCTGCTTCTGGAGCCCGTACGGCTCCCTCACGTGCTGGTCGAAACTCGAACCGGGCGGCTGGTCGTAGGAGTCCATCCCGATGATGTCGACGACGTCGTCGCCCGGGTAGCACTGGGTCCACGGCACGGCGTCGAGACCACGGCTCGGGTTGAAGTCGAAGCGGAACCGCTGGCCGGGCACGGACCGCATCGCGGTGACGATCCGGTTCCAGTACCTCTTCCACGAGGTGGGGTCGGGTCCGCACCGGTGGGTGTAGGTGGTGCCGTTCATCTCCCAGCCGAGAACGACGACCGTGTCGGTCGCCCCGAGGCCGACGAGGCGCCGGGCGAGGGCCTTGAAGTGGTGGTCGTAGTAGCCCGCGGCGCCGAGCCGGAGCTGTCTGCGGACCTCCGCGTCGGAGACCCCCGCCTCGTTGCGCTCCAGCATGGGCACGTTGAGGACGAACATGCGGTCGGACTTCGCGTTGCGCCAGTTCGCCCAGGCGTCGAGGAAGCCCGGGGGACCTTCGATGTTCCGCCACAGGTCGCCGGGGAGATAGGTGTGACCGACGCGGAGCTCCCGCCCGCCGAGCCAGCGTTCCAACTGTCCGATACGGGCGACCCCGAGCGGGCCCGAGTCGAGGAAGGCTCCCATGGCACCGGTGAGCGAGGGGCCGGGGTCCCTGGTCGAGGGGGACTCCGCGGCGCGGACCGGGGACGCCAGCACGACCGATCCCGAGGCGAGGAGACCGGCGGTGAAGACCCCCAGCCACACTCTCGATGTTCTCCGGCGGGAAGTTCCCATGGCCACTCCTCTACGTCACACACTTTTTGATGAACCGTCAATCCGATGCTCCGAAAGTATTCCTAATGAGCCGACCGTGAACGCGGCTCGCCTCTGGCCATTGGGCCATCGGTGTATTTGATCGCCCAATTGGGGCACCGGTGGTCAGGAAATTCGTGCGGAGTCCGGGCATGAACCCCGGCGAAGTCGGTGCGCTCACCCGCACGGCAAGGAAGACCGGCGGCCCACCGCCCCGGAAATGGCCACCGGGCGGCCCGGAGCCACGCCCCGGGCCCGGTCCGGCACGGGTCCGGACATGACCGAGGGCCGGTCCCGGAGAGTTCTCACTCTCCGGGACCGGCCCCGGTACCTGAGGTCCTGGTGGGACTCAGGCGTTGACGCAGGTGTTGCCGAACGCCGGGTTCAGCGCGCTGAGCACGTTGATGCTGTTGCCGCAGATGTTGATCGGCACGTGGATCGGGACCTGGACGACGTTGCCCGAGAGGACACCGGGCGAACCGATGGCCGCACCCGTCGCCTCGGCGTCGGCGAAGGCCGGCGTGGCCGCACCCATGGCCATGATGATTCCGGCGACGACAGCAGCAGCCTTCTTACAGTTCATTTTCGTCTGCGTCCTTTCGATAGCGGAAGACTCACGGAACACAACGAACATCCCTCAAAAAGGAAACCGACACAACGGAGAGACTTGCTCATTCACTCCAATGCCCATACAACAGGGCCGGAAGAGAGCATCTCCGCCCTCTTCCGGCCCAGTCGCGCGCCGTACGGGTCAGCTGTTGCCGACGCCGTTGCCCGAGAGGACCGGGATGTCCTCCAGGATGTGCGACAGCGGCTCGTCACCCTTGGCCTGGGTGGAGTTCTCCGCGCACTGCTGGTTCTGCGGCGAGGCGAGGACGTTGACGTCCTGCACGGCGATCGGGATGAGGCCGATGAGCGAACCGGCGTTCGCCTTCACGGGGACACCGAGGCAGAGCTTGTTCAGCGAGCCCTGGACCGCCGAGAACTGGGGGCTCAAGTCACCCGCGGTCGTGGAGTTGCCGAACGCCTGCTTCGCGCCGTTGCCGCTGAGCGAGGTCGTGCCACCGTCGTCGGCGATGGCGAGCGCCGGGGAGGCCGCCGCAGCGGTGGCGCCGACAACAGAGGCCGTCACAGCCGCAGCCGCCATAATCTTCTTGATCACGGTGATTCCGTTCCTGTTCCCACCAATCGAGCTGATTGATGCGACGGGATCAACTGCGCCCGATGGCTTTGGTTCCGGCCCTTCACCCTTTCGACTGGGCGCGCACTTCGCGCTGCCGAGTGCGCTCCGCCAAGGGAGTGACACAGCGGAACCCTTGCGCCCTTGTCCAGTTGATCAGGTCGCTCCCTGCACGGAGCCGGTTCTAGAAGGGAACTCCCGTGATCAAGAAGGTTATGGCCACTGCGGCCGCGGCCGTCTCCATCGTCGGCGCCACCGCCGCCGTCGCCTCCCCGGCGCTCGCCATCGGAAACGACGGCGGCACCACCTCGCTCAGCGGCAACGGCGCGCACCAGGAGTACGGCAACTCCGCCACCTACGGCAACATGAGCCCCCAGTTCGCGCTCGTCCAGGGCTCCCTGAACAAGCCGTGCATCGGCCTGCCGGCCAAGCTCAACGCCGGTTCGCTCATCGGCCTCGTCCCGATCTCGGTCCAGGACATCAACGTCCTGTCCTCCCCGCAGAACCAGCAGTGCACCGAGAACTCCACCCAGGCCAAGGGCGACGAGCCGCTGTCGCACATCCTGGACGACATCCCGGTCCTCTCGGGCAACGGCGTCGGCAACAGCTGACCCCCACCGTCGCGACGCGACGACGTCCACACGTCAGGGGCCGCCCTCCGGGGCGGCCCCTTTCGTCTTCTCGTCTTTCCCGGTCTCCCTACCAGGTGGGCCAGACCGGCGTCGCCATCAGGCGCTCCCATTCCCGGTCCGGCATTCCCGGGACCGCCCTTCCCGACTGCGTCCACTGGTTGACCAGAGCCGCGTACACCGGGAACGGCGTGCGGTCGGCGGGGGCGGGATCACTCACATATCGGCTCTTCGGAATGAAGGCCATCCGTTCCCATTTCCCGGGATCCGGCGCCATCTTCGCTCCTTCCGCTGCGATTCCCGCATCATGACACAGGCGCCGCAGGAGAGTGATTCGCCCTGTTCATGTCGCGTCGCGTATCTCTGTGCGAGAACGATCGAAATAACGTGCGGACATGAATCTCCCACGTGCACGGTGGGCCCGGCGTCCGCTGCTCGTCCCGGCGGCGCTCACCGCCCTCGCCACGCTCGTCCCCGGCGCCCTCGCCACCGCGGCCGACGACCTCCCGGCCCCCGAACACGGGCTGAACCTGCTGGTGGTCGGCATCGACAGCCGCAAGGGCGTCACCGAGGAGGAGAAGGAGCGCTACCGGCTCGGTGGGCGCGAGTGCGACTGCACGGACGTGATGATGCTCGTGCACGTCTCGGCGGCCGACGACCGGATGGACGTGGTGAGCCTGCCCCGCGACTCGCTCACCACCCTCCCGGGACCGCACGACGACCGGCGTACCGGAAAGGCCCACGACGACCACCCCGCGAAGATCAACAACGCCTGGGCGGAGGGTGGTCCCGCCTTCACCACGAAGGTCGTCGAGTCGATGACGGGGCTCCCCGTCCACCGCTATCTGGAGATCGACTTCCGCCGCTTCATGGACACCGTGGACCGGATCGACGGCGGGGTCCCCATCTGTACGGAGCAGCCCCTCAAGGACCCGGTGACCGGCATCGACCTGGCGCCCGGCACCACCCGCGTGCGCGGCGGTGAGGCACTCCAGTACGTGCGGTCACGGCGGGCCGACGGGCAGATGGACTTCGGCCGCATCCGGAAGCAGCAGCAGTTCGTCGTCAACACGCTGGAGCGACTGCGCGACGGCGTGCTGGGCGACCCGGAGCGGCTGAAGGCCCTCGCCGCGACCCTGCGCGGGACGGGCGCGGCCGACCGGGGCATCTCCGCCGCCGAACTCGTCGTACTGGCGCGGCGGTTGAAGAACCTCTCCACGGCTCGTACCGCGTTCGCGACCGTACCCGTACGCGGGTTCAACCCGGACATCGAGGGCGTCGGGTCCACCGTCGCCTGGGACGAGGAGGGGGCGGCCGAGGTGTTCGGGCGGCTGGGCCGGGACGAGCCGCTGCCGCCCGCCGACGCCGTCGGGCCGAGCGAGATCCCGGCGGCCGTCTACCGGCCCGCCGGCGGGGCTTCGCTCATCTGCCCGTAGTCCGTCCGGTGGACATCGCGGAACCTCCGGGCCTCCCGCCAGTTGATCAGCGCGGCTCGCCACTCAGCGGGCCACAATCCGAAAGGCCTGAACCATGAAGAAGCTGTTGGCTACGGCTGCTGTGGCCGCGTCGGTCCTCGGCGCGACGGCGGCGGGTGCCGGCCAGGCGCTCGCCATCGCCGACGACGGCGGCACCACCTCGCTCAGCGGCAACGGGGCGAAGCAGGAGTTCGGCAACTCCGCGACCTACGGCAACATGAGCCCGCAGTTCGCGCTCGTCCAGGGCTCCCTGAACAAGCCGTGCATCGGCCTGCCTGCCAAGGTCAACGCCGGTTCGCTCATCGGGCTCATCCCGATCGCCGTGCAGGACGTCAACGTGCTGTCCTCCCCGCAGAACCAGCAGTGCACCGAGAACTCCACCCAGGCCAAGGGCGACGAGCCGCTGTCGCACATCCTGGACGACATCCCGATCCTCTCGGGCAACGGCGCCGGCAACAGCTGAGCGACACCGCTCCGCGCGGTGCGGCCCCGCCTTCCCTCTCCGGAGGGGCGGCGGGGCCGTCCCGTTCCCGGGGCGGGCCGGGCTCAGAGCTTCGCGCGGAGCCCGGCGGGGTCGGTGACCGGCGCGTCACAGGTGAAGTGGCGGCACACGTACGCGGCGGGCGCACCGGCCACCAGCGGGCGGTCCCTGAGCAGCGGGAACTCCTCGCTGTCGGGGGTGCCGAAGGCGAGGACGGCGCCGGGGGCGGTCGCGCGGAGCGCCGTACGGCACAGTTCGCGGAAGACCTCGTCGCCGGGAGGGCCGACGACGGCGATCTCCCGGGGCCCGTCGAGGAGCGCTTCGGAGACGGCCAGTCCCCAGCCGATGAAGCGGGGCGCTCGGGGGCCGAGGGCCTTGACGACCCCGAGGGCGCCCTCGGCCGCCGCGCGGTGGGCCTCGGACCCGGTGTGGGCGGCGTACGAGAGCAGCGCTCCGGCGGCGGCGGTCCAGCCGGACGGGGTGGCGTTGTCCGTGGGGTCCTGCGGGCGGCGGATCAGGGCCTCGGCGTCGTGGGCCGTGTCGTAGAGCGCGCCGCCCTCCGCGGTGAAGCGGTCGAGGACGATGTCCAGGAGGAAGCCCGCGAACTCCAGCCAGGTGCCTTCGCCGGTGACGGCGGCGAGGGCGAGGAAGCCCTCGGCGACGTCCGCGTAGTCCTCCAGGACGCCCGCGTTGCTGCCCGCCCGGCCGTCCCTGGACGTACGGGTCAGGCGGGCGGTCTCGTCCATGTGGACGCGGACCAGCAGGTCGGCGGCCTCGGTGGCGCGCTCGACGAGGTCGGGGCGGTCGAAGAGGGCGCCGGTCTCGGCGAGGGCGGCGACGGCCAGGCCGTTCCAGGCGGCGACGATCTTGTCGTCGCGCCCCGGGCGCTCGCGCTCCTCCCGGGCGGCGAGGAGCCGGGCGGCGATCGAGGCGATCCGCCCGGCGTCGGCGACGCCCGCGTCCTGCGGGAGCTGGAGCACGGAGCTGCCGTGTTCGAAGGTGCCGTCCTCGGTGACGCCGTAGTGGGCGGCGGCGAGGGCGGCGTCCCGCTCGCCGAGGACCTCGGTCAGCTGCTCCGGGGTCCACACGTAGTAGGCGCCTTCGACGTGTTCGCCCGTGCCGTCGTCGCTGTCGGCGTCGAGCGCGGAGGCGAAACCGCCCTCGGGGGTGCGCAGTTCGCGGACCAGGAAGTCGGCGGTCTCCAGGGCGATCCGGCGGGCGAGGTCGCTGCCGGTGGCCTTCCACAGATGGGCGTAGACCCGGCAGAGCAGGGCGTTGTCGTACAGCATCTTCTCGAAGTGCGGCACGACCCAGGCGTGGTCCACGGCGTAGCGGGCGAAGCCGCCGCCGAGCTGGTCGTAGATGCCGCCGCGGGCCATCGCCTCGCAGGTGTCGGCGGCCATCTGGAGGGCGCCCTCGGAGCCGGTGCGGGCGTGGTGGCGGAGCAGGAACTCCAGGGCCATCGACGGCGGGAACTTGGGGGCGCCGCCGAAGCCGCCCCGCTTCGCGTCGTACTCGCGGGTGAGACCGAGGAGGGCCTGGGCGAGTTCCTCCTCGCCGGGGACGCCTTGGCCGCCGTGGGCGAGGGAGCGGCTCCCGAGGTCGCGCACGATGCGGTCGGCGACCTCGCCGACCTCCTCGCGCCGGTCGGCCCAGGCGTCCCGGACGCCTTCGAGCACCTCGGGGAAGGAGGGCATCCCGTGCCGGGGCTCGGGCGGGAAGTAGGTGCCGAAGTAGAAGGGGGCGGCGTCGGGGGTGAGGAAGACGGTCATCGGCCAGCCGCCCTGCCCGGTGGCGGCCTGCACGGCCTCCATGTAGACCGCGTCGACATCGGGCCGCTCCTCGCGGTCCACCTTGACGGCGACGAAGTTCTCGTTGACGAACGCGGCCGTGACCTCGTCCTCGAAGGACTCGTGCGCCATGACGTGGCACCAGTGGCAGCTGGAGTAGCCGACGCTGAGCAGCACGGGGACGTCCCGGTGTCGGGCCTCCTCGAAGGCCTTGGCTGACCAGGGCTGCCAGTCGACCGGGTTGTCGGCGTGCTGGAGGAGGTACGGGGAGGTCTCATGGGCCAGTCGGTTCGGCATGGGGCCCATCCTGCCCTGCCTTCGCGGGCTCGCGTCGGAGTGTCAGGTGTGGCGGAGGCGGGTGGGTAGGGAGCGGAGGGGGTTTCCTGTTCGGCGCAGGCCTGCCCAGAGGCAGTAGGTGGTGGCGCCCAGGGCGGTGAGGGGGGCGGCGGGCGCGGACTGGGTCCCGTTCATCAGGAGGACACCGGCCAGGACGACGAAGAGTCCGTCGAACTGCCAGACGAAGACCCGGAGGCCGGAGAGGTCGCCCAGGGGCGTGATGACGGGGAGCAGCAGCTCTGCGGGCAGGTGCGATTTCATCTCGCGGAGGAACCTGGCGCCGAGCACGAGGACCATCGAAGCCGTGGCGAGCAGCAGTGCGTCGGCCGGTCGCCCGCTCGGGAGGGGCCATCGTGCGAGGGCCGTGAGCGTGCCCGCGAGGCCCGCCGTGACGGTCACTGCGACGACCGGCCACGCCAGGGTGCGGGCGAGTGTCCCGCCCCAGCGCTCGCCGAGCAGCGGGGCCAGGGTCAGCTCGTCGCGCAGGCCGCGCCAGGTCTCGCCGACCCATCCGGACCCCCAGTACACGGCGACCGCGCCGAGCAGCCAGGCCCCGGTCGCCGTCCTGGCGTCCGGCTCCCCTACACCGAGGGCGAGGAGCGCGCCCCCGGCCGACAGGAACGCGACGGCCGCGACCGCGCGGCCCCGGGTGCGGAGCGCGCGGACCGCTCCCTGGGCGAGGTGGCCGCGCAGCCGTCCGTCCGGGCGGGTGAGGGCGGAGGCGAAGCCGCGCGGCTCCGGGCGGTACAGGTCGAGCGCGTGGTGGAGCGTGCCGGTCCAGGCGAAGGTCTGGGCCTCGGCGGCGCGGGCCGCGTCGCGGGTGAGCCGGGCGAGGTCGACCGTACGGACGGACCGGAAGGCGGACCGGCCGAGCAGAGCGGCGGCGACCGCCAGGACTCCGGCGACGAGCCACAGGCCTCCCCCGCCGAGGGGGGCGGACCGGCCGAGGAGCGCCACGACGAGCGCGGCGGCGGCCACGGCGGCGGCGAGCAGGACGTTGTCGCGGACGGTCCGGACCTGGCCCCACAGCCAGGCCGAGGGGGCGACGGCGCCGATGCCCACCGCGACGGCCACGCCCTGCGGGAGGAGCGCGCCGCCGGGGTCGTCGAACAGATCGGTCAGGAGGAAGGCCGCCGTGGACACCGTGAGCAGGGTGCCGAGTCCCGCGAAGGCGAGGCGGCGGCGGGCGATCGTACCGAGGTACTGGGCCGGGGACAGGTCCGTGGACAGGAACACGTACAGCAGGAAGGGCTTGAGCACCAGCGGTCCCCAGAAGCGGCCGGTGAGCTGGGCGCCGCAGACGGCCGCCGCCGCGACCAGGCAGACGACGGGCGTCGCCGTCGCGGCGGTCTCCAGGGGGACGAGCGGCCGGGTCGTCCGCATCAGGTGGACGACCGGTGCCACGTACACGAGGGTGAGGATGACGGCGAGGTAGACGGTGTACGCCCGGTCCTGCGGGGTGACGCGGTCGCCTCGGCGGGCGTATCCGTGCCGTACGGCGTGGACGCGGTCCCCGGGGCCGGCTCCGGTCGCGGTCACGGTGTCCGTCGTCATCCGAGCTCCAGGACGCCGTCGCCCGCTTCCATCAGGACCGTCTCGTGGGTGGCGACCAGGAACGAGGTGCCTTCTCCGGCGCGTTCGGCGAGCAGGGCGGCGACGAGGGCGACGCGGTCGGAGTCGAGGTGCCGCTCGGGTTCGTCGAGCAGGACGACGTCGGCGGGGCGGACCAGGGTCAGCGCGAGGCTGAAGAGCTGGAGTTGCCCGGAGGAGAGCTGGGCGGGAAAGCGCGTGCCGAGGGCGGTGAGGCCCAGACGCCCGATGATCTCCTCGGAGCGCTCGGCGGTCGCCGGGGTGTTGCCGTACCAGGAGGCGGCGACCAGGCTCACCTGTTCCCGGACTGTCATGTCCCGGGCGACGGGCACCGGGTCGACGAGGGAGGCCACCAGCCGTCGGTGCCGGGGCTTCGCCAGGTCGACGGCCTCGCCGTGTACGAGGACCGCGCCGTCGGTCAGTCCGCGGCTCCCGAGGAAGGCGCGGAGCAGGGTCGTCTTCCCCGAGCCGTTGCTTCCGGCGAGGCACCGGAAGCCGCCGGGCGGGACGGCGAACGTGGTCGGCGCCAGGAGCGTGGTCCCGTCCAGGACGACCGTGGCGCCTTCCGCGGCGAGCGCGGGCACGTCGCTCACGGCCGCTCCGGCACGACGAGCGTCTCGCGCGAGCGGGCGTCGTGGGGCTCTCCCGCGTACGATCCGGCCGCCCCGGGGCCTCCCGGCGGGCCGGGTCTGGCCTCGGCGGCCGTCCGGGCGCTGTCGTTCACGCAGGGCGCCCGTGGGGTGCGCCGGGGACCTGGGCGGTCGGTACGCGGTACCGCCTGACCCGTGTCGTCCGGTCCGTGCCGTGCGTGTCGTACGGGGTGGGGGCGGTGGGGATCACGTCCGGTCGGTCGCACGCGTCGGCGGCCGTGCGGGCGGGTGACGCGGTGCGCCGCGTGCGCGCGGGTGACGCGGTGCGCCGTGCCGCTCGGCGGACACCGCCGGACCGGTCCTCCCCCCCGGATGTCCGGCCCCTTTGAATTCCTCGCTGAGGATGAATCCCTCGCGGAGGAATGGGGTGTCGACTGCCGTCGGGGGCTGCCGCCCGATCACCGTGGGCTGGAATGCTCCACCGGATGTTCCCCGGGCGGTTTTCGTGTGTGGCGCGTTCCGCATCCGTTACTCCCCTTTCACCGGATCATTCGTCTTTCGCCGCCGACCTGCCGGACCGCGTGACGGCGGCGCGCGGCCGAGGCAGACGCCGCGCGGTCGGCGCGGGAACCCGAGTGCCGCACCACTCCCCCCGGGGCCTGCCGGGGACGGATTCCTTGAATTCCCGGGTCGGCGACCGACCATAAACAGACCTCCGAGAAATCGTCAAGAGAAGCCGAGTCTTCTGGTGTCCGCTGAGCGGCAGACCTGGCGTATCGCGGAATTCTCAGCCTTTTTCGGCCAGCACCGGGGGATTTTTTATGGGCGGCTCGGGGAGGGGAGAGAGGGAAGGGTGGTCGGGGGCGTGGCCTCGCGGAGGGCCGGGGCCCGAAAGGGTGAACTGCGGGGCGATGGAGGGCGGCCGGGCGTGGGGCGGTCTGATCCGTTCCGGACAGCTTGGGGCGGGGGTCGCCAGGGCGGGGCGGTACGACCGAGGGAAAGCGCGAGGCGCGGGCCGGAGAGGGCCCGGGGCGGACCGGGGCGGCGGAAGGCGGGGTCCCGGAGTTCCCGGCTGGGGCGGTGGAAGGCGGAGTCCTGGAGCTCCGGCTGGGGCGGTGGAGGCCAGGAGGTGGGGCTGTGGGAAGTGGAGTGGTGGGGCGGGCTCCGGGTGGCCGAAGAGGTCCGGTGGGACATGGGCCGGGGAGGCGAAGGACGAGACACGGGATGGCGGTGGGAGGCCCGATGTCGGCCGGGGCGTCGGAGGCGATCGGAGGCAAGGGCCGAGCGAGGCAGCCCGGCCGGGCGTGGGTCGTGGCGACAGCCAGGGCTGGGCGCGGGGCCAGGTGACGGAAAACGGCCCGTCACAGCCAGGCCCGGCACGGGGCCGGGTGACGGCCCGGCACGGGGCTGCGGGAGAGGCCTGGCATGGGGCTGCAAAAGAGGCCTGGCATGGGGCTGCGGAGAGGCCTGCTGGCACGACCAAGACCTTGTGCAGAACAAGACCGACGCAGTCGAAGCCCGGCACTGTCACGGCCGGATGCGGCCACGGCCCGTCCCGTCCCGTCCGGGACCTGGTGCGGACAGGGGCGGGCACGAGACGGTGCGAGACGCCCGGCGTGACCAAGGCCCAGCATGGCCGGGCCCCAGTGGGTCACACCGGCGCAGCCAGGGCCCGGCACAGTCGAGGCCGGATGCGGTCACAGCACGGCCAGGGCCCGGCGCGGCATGAGACGGTCGGCGCGGCCAGGACCCGGCGTACGGCGGCGGAAGACGCCCCGCACCGCCAGGAGAACCCGGCACCGGCGGCGGGAAACACCCACACGGCCAAGACCCGGCAATACGGCTGCGAGAGACACCCCGCATAGCCAGACCCGGCACCGGCGGCGGGAGACGCCCACACGGCCAGGACCCGGCGGACGGCGGCAGGAGACGCCCCGCATGACCAGGCTCCGGCACCTGGCGGCTGGAGACACTCCACACGGCCAAGACCCGGCACCCGGTGGCAGGACGGTCAGGACCTGTCGTACGGCTGCGGGAGACACCCCACACAGCCAGGAACCCGGCACCGGCACCCGGCAGCAGGAGACGCCCCGCGTGGCCAAGACCCGGCGTACGGCCGCGAGAGACGCCCCGCACCGCCAGGCCCGGCACCCGGCGGCGGGAGACGCCCCGTGTGGTCGCGGTCCGCGCCGGGGGCGTGCGCACGGGTTCCGCCGCGAGGTCCGGGGACCTCGCGGCGGGGGGGGTGTGCGGGGGCGCGCCTCCGGGGGGAGGCGTTACTTGCCCGGGGTGGCGGCCGGGGTGTCCGGGGCTGCCGACGGGTCCGGGGCCTCCTCGAAGGAGACCCGGCCCATGTGGCGGTTCATCGACTTCATCAGCAGCCAGACGGAACCGGCCAGGACGGCGAAGACGACGAAGCCCAGGACGCCGGGGGTCACCTTGTTCTTGTCAAGCTCTTCGGCGGCGAAGGGGACCAGCTGGGTCAGTGCCAGATGTGCGCTCATGCTAGGCATTGTCCCGGACGCCCGCGAAGAGATCTTCCTCGGGGAGGGAGGTCGGCACCAGCGCCTTGCTGAGCTCGTACTCCTCCGTGGGCCAGACCTCCTTCTGGAGCTCCATCGGGACCCGGAACCAGCCGCCGTCGGGGTCGATCTGGGTGCGGTGGGCGAGGAGCGCCTTGTCGCGGACCTCGAAGAACTCGGAGCAGGGGACGAAGGTGGTCAGCGTCCGCTCCTTGCGCTCGAACTCCGACCAGCGCTGCAGCCACTCGCCGTACGGGGACTCCAGGCCCCGGGCGAGCAGCGCCTCGTGCAGGGCGGTGGTGCGGGGACGGTTGAAGCCCTGGTTGTAGTAGAGCTTCAGGGGCTGCCAGACCGGCCCGAACTCGCTCTCCGGGTACTTCTCCGCGTCGGTCGCGCCGTCGAAGGCCACCATCGTGATCTTGTGGGTCATGATGTGGTCGGGGTGCGGGTACCCGCCGTTCTCGTCGTAGGTCGTGACGACCTGCGGACGGAACGAGCGGATCTTGCGGACCAGCTCGCCGGCCGCCTTGTCGACGTCCTCCAGGGCGAAGCAGCCCACGGGGAGCGGGGGCAGCGGGTCGCCCTCGGGGAGGCCGGAGTCGACGAAGCCCAGCCATTCCTGGGAGACGCCCAGGATCTCGCGGGCCTCGTCCATCTCCTTGCGGCGGACCTCGTGGATGTTCTCCTCGATGTAGGGGTCGCCCTGGAGGCTGGGGTTGAGGACCGAGCCGCGCTCGCCGCCCGTGCACGTCACCACCATGACGTCCACCCCCTCGGACACGTACTTGGCCATCGTGGCCGCGCCCTTGCTCGACTCGTCGTCGGGGTGGGCGTGAACGGCCATCAGCCGCAGCTGCTCAGTCAAGACTCGATCCTCAGTGATTCGACGCGGAGCGTGGTCTCTATAGTGACGGAATCGGGGGAGGGAAAATTCCGGCACCCCCGGCTTCGAGAGGAACGGTCATGACCGCGGTGCGAGAGCAGCTGCCCGAGGGGCGCTACGGGCGTTCGGCGGACGAGGCGGCGGACCGCAAGCTCAAGATCACGGGCGCGGTCCTCGGCGTCCTCTTCCTCGGCCTGATGGGCTGGTTCGGCTGGCACTACGTCGTCGACAGCAAGATCAGCGCCGAGATGATCAAATTCGACGTGGTCAGCGCCACCGAGGTGCAGGTGCACCTGGAGATCCGCAAGGACGAGGGCGTCAAGGGCGTCTGCACCCTGCGCTCCCGCGCCGAGGACGGTGCCGAGGTGGCCCGCAAGGACGTCAGGATCGACGATCCGGCGGCGCGGGTGGACGAGGTCTTCTCGCTCCGCACCACCAGCCAGGCGACGAACGCCGAACTGATCGGGTGTACGTCCCGGTAGCGGTGGGTAGGGACCGGGTGTCGAGTCCTGGCGAGTCACCACGGTGACCTGGGGAGACTCCATCCCGATGGTTTATGTCCTCCCGCTTTCCGCCACTCATTGTTAGGCTCGTGGTTTCGCCCACCCGGGAGCACCGCTTCCCGGAGTAGGGCGATGCTTTGTATTCCCAGTACCTACGAGGAGCACCTGTGACCCAGACCAGCGACAACGTCACCTGGCTCACCCAGGAGGCGTACAACAAGCTCAAGGACGAGCTTGAGTACCTGTCTGGTCCCGCGCGTACCGAGATCGCCGCGAAGATCGCCGCCGCGCGCGAAGAGGGCGACCTGCGCGAGAACGGCGGGTACCACGCGGCCAAGGAGGAGCAGGGCAAGCAGGAGCTCCGGGTCCGCCAGCTCACCCAGCTGCTCCAGCACGCCAAGGTCGGCGAGTCCCCGGCGGACGACGGCATCGTCGAGCCCGGCATGGTCGTCACGATCGCCTTCGACGGCGACGAGAACGACACCATGACCTTCCTCCTCGCCTCCCGCGAGTACGCGAGCGGTGACATCGAGACCTACTCGCCGCAGTCGCCGCTCGGCGTCGGGGTCAACGGCAAGAAGGCCGGTGACGACGCCCAGTACGAGCTGCCGAACGGCAAGAAGGCCACGGTGAGGATCCTCAGCGCGAAGCCCCACTCCGGCTGAGACACCCCCGCCCGCGAAGGGCCGGCCCCCGCCCGGGGGCCGGCCCTTCGTTTCGTATGTCCGTGCGATCGCCCGTGCGATGATGCGGCCTACATCGCGTCTTGAGGGGGAGGGCGACGTGCTGGGACCGCTGCGCGCGGACGCGCCACGGCAGATCGGACCGTACGAGGTGCTCGCCCGGCTCGGCGCCGGAGGCATGGGCGAGGTCTTCCTCGGCCGGGGCGCCGAGGACGGCACCTTCGTCGCCGTGAAGACGGTCCTGCGGGACGTCGCCGGTGACCCCGCCTTCCGGGACCGCTTCCGCCGCGAGATACGGGTCGCCTCGCTCGTCGACAGCGTCCACGCCGCCGCGCCCGTCGGCGGTGACGCGGACGCCGAGGTGCCCTGGCTGGCCACCGCGTACGTCCCCGGGCCCAGCCTCTCCCAGGCCGTACGGCGCGGCGGCGCCCTCCCCGTCGACGCCGTCCGCGCGCTCGGCGCCGGTCTCGCCCACGCCCTCGCCGACCTGCACCGGGCCGGGGTCCTGCACCGCGACCTCAAGCCCGGCAACGTGATGCTCTCCGTCGACGGCCCCCGCCTCATCGACTTCGGCATCGCCCGCAGCAGCGCCGCCACCACCATGACCGCGACCGGTGTCATGGTCGGCACCCCCTCCTTCATGTCCCCCGAGCACGTGGCGGGCGCCCGGCGGGTGACCGCCGCCTCCGACGTCTTCTGCCTCGGCTCGCTCCTCTGTTACGCGGCGACCGGCGAGGACCCCTTCGGCGACGGACCGCTGGCCGCCGTCCTCTACCGGGTCTCCCAGGCCGAGGCCGACCTGGACCGGGTGCCGGACGAACTGCGCGGGACCGTCGCCGCCTGTCTGGCGGCCGACCCGGCGGCCCGCCCCGCGCCCGGTGCGCTCGCGGAACTCCTCGGCGGCACACCCGGACGCTTCCCCTGGCCGGAGACCGTACGGGAGCACATCGGCGAGTACGGGCGGGAGCTGGCCCAGCTGGTGGCCTCGGGCGGACCGCTCCTGGCGGCCCCGCCCGTGGACCCGCACGGCCCGGTCGTGACCCCGGCGGCGCCGGGACCGCACTCCCTGGCGACCCTGGCGCCGCTGCCCCCGCTCCCCGCGGCCCCGCCCGCCGCTCCGCCGCGCCGCCGCCGGAGACGGGCGCTCGCCGCCGCCCTGGCGCTCGCGGTCGTCGCCGGGGGCGTCGGCGCGTACCTGCTCCGGCCCGAGGAGACTCCCGCGAAGAAGCCCGGCCCGCCCGTGCAGGCCGCCCCGCCCGCCGCGCCCCGCGTCCCCGGCGTCGACGACCGGGGGCTCGCCGACGCCTCCGGGGTCGTCCCGCAGAACACGGCGCAGCGGCCGGCGGGCTGGCGGCCCTGGCAGGGAGAGCTGACCGCCCCGGCGCTCGGCTGCTCCGCCGGGGAGAAGGTGCTGGTGTGCAGGACGACGGACGGACGGTTCGAGGCCCTGGACCCGAAGGACGGGAAGCGGCTGTGGTCGGTGGGCCGGGCGAAGGACACCCCCGACCGCACCTACATCAGCCCGACCGGCCACGACTTCGTCGGCGGCGACAGCAGCCGCCCCACCGTCCACGACTCCGCCGTGGCCCTCGTCAGCGGGTCCGAGCTCCAGGTCCGCAAGGCGCGGACGGGCGCGGTCCGCTGGCGGAGGCCCGCCATCGGCCACCAACTGCTGTGGGACGGGCGCCCGCTCGTCGGGGACGGCGTCGTCTACGCGGCGACGGATCACGTCACGGGCCAGTCGGACCGGATCGCCCTGCGGGCCTTCGCGCTGGCCGACGGGCGGGAGCTGTGGTCGAAGGCGCTGACCAACGCCCAGCTGCCCAGCGCCCTGCGGCGCTCCTTCGAGCCGGTGGCGTACGCCCGGGGCGTCGTCTACGCCTACAGCCAGGGCGGGCTCGTCGCGTACGACGGGAAGAGGGGCACCCTGCTCGGGCAGGTCGAGGCGGCGGCGCGGACCTGCGGTGCCGTCAAGGTCCTCGGCGCGACCGGCTACTGCGCCGACGACGCCTACGGCCGCGACCCGAAGAACCGGGTGCACCTGCTCGACGCGCGGACCCTGGCCCCGAAGGGGTCACTGCCCGCCCCGGTCTCCGCCGTGACCCCGACGGCCGTCGGCACCGGCGCCGTCATCGGCTTCGACCGGGGCCTGAAGATCCTCGACCCGGCCACCGGGAAGGTCCTCGCCTCCCATCCGGCGAAGGGCGCGCCGAAGGGGCTCGCGCAGGCGTGGTCGGCGCCGCTGGTCGCCGGTGACCGGGTCGTGTACGCCGACTTCTCCTCCCTCCACACCGTGCGGCTCGGCGCCGACGGGAAACCGGGCGCGGCCAGGAGCGTCGCGGTGCCGGGCGCGCCGGGCCCCCGGGTCGCGGAGGAGGACTTCGACCTGTCGTGGGGCTACGCGATCGAGAAGCGGGTGAGGCCGCCGGAGGTGCTGCCGGTCGGCGGGATCGCCTACCTCTTCTACGACAAGGGGGCCGTGGCCTCCGTGGAACTCCCCTGACCTCTCCCGAAAGGAACCCCCGCGGTGCTGGAAGCCCTGCCCTCCGGGCGGCCCCCGGTCCTCGTCGGCCCCTACCGGCTGCTGGCCCGGCTCGGTGCCGGGGGCATGGGCGAGGTGCACCTGGCCTGCCGGGCGGACGCGCCGACGGCCGATCCGCACCGGATGGTCGCGGTGAAGACCGTGCGGCCCGATCTGGAGGTGGACGGGGACTTCAGGACCCGGTTCCGGCGGGAGATCGCGGCGGCGCGGACGGTGGACGGTCCGGGGGTGGCGCGGCTGGTGGACGCCGACGCGGACGCGGCCTCGCCGTGGCTGGCCACGGAGTACGTGCCGGGTCCCTCGCTCGCGGAGGCCGTCGGCAGGTCGGGTCCGCTGCCCGTCGCGGCGGTACGGGCGCTGGGCGCCGCGCTCGCCGGGGCCCTGGCGGGCGTGCACGGGGCGAAGGTGCTGCACCGGGACCTGAAACCGGCGAACGTGCTGCTGGGCGCGGCCGGGCCCCGGCTGATCGACTTCGGCATCGCGCAGGCCTTCGAGGCGACGGCGCTGACCTCGACGGGTCTGGTGGTGGGCTCGCCCGGTTTCATGTCGCCGGAGCACCTGGTGGGCAGCCGGGCGGTGGTGCCCGCGTCGGACGTGTTCTGTCTGGGCGCGGTGCTTGCGTTCGCGGCGACCGGCCGGGGGCCGTTCCACGACGACGAGATGGCGGCGGTGGTCTACCGGATCGTACGGGCCGAGGCGGATCTCGACGGGGTGCCGGACGGGGTGCGCCCGCTGGTGGAGCGGTGTCTGCGGCTCGATCCGGCGGAGCGGCCCCCGGCGGCGGAGCTGGTGGGGCTGCTCGGCGGCGGGGTGGTTCCCGAGGTGTTCCCGTGGCCGGGCGGGGTGCTGTCGCTCCTCGCCGAGTACGGGGAGGCGGCGCGGCGGGCCGGGGAGGCGGCGGCGTCCGGCGCGGGCGTGGCGGACCTGCCGACGATCGCGCCGGTGGTGCCCTACTCCCCCACGGCCGTCACGGACCGGCCGCCGCCGGTCCCGGCGGTCCCGGCGGCGCGGCGGCGGCCGTGGGGCGCGCTCGTGGCGGGCGCGGTGGCGGTCGCGGTCCTGGCGACGGGCGGTGCGGTGCTGTGGAACAGGACGGACGGGGGCGGGAGCGCCGGGCCGGGGGCGGGCGGGAGCGCGCCGCCGAGCGCGTCGGCGTCGGGGAGCGCGGCCCCCCGGGCGCTGAGCCAGGTCGTCCTGCCGTACGGGGCGACGGGCCGGACCCAGGACTTCGGCGCGGGCGCGACGGACCGGGCCCGGCGCCCGGCCGAGTGGTCGCCGTGGACGACGCGGACGCCGTGGCCGGTCGGCGCGTGCGCGGTGGCCCCGGCGGTGCTGGTGTGCGCGGGGGCGGGCGGTTCGGCGGTGGGGCTGCGGGCCTCCGACGGCGAGCGGCTGTGGACGGTGCCGGGGCGCCGGGACACCTCGCCGGTCGGTCCGCAGTACCCGGCGGTGGCCGGTGACGCCGTGTATCTGACGGATGAGGAGGGCGTCGCCGTGTACGGGCTCGCGGACGGCCGGGCGCGCGGCCGGATCGCGGTGCCGGACGGCGGCTGGGCCGTGAAGAGCACGGATCTGGTGGACGGCGTCCTGTACTCGGCGTACTTCGACGCCCGGGAGAACGGCAAGGGGCTGGTGACGGCCGTACGGCTCGGGGACCGCGAGGTGCTGTGGCGGGCGCCGGTCGACGGGGTGCCGGAGCAGCTCGTGGCGGGCGGCGGGCGGGTCCTCGTACCGCTGGGCCCGGAGCGGGCCGTCGCCCTGGACGCCGGGACGGGCCGGGAGGCGGCGCGGGCCGCGCGGGGGTGCGGTGCGGTCGCGCTGCACGCGGGGAGCGGCGGTGTGCTGTGCACCGGGGTCGGGGACCGTTCGCTCTCCGTGCTCGACGCCCGGACGCTGGCGTTCCGGCGGACGCTGACGACGGACGCCTCGGCGCCGCCCGCCGTGAGCGCGGACGGTCTGGTGGCCGTGTTCGACGGGCGGCGGCAGCTCGTGACGTACGACGTGGTGACGGGCCGGGAGCGGTGGCGGGTGGACAGCGGGGCGGACCGGGCGTACTTCGCGGGCGACCGGCTGCTCACGGTGGGCAGCGAGACGGTCACGTCGTATCCGGCCGCCGGGCCGGACGGCCGGGACGACTACGAGAGCTACCAGCCGGACCTCCCGGACGGCGTCCCGGCGCAGGACTTCTCGGCTCAGCTGGTCGCCACGGGCGGGGCCGCGTTCCTCGCCTTCCCCGGGGGGCTCGTCGTCTCCGGGTATCTGCCCTGAGGCCCCCGGGGCTCCGGACGGGTGCCCCGGGCCCCGGGGCGGGGATCAGGCCGTCGCCGAGCGGTACCTGTGCACCGCGAGGGTCCGGAAGACCACCAGGATGATCAGCGAGAAGAGGATCGACGCCCACACCGGGTGCCGCATCGGCCAGGCGTCGGAGACGACGACCCCCGGATTGCCGAAGAGCTCGCGGCAGGCCTGGACGGTCGCGCTGAACGGGTTCCACTCGGCGATGTGCCGGATCCAGGGGGTCATCCCCTCCGTCGGTACGAAGGCGTTGGAGATGAACGTGACCGGGAAGAGCCAGATCAGACCGCCGGAGGTGGCCGCCTCCGGGGTGCGCACCGACAGGCCGATCAGCGCGCCGATCCACGAGAAGGCGTAGCCGAGGAGGAGCAGCAGGCCGAACGCGCCGATCGCCTTGGGAATGCCCTCGTGGACGCGCCAGCCGACGAGGAGGGCGACCGCCGCGAGGACGACCAGGGTCAGCGCGGTCTGCACCAGGTCCGCCAGGGTCCGGCCGGTCAGGACCGCGCCCCGGGCCATCGGCAGCGAACGGAACCGGTCGATCAGGCCCTTGTGCATGTCGTCCGCGATGCCCGCGCCCGCGCCCGCCGTGGCGAACGTGACGGTCTGCGCGAAGATGCCCGCCATGAGGAACTCGCGGTACGCCTGCGGGCTCGTACTGCCGTCGACGACCAGCGAGCCGCCGAAGACGTAGCTGAACAGCACCACGAACATGACGGGCTGGATCAGCCCGAAGATGACCATCTCGGGGATGCGGGTCATCCGGATCAGGTTGCGCCGGGCGACGACCAGGGAGTCCGCGACGGACTGGACGACACCGCCGCGCGGCCTGGGGGCGAGCGGCGCCACCGCTTCGGTCCTGGTGGTCATGTGGCCGTCTCCTTCGCACGCCTGCGGCCTCGGCCGCCCTGCTCCGCCGCCTCGCCGTCCTCCTCCTCCGCGTCCTCGGCCGCGTGGCCGGTGAGCGAGATGAAGACGTCGTCGAGGGTGGGGCGGCGCAGTCCGATGTCGTCGATCTCGACCCCGACCGTGTCCAGGTCGCGGATGACCTCGGCGAGCAGCTTGGCGCCGCCCGTGACGGGGACGGTGAGCCTGCGGGTGTGCTCCTCCACGGAGACCTCGCCGTGACCGAGGCCCGCGACGCCGTAGCGGGCGAGGACGTCCCGGGCGTCGGTGATCATTCCCGGGGTGTGCACGACGACCTCGACGCGCTCGCCGCCCGTCCGTGCCTTCAGCTGGTCGGAGGTGCCGCGCGCGATGACCTTGCCGTGGTCCACGACGCAGATGTCGTGGGCGAGGTGGTCGGCCTCCTCCAGGTACTGGGTGGTGAGCAGCAGGGTGGTGCCGCCCGCGACGAGTTCCTTGATGACCTCCCACAGGGCCTGCCGGTTGCGGGGGTCGAGCCCGGTGGTCGGCTCGTCCATGAACATGACCGGCGGGGAGACGACGAGGGCGGCGGCGAGGTCGAGGCGGCGGCGCATCCCGCCGGAGTACGTCTTCGCGGGCCGGTCGGCGGCGTCCGCGAGGCCGAACCGTTCCAGCAGTTCACCGGCCCGCCGCTTCGCCGCCTTCGCGCTCATCTGGTAGAGCTGGCCGACCATCCGCAGGTTCTCGCGGCCGGTGAGGTACTCGTCGACGGCGGCGAACTGACCGGAGAGGCCGATCGAGCGGCGGACTTCGTTGGGGTGCTTGAGGACGTCGATCCCGGCCACGACGGCCGTGCCCCGGTCGGGGCGGAGGAGGGTGGTCAGGACGCGCACGGCGGTGGTCTTCCCCGCGCCGTTCGGTCCCAGCATTCCCAGGACGGTGCCCTCGGGTACGTCGAGGTCCACTCCGTCCAGGGCTCGTACGTCGCCGAAGGTCTTGACCAGACCCTCGGCGTAGATCGCGCCTGGCATGTGGGTCTCCCAGGGGGATGCGGGCGTTACCCGTCGATCGTAGGTTTCCCGGGGCCCCTCCGCCCAGTGAATATGTGATCCGCGCCACATGATCTTGTCGGGGAGGGTGGGACGGGAGGGGACGGGGCCGGGACGCGCCCGGGACGGCGGCGGGACGGGCCCGGCGACGGGGGCCCGAGCGGCGCGGCGCGGCGGACCGTTGGCCGGACGTTGGCGGGCCGTTGATACCGCGCGGAAGACTGGAGTCCTGGCACGGAGCACCACGGAACGGGGGAACCGTAGATGACGGTCGGAACGCACAGCACGTCCAGTACGCACGGCACGCACGGCACGGGGGTCGCGGGGGTCGCGGGCGTCACGGGAGCGGAGGAGCGCGTCGGGGCGTGCCCCGGCTGCGAGGGGTGCGGGGCGACGCCCTGGACCGAACTCGCCGCCGAGATGCGCCGGATCAAGGGCGACGCGGAGCTGAGCTACGGCCAGCTCGCGCAGCTCACCCACTACAGCCGCTCCTCGTGGGAACGGTTCCTCAACCAGAAGCAGCTGCCGACCCGGGTCGCGGTCGAGGAGTTCGCGGCGGCGGCGGGACAGGACCCGCGCCCGCTGCTGATCCGTCTCGAACTCTCCCTCGCGTACGAGACGGCCGCGCGGGCGGGCGGCGGGCGGACGGACGGGCCGCCGGGCGCCGACGGGACCGCGCCGCACGTCCACTCCGCGCGGCCCGACGGACGCGGCGACCTCGTCCCGCCGCTCCAGCCCCTCGGCCTGGTCGCGGTCGGCGCCCTGGTCGGCGGCCTGGTGGCCCTGCTGGCCCGCGCGGCCCGGTCCCGCCGCCAGGGCTGAGCGGGGAAGTCGGGGAAGAAGGGGAAGAACGGGGAGGACGGGGAGAAGCGCGGGAAGCCGGGGGCGGGAAGCGTACGGCTCCGGCTCCGGCTCCGCATGGGCGCGGGATGCCGACCCCGATCGCGTACGGTCGGCGGGGTGCCCGGATCTGTACGGGGGCGGGGCCCCGCCCCCGTACCGTCGGCGGGTGTCAGCCCAGGATCGTGTAGCCCGCGTCCCGCAGGGCGCCCTCGACCGCGCGGCAGTGCTCCGGGCCCTTCGTCTCCAGGTGCAGCTCCACCTCCACCTCTGTCAGGCCGAGCCGGGGGTCGGTGCGGACATGGCTGACGTCCAGGACGTTCGCGTCGACGACCGTGAGGACCGCGAGCAGGGTCGCGAGGGCGCCCGGCCGGTCCGTCACCCGCAGCCGCAGGCTGAGATAGCGGCCTCCCGCGGCCATCCCGTGCCGCAGGATGCGCTGGAGCAGCAGCGGGTCGACGTTCCCGCCGGAGAGCACCGCGACGACCGGCCCCCGGAACGACGTCGGGTCGCTGAGCAGCGCCGCGACCGGGCTGGCGCCCGCCGGTTCGACGACCAGCTTGGCCCGTTCCAGACAGAGCAGCAGCGCCGAGGACAGCGCGTCCTCGGAGACCGTACGGACCTCGTCGACGTACTCCTGGACCAGGGCGAACGGCACGTCGCCCGGCCGTCCCACCTTGATGCCGTCCGCCATCGTCACCGGTGACTCGACGGCCACCGGGTGCCCGGCGGCCAGGGACGGCGGATAGGCGGCGGCGCCCTCCGCCTGCACGCCGATCACCTTCACGTCCGGGCGCAGCGACTTCACCGCGAGCCCGATCCCGGCCGCGAGACCACCGCCGCCGACGCCGACGACGACGGTCCGCACCTCCGGGCACTGCTCCAGGATCTCCAGGCCCACCGTGCCCTGTCCGACGATGATGTCGGGGTGGTCGAAGGGGTGGATGAAGACGGCGCCGGTCTCCCGCGCGTACGTCTCCGCCGCCGTGAGCGTCTCGTCGACGACGTGCCCGTGCAGCCGGACGTCGGCGCCGTACTCCCGGGTCGCGGCGACCTTCGGCAGCGGCGCGCCGACCGGCATGAAGACGGTGGCGCGCACCCCGAGGAGCCGGGAGGCGAGGGCGACGCCCTGCGCGTGGTTGCCCGCCGAGGCGGCGACGACCCCGGCCGCCCGCTCCTCGGGGCGCAGCCCGGCGATCCGTACGTACGCGCCGCGCAGTTTGAAGGAGCCGGTGCGCTGGAGGTTCTCGCACTTGAGCTGCACGGGGGCGCCCACCAGCGACGACAGATGACGGCTGCCCTCCATCGCCGTCACCCGGGCGACCCCGGACAGCATCTTCTGCGCCCCGCGCACGTCGTCCAGCATCAGCCGGTGCAAGGGGTCTGGCCCACGGAAGCTCATGACACCAAGTCTCGCAGCTCACGGCCCTGCCGACCGCCCGTGCGGCAGGGGCTCCGACGGGTTTGCGCAGCGCAGGTACGGACCTCCGCGAAGCCACGTACTGTGTCCCCCACCACCGACCGTCCCCGCACGAGAGAGACCCACGGCCATGCCCACATCTCAGGACATGACGACCGCGCTCGACTCCGGTCTCCTCGACGCCCTCCAGCACCAGGTGGCCGTCTTCGCGCGCCGCGCCGAGCAGACCAGGCTCGGCGGCACGGGCCAGCTCCGCAACTCGATGGACCGGGCCGCGTACCTCCTCCTCAACCGCCTCGACCAGGAAGGCCCGATGGGGGTGAAGGCGCTCGCGGCGGGCATGGGCATCGACTCGTCCACGGTCACCCGGCAGGTCGCCCCGCTCGTCGACACGGGTCTGGTGAAGCGGACCTCGCATCCGGAGGACGGGCGGGCGGTCGTGCTCCAGCTGTCGGCGCGCGGCCTCGCGCGCCTCGACGAGGTGCGCGCCTCGCGCCGTCAGCTGATGGTGGAGGTCACCGACGGCTGGACGGCGGAGGAACGCGCCTCCTTCTGCACGCTGCTGACCCGGTTCAACACCGCCCTGTCCGCCCGGCAGTCGGCCGCCGCCGCGCATCCGGGCCTTCCGGCGGCGGAGACCGCGGAGACGGCGGACGGCTGCGCGAACGGCACCGGCGGAGAGTCCGCGCCGACCTCTTGACCCCGCCACCGCGCTGCCCTCAGATGAGGAGGTGCGAGCGCGACGGAGCGGGCGGAATGCCGAACGCGCCTTCCGCACCCGGGAGTTCGACGCCTTCGTCGCCGGGGCGGCGGGCCGGCTGCTGCACGCCGCGACCCTGCTGACCGCCGAGACCCGGGCCAGCAACCCGTACGCCCAGGCCCTTCTGACGGCCTCGCTGGCGCACACGTACGCGGTGTGGGGGCGGTCGCGCGACGAGGACCCGTACGAGCTGACGCGGCGCGAGCTCGCCGCCCGCTTCGCGCGCACCGCGTGGCGGCACCACGGCGGGCGGGGCGTCCTCGCCGCGCTGCACCCGCAGGAACGGCTCGTGCTCGTCCTGCGGCTGCACGAAGGGGTCGCCGAGGAACAGCTCGCGGCCCTGCTCGGGGTGCCCGAGGCGAGGGTCAGGGCCGTGTGCGCCCGCGCGGTCGCCGCGCTGAGGGGCGCCGCCCGGGACCCTGACCCGGCGGCAGGCCGGGCGCCCGGCGACGCCCCGGCGGGCAGGGCCGCCGCGTGAGCCGGGCCCGGCCGACCGGGAGGGCCGCCGCGTGAGCCGTCACGAGGACCGGGAGGCGGCCGTCCGGCGCCTTCTCGACACCCCGCACCCGCCGGTCCCCGGCGACCTCGCCCGGCGGGCGGCGGAGCGCGGTGCCCGCAGGCTGCGGCTGGCCCTGCGGGTCCGCCGGGTGCTCTGGGTCCTCGCGGTGGCCGCCGTGACCGTCTTCGCGCTGTGGGCGTCGGCGGCCCGCCCGTGGGAGGCCCCGCCGGAGACGACGCCGTCGCTGGAGGGGTGGTGAGGGACCGGCCGGGACCGCACGACGGCGCCGGACCCAGGTCCTACGCTGGAAGGGACGGCACCCTTCCGGTGCCGAGGAGGCGAAGACCGTCATGACCAGGAAAGTCGCCGACTGCCGCAGCACCCCGAGCGTCATGGGCTGCACCCTCACCCTCGCCGGTGAGGAGGAGGAAGTGGTGCGGGCCGCGTCGGAGCACGCGGTCTCCGTCCACGGCCACGAGGACACCCCCGAACTGCGGGCCGAGGTCCGCGCCTCGCTGGAGGACGAGAAGGCCCCCGCCTGAGGGCCCGTACGGAGCCGCTGGGCGGGTCCCGCCGGAGCCTCCGAAGAGGCCCTTCGCGGGGACCCGCCCAGCGGCTCCGTACGGCCGGGCCGCACCCGGCCGGGGTGCACCGGTACCGCACGGACCGGGCCGTCCGCTCCCGGGCCCGCCCCTGATCGGCGGGGCCCGGAAGGGACGGTCCGGACGCTCCGGCCCGGTGCCCGCTAGCCCGGTGCCCGCTAGCCCAGCGCCTGCCGCAGGTCCGCGAGCAGGTCGTCGACGTTCTCGATGCCCACCGAGATCCGGACGAGATCGGCCGGGACCTCCAGGGCGGAGCCCGCGACGCTCGCGTGGGTCATCCGGCCCGGGTGCTCGATCAGCGACTCCACCCCGCCCAGCGACTCGCCCAGGGTGAACAGCCGGGCACGGTCGCAGACCTCCACGGCCGCCTCCTCGCCGCCCGCCACCCGGAACGAGACCATGCCGCCGAAGGACCGCATCTGCTTGGCCGCGACCTCGTGCCCGGGGTGCTCCGGCAGCCCCGGGTAGAGGACCTGGGTGACCTTCGGGTGCTGGGTCAGCATCTCGACGATCTTCCCGGCGTTCTCGCTGTGCCGGTCCATCCGGACCGCGAGGGTCTTGATCCCGCGCAGCACGATCCAGGAGTCGAAGGGCCCGGCGACCGCGCCCATCGCGTTCTGGTGGTACGCCAGTTCCTCGCCGAGCGCCTCGTCGGCGGTGACCAGCGCGCCGCCCACGACGTCGGAGTGGCCGCCCATGTACTTGGTCAGCGAGTGCACGACGACGTCCGCGCCCAGTGCCAGCGGCTGCTGGAGGTACGGCGAGGCGAAGGTGTTGTCGACGACCAGCTTCACCCCGGCCTGCCGGGCCACGCCCGCGACCGCCTCGATGTCGGTGATGCCGAGGAGCGGGTTCGAGGGGGTCTCGACCCAGATCAGCTTCGTACGGTCGTTGACCGCGCCCCGCACGGACGCGATGTCGGAGGTGTCCGCCACCGAGAAGTCGACGCCCCAGCGCTGGACGACCTTCGCGAACAGCCGGAACGTGCCGCCGTAGGCGTCGTTCGGGATGACCACGTGGTCGCCGGGCGCGAGGAGCGTGCGCAGCAGGCAGTCCTCGGCGGCCAGGCCGGACGCGAAGGCCAGGCCGCGCCGCCCGCCCTCCAGGGCCGCCAGGTTCTCCTCCAGGGCGGTACGGGTCGGGTTGGCGCTGCGGCTGTACTCGTAACCGCCGCGCAGTCCGCCCACGCCGTCCTGCTTGTACGTGGACACCTGGTAGATGGGCGGGACGACCGCGCCGGTCAGCGGGTCGGCGGTGTTGCCCGCGTGGATCGCGCGGGTCTCGAAGCTCTGGTGGAAGTGCTGGTCGCTCATGGGTCAGGAGCGTAGTGCCGTCCGGCGCCCGCCGCCGCGCTCGTCTCATCGGGTGTCCTGGACAATGGACACATGGAGATTCTCTGGTTCCTGATCGCGCTGGGGCTGCTGTTCGGCGTCCTCGGCCCCTTCGTGCTGCGCCGCCGGGCCGGGGGGATCCGTCAGGTCGCGCCCGGCACCCCGGACGCGGCGGACCCGGACGCGTACGGGTTCGCGCGCCAGGAGGAGCTGGACGTACGGCTCCCCGGAGCGGACGACGACCTCCTGCACGTGCTCGACGTCGTCCAGGCGACCCAGGACTGGCGGGCCGCCTCGCGGCTGCTCGCCGAGACCCCCGAGGAGGGCGAGGTCCGCTGGCAGCGCGTCCAGGCCTTCGCGGGCGCCGCGTCCCTGGAGCTCCAGGAACGGCCGGGCGTCGGCGGGGCGTGGCTGCGGGCCTGGCGGGCGGACGCCCCGAAGGACGCGGGCGGCGCGGCCGTGCACGCCGAGTTCCTGGTGCAGCAGGCGTGGCGGTCCTCGTCGGCGGGCACGGACGACTTCCGGATCATCCTGGAGGAGGCCCGGAAGGTCTGCGAGGAGGCCGCGCTGCTCGCGCCCGGCGACCCCGTCCCGTACATCACCCGGCTCGCGGTGGCCCGTGGTCTCGGCTACGGCCACGAGCAGTTCGACCAGGTGTGGGCGAAGGTCATCGACCGGGCGCCGCAGCACATGGGGGCGCATCTGGCGGCCCTGCACTACTGGTGTGCGAAGTGGCACGGTTCGCGCGAGGAGGCCGACCACTTCGCGACGACGGCCGCGGCGCGCGCGCCCCGGGGCTCGCTGCTCGCGGCGCTGCCGCTGTTCGCGGTGCACGAGCACGTGCCGGACGTGGTGCTCGTCCAGGACTTCTTCCGTACGGCGGTGGTGTCGAAGGCGATGGACGGCGCGCTGTACGCGGTGCACTCGGCGCGCCCCGACGACCCGATGCTTGCGCACGTGCGGCACCTGCTCGTCTTCTTCCTGGTGCGCGGGGAGCGCTGGGCGGAGGCCATGCACCAGCTGGTGCGGGTGGACGGGCACGTGGGCGCGGTGCCGTGGACGCTGTCGGCGGACCCGGCGGCGGAGTACACGGTCTTCCGGAACCTGGCGGTGGCCGGCTACGAGGCGAACGGCGGCAGCCCGGCGACGCTGGCGCGCTGATCCGGGGGCGTCGGCTGTCGCCGGACCGCACCGGACCGCACCGGGCCGCCGGGCCGGGAGAAGGGCCGGGAGGGGAATCCCTCCCGGCCCTTCCTTGTTGTACGACTGCCGACCGTCGAGGAGAGATGCAGCATGTTCCTGTCCCGCACCCCCGTCCTCCCCACCCCCGAGCAGGCGCTGCGCGGCCGCGCGGAGCCGGAGTTCACCGTGCCCGAGCGGCACACCGTCCTCGGCAACCCGCTGCTCGGCCCTTACCCGGCCGGCCTGGAGGTCGCCGACTTCGCGCTCGGCTGCTTCTGGGGAGCCGAACGCAAGTTCTGGCAGACCGAAGGCGTCTGGACGACCCTGGTGGGCTACCAGGGCGGCCACACGCCGAACCCGGCGTACGAGGAGGTCTGCTCGGGCCTGACCGGGCACACCGAGGTCGTCCGGGTCGTCTTCGACCCGTCGAAGGTCTCGTACGAGAGCCTCCTGAAGCTGTTCTGGGAGTCCCACGACCCGACGCAGGGCTTCCGCCAGGGCAATGACGTGGGCACCCAGTACCGCTCGGCGGTCTACACCCACACCCCGGCCCAGGCGGCGGCCGCCGAGGCGTCCCGCGCGGCCTACCAGAAGGTCCTGACGGGCTCCGGCTACGGCACGATCAGCACGGAGATCCTCCCGGCCACCGACCGCCCCTTCTACCCGGCGGAAGGCCATCACCAGCAGTACCTGGACAAGAACCCGGCGGGTTACTGCGGCATCGGCGGGACGGGCGTCTCCTGCCCGATCGGGGTGGCCCCCGCCGGAGACTGACAGCCGAGCGGAACGCGTACCCGCGGGCTTCGGCGGCACCCGGCCGGAGCCGCGCTCAGGCCGTGCCGTCCGCTGACGCGGCCCGCGGGGCGCGGGGCGCGGGGCGCGGGCCGTGGCCACCGGGTCGTAGCCCTCGGGGACCCCGTCGATCAGGAGGACGTCACCCTCCATGTGCCGGGTGCGCAGGGGTATCAGCGCCTGGTACGGCTCGGAGCCGTACCAGGCGCGGGCGTTCTCGTACGCCGGGAAGGCGATGATCACGCAGGCGCCCGGCCAGCTCCCCTCGGGGACCTCGCGGGCGGGTGCGCCGTGGACCAGGAAGTGTCCGCCGAAGGGGTCCAGGGTGCTCTGGATCCGCTCCACGTAGACGAAGACCTCCTCGTCCGGGGGCGGGCTTCGGGCGCAGGTTTCCGATGGCGTACGCGGTCATGGGGACAGCGTGCCCGAGGCGTCGATCACTCCGGAGGTCATGCCCCGGCCCGGCCCGCGCCCCGGCCGTGTCCCGGCCGCACCCGGTCGGGCACCGGGGTCAGATCGTCGACGCGTCGATCACGAAGCGGTACCGGACGTCGCTCGCCATGACCCGCTCGTACGCCTCGTTGATCCGGTCCGCCTCGATCACCTCGATCTCCGCGCCCAGGCCGTGCTCGGCGCAGAAGTCCAGCATCTCCTGGGTCTCCGCGATGCCGCCGATCATCGAGCCCGCCAGCGTCTTGCGGCCGCCGATCAGGGAGAAGAGGCCGATCTTGACGGGTTCCTCGGGGGCGCCCACGTTCACCAGGGCGCCGTCCGTCCGCACCAGGCCCAGGTAGGCGTCGAAGTCCAGCGGCGCGGAGACCGTGGAGATCACCAGGTCGAAGGTGCCCGCCAGGTCCGTGAAGGTCCGGGGGTCGCTGGTCGCGCGGAAGTCGTCGGCGCCCAGCTTCAGGCCGTCCTCCCGCTTGTGGAGCGACCGGCTGAGGACGGTCACCTCGGCGCCGAGCGCACGGGCGATCCTGACGCCCATGTGACCGAGGCCGCCGAGTCCGACGACGGCGACCTTCTTGCCGGGGCCCGCCTTCCAGTGGACGAGCGGCGAGTAGAGGGTGATGCCCGCGCAGAGCAGCGGCGCGGCCTCGGCGAGGCCGATGCCCTCGGGGATCCGCAGGGTGTAGTTCTCGTCGACGACGATGTGGCTGGAGTAGCCGCCGTAGGTCGGTTCGCCGTTCTTGTCGAGGGAGTTGTACGTGCCCGTCCCGCCCCGGACGCAGTACTGCTCCAGGCCCTGACGGCAGTACGCGCACTCCCGGCAGGAGTCGACGAGACAGCCGACGCCGACCCGGTCGCCGACCCGGAAACGGGTGACGCCGGGGCCGGTCTCCGTGACGATCCCGGCGATCTCGTGGCCGGGGACCATCGGGAAGATGCCCTCGCCCCAGCCGTCGCGGGCCTGGTGGATGTCGGAGTGGCAGATGCCCGCGTACGTGATCTCGATGAGGACGTCGTGTGCGCCGACGGCCCGGCGCGGCACGGTGGTGCGCTCCAGAGGGGCGTGGGCGGCGGGTGCGGCGTACGCGGGGACGGTGGTCGCGTTCGTGGTCATGCCGGTCAGCCTGCCGTGGACGCGGGCGGGTACCCAGCCCCCTGTCCTGCCTACGACCGCCGTGCCTACCACTGGCAGGGACAGGAACGGGCGTCCGTCCACGGGTACGGCCTGGGACAATCGGGAGCCATGGACCTCAGTGCCGAACTCAGCGAATTCCTGCGCTCGCGCCGGGCCCGGCTGAAGCCGGGGGACGTGGGGCTGCCGGAGTTCGGGCGGCACCGGCGGGTGCCGGGGCTGCGCCGGGAGGAGCTGGCGCAGCTGGCGGGCGTCTCCGTCGCGTACTACACCCGGCTGGAACAGGGCAACGGGCGCAATGTGTCCATGGAGGTCCTGGACGCCATCGCGCGGGCGCTGCGGCTGAGCGACACGGAGCGGGCGCATCTGACGCATCTGGCGAAGCCGACGGCGAAGAAGAAGCACCGGTCGGCGACCGGCCGCCCCCAGCAGGTGCGGCCCGGTCTCCAGCACCTGCTCGACTCGATGGAGGGCGTCCCGGCGTTCCTCGGGGGACGGCGGCTCGACGTGCTGGCCTGGAACCGGATGGCGCGGGCGCTGCTCGGTGACTTCTCGGCGATGGAGCCGGGCGAGCGCAACGTGGCCCGGATGGTCTTCCTCGGGGATCACGCGCGCGATCTGTACGTGGACTGGGAGTGCAAGGCGACCGAGGTGGTCAGTGTGCTGCGGCTGTACGCGGGCCGCTGCCCGGACGATCCCGCGCTGCTGGCGCTGGTCGGTGAGCTGTCGGTGCGCAGCGAGGAGTTCCGGTCCCTGTGGGCGGCGCACACCGTGGCGGACAAGGGGCACGGGACGAAGCGGCTGCGGCATCCGCTGGTGGGCGGGATGACCCTGTCGTACGAGAGCCTGAGGGTGGCGGGCGCGGACCCGGACCTGGTGCTCGTGACGTACCACGCGGAGCCGGGCAGCCCGTCGGCGGACGCGCTGCGGCTGCTCGCGCAATGGGGCGTGGACGAGCCGGTGGACGTACGGGAGTAGGGCGGACGGACGTACGGGACCGGGGGCGGCCTCGCGGGAGCGGGGCCGTGTGCGAGTTCCGGGGCCGTACCGGAGTCGGGGCCGTGCGGGAGCGTGCACGGCGTCCGGACGGCCCCGCTCCGGTGGCTCCGGTGGCTCCGGTGGCTCCGGTGGCTCCGGTGGCTCGACGAACGGGGAACGGCCCCCTCCCGGTGCGGGAGGGGGCCGTTCGCGGGCGGCGCGGGGAGGGTCAGGCCTCCGAGCCGGCCTTCCAGTCCGACCAGTTCATGTTCCAGCCGTTGAGACCGTTGTCGGGGGCGATCGTCTTGTCCTTGGAGTTCTTGACGATCACGACGTCACCGACGATCGAGTTGTCGAAGAACCAGGCGCCCTGCTGGTTGGGGTCGTTCGCGCCCTTGGCGTCGGCGAGGCCCACGCAGCCGTGGCTGGTGTTGGCGCTGCCGAAGATCGAGCGGGCGCCCCAGTAGTTGCCGTGGATGAAGGTGCCGGACGTGGACAGGCGCATGGCGTGCGGCACGTCCTTGATGTCGTACTCGCCCTTGCCGTCGGAGTCGGTGAAGCCGACGGTGGCGCCGTTCATCCGGGTCTCCTTGAACTTCTCGGAGATCACCATCTCACCGTTGTACGTGGTGTTCTCCGGGGAGCCCGCGGAGATCGGGATGGTCTTGACCGTCTTGCCGTCCTGCTTGACGGTCATCGTCTTCGTGGCGACGTCGACGGTCGAGACCTGGTTGCGGCCGATCTTGAAGGTGACCGTCTTCTGCTGGACGCCGAAGACGCCGGGGGCGCCCTCCACCCCGTCGAGGGCGAGCTTCAGGGTGACGGTCGAGCCCTCGGCCCAGTAGTCGTCGGGCCGGAAGTCGATGCGCTGGGAGTTGAACCAGTGCCCGACGACCTCCTGGCCGGAGGAGGAGGAGACGGTGATGCCGCCCTGGACGGACTTCTTGTCCTTGATCGCCTTGTTGAAGTTGATCGAGACGGGCATCCCGACGCCGACGGTCGAACCGTCCTCGGGCGTGAAGTTGCCGATGAAGCTGTTCGCCTTGGAGACGGTGGTGAACGAGGAGTTCTCGTGGGCCTCCAGGCCCGCCGCGTCGGTGGCGGTCGCGGCGATCTTGTAGACCGTGGCCCGCTCCAGCTGGCCGGACGGCTTCCAGCTCAGTCCGTCGGCCGCTATCTCGCCCTTGACGGCCTTGCCCTCGGCGGAGGTCATGGTGACCTCGGTGAGCTTGCCCTCGGCGACCGTGACCTTGGCGTCGTTGTTGATCGAGGCGTTCTGCACGCCGTTCTTCGGCGAGATGGTGATCTGCGCCTTGGACGTCTTCTGCGCCGCGGCCTCGTCGACCTGGGCCTGTGACTCCGGCGTCGCGGAGCCGGAGGCGCCCGCGCCCTTGTCCCCGTCGCTACAGGCCGAGAGCACCAGCACGCCGCTGAGCACCGCGGCCGCGGCGGCCAGACCCCTGCGGCGCTTGCCGTCCGTCATCACACGCTTCTCCATCGTCGCCGGTTCCCTAGCCAACATCTTCCAAGAACCCCATGACACCCCGTCCGGTTCCGGGAGGGGGGCGTTTGTGGGGAACACCACTGACCGACACGCGCGGGCGGGCCGTCCGGTTCCACGGGGCCCGGCAGGTCCCGGGCCCGCTCGCACGACAGGCCCCGGAACGCCGTCCCGGGGCCTGCGAACAGGGCGGATGCCCGTCCTACGACCGGTCGTCGTCGTCTTCCTCCGCCCCATCTTCCTCGCCGAGGTCCCACTCCAGCGCATCGGGGTCGTACTCGATCTCCTCACTGCTCCAGGAGGCCTGGACCATCTCGATCCCGGGGACGTCCCGGATCAGGTCGAAGGGCTCGACGAGGTAGGCGAGGGCCTCGGCCCCGTCCTCCCGGGCGGCGGCCCTGGCCTGCACCCTCTCCTCCTCGGGCATGAACTCGTCGTCGGCGATCCGGGCCTCGGCGGCCTCGGTCAGTTCGGCCGGGCCGTCGATCTCCAGGACCACATCGACGCGAAGACGGACATAGCGTGGTGACTCAGAAGTGCTCATGGGTCGGAGCGTAGGCGCCCGGGGGGCCTCGGGTTTCCCGCGACCCGCTGTGTTCATTAGCATCGACACACCGACCAATTCGCGGTTTCCGCAAGGGGGATCGAAATTTCCGTGTCCGCCGCCCGACGCCCACTGCTGACCGCGACCGCCGCGGGGACGTTGCTGTGCGCCCTGTGGTTCGTACCGTCCGCGAACGCCAACGACGAGGGGGGCGGCGCGCGGACCGGGATCGTCCAGGAGGACCAGGGACCCGACGGGTTCGCGGAGAGCGGCCCCTGGGGCACCGTCCCGTATCTGCTCGGCGGTACGGCCTTCCTGGGTGTCGGCGCGGCGTCCGTGACGCTCGCGATGCGCCGCAGGGGCCGCGCTTCCTGACGGGCCGACCTGCGCGCGAGGGGCCCGAACCGGTGGTTCCGGTGCGGGCCCCTCGCGCGTCGGGTGCGGTCAGGCCAGCGGGCCGGTGACCGGCTCGACGGCGGCGAGCAGCGCGCCCTCCCGTACGAAGGTGTCCGCCGCGGCCAGGTCGGGGGCGAGGAAGCGGTCCGGGCCGGGGCCCTCGACTCCGGCGGCGCGCAGGGCGGCGATGGCCGCCCGGGTGGCGGGGGCGGGGGCCAGGCCCCTGCGGAGTTCGACGCCCCGGGTGGCCGCGTACAGCTCGACCGCGATGATCCGGTTCAGGTTGCCGATCGCGGTGCGCAGCTTGCGGGCGGCGGACCAGCCCATGGAGACGTGGTCCTCCTGCATGGCGGAGGACGGGATGGAGTCGGCGGAGGCCGGGACGGCGAGCCGCTTCATCTCGCTGACCAGGGCGGCCTGCGTGTACTGGGCGATCATCAGGCCCGAGTCGACTCCGGCGTCGTCGGCGAGGAAGGGCGGCAGACCGTGCGAGCGGTTCTTGTCGAGGAGCCGGTCGGTGCGGCGCTCGGCGATGGAGCCGAGGTCGGCGGCGGCGATGGCGAGGAAGTCGAGGACGTACGCGACGGGGGCGCCGTGGAAGTTGCCGTTGGAGCGGACCTGGCCGTCGGGCAGGACGACGGGGTTGTCGACGGCGGCGGCGAGTTCGCGCTCGGCGACGAGCCGGGCGTGGGCCAGGGTGTCGCGGCCCGCTCCGGCGACCTGCGGGGCGCAGCGCACCGAGTAGGCGTCCTGGACGCGGGGGGCTTCGCCCGCCTGGGCGTGGCCGGTGAGCTCGGAGCCCTTGAGGACGGCGAGCATGTTGGCGGCGGAGGCGGCCTGGCCGGGGTGCGGGCGGATGGCGTGCAGTTCGGGTTCGAGGACCTTCTCGGTGCCGAGGAGGGCTTCGAGGGAGAAGGCGGCGGTGATGTCGGCCGACTTGTAGAGGACGTCGAGGTCGGCGAGGGCCATGATCAACATGCCGAGCATTCCGTCGGTGCCGTTGAGGAGGGCGAGGCCCTCCTTCTCCTTGAGTTCCACGGGGGCGATGCCGTGGGCGGCGAGCAGTTCACCGGCGGGGCGGACCGTGCCGTCGGGGCCTTCGGCGTCGCCCTCGCCCATCAGCGCGAGGGCGCAGTGGGAGAGCGGGGCGAGGTCGCCGGAGCAGCCGAGGGAGCCGTACTCGTGGACCACGGGGGTGATCCCGGCGTTGAGGACGTCGGCCATGGTCTGCGCGACCTCGGGGCGTACGCCGGTGCGGCCGGAGGCGACGGTCTTCAGCCGCAGGAACATCAGGGCGCGCACGACCTCGCGCTCGACGTGGGGGCCCATGCCCGCGGCGTGCGAGCGGACGATGTTCCGCTGGAGCTGGGCGCGGAGTTCCTGGCCGATGTGCCGGGTGGCGAGCGCGCCGAAGCCGGTGGAGACGCCGTAGACGGGCTCGGGCTTGGCCGCGAGCGCGTCGACGACGGCGCGGGAGGCGGCGAGGGCCGCCACCGCCTCGGCCGACAGCTCGACGCGGGCACCGTGGCGGGCGACGTCGACGACGTCCTGCGGGGTCGTGCCGGACGTGCCGAGGACCACGACTGTCTGCATATCCATATTCAGCACCCTACGGATTGAAGACCAACCTGTCACTAGGTGACCGCGTCACCGTCCGGAGGCATGTCGACCCCTTACCGCGCGGGGCCCTCGGGCGGGCGGTAAGGGTCCCGGTCCGGCGAGGTCGCGGCCGGGCGACGCCGAAGGGGCGGGGGTGGACCCGCGCGGACCCGGATGGCCCGAGAGAGGGAGGGAGCCCGGAGCTGCCGGGCGCCCCGCTCGCGTACCGAACGCGCAGGAGAGTCGCGCCCGGCGAACGCCCTCCGTAGCGACGCACGAGCCACCCCCGCCCGGCCCGCCGTCACCCGCCACCACGCGCCCCCGGGTGCGGACCCGAGTCCGGACGGGGGTCCGGGTGCGGGTGCGCGTCCGAGCCCAGGTCCGGGTGCGCGTCCGCGTTCCCGTGCGGATCGGGGCGCGGGCCCCGGTGCGGCTCCGCATCCGGCGAGCCCTCGGCCGAAGGCCCCCGCGACCCGTCCCGCTCCGGCGACGACTCCAGCGACGGCTCCGGTGCCGGTGCCGGTGCCGGTGCCGGTGCCGGTGCTGGTGCCGGAGCCGGTGCAGGTGGGTCCGACCGCGCCGGTGGGGACGCCGGTGCCGGTGGGGACGCCGGTGCCGCGTCCCTGAAGCGGCGGCGGTCGCGGGTGCTCGGAGGGGCGTCCGCGAGGCGGACCACCGTGCCGTCGCGGCCCGCCACGACCGGTTTCGCCGAGCGGGCCGCCTTCGCCTGGTACTGGGCCGCGTCCGCGAGGCGGAAGAGGCGGCGGGCGGATCTGAGGGGGCCGATGGGGTCGCCGGTGGAGGCGACCCCGCAGGCCACGCCCTCGCCGAGTTCCAGTTCCGCCGCCCGTACGCACAGTTCCTCCGCGACCGCGACGACCTCGTCCGCCGTCGGGCCGACCGTCAGCAGACAGAACTCGTCGCCCCCGAGCCGGGCCGCGAGGGCGCCGGGGAGCATGGCCCCGCAGCGGGAGAGGACCGAGCCGAAGCGCTCCAGGAGCCGGTCGCCGACGGCGTGGCCATGGGTGTCGTTGACCCGCTTCAGACCGTTGAGGTCGCAGACCATCAGGCTGACGACGGAGCCGTCCGCCCGGCAGCGCTCGACGGCCTCGTCGAGGCGGGTGTCGACGGCCCGCCGGTTGGCCAGCCCGGTCAGCGGGTCGGTGAAGGCCAGCTTGCGGACCTCCTCCAGCCGCTCGGCCTGCGAGATCCCGGCGGCGACGACCGCCGCGAGCACGGTGGCGAAGTCCGCGTCCGCCCGGGTGAAAGGTTTCTCCTCCGGCGGCCTGGCCACGTACAGCTCGCCCCAGGCGCGCCCGTGCAGCACGATCGGGGCGACCACGCAGCAGCCCCGGCCCCGGCGCCGCAGACCGGCCACCCGGCCCGTCGCCACCGGCCCCTCGGCCGTCTCCACCCAGGCGTCCGGCTCACCGCCGCCCGCCCACCGCTCGTGCAGGAACTCGGTGATCTCGGGGAACCGGTGCACCGGATACGTCTCCGACTCGGGGAACTCCTCCTCCCCCTCGGCCCGCTCCCCGGCGTTCACCAGGACCCTGAGCCGCCCGTGGTCCCGCTCCCAGACGGACAGGGCGGCGAAGCTGCCGTCGAGTCCCTCGCAGGAGCCGAGCGCCGCCGCCCGCCAGATCTCGCGCGAGGTGCGCGCCGCCGCCATCCCCTGCGCCAGCGCCACCACGGCCCGCAGCCGTCCGTCCTCACCCATTCCTCCAGCTTAGGGAGGTTTGATCCGTTTCCCCTACCGAGACGTCACCTTAAGTGACATTCGACGCGAAACAATACGTACAGTGAGGATCACTCGCCCGGCCAGTCCGGCTTCCGCTTCTCGTTGAAGGCCGCCACGCCCTCGGCGCGGTCGCCGGAGAAGGCCGTCGCGCGCCAGGCCGCGTCCTCGACCTCCAGCCCCGCCCGCAGGTCCAGGCCCTGCCCGAGCCGCATCGCCTTCTTCGCGTTGCGCAGCCCGACCGGCGAGTTGACCGCGATCCGCCCGGCCAGCTCCAGGGCGCCGGTCCGCGCGTCCTGCGCGAGCAGGTCCACGAGCCCCAGCCCACGGGCCTCCTCCGCCGCCACCCGGCGGGCCGTGAACACCAGCTCGGCGGCGCGCGCCGCACCCACCCGGCGCGGCAGCAGCTGCGTGCCGCCGCCGCCGGGGATGACGCCGACGGAGACCTCGGGCAGGCCCACCACGGCGGTCGCGTCGGCCACGATCACGTCGCAGGCGAGCGCCAGTTCGAAGCCGCCGCCGAGGGCGAAGCCGTGCACGGCGGCCACCGTCGGCATGGGCAGCTCCAGGACACCGGTGTAGGCGGCGCGGGCGGCGGGCCGCTGGCGGACCAGCTCGGCGTCGGTGAGGGAGTTGCGCTCCTTGAGGTCGGCGCCGACGCAGAAGGCCCGGTCGTTCGACGAGGTCAGCACGGTGACGCGGACGGAGCCGTCGGCGGCGAGCGCCGCACAGGCCGCCCCGAGGGAGCGGGCCATCTCGGAGGAGACCGCGTTCATCGCCTTGGGCCGGTCCAGGACCAGTTCGGCGACGTGCCCGTCCCCGTCCTTCCGGACCACCACGAACTCACCGAAGCGCTGCTCGGACATGACCGCACACCCTCCCGACCGGAACCCGCCCGTTAACGTCTGTTAACAGGCGCTCGGGAAGATCCTAGGTCGGGCGGCGGGTCAGGAGCCAGGGTTCGACGACCCCGAGGCCGCGCACCGGGCGCTGCCACATCGGCTGGAGCGCGAAGCGGTACGTGGCGGCCCTGCGGCCCTCCTTCCCGGCCCGTACGGCGTCCTCGGCGGCGGCGGTCTCCGAGACGGGCGCCTCCCCGGTCCTGGACAGCTCCTCCGCGAGCGCGCCGTCCACCAGGACGGCGTCCTTGGGCGCTATCGAGGTGAGGCGGCTGGCCAGGTTCACGGTGGTGCCGAAGACGTCGCCCATCCGGGTCGTCACGGTGCCGAAGGCGATGCCGACGCGGAGCGCGGGCATCGTCTCGTCGTGGCCGAGCGTCTCGATCAGGCGCAGCGCGATCTCGGCGGCGGTCCCGGCGTCGTCGGCGCAGAAGAGCACCTCGTCGCCGAGGGTCTTGATGAGCCGTCCGCCGTGCGCGGCGACCAGGTCGGCGCAGGTGGTCTCGAAGGCCTCGACCAGTTCGCCGAGCTCCTCCTCCTCCAGGCGGCGGGTGAGCCGGGTGAAGCCGACGAGGTCCGCGAAGCCGACCGCGAGCCGCCGGTCGACCATCTCCTCGTCGTCGGCGGCCTGCACGACCCGGCCGGTGGCGGCGGCGAGCTGGCGCCGCCAGACGTAGATGAGGAACTCCTCCAGCTCGGGCAGGAGCAGCTCGACCAGCGGATACGTGACCTCGGTGCGGGTCATGCCGGGCTCGGGCGGTTCGGTGAGCCCTTCGAGGAAGGAGTCGATCTGCCACTCGGCGAGCCGGGCGGTGGTCTGTCCGGTGGAGCGGGCGACCTGGACGGCCATCGGCTCGCTGAGCAGTCCGGCCTCGACGAGACCGGCGAGCCGCCGCAGGGCGAGGACGTCGGCCTCGGTCAGGGCCTTGGCCTGGCCGATGTCGGCGAAGCCCATGGCGCGCCAGAAGCGGGAGGCCAGCTCCATGGAGACACCGGCGGTGCGGGCGGCCTGGAAGGGGGTGTAGCGGCGGTCCGCGCCGAGGATGAGCTGTTCGAGGCGGATCGCGAGGGGGTCGTCGGTCGGTTCGGCCGTGTGGTCGACCTCGTGGTGGGGGGTCGGGTACGTGGGTGGCTGTGCCCCGCCGCCCGCGTTCGCGTCGTCGACGGTCACCGGCCGCCTCCTGCCCGTTCCCTGCCCACTTGTCCTGCCGATCTGTCGCCTGGATCGCGCTCCACGATACGACAGGTGTGGAATGTCTCACGCCCGAACGGCGAGCCGTGCCGTCCCGCGCCGGGGGTCCGGGCCGTCCGTGGCCCGTGCACGTACCCCCGGCGCCGCCCGGTCGTCCCTCCCGGCGCACCGCCCGGCCCGACCGGCGGCATCCGGGAGGGGCGGCCTACGCGGGGGTGCGCAGATGGACGATGTCCCCGGCGCCCACGGCCTCGGTGCCGCCGCCCTCGGTGGCCACCACGAGGCGTCCGTCGCCGTCCAGGGCGACGGCCTCGCCCTCCAGGGTCCGCTCGCCGGGCAGCTCGGCCCTGACCCGGCGGCCGAGGGTCGCGCAGCCCGTCGCGTAGGCGGCCTGGAGACCGGAGGCGGCGGGGTCGCCGTCGGCGCGCTCCCACGTGCCGTACCAGTCGTCGAGGGAGCGCAGGACGGCCCGCAGGAGGGTGTCGCGGTCGGTGGAGACGGCTCCGGCGAGGAGGAGGGAGCCTGCCGTGGGGACGGGCAGTTCGTCGGCGCGGAGGGAGACGTTGACGCCGAAGCCGACGACGACGGCGTCGTCGCCCGCGCGTTCGGCGAGGATGCCGCCCGCCTTGCGTTCGGCGCCGTCGACGGAGACCAGCAGGTCGTTGGGCCACTTGAGGGAGGTGTCGACCCCGGCGGACCGGGCGAGACCGGTGGCGACGGCCACGCCGGTGAGGAGCGGGAGCCAGCCCCAGCGCTCGACGGGGACCCGGGGCCTGAGGAGGACGGAGACGAAGAGCCCGGAGCGGGCGGGGGCGGTCCAGCGCCGGTCGAGGCGTCCGCGCCCGGAGGTCTGCTCCTCGGCGACCAGGACGGCGCCCTCGGGCAGTTCCCCGGCGCGGGCGGCCAGGTCGCTGTTGGTCGACCCGGTGGCGGTGACCACGTCGAGCGAGGTCCACAGTCCTTCGGGCTGGACGAGGGCACGGCGCAGGGCGGGCGCGTTGAGCGGGGGCCGGTCGAGGTCGGACCAGCGGCCGCCGGAGCCTTGGGGGGTCGTCATGCAAGCCAGACTAGGTGTGGGAAAGACCGCAGTGCCGAACCGTATCGCCGTCGCTACGCTACGGCTCAGTAGCTGAGCAGTAGCCCATTCGTAGTCAACGAATCCCCCGTGACCAGCCAGGGAGCCGCATCCCGATGTCCGAGCCGGCAGAGCAGTACGAGATCGACATCCACACGACCGCGGGCAAGATCGCGGATCTGAGGCGCCGCGTCGGCGAGGCCACCCACGCAGGCTCGGAGCGCGCGGTGGAGAAGCAGCACGCGAAGGGGAAGCTGACGGCGCGGGAGCGGATCGCCCTGCTGCTCGACGAGGGTTCGTTCGTGGAGCTGGACGAGCTGGCCCGGCACCGGTCGACCAGCTTCGGCCTGGAGAGGAACCGTCCGTACGGCGACGGGGTCGTCACCGGCTACGGCACGGTGGACGGGCGCCCGGTGGCGGTGTTCTCGCAGGACTTCACGGTGTTCGGCGGCGCACTGGGCGAGACGTACGGGCAGAAGATCATCAAGGTGATGGACTTCGCCCTGAAGACGGGCTGCCCGGTGATCGGGATCAACGACTCGGGCGGCGCCCGCATCCAGGAGGGGGTGAGCGCGCTCGGCATGTACGGGGAGATCTTCCGGCGCAACACCCATGCCTCCGGGGTGATCCCGCAGATCTCGCTGGTGGTGGGGCCGTGCGCGGGCGGCGCGGTCTACTCGCCCGCGATCACCGACTTCACCGTGATGGTGGACCGGACCTCGCACATGTTCATCACGGGGCCGGACGTCATCAAGACGGTGACCGGCGAGGACGTCGGCTTCGAGGAGCTGGGCGGCGCGCGGACGCACAACGCGACCTCGGGCGTGGCCCACCACATGGCGGGCGACGAGAAGGACGCGATCGAGTACGTCAAGTCCCTGCTGTCGTACCTGCCGTCGAACAACCTGTCCGAGCCGCCCGCGTTCCCCGAGGCCGCGGAGACCTCGGCGACGGACGAGGACCGTGAACTGGACGCGCTGATCCCGGACTCGGCGAACCAGCCGTACGACATGCACACCGTGATCGAGCACGTCCTCGACGACGGCGACTTCCTGGAGACGCAGGCCCTGTTCGCGCCGAACATCCTGACCGGCTTCGGCCGGGTGGAGGGCTTCCCGGTCGGTGTGGTCGCCAACCAGCCGATGCGGTTCGCGGGCTGTCTGGACATCGACGCGAGCGAGAAGGCGGCGCGGTTCGTGCGGACCTGCGACGCGTTCAACATCCCGGTCCTGACCTTCGTGGACGTGCCGGGCTTCCTGCCGGGCGTGGACCAGGAGTACGGCGGGATCATCCGGCGCGGCGCGAAGCTGATCTACGCGTACGCGGAGGCCACGGTCCCGCTGATCACCGTCATCACGCGGAAGGCGTTCGGCGGCGCGTACGACGTCATGGGCTCCAAGCACCTGGGCGCGGACCTGAACCTGGCGTGGCCGACGGCGCAGATCGCGGTGATGGGCGCGCAGGGCGCGGTGAACATCCTGCACCGCAGGACGATCGCGGAGGCGGGGGACGCCGAGGAGTCCGAGGCGGTGCGGGCGCGGCTGATCCAGGAGTACGAGGACGCCCTGCTCAACCCGTACACGGCGGCGGAGCGCGGTTACGTCGACGGGGTGATCCTGCCGTCGGACACCCGCCCGCAGATCGTCAAGGGGCTGCGTCAGCTGCGTACGAAGCGGGAGTCCCTGCCCCCGAAGAAGCACGGCAACATCCCGCTGTAGACCGCTTCCGGACCCTCAAGGAGCCGACATGATCAAGGTCGTACGAGGAAACCCGACTCCGGAGGAGCTGGCCGCCGCCCTGGCGGTGGTCCGGGCACGGGCCGCGGCGCTGGCGGCGTCCGCCCGGAGCGACGGGCCCGCGGTGCCGGAGGGGTGGTCGGACCCGTCCCGGATCGCCCGGACGGTACGGCAGCGGCCGGGTCCGCGGGCCTGGGCGCGGTCGTACTGGCCGGTGTGACCGGGCAGGTCACGGACCGGCCGGAGGCCCGGACCCCGGGGGTACCCATGGGCGGCGCGTCTCCGCGAATGGTCCTTCCGCACCGGGGCGCCTGAGTATCCGTACTCAGGCGCCCCGGCCGTTCCGCCCGCAGGATCGTGGACATGCTGTGGTCCGACCCCGAGAACCAGCCGCCGAAGTTCCTGCGGGACATGCAGGCGATGCTCCGCCGCACGGGGGTGCTGCTCGCCCTCGCGATGGTGGTGGGGATGTTCGTGGCCAGCGTGCGCTGAGGAGCCGGGGCGGGCCGGGCGGGAGCGCGTCGGGGCCGGGGGCCGTCCGGCGCAGGCGGGGCCGTCCGGCGCCGGGGCTCCGGAGGCGGTGCGACGCCGGTTCTCCGGGATGCCGTACGACGCCGGGGCGCCCCGCAGGGGGTGGGGCGTCGGCGGGCGCCCGTTCCGCCGTACTGGCTAGGCTTCCCCCATGACTGCTGATCCGCGCCGTGTCGTGCTCGCCTCCGCCTCCCCCGCCCGGCTCGGACTGCTCCGGCAGGCCGGTCTCGCCCCCGAGGTGATCGTCAGCGGGGTGGACGAGGACAAGGTGCACGCCCCGACGCCCGCCGAGCTGGCGCTCGTCCTCGCCGAGGCCAAGGCGGCCCGGGTGGCCGCCCGGCCGGAGGCGGCGGGTGCGCTGGTCATCGGCTGCGACTCGGTCCTCGAACTGGACGACCGGGCCCTCGGGAAGCCCGCCGACGCGGCGGAGGCCGTCGCCCGCTGGAAGGCGATGCGCGGGCGCGTCGGCGTCCTGCAGACGGGGCACTGCGTGTGGGACACGGTGACCAAGCGGTACGAGTCGGCGACCGCGTCCACCCTGGTCCGGTTCGGCGAGCCGACGGACGAGGAGATCGCCGCGTACGTGGCGAGCGGCGAACCGCTGCACGTGGCGGGCGCGTTCACCCTGGACGGGCGCTCGGCGCCGTTCATCGACGGCATCGACGGGGACCCGGGCAATGTGATCGGACTGTCGCTGCCGCTGCTGCGCAGGCTCCTCACGAAGCTGGACGTACGGATCACGGACCTCTGGGCCTGACGGACAGCGATACGCGTACGGGTGCGGGTACCCGTACGGACACGGGGACGGGACACTGTCACGGGGACACGGGCACGGGCGCGGCCTCCGGACCGGGTGTGACCGGCCGCCGCGCGGGGCGTCAGGCCGCCGCCGTCGCTCCGTCCCGGGCGTCCCCGGGGCCCTCCCGCTCCAGCCGTCGCTCCGTCCCGCGCGTCCCGGACTCCTCGCCGTACGCCACCAGCGTCAGGACGATCAGGCCGAGGACGGTCATGAGGACGGCGAACGCGCCCCAGCCGAGCAGTCCGACGGCGACGGCGGCGAGCACCCCGTGCACGAGCGCGCAGCCGATGAGCAGGGCCCGGCCGAGGCGCCCAGGGCGCCGGTCGCGGACCCCCGCGACGAGCGCGACGAGCGCGCAGAGGACGAGGGCGGCGCCGGAGCCGATGCCGAGCGCCCAGGTGCCGGTGTGCACCGCCTCGGGGTCCAGCCCGTCGAGGGACATCGACTGGGCCTTCACGAAACGGGCCATCACGGCGTTGACCGCGACGATGCCGGGCGCTTCGAGGAGCAGCACCGCCGCCGTCACGAGGGCTATCGGTCTGCGGGCCACTTCGGCCACCCCCTGCGTTCGGTTGTTACCGAGAGTACGTTCGACAGCGCGCAGGCTACTGGCCGGTAAACCCCTGGACAAGTGCTCGCGTCCGGCGGGCGGCGGCGGTCCGTTCCGCAAAGAATCATCAAGCCATTCGTAGAGACCCGACAAAGAAACCCGAACGGCCACTGGCCCCGCGAACAGAGACCTGCACCACACCTCGGGGCTACTGTGCCGTAAAGAATCCCTGCGTACCGTGGTGCGACAAGGGAATTCACGACCCGAGCAGGCCCGGGGTCACGCTGCGTGTGGGCAAGCTCACCACTGAGGACGGGTCGAAAGGCCGTGTCGGCAGTCCCTAAACTCAGCTTGTTTCAAGGAGGGAGCCATCGTGCGCAAGGTGCTCATCGCCAACCGTGGCGAAATCGCTGTTCGTGTGGCGCGGGCGTGCCGCGACGCCGGTATCGGCAGCGTGGCCGTGTACGCCGAGCC